>RDXN01000031.1 GCA_004292855.1 Cytophagales bacterium
GAGTCGAAATGGGCTACCATTGGGGCTGGTTTTTTGTTGCTTGGTCGCTACAAATTTCCAGCCTTTTTTTTGCTTTCAAGTTTCATCATGTCGAGTAATAGCTAATATCAGTTAGGTTTCCTAAGTCGGCTGGCAAGGGGCCCGTCAAGCGATTGTTTTGCAAAAGAAATTGTTGCATTTGCTTACCATCTTTACCAAAACCTGATGGTATAGGTCCCGTAAGCTGATTATCTCCCAATCGTAGGATATCTAAGCGAGTCAATGCCGTGAGACCAACTGGAACAGTCCCGGTCAGTTGGTTTCCTTCCAGATTTATCCCTCCTAGGTTTGTCAGATTGTCGATATCTTGAGGAATTATTCCAGTAAGCTGATTTTCAGATAGATCCAACCAGTTCAACCCTGTCAGAGACGTTACCCCTGCCGGTATAATGCCAACGAGTTGATTGCCATTTAATCTCAAACTTACCATATTCTGGCATAGCGTGAGGCTGGCAGGGATATTACCTTGCAACTGGTTCTGAGCAAACCAGAAGGAAGTAGTCGTTTTCAATTGATGCAAGGAAGAAGGTAAAGTACCCTTTAACTGATTATTATCCAAGTCAAGGAAAACAACTTGATTACGCCAGCAGACTATCCCATACCATCCACTACATGGCTCGCAATTAATCAGCCAGCCTGAATTGTTGGTCCAGTTTGGCCCGTTGGTGGAGCGGTATAAATCCACTAACGGCAGGTAGTCCGGGTGAAGCGTGCTAGTCAGGGTAGCCGAGCGGGTGGCCGTGCAACCTGTGGCGGTGTTACTTGCCACAACGGTGTACTCGCCATCGACAGTCACGCTGACCACCGGGGAGGTGGTTTCCAGCACAAAATCGTTTGGGCCGGTGAATCGGTAGGATACGCCCCCCGTGCAGGAGGTAGCTGCCGTGAGCGTCGCGCTCAGTTGCGAGCAGGAAAGGGCGTTGCTAACGGTTAACGAGACTGTGGGCGTTTGCGCCTGCGCATGGACAAACGAGCTTAACCAAACCAGAAAAGCAAAAAGCAAATGGTTGCGTTGTGGGTGCATGATGTTGTGAATGATGGAATACTCAATCCACAATAATACACTGAAACAACAACCCAACAAAGCGTTACAAAAACTTACCCCAGCATCCCCGCAGCCTTCTCCAGCAACGCCATTTTCTTTTTCAAACTCAGCGACATAGGCAACTGTGCCAGGCCAATGAGCCTCCGCAGAATCTCAACGCCCGTGAACTGATGCAACAGCGTTTCGTCGAAGCCCGTTGGTCGGTCGTAGTTGGTCAATACGGTTTGGATGAGCGAGTCGGGTTGTTGACTCAGGTAGAGGTGCGCAAGCATCACGCCCAAATCGAACTCAGCGGGGCCGAAGAAGCAAAATTCGGGGTCGATCACCCTTACACCCGAAGCCGTGCGGAGCCACGAGCCGGGGTAGTAGTCGCCGTGAAGCAGGGTTGGGTCGGCCCCACGGTGGGTTTCGCCGAGGTAGACCGTGCCTAGTTGGGCGATGGCCTGTTTAAGGACTTCGTTCTGCTTGTACGGCATGGCAGCTTCCTGCAAACCCGGTTGAATGGTATCGAGGTCGAAGCCGTTGTGGGGCATGAACGGATACCGGAAAATATGCTCGTGGTTTAGGGTGCGCATGGCCCGGTTGGCGAAGGCCGGGTCGGGGGTGGCTTGGCGAAACTGGTTGTGGAGCGTTTCGGCGTAGTGAATCAGGGCGTCGAGTTCGTCGGTGGTGAGCGTGACGCCGGGTTGGTAGAGGTTCATAAAATCGCTGGCCTCGCCCAGGTCCTGCATCACCAAAATATTGTGCTCCGGGTCGAGGTCGAACAGTTCGGGTTGCGCGGCATGGAGAGCGGGCACCTGCTGGGTTTTGCGATAGTATTGCCCTTCGATCACGGCGCGTTCGGCAGGGGCTGCGATGGTCGGGTATTTTTCGACGTACGGGCGCGACTGCTTCACGATAAATGACCGGCTTCCGGCCACGCTATCGAGCTTACCCGTTCGGACGCGAAGCGTGTAGTTCATATTGCCTTCGCCGGGCTTCTCGACGGAAACGACCCGCTCGTCGTCCACAATCCAGCCTCGGCAGGCCAAGTAGTGTCTAATCTGTTCAGGTTTTTGGGAATCTAAGTGCATACATTGAATGATTTTTGTATCACCGCACAACCGCCAACTTACCAGCAATTCCTTCCTGACCGTCGGCGCGTACAACCACAACGAGATAAACGCCCGTTTGTGCCGACCGGCCCCGGTAGTCAACCAAATTCCAGCTTGCGGACCCACCCTGCGCACGCGTTTCGTGGACCAACTGCCCGGCGGCATCCAGAAACTTGACCACGGCATTGTCGGTGAGGCCCCGCACCGACACCAAGCCCCCAAAATCGGGCCGGACGGGGTTAGGGAAAATGGTGATGCCCGTGAGCGCGTCGGCGGGTTCGGTCGCCACGCCCCCGTACGACACCAGCCCGCCCGATGTCGAAATGAACACGCGCCCACTCAGCGGTTCAATAGCCAGGGCGTTGATGTCGGTGCTGGGCAAGGGGCTATCGGCGGGGGCAAATCGGTTTTCGAGCGTGGTGCCGTCTGGCCCAAACCGATACAGGGCCGACTCGGTGGCAATCCACTTCCGGTTACCGCCGTCCACGGCCATCGCCGTGATGGTCTCCGTGCCGAGCAACCGACGACGCTCAAAAATCGGCGCATTGGACGACACGTTACCCGTCAACGCCCGCCCCGGATCGTCGAACACCGTCATGCCCCGGTCGGTGCCTACCCAGATAAGGCCGTTTCGGTCTTTGGCGAGGGCCGTAATGGTATTGCCGGGCAGGTTACCATCGCCGGGGGCCGTCGAGAAATAGCGTTGCTGCCCGGTTTGGGGGTTAAAAACGAGCAACGAGCCGAACGTAAGCCGGAGCCACAGATTACCAAAATCGTCGGGGACAATCTGCGCGATGGGCACGTTGCCCAGGCGTGGAAACGACGAAAATTGCCCGTTGGGTCGGCGCAGGTGCAAACTGGCACCAGCCCCAAACGGGGGGCTTGCCCCGATCCACAGATTCCCGTCGGCGTCGGTTGCCAGGGCCGTAACGAGCGGACTGATGGCAACGGGCAGGTTCATTCGCGTGGGTGGTTGGCCTTCGGTTTGGGTCCACAAACCGCCCCCGTAGCTGCCCAAATACAGTCGCCCTTCACCGGAAAGATAAGCTGCCGAGTTGAATGGTTGCCCCAAACTCGCCAGCGGGTCACTTTGCCAGCGACCCGCCGAAACATCATATTGTTCAGATTCGGGTTGGGTAGCGGGCAGGTTGCGGTTGGTCAGGCGGTCGCCGGGAAGGGCTACAAGCCGGTTGGGGTAGGCAAACAGATTTTGAAACGAATCGGCATACGGCCCTGCGGGTGATACCCGCCGGAAACTACCGTTCGTGGCTTCGAGCAGGCCCGTTGTGGTGTCGGCGACCCAGGTGCGGGGACCGTCGGCCACCACCTCGCAGGGTGTTTGTAGCAGCGTACCCGTGAAGGTTCCCGACCCCGGCACCGTCAGCACCGACTCACTAGCGTTGTTCTGCACGAACGTGCTGATCCCCCCCTCAACTCGAAACACCCCCGCCCGGCCCGTGCTTGGCAGCGTGAGCGACCACGCCCCCCCTCGTTCGTACACGCCCCCGGCAGGTACATTGCCGCCCGCCGTGTTTACAGAGGCATATAGGTTGGGCGAAAGAGCCACGAGTTGGCTGGGGTTGAGCAACCGGCCATCTGTGGTGTTTACGGGCGCGGGTTGCCAGTTAGCCGGATCAGCCAGGTTGGTGGTGGGTGTTAACCGGATAGAGCGTATGCCCGGCAGTTGGGCAGTCAGTATGTGCAGGTTTTCGCCTAAAATCGTGCTTTGATACACGGGCGTAGGCAAGCCGTTAGTGAGGGGCGCGAAGTAGGTATTCCGAATTTCGTTGCGGCTTAGATCAAACTGGACCAGTCCAAAATCGGTGCTCAAATAGGCTGTATTGGCCAGGTGATGAATGTGGTTGATTCCCCTGAAGCCAATCGGAACGCGCTCGGCCGTGGCAATCGTGTTGATGTTCAGCACCTCGCCCGGTTCGCCCGTGGGCGAGACACTCAGGAAGTCGATGTTGCCGGAGCGATACGCCAACAGCAAACGTGATTGGCTCGGCAGGGCTAGAATCCGGCTGATTGATACCTCACTCAGGCCATCGGCACGGGTAAGGAGGTGGGTTTCGCCGGTGGTTTTGTCGTACCGAAAAAAGCCGTTTCGAGTGGCGGCATACACGTTTTGTCCAATCACCTCCACCGATTGCGCCGACCGATACGAGAAGTGGGTTTGCCAGGTACCGGGCTGGGCATTGCAGAGAACAGTGAGCAGTGAGCAGAGAACAGTGAGCAGTAATGATTTGGCAGTTGGCAGTTGGCAACTGGCATTTAGCGAGTCTCCGAAATCAAATAGCCCCCCTTTTCCCTTCTCCATTCTCCTATTCGTTAAACATTTCCTTCCCTACACCGCTTAGTTCGCTCACGGCGTCGTCGCCGAGGTTGAAGCAACGGCGGCAACGGGCCTCATAGCTATCGGTTTCGCCGAGTAGAACACGCTCCTGCGAGGGCACCAACCGGTACGAATAATGGGCAATATCACCACAAACTACACAAATAGCATGAACCTTCGTCACGTATTCGGCGATGGCCATCAGTTGGGGCATACAGCCGAATGGTTTCCCGGAAAAATCCATATCCAGCCCCGCCACAATAACGCGCTTCCCGGCGTTAGCCAACTCGTCGCATACATCGACAATGGCTCCATCGAAAAACTGGGCTTCGTCGATACCCACCACATCGCACTCGCCCGTATGCAGGAGAATTTCGGCCGGGTTTCGTACCGGAATCGACTGAATCGACAAGGCACTGTGCGACACGATATCGGCCTCGTGGTAACGGGTGTCGATAGCCGGTTTCACGATCACAACGTGGAGTTTGGCGATGCGGGCACGGTTGAGTCGACGGATTAGCTCTTCGGTTTTCCCCGAAAACATGGAGCCACTAATTACCTCAAGCCAACCCGTTCGGGGGTGGGTCGATTCGCGCCGGGAAGCAGGTTCAATAAACATAAGCAGACGTTCGTTGTGGGGTTACGACAGGTTTAGGCACTAAATTTGCAAGGCTCCAAATTAGAAACAGGTACGCTAGCTCAATAACTCTATCTGCTGAACGGGATTTATTTGATTTAGTCAAAAAAAAGCCCCTTTTTAGCATCTCTGTTGAGCTAGTCGGTCCATATGTTCCGCGTACAACCCTCTTACAAAGCAACGAGTTTTACCAATGTCGAACAAGTTCCACCAAAGCGCCCTGACCGAATATACACGTTCGTATGCCCGTCGGGTTTGCGCCGATTTTTTTAGTAATCACACCTTTATCTCCGGCAAACAGATTTTAAACCTGACTCCCATCGGGCAGATAAATATGTTTATCGTGAGCAATTTGTTCGACAAGTGGAAGACCGACGCCGAGAAGTTTCGTAGCCCCTACTTCGATTTTACGCACCCCGAAGTGGAAGAAGCCATGCGGGCGTTTATGAATGTGGTGTCGCAACACATCGCCGTTCGGCGCGAACACCTCGAACCGATGCTGGCCGATGCCCTGCGCCGTACCCTGACGCTTATTTTCGACCCCCGCTATTATTTCGACGATCTGCTCCGTAACCAACCCGACTTTACACTCACCTCCGACGCGGCCAAGCAGATTGTGCGCTACACGCAGATCAATAAGTTCGTACCGACCTATTTGATGGAGCGCATGAACGGCAAACCGTTTATGTACGTGAACCAGGCTCTGAACTGTCTCGATGAAGTGCTGTCGCAACGGGGTCACGAATTGGAGCGATACGAACGATACGTGGCTATTTTGTCGGAGAAAGTACCGTTTGATTTGGGTTCGATGCTGCGTACATCGCCCGACTCGGGCAACGGCAGCCCGGCCCGCTCGTTTTTCGATACCGAACTCGACACAACACCGCCCGCTATTCCGAACACGGTGGCTGCGCCCACCAAACCAGTTATTGCCGAGAAAGCGGAACCCGTGGTTATCGACCGCCCGGAACCTGAACCAGCCCGAGCCGCTACCCCCGTAGCGCCCCCGCCAACGGCCCCCAAGCCTGCATACGAAGCTCCCCGCATGTCGCTCCAAATGACGCCCCAACCAGAAGAGCCGACGAGTGTGGCCGATGCGTTTCACCGGGCACCCATCGAGAGCATCGGCAAAAGCATCTCGCTAAACCAGAAGTTCCGGTTTATCAATCAGCTATTTAGCGGCAGTAGCACGGCCTACGCCCAAGCCGTTGAAGAGCTTGACCAAATGGAAAATTATGGTCAAGCCCTTGATCTGATTTCGTATCGGTACGCCAGCCAATACCTCTGGGACATGAGTAGCGACGAAGTAAGCGAACTAGTCGAAATTCTGAAACGTCGGTTCGCATAACCCTGCCAGTGGTCTGCAAGACCCTGGCAGTGGTTTGAAATAATCTCCATTATCAAACCACTGCCAGGGTCTTGCAGACCACTGGCAGGGTTAACGTTCATCGCCGAATATTTTCACTTACGACCCGCACGGTGCGGCTTCTGACCGCCGAGGCCACAAAGAAGCCCGTTGCGGCCTTCCCTTTTGGGTTCACGTTCACAATGTTGGTGGGCACATTGGCCGGGGGCGTTGCGAACAAACCGCCGTTCGTGATTTGTCCCTGCAATTCAATGAAAAAGTAAAACGCTTCGGGCGTAATAGACTGAACCTCGACCTTCACCGTGTCGTTTCGTGCGTAAAATCGTTCGGGGTTGATGGCCTGCCGCAGAGGTCTGATAAACATCAGGCCATCCGTGTCGCTACCTCCGCTGAACCCGGCATCAAAGAGCAAAATCAAGTCTGAGGGGCGATTTTGCAGTTGACCATTCCGAAAATAGCGAACGCGATAGAAGTCGGTGGCTCCGGGCAGGTCTTTGGCGTAATACTCCGCTTGAAACCCCCTTTCTTCTGAAACAGGGGTTATTCGCTCTTCTCTAAAAATAATCGAATCAATGGCGGGCACCCGGTTCATGCGCGAGACCGATACGTATTGTTGGCCCCCAAACTCAACGCCAAACTCGTAGCGTTCGCCAATGCGCCCAAGCGTGTCTTTTGTCGAAGCAGGTTTCCAAGTGTAATACCCATCGTTGTCGGGGTCAGTAAACTCAAAAATGCGACCCTTGCTGTCGCGCAGGCCCACGCGGGCACCCGTCGCGGGGATAGCCGGGCCGTTTTGCAGGTACGGAGCCGTTTGGGTGAGCCGGATGCGCTGCTCACCGGGTTGGTCGGTAATCCAGGCATCAACCGAAAGCTGCGATGGCCCCGTGTCGAGATCAGCGTCGATTACGGTTTCGCAGGATGAAAGCGCGAACGTGACGATGAGTGAAAAAGCGAAAATATATATTGATTTCATGATTTTGATAGATCAATGGAACGCAGATTGTTATGATTACGGTCCGCCGTCGCGGTTATGATTAGCTACGATTTCAGATGGAATCATAGAAATCAGCAGAATCACACGAATCAGTGGTCAGAATTTAAAGTTGTACGTAACCGATGGAATCACCGTAGCGAAAACCGAGTACCGCACGGCCTGTGTGTTGTTGGTCACATTTAACCGGCGCGTGTCGCCCAGTTCGGTGCTACGCGGCACGTCGACGTAGGTAGGCGGCTCCTGCCGGAAAAATACCGAAAAGGGGTTCTTGCGGGCATACAGGTTATAAACTGAGAACACCCAGCTATCCTCCTTTTTCTTGCCGGGGCGCACTTTACCTTTGAGCGTAGCAGCAAAGTCGAGCCGGTGATACACGGGAATCCGGTAGTTATTCCGGGAATTTTCGGCGTTGTGAGGCACCACATACCCCTGATAATCAAACCGATTCGTTGGGAACGTAGCAGGCGTGCCACTGCTCACGACAAACGTGGTTGAGAAATTCCACCGCTTCGGCGATCCATCGCCCCGGCGCGGGTCAATCAGCAGCACCGTGTTGAGCGTATGCCGCCGGTCGAAGCGCGACGCAAACCAGTTGCCTCCGTTGATGCCCGTCACCTGCCGCTCGGTTTTGCCCAGCGTGTAGCTCACCCAGCCATTGACAACGCCTGTGTTCTTTTTCACAAAGAACTCGGCCCCGTAGGCCCGGCCTTTGCCCGCCAGCAAATCGCCTTCGAGGTATTTGTTCAGAAGCAGATCGGCCCCGTCGATATAATCGAGTTGGTTTTGCAGCCATTTGTAATACAATTCCACCGACACCTCGTAGGTGTTGTCGCGACCGTCTTTGAGGTTACGGAAGTAGCCCGCAGCAATCTGATCGGCAATTTGCGGTTTAATGTTGTTGGTCGATGGGGTCCAGACGTCGAGCGGGGTGGCGGCTGTCGTGTTCGATACCAGATGCAGGTATTGCGCCAGTCGATTATAGCTCATTTTCAACGAACTATTCTCCGTCAGCTCATACTTGGCCGAGAAGCGTGGTTCCCAATTGCCGTAGGTTTTGATGGTCTCGCCCCGGCTGTATTTGCGGGTTTGGCTCAGGATCGGGAACCGGCGTTGACCGGCGGGCATGTCGGTCTGAAACTCGTATGACTCGCCCGGCCCGATGTAGTTGAACAAGGAGTAACGCAGGCCATACTGCAACTGCAATCGGGACGATACCTGTTGTTCGTTGCCGATGTAGAGGGCGTTTTCGAGGGCGAATTTACTCTCCAGGCCAAACGAGCGCACTACCCCCGCACTGGCAGCGGTGGCCGTTCCCGGCTCGAAATCGTACAGAATACTCTGCCCGCCAAACGTAACGGTGTTATTTTTAAGGAACAGCGTGAAGTCGGGCTTGATACTGTAGTTGATAATTTTCGACTTCCAGCGGAAATAATCGTTCCGGTTCTCTTCCTTACGCTTCAAATCGGTGTCGAGCGTGTAATCGTAGTTGCTGTAGAAAGCCGTCGTGTTCAGAAACAATTTGTCGTTGAACACGTGATTCCAGCGCAACGAGGCCGTTTTGTTCCCCCAGTTGAACCCAAAATCGGAACCGAACACATCGCGACCCATATAACCCGACAGAAAGACCGTGTTTTTGTCGTTGATGCGGTAATTGGCTTTGGCCGTGAGGTCGTAGAAATAGAACGATGAGCCTTTCAAATCGCCCCGTAGAAACGGCTGCGCCAATACGTCGGCATAGGATCGGCGACCGGCCACGATAAACGAGCCTTTACCCTTAAACAAAGGCCGTTCGTATGATAAACGGCTGAATATTAAGCCAATACCACCATTCAGTTCCGGTTTTTTTGAGTTTCCTTCTTTCAGACGTACGTCTAGAATCGACGAAATCCGTCCGCCGTAGAGCGAGGGAATACCGCCTTTAATGAGTTTGACGTCCTTCACGGCATCGGGGTTGAAAACCGAGAAAAACCCGAACAGGTGTGAGGAATTGTACACCGGAGCTTCGTCGAGCAGGACCAGATTTTGGTCGATGTTACCGCCCCGCACGTTGAATCCGGTGGCCCCCTCGCCCACCGTTGTCACACCCGGCAAGAGTTGAATGGCCCGTACCACGTCGACCTCGCCCAGCAGGGCGGGCACTCGCTGAATGGTGCGAACGTCGATTTTATTGACCGACATTTCAATCTTTTTCACGTTGTCTTCTTCGCGGTCGGCTTTCACGACCACCTCCTGCAAGTCGCGGCCCTCTTCGGCGAGTTCGACATCGGTGCGAACATTCTGTGCGGAGAGTGTGACGGGAATCGTTTGCTTTTTGAAACCAACAAACGACACAACGAGGTTATAGCTTCCGGCGGGCAACGTTACGGCGTAAAAACCATAATTGTTGGTGACGGCACCCGTGCCTGTCTCTTTTACGAAAACCGACACCCCAATCAGGCCTTCGCCGTTGTTCGCATCTTTTACATAACCACTGACCGTATATTGCGCATTGGCGACGGACGTTCGGGGTAGGCTGTTCTGGGCGGGAGTTTGAGCGCGGGCTACAGGGACGGTCAACAGCAGCAGACTTAATCCCAACAACCCCGCAGTACGTACGGTTTGATTCATGTTTAGTCGAACCGCCAAAGCGGTTGTAATGGTTCTTTGTTCACTCTTTCTTAAACAACTCAAAAGTAAGCCGGTTGATTATCCCAGAACCCATTAAATTGGACGAACCCGTGAAAATCGACCGTGAACGGTGTGCTGCATACGATAAAACAAGGACAACCCACATATCACTTACCCCCACGACCTTCCAACTAACGACATGATCGAAATCAAAAACATCTCGAAAACCTTCGGCGACCGGACCATTCTGGACGATGTGAGTGCCGTTTTCAAACCCGGCACCACCAGCCTGATTATTGGTGGTAGCGGCACCGGAAAAAGTGTTCTGCTGAAGTGTATGATCGGCCTCGTGAAGCCCGAAGCCGGGCAGGTTCTCTACGACGGGCGCGACTTTCTGAAAGGCGACGAAGAAACGATCAAGGCTATACGACGCGAAATGGGCGTATTGTTTCAGGGGTCGGCCCTATTCGATTCCAAGTCGGTGCGCGACAACGTGCGGTTCCCGCTCGACATGCTCACGAGCATGAGCGAGAGCGATAAGCGCGACCGGGCCGAGTTTTGCCTGCAACGGGTGGGCCTCGAACAAGCCGCCGACCGGATGCCTTCAGAGATTTCCGGGGGGATGAAAAAGCGGGTAGGGATCGCCCGCGCCATCGTGATGAACCCCAAATACCTGTTCTGCGACGAACCCAACTCCGGCCTCGACCCGCTCACCTCGATCAAAATTGACCAGTTAATTAAGGAGATCACCGATGAGTTCAACATCACCACCGTCGTGATTACGCACGACATGAACTCGATGATGGAGATTGGCGAACAGATCACCTTCCTCTACCAGGGTCACAAACTTTGGGAGGGCGACAACACCACGATCACCAGCTCGACCGTACCCGAATTGAACGAGTTTATCTACGCCAACAAGCTGCTGCGGGATATGGGGAAGTGAGGAGCGAAAAGCAAACATACGTCTTAGGACCCGGTCGGGAAGTGAAAACTAAAACGTTTACGGAGTCACTTTCCGGTGAGAAAGTTCTGGTTGGTTTTGAGTGAGATACTGGAGGTTAAACTAATTTTTACCAAATGCGACTGATTTACCTTTTGACTTCAATACTTTTTTTTCAATTCGACCTAATGGCCCAACAGACAGTTACAGATCAAAAGTTAAATGAACTTAGTGGTTATAAATACAGACACGTAACCGTCAATGCTGATTCATTGGACAATAAAATTCCAATCATAGTTGGTCTGCATTGGAGAGGTTCAACACCTGATGAGTTTGGGAAATTTTTAAAGGACTTAAAATCACCAGTCAGGCTGATATTATTGCAAGGACAGTATCCAGATGATGAAGCAAATCATTCGTTTTTTAAGATTGTTCCTACAGACTACTACACTCTTCCGACTGACGAGAAGATGAAGATATTATTGCAAGAGGGGGAGAAATTAAGTGAGTTTATAAAAGCAATTACACACAAATACAAGCCTATAAAAAAACCTGTTATCATTGGAGCTTCACAAGGAGGTGATTTAAGTTATGTGATTGGTATTCGTTACAATAACCTTGTAAGTTTATCTTGTCCATTGCTTGCGACAATAGACAATCGCATTGTTAAACCTCTGAGTAAGAAATTACAAAGACAGATTTCCGAAATCGAAGTTTTCCACGGAATTGCGGACAAAATAGTATTGATAGATACTGTCAAACAACATGTTCAGGTTTTGAGAGATAGCAAATTCAAAGTGGATCTTCATTCTTACAAGGACAATACACATAGTATTTCTAACAAAATGATGACAGAATTCACTGAACTAATTGACAGGCACTTGATAAACTAAACCTCTTGTGAAAGAAAAGATTATTGCCGCCAACATCCGAACTAAAAATCCTTCAAGATTTTTCGGTAAGCTTGGATAAATTTAATCGTGGATATGAAGCAAAGAATCTACATTGACACTTCGGTTGTTGGCGGTTATTTCGACGATGAATTTTCGGCAGACACTATTCCGTTTTTTGACCGAGTAAAAAGCGGAGAAATTACAATAGTCATTTCGGATATCCTTGAAGCTGAGCTTTTAAGAGCACCTGACTTTGTGAGCGAACTTTTGGCAAGTATGCCCGAATTGCACATCGAAAAAGTGAGACTTTCACCCGAAGCAACTGAGCTTGCCGACAAATATATTGAGGCAAAAGTTGTTGGAAAAACAAGCAGAGCCGACTGTCAACATATTGCTATTGCGACACTTTGTAACGCAGATGTTTTGGTAAGCTGGAACTTCAAACACATTGTAAATCTTGACAGAATTAGAGGTTACAATGGTATCAACTATCAAAATGGATACAAAATGATAGAAATCAGAACCCCAAAAGAGACAATGAAATATGGAAACGAAGACTAACAAAACAGAAAAAAAGTTTGACGCAATCAAAACAATGCGTGAAATACGAGACAAAATAAGTCTTGAAATAATGGATATGACCTATGAGCAAGAGAGGACGTATTTGGACAAACTTCTCGCAAAAGAACAGGCAGAATCAAGCAACAATTTATACTTGCCTGCCCAAACGTAAAGAGCAGTCATTTCCTATTCTTTCAGAAGCTCATTTAGCGTCCACTTGTCTTCACTAAATTCCGTTTGCTTTGCTCGGCTATCCACTTGAACTGCTCGATGAACTCCTCGGCAGGCATTAAGGGCTGCTGCGAGACTTTCCTGACCATTCGCTCGTTCCGCGCTTTGTGGTAGTCGTTCAATTCGATGGTTGGCGTCGTCTTCATGCGATGAGGGGCTTGTAGTGTCGGCGGTCCGTCGCCACGGTACTAATCGGCACGGCTGTTAAGCTGTGAGAACAAGAAATAATTGGCCTCTTCGCGTCCATGCCGGTTACTAACCGGCATTACCAACCACCGCAAAGAACGCTCTCAACTTCTCCGGGTCCAGGTTTCCGTTTGTACGGACGCCACTGCAAATATCGAGTCCGAAGGGACGGACGGTCTCGATGGCCTCGCGGGCGTTTTCGGGTTTGAGGCCCCCGGCTAGAAACACCGGCACAGCAGAACTTTCTACAATTCGGCGACTCACCTGCCAGTTATGGACGCGGCCCGTACCGCCTAACTCCTTCACGGCCAACGACGGGTTACCCGAATCGAGCAGGAGCGCGTCGACGCCCTCGGCAACGGCGTTGAGGGCGTCGGTCAGGCTTTCGTCGCCCACAACGTGGATTACCTGAACGAGTTTCACGGCGGGAAGAGCCGCACGAATTTGGGCGTAGGTGCCTGATGGAACGGCATCTACGAGTTGAATGGTGTTGGCTCCGGTGCGTTGTTGGTGGGCTATAATGCCCTCGGCGGTGGTCTCGCTCGTGAGCATGAACGTGGCTACGGGCGGGGGCGTAAAGCGCACCACGGCAGCGGCCAATGAGTCGTCGATGACACCCGGCCCGCTCGGCATTGGCCCTACCAAACCGAGGGCGTCGGCCCCAGCGGCAATCGCCAGTTGAGCCTCTTCTAAACTGCTGATGCAGCAGACTTTAACGCGAGTACGCATAACAGAATGGTAATTTTTCCCGCAAAATAGCTCAATTTAGTGAATGGATGCCGGACGTTGGACGTTAGACAATGAATATTGGACGACTTGTGGTAGCATTATTTTGTCCAACGTCCAGCATCCAATATCTAACATCTTCTTGAATGGCTGACCCCTACGCATCGCTTCGCATACCCGATTTCCGCTATTTTATTATGAACAGCTTCCTGCTCACAGCCACCCTGCTGATTCAGGAAGTATTGCTCGGTTACGAACTCTACAAGATCACCCACGACCCGCTGGCCCTGGGTCTGGTTGGCCTGGCCGAAGCGGTTCCGTTTATCCTGGTTTCGCTCTTTGGCGGGCACCTCGCCGACCGGCGCGATAAGAAACGCATCCTGCAAATCAGTCTGTTCGTGATTATGCTGGGGTCGGTGGTGCTGTATCTGGCGTTTCGGCCCGCCCTCGAAGACAAACTGACGCTCAGTTCACGACTAACGTTGATCTACGGCGTTATTATGCTCATCGGCACGGCACGGGGGTTTTATTCGCCTGCCAGTTCGTCGCTCAAGCCGTTTCTGGTGCCGCGCGAATTGTACCCCAACTCGGCGACCTGGAGCAGTTCGTTCTGGCAGGCTGGGGCTATTGCCGGGCCGGGTATCGCGGGGTTTCTGTATAGCTGGCTGGGGCTGGATAACGCCCTGCTGGTCGTGATCGGCCTGTTTGGGGTGTGTTTTTTGTTGTTGTCGCTCGTCAATAACCGCCCGGTCGTGGTCGATACGGATGCGCAGCCGTTGGGATTTTGGGACAGTCTGAAAGAAGGATTCCAGTTTGTGTTCAAGACCAAGATTGTGTTTTACGCCATCTCGCTCGACCTGTTTTCGGTCTTGTTCGGGGGCGTCGTGGCTATCTTACCCGTGTTTGCCGAAGACATTCTGAAAGTCGGGGCCGAGGGGCTGGGCTTTTTGCGGGCCGCTCCCTCGGTGGGGGCCGTGACCACGATGCTCGTGATGGCCAAATACCCGCCCACCCACAACGCCTGGCGCAACATGCTGCTAGCCGTGGCCGGTTTCGGCGTGGCTACGCTCGTGTTCGCCGTCTCGACCGATTTCTATCTCTCGCTCGTGATGCTCGCCCTAACCGGCGCGTTCGACAGTGTGAGTGTGATTATTCGCCAAACCATACTCCAGATTTTCCCGCCCGATCACATGCGGGGCCGTGTTGCCGCCGTAAATGGTATCTTCGTCAGTTCGTCTAATGAAATCGGCGCGTTCGAGTCGGGGTTGGCCGCACGGCTGTTCGGCACGGTCCCCTCGGTGGTGCTGGGCGGGGTAGTCACGATGGTCGTCGTCACCTACGTGTATGTAAAATCGAAGGATTTGTTTTCAGTACGGTTGTCGTAATGTTCGCTATCTATTCCTCGTCCGCTGGCTCAGGTAAAACCTACACCCTGACCAAAGAATACCTCAAACTGGCTCTGAAACCGGGTGAGCAGCCGAACTATTACCGGCATATTCTGGCGGTGACCTTCACCAACGCGGCTGCCAACGAGATGAAAAGCCGCATTCTGGAGCAACTGCGGGCCATCGCCACCAACGACCCGACCTCCATGATCGACGTGTTGACCGAGGAGTTGAGTGGCCTTGCCACAGGCACCGACGCCCACGAAATTGAGAAGGGGCGCGTGGCAAAACGGGCCGCCGAAGTGTTCCGGTCCATCCTGCACGGCTACTCCGATTTTTCGGTGACCACCATCGACAGTTTCACCCAGCGCGTGGTCATGGCCTTCACCGACGAGTTGGGTCTCCCCTACTCGTTTGAGGTCGAAATGGACACCGAGGCCGTGCTGGAACTGGCCGTTGATAACCTGATTGAGAAGGCCGGAGCCGACCAAATGGACGAGATCACGGACGTGCTCAAGCAGTATTACCGCGAAACAGCCGCCGAAGGCGAAAGCTGGCAAAACCTGTCGGTGGTGCTGAGCAAGTTTGGTAATCACCTCACCTCCGATCAGTATTACGATGCCGTGCAGGGCGTTCAGCAGTTGACGCCCACCGCCATCCGCTCCATGCGCGAACGGATGCTGACCTACACAAAAGAGGTGCAGGCCGAGATTATAGCGGCTGGTCAATCGGCCTGGGATGAGATTACGGGCGCAGGCTTGTCGGAGGTCGATTTTACCTACGGCAAATCGGGTGTGGGCGGTTATATTCAGGGAATTGCCAACGGCGACTGGCGCAAAGAATCGGGCAAACGGGTGAGCGACGCCATGAATGAGGGGGCCTGGTACGGCAAAAAGACGCCCGGTGGCGTGCAGGCCCTCATCGACGGCATGGCCGACCACTTGTGTTCGTGCTTACAGACCATCGAGTCTCTGCGCGAGGAGCGATTGAGTCAGGTGGTCCTGTTTGAGTGCCTGACCCCGCACCTGCAAAAACTTGCCCTGTTGAAGCAAATCCGGGTGGAATTCGACGACCTGTTGCGGAAGGATGGGCGGGTGCATATTTCGGAGTTCAACAAGCGGATTCTGAACATCGTGGCCACCGAACCCGTGCCGTTTTTGTACGAACGACTCGGCACGAAGTACCACCACATTCTGATCGACGAGTTTCAGGATACCTCCAAACTACAATTCGCCAACCTATTGCCCCTGCTCGACAATGCCCTGTCGTCAGGCCATTACAATTTGGCCGTGGGCGATGGCAAACAGGCGATTTATCGGTTCCGGGGGGGCGATATGGACCAGATTGTAGCCCTGCATCGCAAAGACATTCCGACCCTACAAAAGGCCCACACACGGCCCAATGCACCGGAAGAGTCGTTCACCGCCGAGCGTATCGGGATGCTCGAAGAACATCTGAACGACAAGGTTCTGGACACCAACTGGCGCAGCGCGGAGCCGATTGTACGGTTCAACAACGGCTTTTTCGAGTTTGCAGCTCGCCGGTTCGAGGCCACGCACGGCAAGATCACGGATGTGTTCGACACGGCACAGCAGTTCCACCAAAAACCCTCGCCCAAAGCCCGCACGGTAGGCCATGTGCAGATCGACTTTGTTCGGAAACCCGACACGGCCACCGACCTCGGCGAGGATTCGACTGACCTGACGGGCGTGATGCTCACCCAGACCATCGAACACCTGAATCAGGCGTTGGCCGACGGCTATCGGTATCGCGACATTGCCATCTTGTGTCGCAAAAAAGACCACGCCAAAGCCCTCGCTAACGAATTGAATGCGCGGGGTATTCCGCTCGTATCAGCCGATTCGCTCTCGCTGCAATACGCCGACTCGGTGCGGCTCGTGGTCACGCTCATGCAGGTACTCATGCGCCCCGACCAGGTGCTGATGCGCTACGAACTGCTGTACCTCTACAGCCGCGTGGTGCGGGGCCTGCTCCCCGACGAGACCCTCACCAACGAACTCCGCGCCGTGGCCGAATCCGACGACCCCGACGCGGTGTACCGCTACCTTCAGGGCTTCGGGCACGACATTGACCCGCATAAGCTACGGCAGCTAAACGCCTACGAATTAGGCGAGAAGCTGATGCATCAGTTTGGCCTCTACAACCGGGCCGAAGATGCGCCGTTCCTGTACCGGTTCCTGGACGAAGTCCTGACGTTCAGCCACAAACAGAGCGGACACCTGGCCGATTTCCTGTTGTATTGGGCCAACGCCCAGCAGAAAGTGTCGGTGGGTGAGGCCGCCAACACCAACGCCGTGAGCATCCAGACCATCCACAAATCGAAGGGGCTGGAGTACCCTGTTGTGATTATCCCGTTTGCCAATTGGTCGGTGGCCCCGATGGGCGATTTGTGGCTCGATCTGGCCCCGGTGGCGTCAGAGTTTTTCCAGCACACCCTCGGCACGGGCGAGATTATGCGGCTCAACCACGCGCCTGTCCGAATCAGCGCGAAGCTCGAAAACCTGCCTAACGGCCTGTATCAGCAATATCAGGAAGAATTGACCCGCTCGTTTCTCGAAAACATGAACCTGCTTTACGTGGCCTTCACCCGCCCCACGGATCGGCTCTACGTGATTGGGCAACACATGGAGTGGCACAAGAAAGACCCGCAAAAAACGGTTAGCTATTGGCTGCATCAGTATCTCGACAGCGACGAGGCCCGCGCCCTCGGCTGCGGCTGGCGCGAGGACCAAAGCAGCTACGTGCTCTCGCTCTGCCCCGATGCCTTCGACCACCACAAGGGCGACCATTATACCGACGAAATTGTGCTGGATGAGGTCGTGAGTGGCCACCGCAAACAGGAACTCCAGCTTCGGCGGCAGGCCGACCGGGTGTTCGACGTCCGCACGTTTGAGCGCACCCGCGACCGCGACAAAAAGCTTGTGGCAGCTCTAAGCCTGATCAAAGGACCAAACGACGTCGACAAAACGCTCCGCCAACTCGTAAGCGAGGGCCTTGTGCGCCGGGCCGAAACCGACGATCTGCGTTCGCACCTTGCCCAAATCGTGATGCACCCCGACCTGCTCGACGTGTTCGACGCCAAACTCCGCATCGACACCGACCGGAGCGTGTTGAGTCGGCAGCAGCTACACGGTGCCCCCCACCGCGTGGTGCATCGCCCCGACGACCTGGTTCTGGTACAATACGCAAGCGTGCCGAGCATCGCCGACAAAGACGCGAGCAGCCTCCGCTACTTTGTGGATTTGTACCGCCAAATGGGCTACGGCCAAGTGGAGGGACGGCTGGTGTATCTGGCCGAGAAGCCGTATGTAGTAATTGTCTAGATGGTCTCCAGAATAAAATTACCGTCAATGCCCAGCTTCTCATGAAGCCGTTTGGCCAGTTCGAGGGTTGGCTTTCGCTTACCAGTCAATAATTCAGAAACGCGCGATGCTTCCACACCCAAAAGGACTGCTAAGTCTTTCTGTTTCAGGCGCATTTCGTACATTTTTAGTTCGATCATGGCCGTCAATGTGGTCGGCTTAGGGAAAGCTATAAATGCTTGCTCATAAGCCTGAATGGCTTCGGCTAACTGGCGGGCTTGTGCCTGTAATTGGGGGTCGTCGCCCATCCGGGCAACTAATCCGTCGAACTGTTCAAAAGCGTTCTTGTAGTCGGTTTCGTTGAGGAGTTTCATGGCTTGTAGTCAACTGTTTTAGCGTCGAGTTTATCGTACTCGGCATGGGTGCCAACAAACTTGATATAGATTGTGCGAATGCTAAACAAAATGGAAACGATCAGTCGATACCTGTTACCCCGAATGTTGAAAACAAACCGCTCATTGCCAACATAGTCGACCGAATTGAACTGCATCCGAACTTCTGCTATATTCGCCCAGTCAGCAACCGATACCACATCGTACCATTCCATTAACGCAACCAACGCATCAGGATGTTTCTCCGCATAGCGCGTTAAGGCCGCTTTCGCAATAATTACCATCACACAAAAATGGGAATAAAAATCCATATATTGTAATTTTCGTCCCACTATGCACATCCGCAACCCCCGAACAGGCCAAGCCGATTATACCATCTCGCCCCCCAATCCTGCCCAAATTACCGATTTGGTGAACCAGTTTCGCCTTGCCCAAATCGACTGGCTAGCCCTTGGCGTCGAAGGTCGTGTTGAGGCTATGCAGGCCTGGAAAAACGCGCTCGAACGGTACAAGGAGGCCATCATCGACGCCCTTACCACCGACACCGGACGCCGGAACGAAACCCTGCTCGAACTCGACGTGGTGCTCAAATCGATTGATCGCTGGTGCGGCATCGCCCGCCAATTTTTCGCGCCCCCCAGCCAGCGAGTGTCGTCGATTCCGTTTATTAGTATCGAGCAGGACTTGGTTCCCTACGCCGTAGTGGGCGTGATCAGTCCCTGGAATTTCCCATTGCTCCTGTCGGTGATCGACACCATTCCGGCTCTGCTGGCGGGTTGCGCGGTGGTCGTCAAACCGAGCGAGGTAACACCCCGGTTCATCCGGCCCCTGCTGCAAACCATTGCTGAGGTGCCCGCGCTGGCAAAGGTCTTCACCTACCTGGAGGGGGCGGGCGAAACCGGGGCCGCGCTGGTCGAATCCTGCGATCTGATCTGCTTCACGGGCAGCACCGCCACCGGAAAACGGGTCTACAAACAGGCCTCCGAGCGGTTTGTGCCGGTTTTTCTGGAACTGGGCGGCAAAGATGCGGCCCTCGTGTTCGAGGGAGCCGACCTCGACCGGGCAAGCTCGGCCCTGCTCTGGGGATCGGTTGTGAACACGGGTCAATCGTGTTTGAGTATTGAGCGAATCTACGTGCAGGACACCATCTACGAAGAGTTTGTTAAACGCCTGATCGACAAAACCGAGGAAATCAAACTTGCCTATCCGACTGTTTCCGACGGGCATCTTGGCCCTGTCATTTCGGACAAACAGGTCGATATTATCAACGAGCATTTGGTCGATGCCATCGCAAAGGGAGCCATCCTGCAAACCGGCGAACCGGGCTGCGTAAAACTAGGCGGGGGCCACTATTGCCGCCCGACCGTGCTGACAAACGTGAATCACTCCATGAAGGTCATGACCGACGAAACCTTCGGCCCCGTTATGCCCATTATGCCCTTCCGCGACGAAGACGAAGCCATTGCCCTGGCCAACGGAACCATCTACGGCCTGAGCGGGGCCGTGTTTGCAGGCAACACCGAGGAGGCCATTCGCATTGCCCGCCGGATGCAGTGCGGAGCCGTGAGTATCAACGATGCGGCCCTGACCGCCATCATGCACGAAGGTGAAAAAAACTCGTTCAAACTGTCGGGCATTGGCGGCACACGCATGGGACCGTCGGCCATCAAGCGGTTCATGCGGCAAAAAGCTTACCTGATCAAAACCGCCGGTATACCCTCGCCGTGGTGGTTTGGGTAACGTATTTATTTCGCTGAAGCCGTACCCGGAACCGTGCCGACTGGTCGGCGGTTGAGGCCGGGACTTTTAGTCAGGTCGTCGCCGAGGTCTTCGCGGGCGGTGTTAGCCAGTGCCTGTAGTTCAGTCACAATGTCGGGGAATTGGGCCTGCACGTCGTAGCGTTCGCCGGGGTCGCGCTGTAGGTTAAACAGGGCCAGCGGATGCGGGTGATTTTCGACGTTTTTGCCCGGAAAACCGTCCATGCCTGCCGGATGCGCGTGGTAGGTGCGGCCCGGATGCGGCAACACCAGCTTCCACTCGCCACGCCGGACGGCTTCGAGATTGTTTTTGCCGTAGTAATAATAAAAATTGGTACGGGGCGATTGGGCCGTTTTCCCCAACAGCAAGCCCGACAAATCGTGTCCATCAATACGGCGGTCGGGCAGGGTGGCCCCCGTCAGTTTGGCCACGGTCGGGTAGATGTCGATGGTCGAGCTAAGTTCATTGCAAACTGCCCCGGCGGGCATTGTGCCCGTCCAGCGCATCACGCACGGCACCCGATTGCCCCCCTCGTAGGTGGTGCCCTTTCCCTCGCGCAGGCCCGCCGTGGAGCCTGCGTGATTCCCGAAATTGTACCAGGGGCCGTTGTCGCTCGTCACGATCACGAGCGTGTTTTTGTCCAGTCCGTTGGCTTTCAAAGCCCTCATAATTTCGCCCACCGACCAGTCAATCTCGGTAATAACGTCGCCGTAAAGGCCATGTTTGGTTTTGCCCCGGAATGCCGCCGAAGCCGCAATCGGCACGTGGGGCATGGGGTTGGGTAAATACATGAAGAATGGCTTACGTTTGTTTCGCTGGATAAAATCAACGGCTTTCCGGGTAAGAAGTCCCGTTATTTCAGACTGATCGTCAAGGGTTTGCACCAGCTTCAGCGTGTCTTCGTTGACATACAGCGGCAGGGCCGAAAACCGGTTTTTGGGTGAATTGGGGTCGGTATTTGGCTTCCCATCGTAGCCCGTAGGCCACATGTCGTTGGAGTATGGAATGCCTACATACTCATCAAAACCGTGTTTGCGAGGCATAAAATGCGGGTTATCGCCCAGGTGCCACTTTCCGAAAATACCTGTTGCATAGCCCCGGCTTTTGAGCAGTTCGGCCATCGTAGTCTCGTCGTGGTTCAGGCCGGTTTGCGAGCGCGGAAACAGGGCACCATACATGCCTATCCGGTTCGGATAACAACCCGTCATCAAGCCCGTACGCGAGGCCGTGCAAACAGGTTGTGCCGACAGGAAATTGGTAAAGCGCATGCCTTCGGCAGCAAGCCGGTCGATATTGGGGGTTTGGTAGCCCGTAGCCCCAAAACACGACAAATCGCCGTAGCCCATGTCATCCATAAAGAGCAGGACAATGTTGGGGGGCGATTGGGGGGCTGTCCAGGTGGAGGCTGGGCGCAGGGAAAACAGGCTTATCGACAACACGACTAACAAGCCAAACGGAAGGGCAAACGATTTCATAGACGCAGGTTTAGGATGTGTTTTTAGTTAATTCGCTCCACTTCAAACCGCATTTCCTCGACCAATTGCCGCATGCGGTCGAGGTTGGGGGCGGGTTCGGGGAGTTGCTGGCTGAAAAACGCCTTCACTTCCCACATTTCGCGCACCTCCTTAAGCGGCATCTCGCGACTGGGTACGGTGGGGCGGTCGGCGGTCAGAAGCAGGGTTCCTTTAATTTTCACCTGGTTAAATACCCGTCGGCAGATCAGCCCCTGTGGCGTCATGAGCACATACAATTTACCGTCAGCAATGTCGAACCAGTTGCGCACAAACTGCCCGACCAGCAACGCACCGGGCATTGGAAAATCGGCGTCGGCCTCGAACGCCCGGTAGTGTCCCACGGGTAAGGTTGGCAGGCGTAGCGAGGGCAGGCGATTAATGTATTCGTGCTGGGTGTGCCGCTGCCCATACTCACCAAATTGATATTGCATCACAAGTGGTATCGACGGCAAACTGCTGTCGTCGCGCGGGTTAGAACCGGTTGGGGCAGGGGCTTGCTCAAACGCGTTGTTGAACGTGAGCGGTTCTGGTGCGGGTTGCCGAGCCGGTTGGGGCGGGGCTACGTGTGCGCGGTTTTCAGGCGCGGGGGGTGGCGTTGCCGGACGAACCTCAAACGGAACACGGTCGGCAGAGGGGGCCGGATTCGAAGCCTGACCGGGCCGTACGGGGTCGCCTATCTGAGGGATTTCAAACGGCACCGGGGCGCGGTCGGGCATCCGGTCGCGGTCCGACGTGTCGGCGGGTTGCGGGCCAGCGGGGGGGGGCACTGCGGTGGGTGCTCTGTAGTATTTTTCCAGAACCGAGGCCAACGGTTTCGGCACGTCGGTGAGGTCGGGCCGCGTTCGGTCGGGGACGGTGTTTGTACCGAGCAGGGGTTCGTCCGAAAACAGCCGGTCGTCGTCGGTATTGGGCTGGGGTTCGCGGAAAATCGAGCGCGACGGAATGCCGTTGCCGCTGCCCGAATCCCGGCTCCCGCGATCAAACGAGAGATTGGGCGTTTCGCGCAGTTTGCGTAAATCCTGCCGCTGCAAATTCTCAACCGAGACGTTGAACGACTTCGCGATGGCAATCATGTTGTTGGGGTTCGGGTTGGCGCGGGCCTCCTCATAGGCACCCACCAACGACCGTTTGATACCCAATCGGCGGGCAAATTGTTCCTGGGTCAGTCCGTTGAGTTTCCGTAAATACCGGATATTCTCGCTCACAAGGCTCATAAAGGGCGATTGCTAAAAAATTTAGTAAACATACATAATTTGCTAAATCAATTGACACGGCATTCAACCGTCTTTTTTTTGTACTTTTCGGACTCATTCGTTGATCGCGGGGTTTTGTCATCCCAGTTTTGTCATCCCGAGGAACGAGGGATCTACTTCTGATACTCTCAAGTTGCGTACAGTGGAAGTAGATCCCTCGTTCCTCGGGATGACAAAAGGTTTCTCGGGATGACAAAATCGTTTCTCCCTTATCTGAGCAATAACATGATTACTTCACAGCCCATAGTCTCCTCACAAGCAACTGATATTCAGGCTATTTTTGACAAACAGCGTCGGTATGCTCAGCAGATGGCTCTGACTACTGCCGCCGAACGGATTGAGCGTATTCAACGGATTTTGCGGTGGACCGAAAATCACGAAGCGGAGCTGATGCAGGCCATGCACGCCGACTTTCGGAAACCAGCCGCCGAGGTACTTTTGGGCGATTTAGGCGCGTTGATCTACGAAATCAAGCATACCTGCAAGAACCTCAAAAGCTGGATGAAGCCAAAGCGGGTGCCAACGCCCCTGCCGCTCATCGGTACTACGGGTCAGGTGTGGCACGAACCCAAAGGAAACGTCCTGATTATTTCACCCTGGAACTACCCGTTTGGCCTGGCTCTGAAGCCTCTCGTGACGGCCATTTCGGCGGGAAACGTGGCCATTATCAAACCCTCCGAAATGACGCCCAACGTGTCACGAATCATAAACATGATGATTTCGGAGTTGTTTTCACCGGAGGAAGTGGCTGTTTTTGAGGGCGATGCTTCGGTAGCTACCCAACTGCTCGAATTGCCATTCAACCACATTTTTTTCACGGGTAGCCCCGCCGTCGGCAAGGTTGTGATGACGGCTGCGGCCAAACATTTGGCCTCCGTTACGCTCGAACTGGGCGGCAAATCGCCCGTAATTGTGGACGAAACGGCGAATATCCAATCAGCCGCCGAGCAGATTGCGTGGGGCAAATTCTTCAATAATGGCCAAACCTGCATTGCGCCCGACTATCTGCTCGTGCATGAGTCGGTGAAAGAGCCGTTTATGCAGGCGTTCCGGGCGTCGGTGACCAAGATGTACGGAGCCGAGGGGCCAACCGTCGCCAAATCGGTCGATTACTGTCGGATTGTGAACGGGCGGCATTTCCAACGCGTCCGGCACCTAATCGACGATGCCGTTCAGCAGGGTGCGCAAATCACACTCGGGGGCCAAACCGACGAGTCCGATAACTACATTGCTCCCACGGTGGTCGAGAACGTGACCGATACTATGGCGATTATGCAGGAAGAGATTTTTGGGCCGGTGTTGCCCGTTGTCTCCTACCACGACCGCGACGAGGCTCTGCGAGCCATTAACAGCCGCGAAAAACCCCTGGCCCTGTATATTCAAAGCAAGTCGCGCCAAAATATCAATTACATCATGGAGCGCACCTCAGCAGGCGACACGGTGATTAACGACCTGATGTGGCAATTTGGGCATATGGAGATTCCGTTTGGCGGGGTCAACAACAGCGGCATCGGCAAAGCCAACGGCTATTTTGGTTTTCAGGAATTCTCGAACCAACGGGGCGTTATCCGGCGCGATTTCGGTACCTCGAAATTCATCTACCCGCCTTATTCAGACAAGATCAAAAAGCTGATTAGTTTTTTGGTGAAGAAGCTGTAACCCCAGCAGGGTGGCATGTTGATAGAAAAATCGAAGTATTCACCCCAACGATAGCCCCATCGGGGCAGCATGTAAAAAAGCTCGTCAAACTAACCATATCGCCCCGATGGGGCTGTGTTGTTTTGCTACACTATTTTGTTGCTATTGACATGACACCCCGCTGGGGTTCAGCAATGACTACTCCAATGTCATCAAAACTTGTACCCCAAACCTACTCCTGCCACTGAACTTTGACCAGCCCGCCCCAGATTGGCTAAGGAGAAGCGGGCATTTACAGCCAACTGCCTGAAGAGCGAAAACTCAAGCTCCCCTGTGAAATGGTGACCCACGTTAAGTTCATCAATTGTTTCGATGAATACCAAAGGGGGCGCACTTGGATTGAATCCCCAAATGACACTGGTAACATTTTGATCCCGACGATGCCATAAGGAAGGGCCTCCACCAATTCTTGCAGCAAACAAAGGGCTTTTTATCAAATCGAAAAATATAGTCAGGTCGAAAGTGGTTCGCTCACGGGGGCGTAATATTCGATCTATGTAGTCATTTCTATTCTCTACCTTCATGTACCCTACCGTACTCGCAAGCACAATCCGGTCATTGGCAACGTGACGGGCATAGCGCACGGTTGGCCGGAGGCCAAGGTCATCAGGGGCATCGAGACTCATGTAGTCGACACCAAACTGAATTGAGTTTTTGAGTCGAACAGTCTGTGCCAAAGAGGCATTGGTGAATATCAGAAGAGCAAAGAGTAGATAGATTTTCATGGTATTTGGCGAGGGAAACGGGATGTGAGATAGGTAAAATCAAGCCAATATAGTAAACAGTTTCAAGCGGGTCAATCGGTTTTCTTCGTTACTTAGGGGCTATGACCTCCAGAACCCGCTTTTTGTCTTTATTGGCCTTGTTACCCCTGTTGTCGGTGTCGGCCCAAACATTACCTGTTCTCGATCAAAATCCGGCTAATCTGCGCTGGTATCGCATCCAAACACCCAACTTTTCGGTCATCTATCCCGAAGGCTTCGGAACGCAGGCCCAACGCACAGCCCGCACCCTCGAAGGCCTCTATGAACCCGTGAGCGCGACGTTGGGTCGAAAGCCCCGCCGGGTGCCGATCCTGTTGCAAAACCAGACAAGCATCAGTAACGGATTTGTGACGCTCACACCCCGGCGGTCGGAGTTTTTTACCACGCCCCCACAAGACCCGTTCCTGCTCGGCACCTCCGACTGGCTCAACCTGCTGGCCGTTCACGAGTATCGGCACGTGGTGCAGTTCGAGAAGGCGCAGCAGGGCTTTGGTAAGGTGCTGTTTAAGTTGTTTGGTTATAATGCGCTTGCCCTAGCCACCATCGGGGTTCCCGACTGGTTTTCGGAGGGCGACGCCGTGGGCGTAGAAACCGCACTGGGCCAAAGCGGGCGCGGACGGTTTCCGCATTTCGACATGGAGTACCGGGCTAACCTGCTGGCGGGCAAGCGATTCAGTTATAACAAGTCGGTGGGGGGATCGTTTCGCGACAACGTGCCGGACCACTACAAACTCGGCTATCTGATGACTACCAATCTCCGGCGCGAGAACGGGGCCGATGGCTGGAGTCGTGTCCTCAACAGTTACTACAACCGCTTCCCCCTACCATTTTCCTTCTCCGAAAGTGTGAAAACTGTGACCGGCAAACGAGTCGACTCGCTTTACATACGCACCGTCGACGATGTGACCGAGACCTGGGCTAAACAGCGCGAGGGTCTCAAATTCACCCCCGCGACGGCCTTAGCCGTGCAGCCCGAAAAGGGCGTGTTTACCAATTATCAGTACCCACAGTACGTCTCGGACAGCACGGTGTTGGCGGTGAAAAGCGGCCTGGGCGACATTAGCCAACTGGTAATGCTCCGGCGCAACGGCACCGAAAAAAAGGTGTTCGTGCAGGGGCTTTTCAACGATGCCGACATGCTTTCGGTGAATGCCGGGCGGGCCGTTTGGGTTGAGTTCCGCTCGCACCCGCGCTGGACACAAAAAATCTGGTCCGAAATCCGCTCCCTCGACCTGACTACGGGCAGGCAGACGCGCATGACCAACCAAACGCGTTACAATGCCGTCGCTCTCTCGCCCGATGGATTCAGTTTGGCAGTTGTTGAGCATTTAGAAAACTACAAGACCCGGCTGGTAATACTCGACGCCGAAACGGGCAAGGTGAAACAAACACTCCCCAACCCGTTCAACGATTTTTACCTGCATCCGCGCTGGTCCGACGACAGTAAGAGCATCGTGGCCGTGGCCCTGAACGATGGCAAAAAGACCCTTCAGCGCATCGACGCCACCACTGGTCAACGAACCGATTTGCTGCCCGCCCAAAACCGCAACATCAGCCACCCGCAACCCTGGGGCAGTTACGTGCTGTATAATTCGCCCCAGTCGGGCATCGACAACGTGTATGCCGTCGATACACGCAATGGACGCACGTTTCAGGTGACCTCGCGCTCACTGGGAGCCTTCCACGCGGCCATTTCGGCGAATGGCAAAACACTGGCTTACCACGACTTTTCGGCAGACGGTCACCGCGTCGTGGAAACCCCGCTCGACCCGAGTACCTGGACCCCGTCTATCGACGTGCCCGACCGCTCGGTGCGGTATTTTGGGCCATTGATCCAACAGGAACCCGGCCTGGCGCAGGCGCGTCGTGCCCTCGCCGACTCCACCGCCCCGCCGACTCAACAGACCACCCCGACGCCCTACGATACCACCCGTTACCGCCGACTGGCCCACGCCCTGAACATCTACGGCTGGGGGCCGCTGTTCTCATCGTCGGGGCAGGAACTGACCCTCAGCATCGACTCGCAGGATTTGCTCGGCACCAGTCAAGTTTCGGTGGGCTACACCTATAATCAAGCCGAGAAAGTGGGCAACCTGTTCGCCAATTTGAGTTATCAGGGGCTTTTCCCCATTTTTGATCTGAGTCTGGAGCGGGGCAACCGCAACACATCTGTCTATTTAGATAGACGGCTTCCGCTCGATGCAGACAGTTTGCGCTCAGACCGTTGGCAGTATAATTCGCTGTCGGCGGGGGTTCGACTGCCGTTCCGATTCACGCAGTCGAAATACAACCAGAATCTAACGCTCTCGGCCTATTACAATCTGATTCGGGTAACGGGTTACGATTTGCCCTTTTCGCCCATCAATGAGGTCGGTTCAGCGGGGATACTCAACGCCATGACCTACGGGTTTACGTACTCGCACCTACTCAAGCAAAATAAGCGTGATGTTAACCCGCCCTGGGGCCAAATCCTGACGTTCACCTGGAAAACAACGCCCTTCGGTGGCGCGTTGCGGGGCGAACAACTGAGCTTGCAGACAAATCTGTTTTTTCCGGGATTCATGAAACATCATTCCCTTCGGCTACGGGGAGGCTACCAGCAACAGTTTCAGGATACCTACCGGTTTTCGCCCGCCACATTCTACCCACGGGGCCAATTATACACGAGCTTCGACAAGCTCACCGTGGGCGGAGCCGAATACCGCCTGCCCATCGCCGACATGCATTTGGACCTGGGACGCGTGGCCTACGTTCAACGAATCAAGGGCGGGGTATTTTTTGATGCAGCACAGGGCCAACTCGAAGTGCCGCAGATCGTGAACAACCGGTTTGTGGGGTTCCAGACCGAACGGCGCAATCTAGCCAGTGTTGGGGCCGATTTGTCGTTCGTTTTCAACGTGTTGCGGCTCCGACTGCCGTTTGAAGTGGGCGCGCGCTTTGTTTATTCGCTCAACACGAACAAGTACGAAATTCAGCCCCTTGTCCTGGATATTGGCTTTTAACCTATTGCTTCACGACCCGCAAAACGGTCTTTTGTCCGTCAACTATCAACTCGGCAAAATACACGCCGGGAGCAGCCCCACGAGCAGCCCAAACCGACCGATGCTCCCCCGCCAACTGCCCTGCGTTGACCAACCGCGTCACTTCGCGCCCATTCAGATCAGTGATGCGGAGCGACACCTCCGCCGGGCGCGTGAGGGTGTAACGGAGTTCGGTTTCGCCTGAAAACGGGTTGGGCGCGTTGACAAACTGGGTCGCCAAAACAGGTTCCTGTGCCGTAACTAATTGGCTTTGAACGGTGTTCGACGGGTTGCTCTCGTTGTGGAGCCGGTCGAGCGTTGTCACCACGTAGGTGTAGGTCACGCCCGGCTTTAGGTCATTATCAACAAATTGCGTGGTTGCATCGGGCGTGATGGCCCGGATGTTGGCGGCTGTGTTCCGGTCGCCAGCGGTGTTACCCTCGAACCGGTACACGACAAACTGCCAAATCGGTGGCGGAAAATTTGGTGCGACAGAGCCGGTCAACACCTTCCAGCGCAGATCGACCGTATTGTTGGTGACAGTGGCTGTCAGATCGGTAGGTTGGGGCGGGTTAGGGGCCGCCTTCCAGGGCATCGCGGGGCGCAGGGCGGGGCGGGCGTAGAAGTTGGTTCGTAGCGAGTCGCGCAGGCCGAGGGGGTTTCGGTTTAGTGAGGTGGTGTTGTAGAAGATACTCCCCTGAATGCCGGGAGTTTGACGATTCAGGCGGAGTTGAGTAGGCATCTGATTCGGTTGCTGCCAACCCGCCGGTTCGCCCGAAGCCCCCACTCGATAGGCCGCCTGACCGATGTACAGGTGCCGCCCATTGGCCGACTGCATCACAGCGTTCCACCACGGCACCAAAACCCCGTAATCAGCGGCTGCGTTGCCAATATGCCAGTAGAGTTGGGGGGCAATATAATCGAGCCAACCCGCCTGAATCCACGTCCGGGAATCGGCAAAAATTTCGTTATACCCCTGCAAACCGCTCGTGGCCGAGCCGTTGGGTTGGGCCGTGGTGCGGTTCTGCCAGATACCAAACGGCGAAATACCAAACTTGACCCAGGGTTTCACGGCCCGGATGCTGTCGGAGACCTGTTTAACCAGTAAATTCACGTTATCGCGACGCCAGTCGGCCCGGTTGGTCAGGCCCCGGTTGTGCCGCACAAATGTCGAGTCGTCGTTAAACGATTGGCCCGTCACGGGGTAGGGATAAAAATAATCATCAAAATGGACCCCGTCGATGTCGTATCGGCGCACTACGTCCATAATCACGCTCGTCACGTACTGCCGAACGTCGGGCAGGCCGGGGTTCAGAATCCGCAGGTTCGCTTGTGCCAGGAGCCATTCGGGTTTGCGCCGGACTACGTGCGTGGGGTCAAGATTGGCGGTGGTGATGTTGGTAACGGCGCGGTAGGGGTTGAACCAAGCATGAAATTCCAGTCCCCGTTTGCGGCATTCAGCGATCATAAACGCCAGCGGGTCGTAACCGGGCGATTGGCCCTGTTTGCCCGTGAGCACCTCGGCCCAGGGTTCGAGCGTGCTGGGGTAGAGCGCGTCGCATACGCTACGTACCTGCACCACCACGGCGTTCATACCGGCTTGCTGATGGCTGTTCAGAATAGCAACCAGTTCGGCCTGTTGTTGGGCAGCCGTTAGGGTTTTGCTGCTTGGCCAGTCAATATTGCCCACCGTAGCGACCCAGGCCCCGCGAAACTCGCGTTTGGGCTGAGCGTGGGCGGGATCCAGGCAAAGAATGAATAGGAGTAGTACGGTACTTTGTAAGAATAGAAAGTGTTTCATGCAGCAAGTTCAAGGCACTTTATAGCCCCATCGGGGCGACATGTTAATAGAGTCAAGTTTGAAATTGTAATTTTAGCCCCATCGGGGCGGCATGTTAAAGGGGTAGCTGTAAACATGCCGCCCCGATGGGGCTGAAGTTCAACGTTGTCGCGTTGGAGTTTCGCTTTTATCTCGCCGATCATCGCCCGCTACGAATAAACCTCCCGTTTCGCAGCCTTCACGGTGTTCTGCATGAGCGAGCAGATCGTCATCAGGCCAACGCCCCCCGGAACGGGCGTGATGTAGCCCGCTTTGGGGGCAACGCTCTCAAAATCGACGTCGCCCCGGAGGGCGAAACCGCTCTTTTTTGTGGCGTCAGGCACTTTTTCCAGCCCCACGTCGATTACAACGGCCCCTTCCTTCACCATGTCGGCGGTAACGAATCCGGGCCGACCGAGGGCCGCAATCAGGATGTCGGCGGAGCGGCAAATGTCGGGCAGGTTCTGGGTTTTGGAGTGAGTGAGCGTAACGGTACAGTTGCCGGGGTACTCGTTTCGTTGCATCAAAATCGACATCGGCAGGCCGACAATCTGCGAACGACCCACCACCACGCAATGCTTGCCGCTCGTTTCGATCTCGTAACGTTTCAGCATCTCCAAAATACCCTGTGGCGTGGCCGAAATATAACACGGCAAGCCCTTTGCCATGCGGCCAATGTTAGTCGGGTGGAACCCATCGACGTCTTTGGCCGGGGCAATGGTCTCCATCACACGGTCGGGGTTGACGTGTTTGGGCAGGGGAAGCTGCACAATCAGGCCATCCATGTCGGGGTTGTTGTTCACGTCGCGAACGGCCTGTAGAAGTTGCTCTTCGGTCACGTCATCGTCGAACCGGATCAGGGTCGAGTGCATGCCCACCTCCTCGCAGCTTTTCATTTTGCTGGCTACATAGGTCTCGGAGCGGCCCGCATTACCCACCAAAATAGCAACCAAATGGGGAATCTTGCCGCCGTCGGCCTTGATCTGTGCGACCTCAATCGCGATTTCTGACTTAATCTGAGAAGAAAGGAATTTACCGTCCAGAAGTTGCATGGAGCTTTGAGCTTGGGCGCATGGAGTAGTTGGCTTGCGCCCGACAAAACTACGCAAAGAATTTGCACGAGGCTAAACGACAGGTTTTTGACCGAATCTATCGAAATAACCGCCCACCCAAAGAGCAAGGGGAATAAGCAGACTGACTAAAGCAGCCAGCGACGAACGTTCCCAAAATGAATGTCCATGGCTAATATGGACTGCCAGTCCCCCTACCGCGTAGGGCCACAGTAGTACAAGTGCTAATGCCCGAAAGCGAGGAATCCACAACCCGATTACCCCTATCAGTTCAGTGATGCCAATAAATCGTTGCCAATTTGATCCGTAACCAATAGCGGACATGTTATCGACCATCTCTTTTGCACTAAAGGTTTTCAGACCACCGGCTACGACAAAGATCAGACTGATTAATCCCAGTAGTCCATACACAATTATTTGTTTCCAGTTCATCGTCATTTTTTTTAATGTTGCTGGCAAAGTAATAATCTATGCTATACTTTTACAAGTAGGCACACAAATGTATATCAGTATCATTTAGTATAGTAAAACAGACAATCAATGAGTTGCGAACTAGAGAAAAATGGCCACCATTGCCCTATCCGCTCAACAATCGAAATATTGAGCGGCAAGTGGAAGTTTTTTATCCTGTATGCCCTGTTCAAAGGCACCCTGCGTTTTAAAGAATTAGAACGTCAGGTAGAGGGAATTTCACCCCGAATGTTAGTCAAAGAGTTGAAAGAGCTGGAACAATATGGAATTATCACGCGCACCGTTTATGCCGAAGTACCGCCCAGAGTTGAGTACACACTGACCGAACGGGGAAGAGGTTTACAAAGTGTACTGCTAGCCATGAAAGATTGGGAGGAGAACTATTTGCTAACCCCTACTCCTCCCCTCGGCTAACCGCAACGTATGCGTGATGCTTTCGGGCAACTCATCGGGGTAGTGCGTTACGTAGATAAGGGTAAGATCAGGATTCAGATTGCACCGTTCGTCGATCAGTCGGCGGAACTGCTCCGTGTGCGGGGCGTCGAGTCCCTGCGTAGGTTCGTCCAGGATGAGCAGGGGCGGATTTTTGACCAACGCACGCCCCAACAACGCCCACCGCTGTTGCCCGGCCGACAGTCCCGATAAGGGCACCTCGCGCACATCCCACAGATTGAGCGCGTGAAGCTGGGCCTCAACCTGAGCCGTTTGTTCCGGGGTTAGCTTCCGAAACAAGCCCATCGTGTCGAACAGGCCCGACGCAACCACCTTGAAAACAGGCGTTTGCCGGGGGAAAAACAAATGCAATTCGGGCGAGACATGGCCAATACGTTGTTTGATAGACCAGATGCTTTCGCCCGTTCCGCGCTTACGACCAAACAGGGTCAGGTCGTTGGCATACGCCTGCGGATTGTCGGCAGTGATTAGACTCAGGAGCGTACTTTTGCCGGAGCCGTTTGGGCCCAACAAGGCCCACCTCTCCCCTTCCCAAACTGTCCAATCAACCCCATCCAGCACCGTTTTTTCCCCGTAACGAACCGTGATTTGGTGCATTTGGATAAGGGGGGAGGAAGAGGAGGAAAGGGAAGAAGGGGAGCGGTCCGACGGGTCGGAGGGGGAGTGAGCCGGGAGTTTTTTGTCTCCTTCATCCCTTTCTTCCCCCTCCGACCCTCCCCCCATAACAAACCTATCCGTCACACAATCCGGCACGTCGCGTTCATCGAGTACCATTACGAGCGACATGTTCGTCTTGGTTATTTGGTTAAGAACCAGATGCAATTGAGCGCGGCTTTCAGCGTCAAGGCCTGAAAACGGGTTGTCGAGCAACAACACGCGGGGGCGTCTCAGCAGCGAACGGGCGAGCAACGTCCGGCGGGTTTCGCCGTTGGAGAGCGAGGTCAATCGCCGGTCAAGCAAGTGGGAGATGCGGAGTTGGCTGGCTGTTTCCCGAAGCCATTGTTTTTCGTAGGCAGGCGGAGGCAGTGCGACCGAAGCCGGGTCTGTTGTGCCGACGGGGCGCACTTGGTTCTGGAGCAAATCGCGGACCGTTGGCGCGTCGTCCTGCGTTTGGGTATTGAACCGCTGCTGGTAAAACTGAGCCGCCCCGGCCACCCGCCAATCGAACGAATAATCGCGGGCCACGAGTTCAACTTCGGTTTTGAGCGGGCCAACCGGATGCAGCAACTGCCCGCTCGAAAGCGTCATTTTGCCCGCCAGCGCATCCAGAAACAGGCTTTTACCGGAACCAGCCGGCCCCATAATAGCCCAGTGTTCGTTGGCGTTGAGGGTCCAGTTGAGGTCTGTCAGGGCAAAGCCGTTTGGTCGACGGAGGTGGGCATGTAGAAATTGTAAGAGCATTTTGCGTATTTTTCGGGCACTAACATACAACACGCATGGGTTTATTCGACTTTATCCGCAATGAGTTCGTCGAGGTTATCGACTGGGTCGACAATAGCACCGACACGGTGATCTGGAAATTTCCTGACAACGGCAACAACATCAAGTACGGGGCGCAACTCACCGTGCGCGAATCGCAGGTGGCCGTGTTCATCAACGAGGGCAAACTGGCCGACGTGTATGGGCCGGGCCGTTACGAACTGACAACCCAGAACATGCCCATTCTGACCACGTTACGCTCGTGGAAAATGGGTTTCGAGTCGCCGTTCAAAGTCGATGTCTATTTCGTATCGACCCGGCAGTTTACCAATCTCAAATGGGGCACCCAAAACCCGATTATCATCCGCGACCCCGAACTGAAACAGGTACGGGTTCGGGCGTTCGGGGTGTTTGCCCTGCGCGTAACCGATGCCGGGAAACTTATTCGCGAACTTGCCGGTACAACCCCCGTCGTACGTATCGGCGATGTGGAAGACCAACTCCGCTCGGCTATTATCACCCACTTTTCTGACGCCGTGGCCGAAGCCGGGATCTCGGTGTTCGATATGGCCCGCAACTACCGCGAGTTGGGCGACAATCTGCTGCCCCTCTTGCAGGAACATTTTACGGGTTACGGCCTCGAACTCACCCGGTTCTACATCGAAAACACCAGCCTGCCGCCCGAAGTCGAAGCATTTTTGGACAAGACCACCCAAATGAACATGACGGGCGATATGGCTCGTTTTCAGCAGTTTCAGGCGGGCATGGCCCTCGAAGAAGCCGCTGAAAACGGGGGTGGCGCGGGTCAGGCGATTCTGATGGGTGGCCTGGGCAACTTCATGCAATCGGCCAACGTTCCCACGCCCGGTGCAGCAGTCCCAAAGGAGGACAAAACGCAAATTATGGAACTCCTCAAGCAACTGGGCGAACTGAAAACCGCCGGAATTTTGACCGAGGAGGAGTTTGCGGCCAAAAAAGCTGATCTCTTAGCCCGGCTTTAATGGAATCACCGTTTGCCGGACCATCCGATTTTGTAGCTGCGCCCTGCACCCAATGCGGGGCGCAACTGACGTTCTCAGCCGACAAGCAGCAACTCAGTTGCGGCCACTGCGGCAATGGTCAACCCCTGCCGTTTACCAAGAGTCGAATTGTCGAGAACCCGCTTTCGTTTCGGGTAGAGGGTGACGGTTTGCCTCAAGCCCCCACGGAAGAAAAGCGGCTGTTTACTTGTGGCAATTGCGGAGCTAAAACGCAGATCAACCTCGACGTTCCCACGCTCACCTGCGCGTTCTGCGGCTCCCGGAGCGTAAACCCCGATGCTCAAAAAACCCGGCTCGTCGAACCCGCCGGGGTGTTGCCGTTCCGAATCTCGCGGGCTGCTGCCCAGGAACGCTTCAAAGACTGGGTCGGCACCGATTGGCTGTCCCCCTCCGACCTCAAAGACGGGGCCATGCTCGACAATCTGCATGGCATCTACATTCCTTACTGGACGTTCGATGCCCGCGCCGAATCGAGTTGGTCGGGCGAAGCCGGGTTCCATTATTTTGTGTCGGTGCAAACCCAAAACAGCAACGGGCAAACGGTTACGCAACAGCAACAAAAAACGCGCTGGGAATATCGGTCGGGGCATCATTCGGCCACCTACGACGACCTGCTGCTGATGGCCTCGCGCCGATTGACCCAACAGGAAGATTCCGTTAGCGACGTGAGCCACTACGACATGACGGGCGTCGTTGACTACGACCCGCGCTTTTTGCTGGGCTGGGAGGCCGAGGTCTACAGCATCGACCTCGGCGAAAGCACCCGCAAAGCCGAAGAGCAGCTTCGCGAACGCGAGCATCAGGCCTGCGCCAATCAGCTTGGAGGTGACACTCAGCGAGGCCTAAATGTAAACACCAGCCTGAGCGAACAGACATTCAAACACCTGCTGTTGCCTCTCTGGATTTGCGCTTACACCTACAACGGCAAACTCTACCGGTTCCTGGTGAATGGCCAAACCGGGCAGGTAGCGGGCGAGCGGCCCAAATCGTGGATCAAAATCGCGTTGCTGGTACTGGCCCTGTTGGCGTTTATGGGCGTGTTGTATTGGTTTGCCAGCAAGAAGTAAAGGCCAACATAGAGACGCCGGACCTCACAGCCCGGCGTCTCTATGTTCGTCAGCATGACAAAGAAACTACACCGCTCCCGCCTTTATCTCCTCTACCACTGCCGGATCGAGGAGGGTAGTGGTGTCGCCGAGGTTGGACGTGTCGCCCTCGGCGATTTTGCGCAGGATTCGGCGCATGATTTTGCCAGAGCGTGTTTTGGGCAGGCCCGTGACGAACTGGATTTTGTCGGGTTTGGCGATGGGACCAATCACGCGGCTCACCGTCGCCAGAATGTCGCGTTTAGTCAGGTCGGCGTCGTGTCCGTCGGGAAGTTGATCGGTGATCACGTAGGCGTAAATGCCCTGCCCTTTGATGTCGTGGGGGTAGCCCACGACTGCACTCTCCACCACACCCGTGTGCATGTTAATCGCGTTTTCGACCTCTGCCGTGCCGATGCGGTGCCCCGATACGTTGAGTACATCGTCCACACGGCCCGTGATGCGGTAGTAGCCGTCTTCGTCGCGGAGGCAACCGTCGCCCGTAAAGTAGAGGCCGGGGTAGGTTGAGAAATAGGTTTGGCGGCAGCGTTCGTGGTCGCCGTAGGTAGTGCGCAGGATGCCCGGCCACGGAAACTTCATACAGAGATTCCCCGACACGCCATTCCCCTCAATTATCTTCCCGTTTTCATCCACAAGCACCGGCTGAACGCCCGGCAGGGGCAACGTGGCGTAGGTCGGTTTGGTTTTGGTGATCCCGGCGATAGGCGAAATCAGTATGCCCCCGTTTTCGGTTTGCCACCACGTATCGACAATGGGGCAATTGTTCTTTCCAATGTTATCGTCGTACCAGTGCCAGGCTTCGGCGTTAATGGGTTCGCCCACGGAACCAAGCACCTGCAAACTGCTCAGATCGTATTTCTGAACGGGTTCCAGCCCGAAGCTCATCAGCGAGCGAATCGCCGTTGGGGCCGTGTACAAGATGTTCACCTGGTGCTTATCGACAATCTCCCAGAACCGCCCGGCGTCGGGGTAGGTCGGGACACCCTCGAACAAGAGCGTAGTGGCCCCGTTGGCGAGTGGGCCATATACGATATAGCTGTGGCCCGTAATCCAGCCGATGTCAGCCGTGCAGAAATGAACCTGGTTCTCCTTGTATTGAAACACGTTCGAGAACGTATAGGCCGAATAGACCATATAGCCCCCGCAGGTATGCACCACGCCTTTGGGCTTGCCTGTTGAGCCGGAGGTGTAGAGAATAAACAGCATGTCTTCGGCGTCCATCTCCTCAGCAGGGCAGTCGGCGGTGACCTGCTTGAGTTCCTGCTCCATCCATACGTCGCGGCCTTTGAGCATGGCAACAGGCGTGCGGGTGCGGGTCATCACAATCACGCGCTCTACGCTCGGGCAACCGATCAGGGCATCATCGACCACACTCTTGAGTGGAATCTCTTTCCCGCCCCGAAAGGCCCCATCCGACGTAATGACCAGTTTGCACTGGGCATCGTTGATCCGGTCGGCGATGCTCTGGGCAGAAAAACCGCCAAACACCACCGAGTGAACGGCCCCAATGCGGGCACAGGCCAACACAGCAATGGCCAGTTCGGGCACCATCGGCATGTAGATGCAGATGCGGTCGCCTTTTCGCACGCCGTTGCGTTTGAGCACATTGGCCATCCGACACACCTGATCGTGAAGCATCCGGTAGGTGAGCGTAACGCCTGCTTCATGGGGATCATTGGGTTCCCAAATAATAGCGGGTTGGTCGCCACGGGTAGCCAAATGCCGGTCGAGGCAGTTTTCGGTAATGTTCAACTTCCCACCGATGAACCACTTTACGTTCGGTTCGTCGAAGTTCCATTGCAGGGTTTTGGTCCAGGGTTTTCGCCAGTGGAAGTTCTGCGCTACCTCGGCCCAAAAGGCTTCGGGGTCCTCTACGCTTTTCTGGTAAGCGGCCTGGTATTCGTCAAAGGTTTGGATTTGGTAATTCATGTAAAAACTGAATGGCTGTGTTACATCTTATTTTGCTGAACCTGCCGAACAAAGTCGACGGACACATCCGCTATCTCGGCAATCTGTTCAACCGTCAACGACATTTTGGTTAGAAGACCTCGCACGAATCGGATTTGTGCTTTTTGCTCACCTCTTGCTTCGCCACGAGCTTCCCCGCGTGCTTCTCCACGAGCTTCCCCGCGTGCTTCCCCGCGTGCTTCTCCTTTTTTCAAACCTCGTAAGTAAAGCACGTCCCGCTCCTCACTAAAAAACTGTGCAATGCTGTCCATGACCTCTTCTAATGTTGTGTTTAAACTTCGTAACTGTGCTAGAATGCGCAACTGATTGAATCGTCTTTTAAACGTAAAATCGCCTTCCGCCGTTTCTTGGATTCGACGAATAATCTGCGTGATCGTTTTGGCGGGGTCATTATCTCGAAAATCCCCCAAAATAGCCAGGATGATCTCTTCGGGTTCGTCCGAATTTAAGAAAACTTGATAGTCCAACTGGGCAAATGCAATCATTCTGTACCGGAATTGCATCCAAAGACTATCTAAACTGACCTTCATTTTAGGTTTTTCAGCACCAAGATACAGCACAAACTGCTCCACAGGCAGCTTATATTTTCGCTCCAGCATAACGTAATATTCTGCCATTCGATAGACCATTTCCGGCTCGTCTACGAGTTGAAATTCAATATGGAGTACAAAAACCTTACCTGTATCGTCGGTAATTTTTTTGAGTACATCCGGCTTGCGCTCTTTAGTATGTTGAAGGTCATCGGGTAACTCTTCCGTTTCGACCGCGTTAATGCCAAGCACCGTCCGAATCAGGCCCGGAATCACTGCTTCAAGGTTTTCCCTAAATATCTTGTCGTATTGACTCGTCTGCTTCGCCATTAGCTTCTTGTAATTCCACTATGGTTCAGCATCACTCGAATTTCATCTAAAATCATTGGATCATCAATGGTCGATGGCACTGTAAACGACTCGCCATCAGCGATCTGCCGGATGGTTTTGCGCAAGATTTTACCCGACCGCGTTTTGGGCAGGCGTTTCACAATCACGGCTTGCCGGAAATAAGCTACCGCGCCAATCTTCTCCCGAATCATAGCGACCAGTTCGGTTTCGACCGAGCGGGAGGTATCCAGCCAATCGTCTTTCAGGACTACGAACCCCACGGGACGTTGGCCGCGCAGTTCGTCGGCGATGCCCACTACGGCGCACTCGGCTACGGCGGGGTGCGCGCTTACGATCTCTTCCATTTCGCCCGTTGAAAGTCGGTGGCCGGCCACGTTGATCACATCGTCCACGCGGCCCATGATGAACACGTAGCCGTCGGCGTCGCGGTAGCCGCCATCGCCGGAGAGGTAGTAGCCCGGAAACCGGTCGAGGTAGGCTTGCCGGAAGCGTTCGGGGTCTCGCCAGAGGGTGGGCGTAAAGCCAGGGGGGAGGGGCAGTTTCAGGCACACGTAGCCTTCTTCGTTCGGGCCAAGTGGTTCGCCCGCTTCGTTCAGGATCTGTAAATCGTAGCCCGGCACCGGCAACGACGACGACCCCGCTTTAACCAGCACCGGCCCCAAGCCCATCGGATTCGCCACCATTGGCCAGCCCGATTCGGTTTGCCACCAATGGTCGATGATGGGCACGCCCGTCAGGTCGCCCAGCCAGTTGAGCGTGGGCGGGTCGCAGCGTTCGCCCGCCACAAAAATCGTTTCGAGCGACGACTGATCGTATCCTTGACGGAGTCGCCCTTCAGGGTCTTCTTTCTTGATGGCCCGGAACGCGGTGGGGGCCGTGAAGAATACCTTCACGCGGTGGTCCTGAATAACTCGCCAGTACGTCCCGGCGTCGGGCGTACGGACAGGTTTACCCTCAAACAAAATGGCCGTGCAGCCCCCAATCAAGGTTCCGTACACAATGTAGCAATGCCCTACGGCCCAGCCCAAGTCCGACGCGGCCCAGAACACATCGCCCGGCTCGACATTGTAAATGGCCTTGAGGCTGTATTTCAGGGCTACGGCATGACCACCGTTGTCGCGAACGATGCCTTTGGGTTTGCCAGTCGTGCCGGAGGTGTACAAAATATACAGCGGGTCGGTAGCCCGCACGGGAATCCATCCGGCGGGGTCGGCCTGCCGCACAACGCTTGCCCAGTCGATGTCGCGCCCAGCCTGCAACTCGGCCGTGCATTGGGGCCGTTGCAGAATCAGGCAGTAATCAGGTTGATGCTCGGCCAGGCGGATAGCCTCGTCCAGCAAGGGTTTATACGGAATCACCCGGTCGAACTCAATGCCGCAGGAGGCCGACAGAATCACCTTTGGTTGGGCGTCATTGATGCGCAGGGCCAGTTCGTGGGGGGCAAACCCACCAAACACCACCGAATGGACCGCTCCCAGGCGCGCACAGGCCAGCATGGCAAAGGCGGCTTCGGGCACCATTGGCAGGTAGATAACCACCGTATCGCCGTAACCAACCCCCAACTGCCGCAACGCCCCGGCAACCTGCGCTACTTCGGTTTGCAGGTCGCGGTAGGTGTAACGACGGACTGTACGCGTCACGGGCGAGTCGTAAATCAGGGCTATCTGATCGCCCCGACCCTGCTCTACGTGGTAATCGACGGCGGCATAACAGGTATTCATCATACCGTCGGCATACCAACGGGTAAGTCCATTTTCGTCCTTGGAAAGAATGTCCGTAGGGAACTCAACCCACGGTATGGCGCGGGCCTGATCGGTCCAGAACCCGACCGGATCGGTCAGGCTGCGGTTGTACGCTTCGGTGTAAGGGTTTAGTACAGAATCAATCATCGTACAATTCTACGGCTTTTCGGCATAGACCCGCGTACACGCTTCACTCAACCAGCTCATTTTTTCAATCTTCCGGGCTTAGTTTGTCTCATCGTTGTATTCGCCCTGTAGCGCGTATAGACCGAACGTGACCAGCCCGCCCACGATAATTGGCATCAACACAAATACGATGATAATACCGAATACGAGGTCGTCCGTTTTACCCGATGTCAATTTGGGAATACCCAGGGCTGTTATGCCATAATAGCCAGACAATGCGGCCAGGCCCAGCCACACGAGGCCAAGAAGTCGTTTAATTGTATTCATGATTTCTTACTCCTCGGCAGCAACCGGGCGATTCTTGATGTAAAACAAACCAATAGTGAAACTCACAGCGGCCACAATAATCGGATACCAGAGACCCTCCAGATACGGCGTTGCGTAGGGCAGAGCCTCGCTTGCTTTCTCGGCAGCCATATTGGCTTCTTTTGCGCCCGTTGCCAAATACGTAGCCACGGCAGGAAGCAGACCACCAAACACCCCGTTTCCAATATGATACGGAAGCGACATCGAGGTGTAACGAATCTTGGTCGGGAACATCTCCACCAGGAAGGCCGCAATTGGGCCGTACACCATCGTCACGAAGAACACCTGAATAAACACCAACCAGATCAGCGTCCAGCGGTCGTCGTCGTTGATGCTGACGGTCTTTTTCACCTCGGCCTTTGCGGGTTCGGCGTTGGGATCAGCCGCGATTTTGAGCTTGGTAACTTCGGTCAGTTTCGTACCGTCGGTGTACTCCTTCTTCACGGTTTTCGTCATAATAGAAGCCTCCGCCACCTTCGGGTTAGCCATTACCACCGAATCCTTAATGGTAGCCGCCGTTATTTCCTGCTTGTTCGCGAGGTTCGTGGCCTGATACATGCGCTCGTAGATCGGGCGATAGGCCACAAGGGCAACCAACATACCAGCCAGCATGATGCCTTTGCGACCAATGCGATCCGACAGCCAGCCAAACAGCACAAAAAACGGCGTTGCCATCAGCAAGGCGATACTCATCAGGCCGTCGGCCTGAAGGGCGTCGACATTGCACACCGTTTTGATGAAGCTCATGGCGTAGAACTGGCCTGTATACCAAACGACACCCTGCCCCATCGTAGCTCCAAACAAGGCCAGCAACACAAACTTGAAGTTGAATTTGTTGCCAAAACTCTCTTTAAGCGGGTTAGTCGAGGTTTTGCCCTCGGCTTTCACCTTCGCAAACAGGGGCGACTCGTGCATGTTGCGCCGGATGATATACGACACACCCACCATCAGAATCGACACCCAGAACGGAACCCGCCAGCCCCAATCGTCGAAGGCCTCTTTGCTCATCGACGTACGAGTGAGCAGAATCACGATCAGCGACACAAACAAACCCGCCGTTGCCGTAATCTGAATCCAGGAAGTCCAAAAGCCCCGACCCTCAGCAGGCGAATGTTCAGCTACATAGGTAGCGGCCCCGCCATATTCGCCACCGAGCGCGAGACCCTGCAACAGACGCAACACCAGCACCAACAGCGGGGCCATAAAGCCGATGGTCTCATAATCGGGCACCAAACCAATGAGAAAAGTAGCCCCGCCCATGAGCAGGAGCGTGACCATAAAGGTGTATTTACGGCCAATCAAATCGCCAAGTCGCCCGAAGAAAAGGGCACCAAAAGGCCGGACCACAAAACCAGCGGCAAAGGTGGCCAGTGTACTTAGAAAGGCGGCTGTAGAATTGCCTTCAGGGAAAAACTTGGTGGCCAGGATGGTCGCCAGCGAACCAAAGATGTAGAAATCGTACCACTCAATGAGTGTTCCGACTGAGGAGGCCCCGATCACATTCACTAAAGACCGGGTGTTGCTCTTTTTTTGCGTTTGATGTTCAGAAATCATGGCAAGGGGTTTCCCAAAACTGATAATTTAAGAAACCCCCTGCGCTATTTTACTCTTTCGTAGACTCCATTCATTCAACCAACACCTCTTTAATAGGGGCAATTTTGGGCAATTTACGCTTGTCTTTGCGTACGTCGCGGAGTTCGTACTGGATTCCCTGCGCTTTCGCTACTTGTTTAAAATCATAGAGCATGTTGAAAATGTCGTGGTCGATAAAATGGGCATTTGCGCCATCGACCACCACCTGATCGCCCGGTTGCAAGCTTCGGAGGGTCTCTTTTAGTTGCGGTTTGCTCAGGAAGTACAAATCCTTGAGCATCTTGATTTCGATAGCTTTTCCTTTACGCGTTACCTGAATGGTCGACTGCGAATTGGTATAGAGAACAAACAAAATACCAACTACGGCCCCGATGCCAATCCCAATCAGCAAATCGGTAAAAATAATCCCTAACACCGTGATAATGAACGGAATAAACTGACTAATACCATCATTGAAAATGTTCTTAAAAATAGCAGGCTTGGCCAGTTTGTAGCCTACCATAATCAGGATTGCCGCCAGGCACGATAACGGAATGTAGTTGAGCAACGACCCCGCAGCAAACACCGCCGTTGCCAGCAGTACCCCGTGCGTAATGGTCGACACGCGGGTTTTGGCCCCCCCAAACACGTTGGCCGAGGTGCGCACCACCACCGATGTTACGGGTAAACCGCCCAACAAGCCCGATACCATGTTGCCGATCCCCTGCGCAATCAATTCCTGATTGGGCGATGATACCCGCCGTTGCTCATCCAACTGATCGGCGGCTTCCAGGTTCAAGAGGGTTTCTAAACTGGCGACCACCGCAATGGTGGCCCCGACAGCCCAAACCCGTGGGTTCGTGAATGCCGAGAAATCGGGGAACGTAAAAATAGACCACCAGGGTTTATCGGTGGCCACGGTCGGAATCTGAACCATGTGCTGATGAGCCGTATCGCCCATGTACCATTCGGGTTTGAACACCCGAAAGGCCTCGTTTAGGGCAATGCCCACAAAAACGACCATCAGGGCCGCAGGCAAGTTCTTAAAAAATCGCCAGCCCCGCCCGGCCAGTCGTTCCCAGCCAATCAGGATCGCAAGCGAGACTGTACTAATGATAACCGCCCCTATACTAGCCGTTTCGAAGGCCCTGTAAATTTCAGACAAGGTGTTTTCGCCATCAGCCAGTTGTTGAAACTCAAATTCGCCTTCGTAATCGTTATCGCGGCCCAGCGCGTGCGGAATCTGTTTGAGTACAATAACAATACCAATGGCCACAAGCATGCCTTTGATAACGCTGTCGGGGAAGAAACTGCTCAGTTTGCCCGCCCGGAGCAGTCCCATGCCGAGTTGAATGACACCAGCCAGCACAACACCGCACAGAAATATCTCGTAGGCCCCTACCTTTGTGATGGCGTCGGCCACGATAACGGCCAAACCAGCCGCTGGGCCGCTCACGCTCATTTCGGACCCGGACAATAGGCCCACAACAAGGCCGCCAATGATGCCCGCCACAAGGCCCGAAAACAAGGGAGCACCCGAAGCCAGTGCAATGCCTAAACAAAGTGGGAGAGCCACTAAAAATACGGAAAGCCCGGCAGGCAGGTCGTAGCGTAGCAAACCAGGGGAATAGTGGGTGAGCGTACGAAACGGATTAACTTTTTGCATAATAGAATACGTTCAGAGAATCGAAGTGGTTACAGTTCTAAACCACAAATCTAAAACAGGAGAAACGTAAAAAAAGTCTTGCTTGAATACCATTTCAGACAAAATACCCCTCACAACGGTCGAGAAGGCATTTATTGCTGCCAACGCCCAAACAAATCTACAGGCGTTGCTGCTCAAACAGTCGGGGAGCAACGGCCTTGATTTGAAAAAGCTGGCGGTTCAGATCGCGGCTCGCCAACGCCTGCGCCACAAACTGCCTACGTGGGTAGCCAACCCCGACCTGGTGTTTCCGCAAACGGTATCGGTGGAGCAGGCATCGTCGGAGCAAACCGCCAGGTATAAGGCCGGCGTGGTCGCTAAAACCACGTCGACACCGCCCGCTCACCTGATCGACGGAACCGGGGGCATGGGTGTCGACACATGGGCGTTTGCGGGGGTCGCCCAACGCGTAACCTACCTGGAGCGCGATGCCGACCTGGCTCAACTGGCTCAACACAACCTCCCTCTGCTTGGTTGTACAAACGCGACAGTGCTGAACACCCAATCCGACCTGTTTCTGACCTCGTTGACAGCCCCCGTCGATTGGATCTACCTCGACCCCGCCCGGCGCGATAGCCGGGGGGCGCGGGTGGCCCAACTCGATGCCTGCGAACCCAACGTGGTGGCCTGGTGGCCCATGCTACAAGCCAGATCAACGCATATTTTGCTCAAAACGGCACCTCTGATCGATCTGGAGGCAACAATCCGACAGCTACCGAACATCCAGGCCATTCACGTGGTGGCGGTGCAACACGAAGTGAAAGAGGTGTTGTTTGTGGCGGGCACCGGGCCAATCCTCCCCGACGATATCCTGATCACTGCTGTGGATATGACCTCAACGGGCGAGGTAACGTTCACGTTCCGACGGGCCGACGAACGGTCTGTTTCTGTACCGCTGCGTGATCCTGCACAGTATCTTTACGAACCCAACGCGGCTATTTTGAAAGCGGGGGCATTTCGGGCAGTAGCGGCTCGGTTTGGACTGACTAAACTAGCCGCCCACAGCCATCTATACACATCAGAAACGCTCATAAATGCTTTTCCCGGTCGAACATTCCGGGTCGAAGCGGTCTGTAAACCAAGCCGTTCCGAACTACAGGCTTACGTTCCTACCCTCAAAGCCAACCTGACTGTGCGAAATTTTCCGCAGACGGTTGAAGACCTCCGCAAAAAATTGAGTCTAAAGGAGGGCGGAGATCAGTATGTATTTGCTACCACGCTCCAAAACGGCGACAAACGATTGCTGGTCACGAGCAAAGTGGCGTCAGATCGGATTATCACTAACTTTACCCCAAACACAATCCCACGAGAACAAAACCAATGAGAACGATTCTAAATTTCATCCTGCTGACACTATTGAGTCTCAGCACCTATGCACAAACCGTGTATGCAACCGAACAAACCGTCGACAAGGTCAAGGTGCCCGGATTAGCCCTCACGCTGCCCATCGACGAAAAATCCGTTGACCGCGAGTGGGAACCCTTTCTGCGAACGCTCGGCCGACCCAATTCATCACGGGGTGTTTATCGGGTCGCAAACGCCGACATCCGGGCCATTTCTGCCGAACCTATTAACATGGTGAGTGAGGTGAAAGGCAACAAAACATCAACTACCGTTTTTGCTGCGTTCGATCTGGGCAGCGGTAATTTCGTAAAATCGGGGGATGCTGCGTATGCGGCCGCCGAGACATTCCTGAAGGATTTTGCCACCAAAGCCGTCTATAACGCAACGGTTCGGGGGGCCGAAGACGCTTTGAGCGAGTCACAGAAAAACCACCAGAAGATGGTGCAGAAAGGCGAGCGTCTCCAACGTGATATCGAGCGAAACAAACGTGAGAAAGAAAAGCTGCTTAAAAACATCGACGAAAACGCCAAGGAACTTGAGCAACTCACAAAAGACGTTGCCACAAACAAGACCGACCAAACCACCGCCCTCACCGATATGGACGCCAAGATGAAAAATGTTGAAACGGTGAAGGGGAAAAAACAGTGAGCAGTGAACAGTGAACAGATAACAGATAACAGTAAGCAGATTCCTAGCTGTTGGCTGTTATCTGTTCACTGCTCACTGTTATCTGTTCATTGTTATCTGCTCGCTGTTAAAGCGATTTTCTGACAATCAACCGAAACGGATTTTCTATGTGTTGGGGCGTGTTACCCAGTACAAGTTCGGCAGCCGTATAACCCATACCCGCAAAATCGGTCGACATCACGGTGATGCCATCGAGCAACAGTTCTTTCAACAGTGTTTCGTTATACGACAGAATACCAACCTCCTCTCCTACCTGAAAGTCAGTTTCTTTGATTTTTTTTATGACGGAATAGAGGTCTTCCTCCATCAGATTGATATAGGCATACCCCGCTTTGACTTCCTCTTTCTCCATATCGGGCAGCACACGTCCCTCGAACCGATGCTCGTAGCAAAACCGGTAAAACCCACTCAAAATAGCACGAGGCAGGTACGTGTTAACGGGAAATAGAATATTTAACGTGGTGTATTTTCGGAGTAAGGGCAGGGCCTCGCCCAACGCCGACATCAGGTCTTTTTCGAAGTTCTGATACACCGCCGAGTAGTTGCCGGTTACGCCCTCCACCAGCTTATCGAGCACCACTAATTTGTGTTTGGGCAACCGGTCGATCAACCGAACGGCCTGCTCGTCGCGGTCGTAGAAATGGGCAATCACCACGTAGTGCGTGTAGCCCTGATTATGTCGTTCGAGCAGGTCCGCAAACTGCTTGTAATCATTATTGTAGATATAGAAGTCAATGCTCGCGTCGGTTCCAAGCCGCTCGACAAACGCATCATAAATCATTTTTTTGTGGGCACTGAGCTTGTTGAACAGGAGCAGAATTTTCAGGTTTCGGCCCAACCGGGTGTGGTTAATATAATACCCCTTACCCTGCACCGATTGAATTATTTCGTTCTCTTTGAGCAAATCATACGCCTTTTCAACGGTGCCTTTCGCGACATCGAAATGAGCGCAAAGCTCATAAATTGACGGTAGCTTCTCGCCGGGAACGATGTCATGGTTTTCGATACCCGACACAATCGAGTTGTAAATCTGTACGTACTTCGGGGTCGGCAAAAAGTCGTTTATGGCAATATGGTCGAGTATCATTTATGTATCTATCTAGTAGCTATCAGACAACAAAAACCAAAAGAAATTCATGCCTAAACGGAGTTTTATGCGTCTAAAAAGGGAGCAGGTAGTCAAAGAGCTTTTTAGCCCCTCAACAAAGTTTGCTCAACATCCTCTCTAATGCCCGTTTATGAAGCTTTTTTTTACGCTAATTTGTTGCCTGTGGTCGGTACTGTGCGTTGCTCAAGAGTTTAAACCGTTCAAAGTTAATACATCCATCGGGTATGCCCGCCCCGCCCGTTCTACGTCGGCAGGGGGGGTGTTAATTGGCGTTGAGCCGAAATACGGTCTTTCGGATCATCTCGATATCGGTCTTCGCATCGAAGGTGCCATTATGGGTCGTACGCTGGAACTACTCAACTGGGCCTCCGAGACACGCCTTCAGTTTTCAGGCTCTTACGTTCTAACAGGCACTTACCTCTTCACCACAACCGATTTTCGACCGTATGCCGGACTTGGCGTTGGGTTTTTCCGAACGGGGGGCATGCGTCTCGGCGAAGATCAGAGTATTCTCCTGTCGGCTTCGCACAAACCGGGTGGCATGGTTCGAGCTGGTTTCAAATACGATCATTTTAACTTTGGCCTCGATTATAATATTGTTCCAACAAGCAAGTATCTAATGGATGTTGCGCCCGCCAAAACGGCCACGGCGAAGTCATTCAACTCGTATCTCGGTGTCCGTATTGGGTTCGATATTGGTGGCGGCTGGTATTAAATCGACGATACATTAATAAACAATTTGACATATCCGTATAAAAACTATCTTTGCCGTTGAACTCATGAACGGCATGAGATTTATCGTACAATCCATTCATTATCTAACCATTCTTTTTTATGAAAAGAGTATTCACACTCGTGCTGGGTTTGCTGGCCTTTGGAGCTACTGCCCAGGATTTCAAACCATTTAAAGTGAACACGTCACTTGGCTTCGCGAAACCAGGCGGGGCTGGCTCGTCAGGGGGTATTTTGTTCGCCGTAGAACCCAAATACAGCCTGAACGACCAACTGGAAGTAGGTTTGCGGATGGAGGGGGCTATTATGGGCCGCGCGGTAGAAGTAAATGGTGAGTTGGATGGTGCCGAAATTAAGCTTGCCGGTTCGTATGTGTTGACGGGCAACTACTTCTTCACCGTTTCGCAATTTCGGCCCTACGCTGGGGTTGGCGTGGGTTTGTACTCAACGGGGGGCGTCGGTGGAGGCAGTAACTCAAACGTCGACCTCGAAGCATCTCGTAAACTTGGTGCAATGGGTCGGGTTGGTTTCAAATACGGTCACCTGAACGTGGCGGCTGAGTACAATTACGTGCCTTCGACCAAGTACACCGTCAATCTAAACAACACGACTGCCGCAGCCGCAAAGTCGCAAAACTCGTACATCGGCATCAAGCTTGGCGTTGATATTGGCGGGGGTTGGTACGAGTAGGCCCATCCACAACGAGCCAAAACCGAATTGGTCAGAACGGTCTTGGGCGGTATCTTTGCGTCAACGACTGACTGACGAATGCGTACATTTCAATTTGCCAATTTATTACGGCCTCATATTTTAACGCTCTCTCCTTACTCGTCGGCTCGTGACGAGTACACGGGTAAGGAAGGTGTTTTTCTTGACGCCAACGAAAATCCACTCGGTTCGGCACTCCGGGCTTCAACTACCAGCCCCGGGCAGTATAACCGCTACCCCGACCCCTATCAATCGGCGATTAAAGAACGTCTGGCACCCATCAAGGGCGTGCGTCCCGGCCAGATTTTCCTGGGCAACGGCTCCGACGAACCCATCGACCTGCTCATTCGGGCCACCTGTACCCCCGGCCAAACCGACTCTATTCTGATCCTGCCCCCCACCTACGGCATGTATGAGGTATCGGCTACGATCAACGACGTTCGGCTTATCAAGGTGCCGTTGACCCCCGATTTCCATCTCGACGTCGAGGCCGTAATCGCAGCTATTGAGCCAACAACCAAAATTATCTGGCTTTGTTCGCCCAACAATCCGTCGGGTAATCAGCTTGACTCCGGCGCGATTCGGCAGGTGATTGAAGCGGCAACCCACGCGGTTGTGGTTGTCGACGAAGCCTATATCGACTTCGCTCAGGGGCCATCGTGGACCACGGAACTCGACCGCTACCCGAACCTGATCGTCCTGCAAACGTTTTCGAAAGCCTGGGGATTAGCTGCACTTCGGTTGGGCATGTGTTTTGCGTCGGAAGAGATTGTTCGGGTGTTGAACAAGATTAAGCCACCCTACAATATTTCGGCCCCTACGCAGGCTCTGGGTCTGGAAGCTCTCGACAATGTAGCACAAAAAGACGCAATGGTCGCCGAGATCCTGGCCGAACGAGCCGTTTTGGTTGAGCAGCTACGTCCTCTCTCCATCGTTGAACAGGTATATCCCACCGACGCCAATTTTGTGCTGGTGCGTTTTACAGATGCGAAGGCTATTTTCGAGTACCTTATCAACAAACAGGTTATTGTGCGCGACCGCTCGAAGGTTATGCTTTGCGCGGGATGCCTGCGTATTTCGGTCGGAACCCGGCCCGAAAACGAGGTACTTTTGGCCCATTTGCAACAGTATGCCAACTCAGCACGTTTGTCGGTTAACGCCGACGCATTAACTCACTAATTTACCTACCATTAACACTGTACCGGGGTCTTGTTACTCCTGATTAACCCTGTGCTTTTATGCAACTCTCTGTTCGTAAACTGCTTCTGTGTAGTACCCTCGTGCTCCTGGGATTAGCCCCGGTGAGTAGCGTTTTCGCTCAATACAACAACTGGGCCGTTGGTTTTCGGCTAGGCGAACCGTCGGGCGTTAATGTTCGCAAATACTTCCGCGATACGCACGCGTTCGATATTAATTTCGGAACGTACGGCGGCCTGTATGGTAATAACCGCGAATACCGACAGGGCCGCTACCAAAGTATAGGCTGGACCTTACAAGGTCATTATTTGTGGCACGCCCGTTTGTTTGGCAAAGACACGTTCCGGGCGCATTACGGCTTTGGGGGGCAAGTAAACCGTCGGCGGTATTACCCCGATAACTTGCGCGGTCAGCGAACGGACTATATTGCAGAAATCTCCCTCGGCGGATCAGCAGTGGCAGGAGTTGAGTATTTCGTTCCAGACAAACCATTCTCTGTTTTTCTGGAGACAGGTCTATACGTGGAAGTTCTGCCCGCTCCACTGTTTATGAACGTGCAGTCGGGGCTGGGGTTACGGTATAATTTTTAGTATGAACGCCCAAACCATTCAGGCCGCACACGACCGGATTCGCTCGTACATTCACCGGACACCCGTTCTGACCAACCGAACAATCGACGCGCTTGCAGGTGCCGAGATTCATTTTAAGTGCGAGAACTTCCAGAAAATAGGGGCCTTTAAAGCCCGTGGGGGCCTCAACGCCGTGTTGCAGCTTTCGCCCGACGAACGCCGGGCGGGCATCGTTACGCATTCGTCGGGCAACCATGCGCAGGCCATTGCCTATGCCGCCAAGCAGGTAAACGTCAGGGCGTACATTGTGATGCCCAGCACGGCCCCGCAGGTGAAGAAAGACGCCGTGCGCGACTACGGTGCCGAGGTAATCGAGTGCGAACCCATTTTGGTAGCCCGCGAACAGGGCGTGCGGGATGTGATTGCCCGCACCGGGGCCGCCCTCGTTCACCCCTTCGACGACGACCGGGTGATTGCCGGACAAGCCACAGCGGCCAAAGAATTAATTGAAGATGCGGGCATCGACCGGGCATTCGACTGGATTCTGGCCCCGGTGGGTGGGGGTGGTTTGTTGAGCGGTACGGCCTTGTCGAGCCACTTTTTCTCACCGACTACGAAGGTCATGGCGGGCGAACCCGAAGGAGCCGCCGATGCTGTGCTGTCGTTCGCGAGTGGGCGTGTGGAGTCGGCTCCGTACATCAATACAATCGCCGATGGCTTATTGACGAACCTCAGCGACCGTACATTGGCAATTATTCGTCAGCATGTTACGGCCATCAAGACGGTGTCGGACCCGGAGATTATCGCGGCCATGCGACTGGTTTGGGAGCGGATGAAAATCATTATTGAACCTTCGTGCGCGGTCCCGTTGGCCGTCGTTTTGAAACATAGAGACCAGTTTGTGGGTCAGAAAGTCGGAATCATTTTAACCGGCGGGAATGTTGATTTAGGGAAACTACCGTTCTGAAATTGATTGGAACGCGGATGACGCGGGTGCTACGCAGCGCGAATTTTCACTAATTTAAAAAATCCGTGTGAATCCGCGCTGCGTAGCACCCGCATCATCCGCGTTCCAATCCACATTGATTATGGCGAGAAAGATAAACATTGGCCTGGTTCAGATGGCCTGTTCGGCAGATACCGAAGCCAACATACAGAAGGCCATTGCGGGCATTCGCGAGGCCGCACAGAAGGGCGCACAGATCGTTTGTTTGCAGGAGCTATTTCGGTCGCTGTACTTCTGCGACGTTGAAGATCACCATAATTTTAGTTTGGCCGAGGCCATTCCCGGCCCCACCACCGAGCGAATGGCCGAGGTGGCAAAGGCCTGCAATGTGGTCGTGATTGCCTCCCTGTTCGAGAAACGGGCGCAGGGTCTTTACCACAACACCACCGCCGTACTCGACGCCGATGGAACCTATCTGGGCAAGTACCGCAAGATGCACATCCCCGACGATCCGGGTTATTACGAAAAATTCTATTTCACTCCGGGCGATTTGGGCTACAAGGTGTTCGACACGAAAGTGGCCAAGATAGGGGTGCTGATCTGTTGGGACCAATGGTATCCCGAAGCAGCCCGGATTACGTCGCTGATGGGAGCCGAGGTGTTGTTTTACCCGACCGCTATCGGCTGGGATACGAACGAAACCGACCCCAAAGCAAACGACGAGCAATACAGTGCCTGGCAAACGATTCAGCGGAGCCACGCCATTGCCAACGGGGTGCCGGTGGTATCGGTGAACCGGGTCGGGCGCGAGGCCGATCAGCAGTTTTGGGGTGGCTCATTTGTGACCAACGCGTTTGGTTCGTTGTTGTATCTGGCTCCGCATGAGGAGGAGGTAGTGCATGTGCAGGAGATAGACCTCGATCAGTCGGACCGCTACCGAACTACGTGGCCCTATTTCCGCGACCGACGCATTGACTCGTATCAGCCCATTACGAAGCGATATATTGACGAATAGTTTATGAAGATCGCCCTACTCACTACCGCCTTTGCCGCTATGCTGGGCGGTTTTTTCTTCTTCAAACAAAGCGAGCGAGGGGCACCAGCAGCCGTCGGGTTGGTTATGCAACAGCCGTTGCCTAAACTAACGCCCTTAATTCCTACGCCCCGCGCCAGTTTCCGGCCCACTACGCGCAAGGGGTTCTGGAACGTCGATGTGGTAGGTGATTTTCAATTGCCCTCAACAAAAGCCCTCATTTTCTCGGCGGCAGGGCGCAATCTGCATGTCGATTACGCCTGGGATAAGTTGTTTCAGCGGGGGTTTTCGGCCATCGACCAAACCCGGATGGTGGCCGGTAAAGAAGTCTGGACGGAGGGGTTTCCCCCTCGTAACTGGACGAGTCGTCTGAAGCCGAGTCAACGCTCGCTAACGCTGTATCAAAACTACTTCACGCAGGAGGCATTCGGGTTGGGTTGGGCACGCAATAGCGAGCAGGCCCGCGAGACCTGGTATCGACGGTCGGACCGGGACCGGCAGGCCCGTCGGACGGTGTATCAGGCAGGCACCGAGCTACAGGGGCAGTGTGTTAACTACAACGACTGCCCGAATGGTGGCATGAAGAACACGAACGGATTTGTGATTTTCGACATCGAAAACGATGGCACCTCAGCAGGCAATCAGCAGGAACACGCCAATTTGTACGTGATGTTGTCCAAAACGGTGAAAGAAAACGCCATGTCGTACACCCAACTGGGGTCCATTACGCCCGTGCCGCATAACAGTTTTGGCTATTCGCGGGCATCGGACTACACCACCGGGGCCGAGTGGCTCTGGAACAAACCGGCAGCACACACCAGCAACAGTCGGCAACGTGGTATGCCCGACGAGATCGTTGGCAAATCCTTCGCCGACTACATGGATCTGGCCATGCCCGGCACGTATTACCTCTATCCCGAACTTGATTACAGCATTCGCCATAACGCCGATGATGCCCGGCATTGGCTGGCCGCGTTGTTGGGCGAGCAGGAAGTAAATATGGCCCTGACCACCAAACGCCGGATGGCCTGGCAATGGTTATTCAACACCCAAAACGGCGATTTCCCGAATAGCGCGAAAGCCTCAAATCCCGCCCCGCCTGCCATTGCGGAGGGTATGGGGGTGTTTTACTGGTTTACAGGTGCTTACGGTGCGTTGTTTTGGGACGATCATAACCGGCTCCTTCCCGATCAGCCCTCCCCCACCGACCCCGGCCAGCAAGGTTTAGGCAACGACCGAAATTACGCCTGTTACGAGCACTACCTGCATGGTCTTTGGCGATTGTTTAAACACCACGGCGACCTGTTCAATGGCCGTGAGACCTATCTGAACCAGAATACTGAATGTTCGTTTGACGGAGGCCGTACGTGGTACAACCACAATGCCAATCAGCTTAAAACCCGCTCGTTGCCGTTTGTACGGGCCATTGTCAACGGCGATCAGATTTTGGTTAGTGCTACCATGCCCTACGCGCGCCCAACGGAGCAAACAAGTGTACTGGTCCGGTATGTGCAAAACGGCTATCGGTTCTACAGTCAGGTGAACCTAAAAGGCGACGAAATCTTCCTGGGGCGGGCTACGATGGGGCGGTGAATTTATTGCCACTCAAACGCGCCAACCTTCTCACGCACAACCGCCGAAACCGACGCGGGCGTGCGCGTGGCAGGGTCCGTGTTGACGTAAATAATTTCACCCGACACCAATAGCTGATCTGCTCGGAAAATGGCTAACTCAAACTGGATGCTGCTTGTGCCGATGCGCCCCACCCGAACGCCAATACGTAACTCATCGTCGAACAGAGCAGGGGCGTGGTAGTCGAGCGTGGCTTTGCGGACGTAGAACTCACCCCCAATTGCTGCCGGATCAGAGAAACGTAGGCCCAGATGCCGGAAATATTCGGTGATACCCACATCGAAGTAGTTCAGGTAATGACCATTGAACACAACCTGATACGGATCGACCTCGGACCATCGAACCCGTAAGGGATGGAAAAAACGAAACGAGTGCGTCATCGGAAAAACGAGTAAACAAACGGCCAAAGATACGCCCGCGTGTTTATCTTTGTCATTATGCCTACCTCAATACCCACTCTGCAAGCCAACTGGCAACAACACTTTACGGCCCACCTCGACCAGTTCCAGTCGGGGCAGCGGTCGTACGTTACGGGCCTGTTGCCACAAACCGCCGTTAATTTCTCGGTTTACCAAACGCTCGAAATTCTGCACAAACGGCTGGGTAATGACAAACTTAAACAAGCACTCGACCCGAACGAGACAGTCCCCAGCCCTGCCGTTGCCGAACCCAACAGCACCTGGCTGAAGAAGGCAAACATGGTGGGCGTTAACGTCCGCACAGTGGGTTCGTTTTGGAACGTGGTCAATTATACGCTCACACTGCCCGCCTGCCACGACAGCATTCACCTGCTGCCCGTTTGGGAACCGGGCGTAGTGGGCAGCCTCTACGGGATGGTTAGCTGGCAGATCAACCCCGAATTTTTTAGTATTGATTTGGCCCGGTTCGTGCCCGCGCTCGACACGGTCGAGAAGCAGTTAAAAGTGACCGTAAACCTGCTCCACGCGCTCGGACGAACCGTGGGCATGGACGTGATCCCGCACACCGACCGATTCTCCGAAATGGCTCTGGTTCACCCCGATTTGTTTGAGTGGGTGCATCGCGAGGGGTTCCGGCTCGTCGATCACACCGAGAATGTCTATCGGCATGTCGAAGAGGTGATCTGGCAATTTCTGAAGCAAAAAGGAGCCGCCGATGGCACACCGTTGTCGTTTACGAAGGAGGTGTTCTTCGGCTCGAATATTCCCCTGCTAACCGACGAGCAACGCCACTCGATCTTGTTCGGACCGGCGGGCGACTACACCGGGCGGCTCATCCGTCGGCTTAAACTCATTAGCCACCTCACGGCACAGGGCTTTGAGACCCTTCCGATGACAATGGCCCCACCCTACCGGGGGTTACATATAGTGCCCGATGAGTACGTGACCGACGAATATGGCCAAATCTGGTATCAATATGGCTTCAACCGGCCCGAACCCATGTCGCGGGTGTTTGGCCCACTTACCCGGTACAAGTTTTATCACACAAAAGAGGACAACCTGAACTGGGAGCTGGATTTTGAGCAGCCCAACACGCCCGCCTGGACCTACCTGAACGAGCGGTATTTAGCCTGTCAGCGGAGCTACAACTTCGATTTCATGCGGGGCGATATGGCCCACGTTCAACTGCGGGCATCTGGCGTGCCTGCCAATCCGGGCGATTTTTATGACCCGCTGCGGGCCGTGAAACATTACGTGCAACGGCAGGGCGTGCCGCACTTTGCGTTCTTTGCCGAGACGTTTCTGGCCCCGCCCAACACGATGGCCTACGGCAACGAACCCGACCACCTCGAAGCCATCGACGCCGACTCGACCCTGGGCGACATTCAGTCGTGTGTGGTGGGGACGCCCCTGTTTCAGAAACGATTCAGCGACTACGACGAGTGGCTACGAACGCGCCGATTCGCGCCCAACTTCACGGTTATCACCGCCGACAAAGACGACCCCCGATTCGACGAGTTTTACCGGACTGGCAACCTATTCCGCTATTTTGTGGCCCTGTTCCTGACCGACATGCCGAGTTACGTGTCGCTTGGGTTTGAGGTGCGCAACCTACACCACCAGCGCGGAGCCAACGAGGAATACACCAAGTTGTACGTGTTTCAGATCAACGACGATGGGGAGATCGACAAGGTAACCCACGGGCCGTATCAATGGGGTGAAAACGCCGAGCAGTTCGAGGCCATCAGTCGCATCCGTACGTTTGCCGAGAGTATTTGGTCGGGCATTGCAGGCAAGGCCGTGCGCTGGATCGTGGAGCCGGGCCGGGCCGATCACATCGCCTGGACCCACACCGAAGCCCCCGAATATGGGTTCGTGGCGGGTATGACCAAAACGCCCCCCGACGCCATCAAGGGCATGCCTGCGGGGTATTTGACCTTTGAGGAAGGAAACTGCCGGGTTTATAAACTGAAAGTTGGCTAAGCCACGTATAAAATTTAAAAAATAAATACGTATTAGTAATGCGCTTCCGTATATTTGCTTAAACACAGCGTAAAATGAATACGAAACTTACCCTGACGATAGAACACTCAGTTATCGAAGAGGCCAAAAAGTATGCTCGAAAGAGAGAAAGAAGTTTGTCTGATTTGATTGAGAATTATCTAAAAGCCTTAATCAGGGAGACGACAATCGAAAAAGACGAACTGACGCCAACGGTTAAATCACTGCGAGGCTCGTTTAAACTCTCTGAGAAGATTGACTATAAAAACGAACTTGCTGATCGTTTATCCGAAAAGTATTTGTGATGGAAAAAATTCTCATTGATACGGACGTCGTTCTTGACTTCTTTTTCGACAGAGAACCTTTCGCGGAAGATGCCTCTAAAATTTTGAGCCTCTGTGAACGAGGAGTGGTTAGAGGATTCATAACACCCGTACTGATTAGCAATGTTTATTATCTACTACGCAAAACGGCGAAACACGAGAAAGTGATTGGGAGCCTAAAAACCCTATTAACGATTGTTGCAGTAGCGGTCATAGACAAAGAAACCGTTTTGACTGCTCTAAACTCAACATTTACTGACTTTGAAGATGCCTTACAAAACTTTGCAGCTCAAAGCGAACGGGATATTGAAGTCATTATTACGCGAAATACCAAAGACTATAAATGGAGCAGTTTGTCGGTAATGACCCCCGAATCCTATCTGAGAGCACTTGATGGTGTGTCAACTAATTTGAAATAACTTTTTCGGTGAACAGCGATTTTCTGGCAGGCAACCTCCGCGACGGCCTCAACTTCTTCTCGAAGCTAACCCCCAAGCGCACAGCGAATGCGCTCAAGGTGCTGTGGAGCTACTACCGTTCCCGGCGTGGATTCGCCCGGCAAACGGGCCGGGCCGAAGCTTGGGGCCTACCGATGTCAGTCTCGTTCGAGCCGACTACTTCGTGCAACCTGCGCTGCCCTGAGTGCCCAAGCGGCCTACGCTCGTTCACGCGGCCCACGGGTATGTTAGGTGAGGAATTATACAAACGCACCATCGACGAACTACACGAAACCCTGCTCTATTTGATTTTCTATTTTCAAGGTGAACCATATCTGCACCCGCAGTTTCTGGATCTGGTTCGGTACGCGACAGACCGTAACATCTACACGGCAACCAGCACCAACGCTCATTATTTAACTGATGCTAACGCCCAAAAAACTGTCGAGTCGGGATTAGATCGGCTGATTATCAGCATCGACGGCACCACGCAGGACGTGTATGAGCAATACCGGGTAGGGGGCAAACTGGAAAAGGTTCTGGAAGGCACGCGCAACATTGTGAAGTGGAAACAGGCCTTAAAATCGCGTACGCCCCATGTGGTGTTTCAGTTTCTGGTAGTACGCCCCAACGAGCATCAAATTGCCGAGGTCAAGCAACTTGCCCGTTCGCTTGGCGTTGACGAGGTGGCCCTTAAAACCGCCCAGATTTACGAGTACGAACAGGGTAATGCGCTCATTCCCACCCTCGATGAGTACAGTCGTTACGCTCCTCAGTCCGACGGGACCTACGCGATCAAAAATGGTTTTGGCGACCACTGCTGGAAAATGTGGCACTCATGCGTCATCACCTGGGATGGGCTGGTGGTTCCCTGCTGTTTCGATAAAGACGCTCACCACCGCATGGGCGACCTCCAACAGCAGTCGTTCCGCGAACTCTGGCAAAGCCCGGCCTACAACGACTTCCGCCAAACCCTCCTGCGCTCCCGTTCCGAAATCGACATGTGCCGCAACTGCACCGAAGGCACAAAGGTCTGGGCCTAGGTCCAATGAGCGAATGAGTGAATTAGTGATTAAGTGAATGCTGAAAAGCTTTCTTTTTCTGCTTTCTTTGCTTGAATTTGTAGTGTTCAAGATGAATGAGCAAATTGGCTTAAGCATTCACTCAATCACTAATTCACTCATTCGCTTATTGATATATGCTATCCCGCGTTGCCAACTCGATTTACTGGATGAACCGCTATGTGGAGCGGGCCGAAAATTACGCTCGCTTCATGAGCGTCAACTTCAATCTGGCTCTCGACCTGCCTCCCAATATCACCCAGCAATGGGAACCGCTTTTAATTGCCACTGCCGATAACTATCTGTTTTACAAGTATTTCACAGAACCTTCAGCAGACAACGTCATCGAGTTTCTGACCTTCGACAAACGGAACCCGAACTCCATTGTGTCGTCGTTGAGCAACGCCCGCGAGAACGCCCGTACGGTACGCGAAACCATATCAAAAGAAATGTGGGAAAACCTGAACCAGTTGTACCTGATGGTGCGCGATGCGGGTCAACAACACGCCGATTGGCCGCAAAGCCGGATGCAGGATTTTCTGGCCGACGTGCGCAATGGAACCCAGCTATTTTACGGCGTTATCGACGCCACTATCACCCGCAACGAAGCGTGGCATTTTGGGCGATTGGGGCGATTTCAGGAGCGGGCCGATAAAACCTCACGCTTTCTGGACGTGAAATATTTTACCCTTTTTTCTGAAGATGAAGATGGTTCAACGCTCGATTTGATGATCTGGACATCGGTGCTGAAGTCGGTGTCGGCTTACAACATGTACCGGCAGCAACATCGACAATTGTTGCCCGAAAATATCATTAACTTCCTGATTCTGGACAAGTTATTTCCTCGGTCGGTAGCCCACTGCATCAGGCAGGCGGAGTTATCGCTGTACGAAATTTCGTGCAACAACGCAGCCAACGGCCACACCAACCCCGCCGAACGAGCCATGAGCAAGCTCCGGGCCGAACTTGAATTTACCGAAACCACCGACATCGTAAGTCGGGGCCTGCACAAGTATCTCGATCAGTTTCAGATCAAAGGCAACGAAGTGGGTAAGGCCATCTACGAAACGTATTTCGATTTGAAGCCTGTGGAATGAATGGCCCGCAACGGCGGACCGTTCAATTGAAAAACGGCAGGGTTACAGCTACGAACGGCATTCCGACGCGGTGCCGATAGCGTCTGTTGCCATCAGTAGGCCGAATATCCCGATCACGAATGTACATCTCGGCCGTTTGCCATTGATAGCCCGCCTTGATGGCCAAGCGTTGATTAATGCGTACACGAGCGTATAGTTCGGCAGCCAGATTTCCAATATCGTTGTCGCCCAGGAGCCGGACATTCACGCCGGTTGGCCGGAATCGTTGGAACCGACGATCACCTGTGAACGTATACGTTGTGTCGCCATTAGGCCCTGCAGTAGTGTATCTTCCCGACGACGAAATGACCCGCCCGACGCGCGTTTTGCCAAACGCCAGCCCAAATACATCGGCACTGCCCCCCAGATCGACCGGCCCCAGATGAACCTCGGCCCGCACACCGAAATTGATGGATGTGTTGGTCACGTAATCAAATCGAACCGTATCAATATTGGTTGCTTTTAGCGCGGGGCCCAGGGCGTCGAAGCCAGTTGCCCCACGGGTGAGGTTGGCCGGAGCGGTGTAAAAATTCAGGTTATCGCCGTGAAACTTGGCCAGGCGAGCCGTCCAGCCAACAGATACCAGCCGCTTTCGTCCCCCAATGTTAAGGAGCTGAAAATACGTGAGTGCAGGCACATAGTTGTCTTTTTTGAAGGCAAATCCAGCGTCGAGTCCACTGCCTACCCGACTGGGAATGGGATTCTGTGCCTGAGCTGTAAACGCCACAAAGCCGAGTAAAATACAGATATAGTGTTTCATGAATGGGTCATTTCGTTACCCGACAAATATAACGTCAATCACTATCTATGCCCTAGATAAACTTAGCAAACCGCCAACATAGAAAACAAAACATTAGCTATCTACTTCTGTTGAGTTTATAGATTATCGACTCAATTGTATGGCGTCATCAACGAATAATTCAGCCTGGCTATGGGGCCTCGCGGGCTTGGGAGCTGTTTTGGCTACGCGGGCTATCCTACGGAACAGCCGCAACATTGACTTTAGCGGTAAAACCATAATTATAACAGGCGGTTCACGCGGACTTGGTCTTGTATTGGCTCGTCAGTTAGCCCAGAAAGGAGCAAATTTAGCCATTTGCGCCCGCGACCCTTACGAGCTTGACCGTGCTAAGTCGGAACTGGAGCAACTGGGCACTTGCGTGTTTACACACGAGTGCGACCTGACCAAAAAAGAAGACATCGAGCGATTCGTTTCGGCAACCCGCCTGGAGCTTGGTCCTGTCGATGTGCTCATCAACAACGCGGGCGTTATCATGGTAACGCCGTTTGACAATACCACCGAAGACGATTTTCGGGATGCGCTCGACACCAATTTCTGGGCCGCTTACCACATGATTCAGGCCGTGTTGCCCGATATGCGGAGTCGGCGGGCGGGGCGTATTGTCAACGTGGCATCGTTTGGGGGCAAGGTTGCAGCCCCACACCTGTCGCCCTACGTAACGAGCAAATTTGCGTTGGTCGGCTTCTCCGAAAGCATCCGGGCCGAGTTGAAAAAGGATGGTATTTACGTGACCACCATTTGCCCCGGTCTCATCCGCACGGGTAGCCCCCGCAATGCCTACGTGAAGGGGCAGCACGAAAAGGAATATGCCTGGTTCAAGATTGGCGATTCGTTGCCGGGCCTGACTACGAGTGCCGAAGACTGTGCGGCCCAAATTATCGACGCCTGTCAACACGGTGAAGCCGAGCGCATTGTGACATTTACAGCTAAGCTTGGCACCTTTTTACAAGGCTTATCGCCTAACCTCATGGCCGAAACGCTCACCATCATCAACGATCTTCTCCCCGACCCCAGTATCGCAGGCAACCAACGGGCTATAGGAGCCAGTAAAGAAACGCCTATGAGTCGGTCTGTCTTAGCCTCGCTTACTGATGAGGCTGCGGAAAAGAATAATCAGGTGCCGGTTTGAGAAAGCTGATATTATGTTGACTTTACAACTCCGTAGGAGTGTCATGTTAGTAGAATCGAAATACCCTTTGTAAAAGTAGCCCCATCGGGGCGGCATGTAGCGAAGTTGTCCTTTTACATGTCGCCCCGATGGGGCTATATACTAATCAATGCACACTTTTTTCCTATTGACATGACGCCCCTACAGGGCTTAGATGCGGGGAGCATGAAAATAACTCCATTATTCCACCAATCGTGCTAACTCGCTCAATTTCAGCAACGCTTCAATAGGCGTCAGTCGGTTGATGTCGATGCCTTTGAGCTTTTCCTTGATGGCCTCGGAGCGGGGATCGCCCGATTCGATGATGCGGAGGGCCAATTCGCGCTCCTGACCACCGGCTTCGCGGATGGCCTCTTTGTTGCCCTCGCGGCTGTGCGAGGCTTCGAGTTGTTTCAGGATTTGCCCTGCCCGACTCACGACCGAGGGCGGCATTCCGGCCATTTGCGCTACGTGAATACCAAACGAGTGTTCAGAACCGCCTTCTTTCAGTTTGCGCAGAAAAATCACTTTGTTGCCCAACTCCTTCACCGACACGTTGAAATTACGAATGCGCGGATTGTCAGTAGCCAAATCGTTCAATTCATGGTAGTGGGTCGCAAAGAGCGTTTTGGGGCGGCAATCCAACGAGTTGTGTAGAAACTCGGTGATGGCCCAGGCAATCGACACACCGTCGTAGGTACTTGTACCCCGCCCAATTTCGTCCATCAGCACCAGGCTGCGTTCGCTCAGGTTGTTCAGGATACTCGCAGTCTCGGTCATCTCGACCATAAACGTGCTTTCGCCCCGCGAGAGGTTATCCGAGGCCCCAACCCGCGTGAAAATCTTGTCGACCAACCCAATTTCGGCCCCCGACGCGGGTACAAAACTTCCCGCCTGCGCCATCAGCACGATCAGGGCTACCTGCCGCAACAGGGCCGACTTACCCGCCATGTTGGGGCCGGTGATGATGATAATCTGCTGCGTTTCGTCGTCCAGATACACATCATTCGGGACATAGGGTTCGCCGGGGGGCAGTTGCTGCTCAATAACGGCGTGCCGCCCGTCCTTGATACTAAGAGCTTTGCCCTCATTAATCGTGGGGCGCACGTACTTGTTTCGCAGGGCCACCCGCGCAAACGACGACAGTACGTCGAGCACCGACACTACGCGGGCGTTCTGCTGAATGGCCCCGACATATTCGCCAGCAGCTTGCACCAGTTCGGTGTACATCCGCGACTCAATGGCAGAAATCTGATCCTCAGCGTTCAGAATTTTGTCTTCGTATTCCTTCAGTTCAGGCGTGATGTAGCGTTCGGCATTGACGAGCGTCTGCTTACGAATCCAGTCGTCGGGCACGCGGTCTTTGTGAGCGTTGGTCACTTCGAGGTAATACCCGAACACCTTGTTGAAGTTGATCTTGAGCGAACTGATACCCGTGCGGGCAATCTCGCGTTCCTGCAACTGATTCAGGTAATCTTTACCCGTAAAGGCCAGCGCGTGTAGCTCGTCAAGTTCCGGGTCGATGCCCGATTTAATCATGCCGCCCTGATTTGACAGCACCGGCGGATCGTCGCGGAGTTCGGCCTCGATTCGGTCAAGCAGGAAAGCTACCGGGTTAAGCTGATCGGCGTATTTTTTGAGCGAAGGCGAGTCCGGTTGTTGATTCATCGCGTTGATCAACAACTCCTTAATCGGCCAAATATGCTGGAGCGACCGTTTCAACTGCACCATCTCGCGCGGGTTTATCCGCCGAACGGCCACTTTGGAAATCAGGCGTTCGAGGTCACCAATTTGCTTTAGGTGGCCTATGAGTTCATCGAGCAATTCGGTGTCATCGTGCAGGAGCGTAACCATGCTCAATCGCTCGTCGATCAACGATTTCTCTTTCAATGGCAACATAAGCCATTTCCGCATCAGGCGCGCGCCCATCGGCGTCACCGATTGGTCGAGAATCTGAATCAGCGGCACCCCTCCGTCCTGTTGGGCAGCTACGAGTTCGAGGTTGCGGATCGTGAAGCGGTCGAGCCAAACGTATTTATCTTCTTCGAGCCGGGTGATACGCGTAATGTGCTGAAGATCTTTATGTTCGGTCTCGTTCAGGTAGTGCAGAATTACACCCGCAGAAATAATTCCGTCGGGCAGGCCCTCAATGCCAAACCCCTTGAGGGAGGTAGTCTGAAAATGTTGCTTGAGGTAATTGTACCCAAAATCGTAAGTGAAGGCCCAGTCTTCGATGGTGTACGTGTGAAACTTGTCGCCGGAGGGCGAATTGCCGAACAACGCTCCAAACTCCTGCCGGTTGCGCTTACAATACAGCACTTCGGAGGGGTTAAAACTTTGCAACAGCTTGTCGATATACGCTGCGTTACCTTCTGCCGCCAGAAATTCGCCCGTCGAAATATCGAGAAACGCCACCCCGAATTTATCCTCGCCCTTACCAAAATGAACGGCCGCGAGGTAGTTGTTTCGGCGCGTGTCGAGCACGTTGTCGTTAAACGAAACCCCAGGCGTAACGAGTTCGGTAACGCCCCGACGCACAATACCTTTGGCCTGCGCGGGGTCTTCGAGTTGGTCGCAAATGGCCACGCGCTCGCCCGCCCGAACGAGCTTGGGCAGGTGATTATCAAGCGAGTGATGCGGAAAACCGGCTAACTCTTCGTTGGCCCCGCCGTTATTGCGTTTTGTGAGGGTGATGCCTAAAATCTTACTAGCCCTGATGGCATCTTCGCCGAAGGTCTCGTAAAAATCCCCGACCCTAAACAGGAGCAGGGCACCGGGATATTTAGCTTTAACCTGATTGTATTGCCGGTTAAGGGGCGTTTCTTTACTTGGTTTGGCAGGCTTGCCGGGGGCGGCTGTTTTCACTAAAATCTGTTTCAGTAGTTTAAACAAATTTAGTGGAAAATGGGCAAACTGTGTAGAAAAGTCTCTTCACTTAATTTCTGCCAAGCCGGTCATTGCCTACCCTGCCAGTAGTCGATAGATCTTTACAGTGGTGAAATGGTTACTCTCAACACCACTGCCAGGGTCTATCGCCCACTGGCAGGGTATTCAGATCAGTCCTTTGAACAGCCCATCAATGTCTTCATAATCCGACACATCGTACCACTCATCGGTGCCCAGATTGAGCCAGAGACCATCGCGCCGGGGGCGTTTGAGTTGGGGATCTTCGCTCTCAAAATCGACGCTATAAATCGTGCTCATGATCGGTTGCAAGCGTTTCCAGGGCAGCGACTGAGACCGACCACCCTGTAACGTTTCGATTTTCACGGTCCGGTCGGCAAACGAAGCCGTAAGTTTCACCTCCGTATCGCCGTCGCGGTTTGATTCCAGGTAGGTCAGTTCAAACGGGCGTTCGCGCCCCGCTGACTCATAAGTAGCCTGCATCAACTCCTGAATCAGGTACTGCCAGTCTTCGTAGTTGTCGGGCATCCCGGCGGTTTGGGTGCCGTCTTCGGCAGTTAAAGTAATTTCCCAAAAATCGTCGTCTTCGTCCAGTTCTTCTTCATTGAACGGTTCAAGCCTGGTTTTGCGAACCAGCCCTTCCATAGCCTGTTGCCAGGCGTTGCCCAGTCGACCGCTCCAGCTAAAGTCATCGTTGCGGGTGTACCCTTCGGCAAGTAGCTCATCGTCAGCGATATCCTCGCGGTCGGGGTAGGTAATTTGAAGGTCAACCGCCAGATATTCCTTAAAAGCGGGGCGCACCGCCAACGTGAAGAAATAAGCGTAGGGGGCCGGCAACGAACGGGCGGTCTGGAAGCGAATTTGAGCGTTTTTAAACATGGGACGTTGGATGAAGGATATTGGATGTTGGATTCCAGACACTAGACAACAGTAACATTCAGCGTCTGAAATCCAACATCTAATGTCTTGTTCCGGTCAATTTTCCCGGTGGGGGTCTCCGAAAATACGGGCGCAAAGATACTATCTTTCGGAACAGCATACGGCCCTACCTCGTCGCGAATCCGGGTTGTCCATTCCGGGCGACTCGCTTCGATAGCTCCCCGAACGGTTTCGTCGCCCTCCGCCACCAACACCAACCGTTGGCCCAACCGGTCGTCGGGCACACCCGCCACGAACAGGCGTGGCCCCTGTCCTATCGTTGCCAGAACCTGTTGGATAATGCGCTCTACCCGCTCAGGTTGCACCTTCACGCCCCCGGTGTTAATGATCGAATCGGCCCGGCCTAACAGCCGGAAACTCCGGTGGGCTTCTTTGCTGTCGGCCCACTCCACAACATCGTTGGTTTGAACAATTTCGCCATTACTGGAAGCACTCCGAATGTTCAGGCACTGCCGCTCATCAGCGCCCAATTCAACGCCTTCCAGAGCCGTGAAATAGTCTGTAGCAGCGGGACCGTTGAGCCGCCGAATAGCAATGTGCGAGACGGTCTCAGTCATGCCATACGTGGCAAACACGGGGGCTGTTAGTGTCTGTAGCTGTATTTCCAGTGCAGGGCTTGTGGCTGCGCCCCCCAACAAAATAGCCTTTGCTCGATTCAAAATAGCTGTTTTGTCCGGTGTTTGCTCCAGAATGGTTTGGAGTTGCAGCGGAACAAACGCCAGGAAATCGAAGTGGGTGATGGCTGGATCAAACCCCGCCAATGGGTTGCCCGACGGCTCCCCAAGGGTCAGTTTTAGGCCCAACGTCATGGCCCGAACGAGCATCATCGTTCCCGCCACATAGGCGACGTTCAGGCAACAAAGGGCCGTATCGCCCGGTTGGAGGTCAAAGGTTTTGCCGGTGAGTTCGGCACTCGCCAGCATCTGTGCGCGGGTGAGCGCAATGGGCTTGGGCGTGCCTGTCGAGCCGGAGGTGTGAAGGGTAAAATGGGTCTGCCCCGATTGCCAGTGTTGGGCGAACTGCATGGCCTGCGCTTCGTAGTCCGTTCGGGGCGCAGGCCAATTTGATACCGGCAGGAGTCCGTCGAGAATCACCCTTTAATCCGCAACGAATTACTTTTCTCGTCGTTCGCGACGCTGTAAACCGTGAGCGGTTTAGTAGCAGGTCCGTTAACTACCTTGCCCGTCAGATCATAGCGGGATTGATCGAGAGAACACACAAACGTTTTGCTGGCAGCATTGTACGCAAGCGTCGTGCCTTCGTGTGTGCATTTGGGCGACACAGCCACGTATTGACTGGGTTGTACATGGGCCACGACCACGCGGTTTTCCACGACTACATAAAAACCCTGCTTAACGAGGTCTTTGTAACGGGCATCGTCGAGCTGAATGGTCAGATCAAGAACGTCGCTATCGGGTGTCATATCGTCGGCTTTCGATTCGCAGCCGACTGCGCAAATGACCCCGATACCGGCCAGGGCTGTTTGAAAAAATACCTTCCGATTCATAGTTGTCTGTATGGCAAGCCTGTGGGATTGTACGCAGTTCGTATCTTTGACGCAATGTACGGAAAACCGTCAAGAATCGCGCCGAAATGCCCTCACCTACGAACAAAGAAACGAAACGGGAGGTTTAGGCATCAGCTATGGAAGAAGCACAAGTGATTATCAACCCCATTGCGCCCGAGAAAGTGGCCGCTAGTCCCGGCCTTATGGAGTACGCACACTCGGCGGGTGGGGCCATTATTCGGCCCGAGGACAAGGGCAAAATTACGGGTCGGGCGGTGTCGGCCATGCGCGAGCAAACCGATCTGCAACTCGCCCAACTCTACCAGCAAATGCAGCTTTTGGCCGAACAGGCCACGGCCATTCGGCACCGGGTAGAAGTATCGGAGCGCATTTACGGCGCGCAAATGAACTTTGAGCCGATTGTTGGCCAAACGTACCATTTCTACACCCGCCGAAACGGCACCGATGTGTTGTCGATGGTTGCCCCGCACGAGTGGGGCCGCAAGTTCCCGTTTGAACGCTGCCTTGCCACCGTCCGCATGATGGCCGACCACACGTGGGATGTGAAGTATCACGATATAGAAATTATTGAGTGAATGCGTGATTGAGTGAATGAGCGAAAACCATACGGTAGCTATTCACTCAATCACGCATTCACTCATTCACTCAATAGAAGCATGACAAGCAACTACCCCTGGGAAGTTATTAAAGAGTATAACGAGATCATTTTCTCGTACTACGAAGGCATTGCCAAAATCAGCATCAACCGTCCTCATAAGCGCAATGCGTTTACACCCCTGACGGTCAAGGAAATGTCGGAAGCGATGGAGCTTGCCCGGCAAGACGAGCGCGTAGGCGTAGTAATCCTGACCGGCGAAGGTGGCGAGGCCTTTTGCTCGGGGGGCGACCAATCGGTGCGGGGCCACGGCGGCTATATCGGCGAAGATTCGGTGCCCCGACTGAACGTGCTCGACCTGCAAATGCAGATTCGGCGGATTCCGAAGCCGGTGGTGGCGATGGTGGCGGGCTACGCTATTGGGGGTGGTCACGTACTACACGTGGTTTGCGACTTGAGCATTGCCGCCGAGAACGCTCGCTTCGGGCAAACCGGCCCTAAGGTTGGTTCATTCGATGGGGGTTTTGGGGCAAGTTACCTGGCGCGGGTCGTGGGCCAGAAAAAAGCCCGCGAAATCTGGTTCCTCTGTGATCAGTATGACGCGAAGGAAGCCCTCGATATGGGTCTTGTAAACAAGGTGGTTCCCCTCGACAAATTGGAGGAAACGACAATTGAGTGGTGCCGCAAGATGCTCGAAAAAAGCCCCATCGCGCTCCGTATGCTCAAGGCATCGTTCAACGCCGAACTCGACGGACAGGCTGGTATCCAGCAACTTGCGGGCGACGCCACCCTGCTGTATTACCTCTCCGACGAAGCGAAAGAAGGCAAAAACGCCTTCCTCGAAAAGCGTAAACCCGATTTCGGGCAGTTTCAGAAATTCCCATAAATCCGAACTGTGATTCGTGTGATTTTTATGATTTCGCTGATGGTATCGCACCAAAAATCATAAAAATCACACGAATCACAGTTTAGACACTCAGCTTCTTCATATACTCCGCGTTCATTTTCATACTTTCCATCGGCGAAGAAGGGTATTGCTCCTGCTCCACGAGGAAGTATTTCATGCCGTTTTGCATGGCCGTATGCACGATATGCTTGTAGTTGACCACACCTTTACCAATGTCGTTCTGAATTACCTTGCCATCGACCTTGTTGTAGTCCTTAATGTGGCATAGCTCGTAACGTTTACCGTACTTTTTAAGGTGCTCGGCGGCATTCTGACCAGCAGCTTCGATCCAGCAAAGGTCCAGTTCAAACATTACGTTTTTCGGGTCGGTGTTGGCCAACAAGTATTCCTGCGGGATCTGCCCGTCGAGTGGCTTGAACGAATAATCATGGTTGTGGTAGCCGAATTTGAGGCCGTTCTTGTTCACGATCTCTCCTACCCGATTGAAGCCGTCGGCCATGCGCTTCCACTCGTCCATTGTTTTTTGGGGTCCCATGTACGGGCACAGCAAATACGACAATCCGGCTTCGGCAGCCATGTCGATGCTCTTTTTGAGTTCGTCGGGCTTGTTTTGTTGCCCACCATAATCAAAATGGGTGCTGACCATCTTGACGTTGATCCCGTTGAGAAATGACTTAATTTCTTTGGGCGTCATTCCCCACAAAAAGCCCTGATCCCCACCATAGCTCTCGAATTGGCGGTAGCCCATCTGGGCCAATTGGGTCATCACGCCCTTGGGGTCTTTGGGCAGCACATCCCGAACGCTGTAAAGCTGCAAGCCAAATACAGACACATTTTTATGGGCAAAAGCGGCTGATTGACTCAGCGTTAGCGCACCGGCAGCCAAGGCTCCGGTCTGTTTTAGGAAATCACGACGATTGATCGACATACGGTTTTAACGGTTGAAACGTATTGAAGAAAGGCAAAGCTCCTAAAAACTTACGATTGAGCGGGCGAAAACTTCGTAATTTCGCGGAATGATTGGGACACGGAGGACCACAAAGACGACACGGAGTTACACGGAGATTAGTATTCATTAACCACTTTTCTCCGTGTAACTCCGTGTTATCTCTGCGGTTCTCTGTGTCTTAAAAAACACTATGCAGTTACCAAAGATTTTTCTTCAGGCGGGTCGCGACGAGGCCCTGCGCCGGTATCACCCGTGGGTATTTTCGGGGGCCGTTAGTCGATACGAGGGCCACTTGATTGATGGCGACGTGGTTGAGGTCTACGACAAAAAAGGCAACTACCTCGCTACCGGCCACTACCACGATGGCAGCATTGCCGTGCGGGTGTTTTCGTTTGAGCAGATCGTGCCCGATGTGCAGTACTGGACCGGGAAGCTCACCAAGATTCGCCAGTTCCGGGAGGCCATTATTGCCCCTGTTCCGGGTCGGCCAACTGATTGTTACCGGCTTGTGCATGGCGAGGGCGACGGGTGTTCGGGTCTCATAATCGACTATTACAACGGCGTAGCGGTGTTTCAGGCTCACTCCATCGGGATGCACCGCGAACGGCACCTGATTGCCGAAGCCCTCCAAAATGTATACGGCAAGGAGTTACTGGCGGTGTACGATAAAAGCCACGAAACCGTGCCCGACCTCTACGGGCAGACCGTTACGAACGGTTACCTAATCGGCTCGGTCGAAACACCCCACGAGGTGCATGAGAACGGTCAATCGTTCTGGGTCGACTGGGTGACGGGCCAAAAAACAGGCTTCTTTCTGGATCAACGCGACAATCGGCAATTGCTGGCTCGCTACGCGCAGGGTAAGCGGGTGCTGAACGCGTTTTGCTATTCGGGCGGTTTTTCGGTGTACGCGCTGGGAGCCGGGGCCACGCTGGTCCACTCAGTCGACGTGTCGCAGAAAGCCATTGACCTCACCAACCGCAACATCGCCCTGAACGTTGGTAAGCAATCCGATCTTTACGGACCCGCCGAACGGCACGAAGCCATTTCCGAGGACGTAATGACGTATTTGAAGGCGCATTCGGGCGAGTACGACATTGTGGTGCTCGACCCGCCCGCCTACGCCAAGAACATTTCGGCGCGGCACCGGGCCGTGCAAGGATACAAGCGGCTCAACATCGAGGGCTTCAAACGCGTGGCGAAGGGTGGCATTTTGTTCACGTTTTCGTGCTCGCAGGTGGTCGACCGAGAGTTATTTTATAACACCGTTGTGGCTGCGGCTATCGAGGCTGGTCGGCAGGTGCGGGTATTGCACCATTTGAGCCAACCCGCTGATCATCCGGTTAGTTTGTTTCACCCCGAAGGCGGGTATCTGAAAGGTCTGGTGTTGTGGGTTGAGTAGGCAAGCCGTATCTTTGATCCCTCGATTTACTCACTTAGAATGACTGTTGGCCAACGTAAAGCCCTAAAAATCACCGGCTGGACCTTGTTAGGACTGTTTTTGCTCGGTGCCATCGGCGCGGGCTATGCCTACACCAAACGCGAAGAACTTCTCCGCACGGCCATTGACCGGGCCACAAAAAAAGCAAAACGCGACTATCAACTCGATGTAAAAATTGGCTCTGCCAAGTTTACGGGTCTCTCGTCGTTGGCTATTTCTGACGTCAGTATTGTTCCCGAACAACGCGATAGTCTGGCGCGGCTCAACCGCATCGACGTGGGCGTTCGGCTGTGGCCACTGCTTTATGGGCAGATCGCTCTGTCGGACCTGACGCTCGAAAATGGTATGGTTCAGGTAGTTCGGCGCGACACGATAACGAATATTGACTTTGCCCTCCGGCGCAAAAAACGCGACTCCACAGCCACCACCACCACCCGACGCGTTGATCTGGCCGACGTAGCCGAAAACCTGATCGACGAGCTGCTCTCGAAAATTCCAAACAACCTGAACGTTCGGAACCTCGACCTGCGGCTGCTCGATACCAAACGCGACACCACCCTCCGGCTCTCGCTCCTGACCGAGCAGGCTATCATCGACGATCAGGATGTGTCCTCAACGCTCCGGCTCAACGGCAACGAAGCTACCTGGCACATTTCGGGCACCGCCGACCCCGCCGACCGCGAGTACGATCTCTCACTCTATGCCGATGGTAAACCTCTGGAATTGAAATACTTAGAAAATCGCTACAACCTGAAACTTCAGGCTGATACCCTCCATGCCGAGCTGAACGACGTGGATCGGTCGGGGGGTGAGTTTCGGTTGGAGGGAGCCGGTTCGGTACGGAATCTGCGCATCAATCACCCGGCTATTGCCCGCACCGATGTGCTGGTCGACCGGGCCGCGATGGACGCTAACGTGTTTGTGGGTGAAAACTACGTGGGTATCGACAGTTCGTCGGTGGTGTATCTGGGACAGGTGAGTGCGCGGCCTTTCGTGAAATATACGCTGTCTGATGCGTCGGACCGTCCCGGCAAGGTGTACGAAGTGCAGTTGCACACCGACATGCTCGACGCGCAGGCCCTGTTCAACTCGTTCCCGCAAGGACTGTTCGAGTCGCTCGAAGGCATGCAGGTGACGGGCAAGCTTAAGTACGATGCAGCTTTCCAACTCGACGAGGCCCTACCCGATTCGGTCAAGTTTAGCTCTGGTCTGACGCCCGACAATTTTAAAATTGTGCGGATGGGGCGGGTCGATCTGGGCAAGATCAATAACTCGTTTGTGTACACCCCCTACGAGAAAGACAAACCCGTTCGCGATATCATTATTGGCCCCGAAAACCCCGATTTCACACCCCTGTCGGCCATTTCACCCGATCTGCGCAACGCCATCCTGACCTCCGAAGACTACACCTTTATGACCCATAAGGGCTTCAACGAGAAGGCATTTCGGGTGTCGATTGCGACCAATTTCAAGGAGAAAAAGTTTAAGCGCGGAGCCAGCACGATCTCCATGCAGTTGGTTAAAAACGTTTATCTGAATCGCAACAAGACTCTTTCGCGCAAGGTCGAGGAGATTCTGATCGTTTGGCTGATTGAAAACGGGCGATTGGTTCCGAAAGAGCGGATGTACGAGGCCTATCTCAACCTGATCGAGTGGGGTCGCAACATCTACGGTATTAGCGAGGCCGCCCGTTATTACTTCGACAAAACCCCCGCCGACCTTAATTTGGGGGAGAGCATTTTTCTGGCTTTCGTGATTCCCAGCCCCAAACGCGCGCTCAATTGGTTCGCCCCCGACGGTACCTTACAAGTGCGGAACGTGCGGGGTTATTTCAAGATTATTGGACGGATCATGGCCAAACGCGGCCTCACCCAACCCGATAGTGGAGCATATGGTTTCTACGATGTCCGACTGCGCGAGGGGCTGCGCCAACAGGTAGCCCCCATCGACAGTTTTCAGGTTGACAGCCTGATGACTGAACCTGACGAGGAAGGCGGTGGTATCGACGATTTCTTCAAGCGGCTTTTCAACGGCAAACGCGACAGCGACAACGAAGATGATGACGATGATAAGAAATCAGAATCGGTCAGGCCACAAACCGAAACAGGCAACGCTCCCGCCAACGCGGCCCCCGGCGACACCGTAAAAACCCGCCGTCAACTCCGGCAGGAACGGCGCGACCGCAAACGCAAAGAGCGAGAGGAAAAGGAAAAGCAGGAAGAAGGAATCTTAAACTGAAACGTGCATGGCTTACAGCGATTTTGTTTCTATCTCTCAATTAGAAGATCAGTTTGGGATTAGCCAAAACCTAACCCGGCTATTTGTAGGCGTTCGTCCGGTGTCGGCCAGCGCAACATTAACTACGGAGCTATATGAGTCGGCTTCACTTCCACTCCTGACCGAAAAAGCCAAATCTGAGTTTTTGATTGCCCCTATCTTGAAAGAGATTCGCCGGCTTAACAATTTCTCTATTAGTGTTTTTTCTGGCTATAACTTCGATGTGGAGGCTGAAAAAGGCTTAGTCGGTTTCTGTGATTACTTATTTAGCACCGAGACCCACAGTATTGATATCAAAGCTCCGGTGTTTTGTGTTGTAGAAGCCAAAAACCGAACCGTTGAGGAAGGACTCGCACAAGCAGGAGCTTCAATGATAGCCGCGTCGGTATTCAATGCCCGCAAAGGTACGGGCGAAGGTGTTATTTACGGATGTGTCACCACAGCTTACGAATGGGTCTTTTTACGTCTACAAGATAATATTCTGGACATCGACATTACGCAGCGATACTCGCTTGAAGAGCATTCTCTACCTTATTTGCTGGGTGTCATCCAGCATATTGTTGAGCAATTCCTTGATTAGTAAAATCAGTCAAGTCCATCAGTTCTTCACTTCTTCCAAAATAGTCTCCTTCGCCCAAAACGCAGTATCAAAAGGCATTACCTGCTCACTAAACGATTGATTTAGGGCAATAGAGGCCTTTTTCGGGATCTTTTGAACGTTTTGGGAAGTCGTTTTTGTGACAAGAAAATCCATTCGGTTTGTGATGGGCTTCGCTTGTTTTACGGTGTAACGGTACTCGTTATCGACCTGAACATGATGCAGAACGTAGCGACCATCGTGAGGGTGGTAGTTCATCAGGTGACGTCTTTTCACAACACGCAGGGGCAACTTTCCCAAGCTCAATTCCCGATTCACATGGAAACGGCCAATCGTCGACAGATCGTACTCTGCCTGCACAATTGCCAGCGATTCCTTATCAATTAATAGCTTCCCTGCAAAAAAGGCAGTACTCCGCCAGGCAACCTTCAGGTTTGGTGTGAACGTGATTTCGTAGGCATCGCGGTCGTGGATGGCCGTCATCCCTGCGTAGTCAAACGTATAAATTTCCGGTCCAATCTCCGACAAGAAATTAGTCATGTCGGTAGGTGGCTTAGCCAGGTCCAAAAGGATCGCTAAATGCGGCCCGTTCGTGATAGAGGGTATTCGGCAAGTATCGCCTTCTGATAAGAAATAATCGGGAAGCTGCTTCCGACGCCCCTTTACAAAACGAACAGCATCATTGCTGATTCCTTTGCGGCAACCTGCCTTATAAACCTCCAACTGCCCCTCGCTCAGCAACGTAAGCTCCTGCTCGCGTATCCATTCCCGATAGAAACCGGTGAGCAAAATAGGTTTTTCTGAATAGTTGTCCGGTATGCGCTTGACTGCCCTGGTCACTAACTCCACGGCATCTATTGGCCGAACAGCCACTTCCCGAAGTTGGTTGACCACCTGATGCAGTTCCCATCTTGCTCCAGCCGGTTGTTCAAGTAAGCGCAGTATTGGTAAACGTTGTGTTTGATAGCCAAGCAGCGAGATCAAAAGAGTATCGGCCTGGGTAGGTCGATCAACGCGCAGCAAAAAGTTGCCTTTTTCATTGGTTACTGTACCAATGCTTCGCCCGCGGATGTACAAACTCGCATACGACAAAGGCTCTTTCGTCTTTCCGTCAACTAGCTGACCCTGAAGACTAACGAGCTGCACTTGAGCAGAAAGATTCGCCCAAGTGCATACGAAGCCCATAAGGAAAGTTAAGCGACACATGCGGTTCATGGCGCGTGGCTTGTTTTGGGATTAAACCCGCTCGGCCAAACAAACGCTCAAAGCCTCCAGGAACAAGTCGGCTTCCTCCTGCCCTACTGCCAGCGAAGGCAACAACCGGATGGTGTTTTTACCAGCTACACCTGTAAAAATCCGGTGCTCAAATAGCAGGCTGTTGCGGAGGGCATCGACTGGGTAATCGTACTCAATGCCGATCATCAGACCCCGCCCGCGCAGTTCTTTGTAACCACCGATTTGCCGGATGCCATTCATGAGATACTCGCCGATTAGAGTAGCGTTCTGAATCAGGTTCTCGTCGCGCATAATGTCGAGCACGGCAATGGCGGCAGTACAGGCAAGATGGTTCCCGCCGAAGGTGGTGCCGAGCAGGCCGTAACTGGCTTTGAAGTCGGGGGAGATCAGGATGCCACCGATAGGAAACCCGTTGCCCATGCCCTTGGCCATTGAGATAATGTCGGCTTTAATGCCGCTGAACTGATGCGAAAAAAACTTACCCGACCGACCGTAGCCACACTGCACCCCGTCGAGAATCAGCACGGCCCCAGTTTTGTCGCAACGTTGGCGCAGAGCCTGTAGAAACTCGTCGGTGGCCACGTGAATACCGCCAACACCCTGAATACCTTCGACAATCACGGCGCAAACCTCGTCGGTAATACCCGCCTGTGCGGCTTCGATGTTGTTGAAGGGCAGAAACGTAACGTGCTCGCTGTAGTTCACCGGGGCCACAATCGCCTTGTTATCCGTGGCGGCAACGGCCCCCGCCGTGCGCCCGTGAAACGATTTCGTAAACGCTACCACCTTCGTGCGGCCCGTGTGAAACGAGGCCAGTTTGAGGGCGTTCTCGTTCGCTTCGGCCCCGGAGTTGCACAGGAACAGGGCATAGTCGGGGTGGTCCGATAGCGTACCGAGTTTGTCGGCGAGTTCCTGTTGCAGGGGAATTCGGACAGAATTAGAATAAAACGAAATCCGGTTTAACTGATCGGTCAATGCCCTGACGTAGCGCGGGTGTGTGTGCCCCACCGAAATTACGGCGTGACCACCATACAGGTCAAGGTATCGGTCGCCCTTGCTGTCCCAGAGGTAGCTACCCTGGGCACGAACGGGTTCAATGTCGTTAAGCGGATACACGTTAAATAATTCTGCCATCGGTTTAACCAGGTTAAATGAGAGGGCAAAAGTACGGATTTCCCCACCTACAGCTGCACTAAAAAGGCTTGTAATATCTCCAGTGAGCGTTCGGGTTGTTCGATCATACCCAGATGCCCCGCCCCTTCCAGAACCTCAAATGTCCCTTTATCATTCAATATAGTTGCCATTTCCTTGCTTTTGTCGAAGGGGATAATAGCATCGTTTTTTCCGGCAATAATTAGCACCGGAAATGTAGCATCACGTACCACATGCGAGCGATCCGGGCGGGCAGCTATGGCCCGAATGCCCGTCACTAGCGCGTCAGGCGGGATGCGAGAGCCTATTTCCTGCAAGCTCTCTACCAGGTTAGGGTGCTGGGCTTTGGTGGTTTCAGCAACCATTTTCGGGATTGTCTCGCCGATGAACGATGCACTCCCCTCCTGCTCAATTTGCTCCATGGCGGCCTGCCGTTTGGCTTTGCGTTCGTCATCGTCGGCAAACACCGTCGAGTGGAACAGCACTAGTCCCGACACAGCGTTGGGGTGCCGCTCGGCAAAAGCCAGGGCAATGTAGCCGCCCATCGAATGACCAATAAATACAGCCTTTTCAACTTGGGCCGACTGAAGCAAGCTGTACACGTGTTCGGTGTAGGCCTCCACGGTGCCGTGGTTGGTGAGGGTCGAAAAGTCGGGTTTGATTACCTGATAATCTGCCGATAGTTGGGGGTACAATTCATCCCAGATAGAAGAATCCACTCCATGTCCGTGGATGAGTACAATAGTTTTGGGGGGCTGCATGATGTTCCGTAATTTATGTAAAACGCCGGATGTCCACCTGAAGCTAAACTTCAACGGGCCATCCGGCGGCAATTTTTGCATATCGGGGATGGCTACGGTCGCGTAGCTGTCCCGATTAGCGCAACAGGTCGACCAGGATCAGAACAAGACCAACGATCAGGGCAATCAAACCCAGTGGTGCAGCTACGTTTAATAGCAGCAAAACCAGACCGATAATACCGATGATGGCCCCCAGCGTTAATAGGCTCTTAGCCATTGGCTTCTCGGGCGACATCTGCTGCTTGATCTTCTTATCGATCTTCTTGACCATCGTACGCTCCAGCAGGTTCATTTTTTTCGCTGTAGCACCGGCTGTGGGAGTCATTGTTGCGTTCTGCGACGACGAAGCCAGAGCAGCGTTTATCTTGGCCATTTGCTTTTGTACGCGCTTGTCGGCCATAACTGCTTTGTTGCTGGCAACAGCCTCAGTCAATTGTGTTTGCACAGAGGCCGCTTCTGGCGTAGCAATAGGCGTTACAACTTCAGGCGTAGCAACGGGTGCGGCTACCACAACCGGAGCCTCGGCCTGAGCCGGGGCAATGGCTTGTACAGTCTCCGTTTTTGCTACGAAGCGTTCAGCCGGCGTGCGTTGCACGGTTGCGTAGGGGCGGCTGCATGACGTGATGAGGGCCGTTCCGGCCAGAAACAGGGCAATCCGTTGAGCGAGAGTTTTCATCAGATAACGTTGTGTTTGTAAAAGGTGAAACATTCGATTTCAACCTTCTAACCTAACGCTATCCGCTTTGTTACGACAAATGAAATAACCGGCCAAAAGTCGAGGAAACGGTCCTGAACATTAGGCCGCCAATCGCAACATACCCTGAAATGTCGACTCGCCGAATTTCTGTTGCGCGTAGTCAAGCGAAACTGTAAATTCTTTCACACCCGGTTGCGAGGGCAGTTCGTACATGGCATCGAGAATGATCGACTCGCAAATGGCTCGCAGACCCCGCGCACCCAGATTGTATGTCAGGGCCTGATCGACGATAAAATCGAGCACATCGCTGGCCCAATGTAGTTTGATCCCCTCCATCTCAAACAGTTTGTCGTATTGCTTGGCCAGCGCGTTTTTGGGTTCGGTCAGAATCTGGAGCAGGGCTTTCCGGTCGAGTGGCTCCAAGTGGGTCAGCACGGGCAAACGGCCAATTAGCTCCGGGATCAGGCCAAATGATTTCAGGTCCAAAGCCGACACGTAGCGCATCAGGAACGACTTTTCCGAGATTTCGTGCAGTCGGCGTTCGCCCGAGAAACCAATGGGCCGGGTGTTGATCCGCTTGGCAATGTGCCGCTCGATACCATCGAACGCCCCGCCACAGATAAACAGGATGTTTTCGGTATTGATCGAAATCAACCGCTGATCGGGGTGCTTGCGTCCGCCTTGTGGGGGCACGTTCACGGTGGAGCCTTCGAGCAGTTTCAACAGGGCTTGTTGAACCCCCTCGCCACTCACGTCGCGCGTGATGGATGGGTTGTCTGACTTGCGGGCAATTTTGTCGATCTCATCAATGTAGACGATGCCTCGTTCGGCGGCATCCACATCGTAATCGGCGGCCTGGAGCAGGCGGGTCAAGATTGTTTCAACGTCTTCGCCCACGTAGCCTGCTTCGGTAATCACGGTCGCGTCGGCCACGCAAAAGGGTACTTCCAGGATCTTAGCAATGGTTTTGGCTAAGTAGGTCTTGCCCGTGCCCGTCTCGCCCACCATAATGATGTTCGATTTTTCGATGGTGATCCCCTCCGCCGATTTGGGTTGCATCAGGCGTTTGTAGTGGTTGTAGACCGCCACTGTCAGGGCTTTTTTGGCTTCATCCTGCCCGATCACATACCCATCGAGGTGACGTTTCATTTCGATGGGTTTCACCAGTTTGATGTTTACCTCCTTCGGTTCGTTCCGTTGGGGTTTCATCTCCTGCAACACCACCTGATGGCCTTCTTCAATACAATAATTACAGATATGTGCGTCTAAGCCCGAAAGCAGCAGCAGCACTTCGTTTTTGCGACGGCCACAGAACGAGCAGTTAATATGTGCCATAAAATAGGGGTACTATCTGGTGTAAGTAGTGCGTTACGATAACGGGACTATAGCCCAATTGTTGAGCTAAATAGATTAAAACGCCAACCAATTAGCGTTGGGCTTGTCGTTGGTAAACAAAAGTACGGGGGAAGCTTCTAAATCTCAAGCCTGTGTTTAGCGAATGGTACGGACCACACCCACCACAATCAGATACTGTGCGGCTGCGTAGGTGGCCATAATCACCAGCGATGCCCCCGAAAAGGGGTAGGCGAATCGGGCGAGGGCAATGACCGAATCGGAGATAACAAACAGAATGGCTCCCAGCAAAACCCATTGGTAACTGGCTCGTTTGACGGCCCCCCGGCGCAGGGAAGCCATAATGGCCATCGACGACAAAAACACGACGTAAACAACCACCGGAATCCACAAGCCGTTGGTGCCGGGCGTTTGGTGGAAAGGCGTGTAGAGGTAACTCAAAAAGAAACTGGCATACACAAGCAGGCCGAACGTCCAGAGCAGTAACTGCCCCCGATTGAAACCCCGACCCGAAAACCAGATCTGCCGGGCAAAGGCTGCAATGTAGCAAACCTGCATCAGCAGAAACGACGCCAGCCCCGGTCCAAACAAATCTACCTCGCGAATCATCAGAAACACGTCGCCGAGCAACGCAAACACCATACCGGCCACCAGCCAGCGCATAATTCGATTGCCGCGCCAAGCTGTTCGTTGTTGCCACACCCAACCGAGCAATAACCCCATAATGAGCGGCTTGAATAGGTAATGCACATACCGATTACCCAACATATCGCCCGTGATCTCAAGGATAGTAATCAGGCAGAAAGCCAGCAGAAACACGCGCGACGGTGCGTTCATAAATGAATTATTTTGCTTTTGCCGACAGGGCAACCGGCCCCGTTTTGAACCGGGCCACCCGAATGCCCGACAGGGTTTTCCGGGCCGCTACGTACTCGGTTAAGGGTTGGCTCGTAATCACGACCCGCCCATAGTCAGACGAAGCATGGAGTAAATGTACCCGGCCCCGCTGCCAAACGGCAAAGCCACAATGCCGCATGTCGAGTCCCGGTCGCGAAGCCGTTAGCATCACAACGTCGCCGTCGCGTAGGTTAGCCTCAGCTTTGCGCAGATTTTTTTTAGGAACAAAAGCGAAGGGTTCCTGGCTGAGGGTGTTTTCGATGTGGGCTATCTGACGATACACCGCCGGGTCGTTCATAGCCGGGTAGCGGAACGTCTTGGCAGTCATGTACGACAGAGACTTGGACACCGTTACGTTTCCTGCCAACAAAGGCGTCACATCCTGCAAGAGTCCTTTCCGCTCATTGTCGCGCAGCCACTCCGAGAAATAATGCAACCGGCTCGCGTACCCGTCGATGTGCCCGTTACGATAGCGCACCTTAGTGAGGTATTTTTTGAATAAACCCTCCAATTGATCGGTGTTTTTCCGGTCGGCGTTCCGATTGTCGGGCAGGTCGTGCCAAGCCAACGACAGGGCCGAAATTGTTTCGACAAAAGTCGTGCAATCGAACTCGTGCCAGTTCACAACCAGTTGTTCGGCTCCCTTCTCTTCGAGGGTATGCGACACATAAGGCCTGCCCAAAAAGGACCGCCCAACGCTCACCGCCGTTTCGGGCACCGTACGCCCACAAACGGTGGTCATCTCGCGCCCATCGGGTAGTTTGAATGGCTGTGCGAGAGCCATTGGAACACACCAAAATGCACTCAGTACAAAGTAAACTATACGCATACACGTGGTGGGTTGGGGGATTGGCAATCCCGTTTCACTTACCGAATCTCCAAAATTAAGACGCCAAGCGGAGGCAAAGTAACAGATAGCCCAACGGCGGGTATTAGGTCGCTCGTGAACGCCCCATTAAACACATCGTCGACGGAATAGATGGCATCGGTTTTCAAGCCCATGAGTTGACAGGCATGGTCAGGAACCTGTATTGTTGTTTGGGCAGTTTGCTCGCGGTCAAAGTTACAGATTATAAGTAGTTGCTGATTAAGCGAATGGCGTAAATACGAAAACAGTCGGTCGCCGTTATAGCCGGGGGTGTCGCGATTAGCCCATTGCAAATCGTAGAAAGCCCCGTTCTGAATAGCATCGGACCCGTTTACAACGTGATTGAGTCGCTGATAAAAAGCCCTCAGTTGGCTCTGTTGGGCAGATAACCCCGCCCCGTCGTAGCGATGCCCATTTAGGTAGCCTTGCCATTCGGGCAGGCCCCAATAATCGAAAATAGTTGTGCGCCCATCGTCGCCACTGAACCCTTCGCTCCCCTCGGCCCGCACGCCAACCTCCTGCCCAAAGTAGAGCAGCAACGGGCCGGTGTGCAGCGTAGCCGTTACGACCATCGCCGGAACGGCTATCCAGGGATCGCCCGCAAAAAACCGCGAGGCAATCCGCTGCTCGTCGTGCGTTTCCAGAAACCGCAGCATGTGTTCGCTAAAATCGCCGGACTCCTGCTGCCACACGCGGGTGATGTCGTGGCAGGTTCCGTGACCTTCCATCAATCGCCGGAGCGAGTCGTAGAGGCCCACTTTGTCGTAGAGGTAATCGAAACCACCCTCGAAGATAAACCGACGGTACAGACCGGGGTCGTAGATTTCGGCAATGAAGATCAGATTGGGGTATCGTTGACGGACCTGCGTCGTGGCCCATCCCCAAAACTCAACCGGCACCAGGTGGGCCATGTCGCACCGGAACCCGTCGACGCCCTTGGCCGACCAAAACAGCAAGATGTCGAGCATCTGCTGCCAGGTTGCCGGGACGAGATCGAAATGCCCGGTCCAACCACTAAACACGTCGATGCCATAATTGAGCTTTATGGTTTCGTACCAGTCATTTTGATCGGGGGCCTCCGTAAGTGAGCCAGAGCCAGTTACTTTAGCGGGGTATTCGTCAATAGTTGTGCCGGATAGTATCCGGCTCGGCTGCGAAGCGGCCTGGTGGGTGATTTCAGGAAAAGTCGCCTTCAATGATTCAGGTGTATCATTCACTACATCGTTAGCCGCTATGCGACTGTGCCGGATAGTATCCGGCACTACAAACCGCCTTCCGGGCAGGTAGTAAAAGTTATTATTGGGCGAAAAACCTACAGTCACATCATCGTTTTCACCCAAATCGCGTACGTGTGTCGGCTTCTGGTCGGAGTGGTATTGCCGGGCAACGTGGTTGGGAACAAAGTCGATGACTACTTTCAGGCCGTTGGCGTGTGTGCGGTGTACGAGGGCCTCAAATTCGGCCATGCGGTTCGGCACATCAACGGCCAAATCGGGATCAACGTCGTAATAATCTTTTACGGCATAGGGCGACCCGGCCAGCCCTTTCACCACAGCAGGATCATCGGGGCGAATACCGTAGGTCGAATAGTCAGTGGCGGTGGCGTGTTCGGGAACGCCCGTGAACCAAATATGGGTAGCACCAAAACGTCTCAGGTCGTTCAGAGCCTCGTTGTTTATATCGTTAAACTTGCCAACGCCGTTCTGGGCAAGCGTCCCGTTCGGGCGATTATTCGAGTTTGTATTGCCGAATAGCCGGGTGAAAATCTGGTAGACAACGAGCTTATCGAACCGGGGGCGGGTACTGGTGGTGTTCATTCTGCTAAACTATTACATTTGTCCTTTATCTCCAGTCTATTCTGTATGAAGAAACCCATTTTCGCTCTGCTCATTCTGTGGGGCCTTGTAACATCTCCCCTACTGGCCCAAAACGCCAGCATTCAGCGTGTCGATCCGGCCAACTGGTGGATTGGCATGAAAATGAACACGATTCAACTGCTGGTTTACGGCAAAAACCTGAGCAAAGCCTCAGTTTCGGTTCGGTATCCGGGCGTGAAAGTGGGTAAGGTGCAGCCAATGGAAAACCCCAATTTTGTTGCTGTCGACCTCACCATTTCGCCCACAACCAAACCCGGCGCATTCCCGATCACGTTTCAGGTTGGAAGTCAAAAACTGGATTTTGAGTACCGGATTGCCTATCGGCACGATGGGGCCAAACGCGCTCTGGGCCTGACCTCCGCCGATCTGGTGTATCTCATCCTGCCCGACCGCTTCTCGAACGGCGACCCCAGCAACGACCGCTTCCCCGACATGGCCGATCCCAACGCCGACCGCAACAACCCGTTTTACCGGCATGGGGGCGATTTGCAGGGTATCATCAATCACCTCGACTACCTGAAAGACCTGGGCATTACGGCCTTGTGGCTCAACCCCGTCACCGAAAACGACCAACCACTCACCAACGAGGGCGGCACTATGCGTTCGGCCTATCACGGCTACGGGTTCACGGACCAATACCGCGTGGACCGGCGGTTGGGTGGCAACGAAGCCTATAAAAAATTGACGACGGAGGCTCACAAGCGGGGCATCAAGATCATTCAGGACGCCGTGTACAACCACGTTGGCAAAAATCACTGGTTTTTGCGTGATATGCCTTCAAAAGACTGGCTCACGCAGTGGCCAACCTACACCAACACCTCCTACCGCGATCAGCCCATTCTGGACCCCTACTCGTCGGCTCTCGACCGGCGCGTGATGTCGGAGGGGTGGTTTGTGCCGTTCCTGCCCGACCTAAACCAAGCCAACCCAGTATTGGCTAACTACCTGATTCAGAATGCCATTTGGCAGGTAGAAGAGTTTGGCATTGATGCCTGGCGGATCGACACGTACATGTACAACAACCTCCCATTCATGAATCGGTGCAATCAGGCCCTGCTCAATGAGTACCCAAACATTCACCTCTTTGGCGAATCGTGGACGGGTACGGTACCGAATCAGGCTTATTTCACACTGAACAACATCGAGTCGAAATTTAAGTGTAACGTGCCCGGCACGATGGATTTTCAGGTGTACAACGGCCTCAACGAAACCCTGAAACAGAACAACCCGGAGGTTGTTTATGGCGTTCTGGCGCAGGACTACCTGTACAAAGATGCCACCCGTCACTTAGTTTTTATGGATAACCACGATACCGACCGTTTCTTTTCGGTGATTGGCGAAGACCTCGATAAGTACAAGATGGGCATTACCTTCACGCTCACCACGCGGGGAATTCCACAACTCTACTATGGCACCGAGATTCTGACAAAGAACTTCAAAAACCCGTCCGACGCCGAAGTGCGTAAGGATTTTCCCGGCGGTTTCCCCGGCGACAAAGAGAACAAGTTCACGCCAGAGGGGCGAAATAAAACGGAGAATGAGGTCTTTAACTTCGTCAAAAAACTGGCTAACTACCGCCTGAAATCGCCGGTTTTGCAAACGGGCAAACTGATGCAGTTTCTGCCGCAAAACGGAGTCTATGCATACGCTCGCTACAATGGTTCACAAACCGTGATGGTGTTTATGAACCATCAGAAAAAAGAGGCTTTGGTTGATACTGATCGCTTTGCCGAGCGCATGGCCGGGTTTAATAGTGCCCGCAACGTGATGACAGACGAGATTATTAGTGGTCTGTCAACGATAAAGATTCCGGCCCAAACCGCATTGGTTTTGGAGCTGCGGAAATAGTGCGGAGTCGTTCACTATAGGTGTGCGCTTGCTGTAGCACATTGAGTTTTTTTGTCATCCGACGCAGGAGGGATCTAGTCTCCGTATAATCAAGTTGATTACACCAGAAGTAGATCCCTCCTGCGTCGGGATGACAAAAATAAGATGACAAAAAACTGGCAAAACAAGAAACCCCCGAACCAGATCTGGTTCGGGGGTTTTTCATGATGTTGAGAAACAAACTACTAGTTGGCCAGAGCCTCGGCACCACCCACAATCTCAAGGATTTCTTTGGTGATGGCGGCCTGACGCGTCCGGTTATACACCAGGCGAAGTTCTTTAAGAAGTTCACCCGCGTTTTCAGTGGCTTTGTCCATCGCCGTCATCCGGGCACCGTGTTCCGATGCGTTCGATTCGAGAACAGCCTTATACAACTGAATTTTCAACGATTTCGGGATCAGTTCGGCAATGATCTCTTCCTCCGATGGCTCGAAGGTATAGTTGACCGACGCAGCAGCAGTGGTCGTTGTCGACGAGCTTGGCGTTGAAACGATAGGTAGCAATTGCTGGGTGCGAATGATCTGGGTAGCTACGTTTTTGAACTCGTTGTACACCACCTCAATCACGTCGTACTGACCGGCTACGAAACTCGCCATAGCGTCTTCGGCAGCGGCCCGGACGTTGGCAAAACTCAGGTTCAGGAATGAATCCACATAGCGGGTATTCACCTTAAAACCACGGCGGGCAAATGCTTCGCCCCCTTTTTTGCCAATGGCCATAATCTCGACATTACCCCGGCTCTGCTGAGCGGCATACTGCTCGTTGATACGCACCAAAGCGGCTTTCACGGCATTAGCGTTGAACGCACCACACAGGCCCCGGTCTGAGGTAACCACGATCACCAACACCCGCTCAACTGGCCGGATTGCCTTGTACGGGCTTTCGGCGACAACATCGCCCCCTCCCGACACCGTACCCAACATCTCGCCCAATTTCTGCGCGTAGGGCCGCATCTGCATGATGTTGTCCTGTGCCCGCCGAAGTTTGGCAGCGGCCACCATTTTCATGGCCTTGGTAATCTGCTGTGTCGAGTTGACCGAACCGATCCGGCTACGGACTTCTTTTAGTGAAGGCATTTTTCAGATAACAGTTATCAGCCAACAGCGAACAGTAAACAACCCAATTAGCACTGTTGGCTGTTCACTGTTCGCTGTTCACTGTTTATGCGTATTTCGCTGACAGGTCAGCGGCTACTTTCTTGATGGCCGAGGTGGCGGTTTCGCTCAGGTTGCCCTTGCGAAGGTCGTCGAGAGCGGTTTGATGATGGGTCTGCAACATCAACGCAAACTCATTCTCAAAATCTCGTACCTTGCTCACGGGAACCCGGTCGAGCAAACCATTTACCGACGCGTAAATAATGGCAACCTGGCGTTCTACCAGTACAGGTGAGTACTGTGGCTGCTTCAGAATTTCCTGATTCCGGCGACCGCGTTCGATAGTCAATTTAGTCGATGCGTCGAGGTCGGAGCCAAACTTGGCGAAGGCTTCGAGTTCACGGAACTGAGCTTGATCGAGTTTCAGTGTACCCGCCACTTTCTTCATCGACTTGATTTGGGCGTTACCACCCACCCGCGATACCGAGATACCCACGTTGATAGCCGGACGAATACCCGCGTTGAACAGGTTCGACTCCAGAAAGATCTGTCCATCGGTAATCGAGATCACGTTGGTCGGAATGTACGCCGAAACGTCGCCCGCTTGTGTTTCGATGATCGGGAGAGCCGTTAGCGAACCACCGCCTTTCACGCGGCCTTGCAGGCTCGGTGGGAGGTCGTTCATGCTGGCAGCAAGCGCGTCGTTTGACGTCAATTTGGCGGCCCGCTCCAGCAAGCGGCTGTGCAGGTAGAACACGTCGCCGGGGTAAGCCTCGCGGCCTGGTGGGCGACGCAGCAGCAGCGACACCTCGCGGTAGGCTACAGCTTGCTTCGAGAGGTCGTCATACACAACCAGTGCCGGACGGCCCGTGTCGCGGAAAAACTCACCAATGGCGGCACCCGTAAACGGCGCAAAGAATTGCATCGGCGAGGGATCAGAGGCATTTGCCGCTACGATTACGGTATAGTCCATCGCCCCGGCTTTGCGGAGGGTGGCTTCTACCTGCTTCACAGTCGAGGCTTTCTGACCGCAGGCTACGTAGATACAGAATACGGGCTGGCCTTTGTCAAAAAACTCTTTTTGGTTGATAATCGTGTCGATGGCCACAGCGGTTTTACCCGTTTGGCGGTCACCGATAATCAACTCGCGCTGCCCCCGACCGATGGGAATCATGGCGTCGATAGACTTGATGCCCGTCTGAAGCGGCTCGGTTACGGGTTGCCGGTAGATTACACCCGGAGCTTTACGCTCCAGCGGCATCTCGAACGTCTCGCCCTGAACGGGACCGAGACCGTCGATTGGCAAACCGAGTGTGTTTACCACCCGGCCCAGAATACCATCGCCAACGTTGATGTATGCAATTTGGTTGGTACGCTTCACGGTGTCACCCTCCTTAATCTCAGAGTAATCGCCGAGCAATACTGCCCCAACGTTATCTTCTTCGAGATTCAGGGCTAGTGCCTGCAAACCGTTTTCAAAACTCAGCAACTCACCAGCCTGCACCTTCGAGAGGCCGTAGATACGTGCTACGCCATCGCCGATTTGCAGCACCGTGCCGACTTCTTCGAGTTCTGCCTCAGTGCGCGCGCCGGAAAGTTGCTCGCGGAGGATGGCGGATACCTCGTCGGGTCTTACGGATACCATATAGTTAGTGGAAATCGTTTGTTAGTAGATCAGATTTTCGGGCGCAAAGGTACGGACAAAATTTAATAAAAAGAGGGGTTGTGCTAAAATAAGGGCCTAAAAATTAGATTTTTCTAATGTTGACACTTCGCTACAGCCCCTCCGTTGTAACGTCTGTTTTTGTTTAGATTTCGTTCATACGTTTGGCATACTATTCGCATGCGTGCTGTCACCGGCGATTGATTAAATACGGTATGAAATCCGTTCATCCGGCCCAAAAACCGATTATGTTAAAAAGCCTTAACGGGCTGGATATAATTTTGTCGAGACCGGTTAATTCCAAACTTTTATGCACTTACTTTACGTTTCTTCATTAAGCATCGAATGATTTTTAACACTTTGTTTTTCGTACGCATGTCCCTTTCAAACGTTCTTCTGGCTAGTGCCGCATCACTTATTCTTTTTTCAGGTACGGCTCAGGCTCAGGCTAAAAAACCCACCACTTCCAAACCGGCCACACGGCCCGCACCGCCCCGTCCGGCAGCTCCCGGTTTTGCTCTCCGCAACAACAATGATTCGTTGAGCTACAGTATTGGTCTGAACATCGCTCAGAACATGAAACAGCAGGGCATGAACAATATCAACTCGGTTGTTCTGGCTAAAGGTATTGAGGATGCCATGAAGGATAAAACGATGGCTATGACCCCCGAACAGGCTAACGCCGTTTTAGGTGCATACATGCAAAAGCAAATGGCTGTTCGGCAGGCCGAAAGCTCAAAAGCATCGGAAGGCAACAAAAAAATTGGCGCAGCCTACCTGGCCGAAAACAAGGCGAAACCCGGCGTTGTTACTACCGCAAGTGGTTTGCAATACATTGCCGAAAAAGTGGGTACGGGCGCAAAACCCACCACCTCCGACCGTGTGAAAGTGCATTACACGGGTCGGCTGATTGACGGTAAAGTGTTCGACAGTTCGGAGCAGCGCGGCACCCCTGCCGAGTTTGGTGTTACCGAGGTGATCCGGGGCTGGACCGAAGTATTACAGTTAATGACCGTTGGCTCACGTTACAAGGTGTTTATCCCTTCTGACCTGGCCTACGGTGATCGCGGTGCTGGTGCCGATATTGGCCCCGGTTCAACGCTCATTTTTGATGTGGAGTTGCTTGACATCGTTAAATAATCAGCGAATGAAAAAATACCTCATAACCTTATTGCCCGTGCTGATTCTGAGTATTCAGCCGGATTCGCCCTCTGCGGGTGCGCACAAGGGCGTGACTTACTCATTACCGGCCCCTGCCGACGATGATCTGAAGCCGACCGTGTCGCAGGAGAAGGTGGAACAGTTGGTAGCCAAGTTGCTCACCACCTACCACTACCGGAAGGTGCGGCTCAACGACTCACTGTCGTCGAAGGTATGGGACAACTATCTGGAGCAAGTGGATCGGGGTAAAACGTATCTGCTTGCGTCCGATGTGGCCGCATTTGACAAGTACCGGACGCAGGTCGACGATGCGCTGGTAAACGGCGATCTGTCGGCAGGTTATGAGTTGTACAATGTGTTTCGGAAGCGGTACAAGGAGCGCAGTGCGTATGTTCAGGAGATACTGAAAAAGCCCTTCACATTCACCGAGGACGAGACCTACAACACAAGTCGGGAGAAAGCTCCCTGGGCCAAAGAAACCTCTGAGCTAAACGAGATTTGGCGCAAGACGCTTAAAAATCAGGCTCTTGAGCTGAAGTTGGCGGGACAAAAAGACAGTGCCATTACGGCAACGCTGACCCAACGCTACAAAAACCTCGACAAAGCTGTGGGCCGTGTTCGGAGCGACGATGTGTTCCAGATATACATGAACGCCTTTGCTGAGACACTCGACCCACACACGGTTTACTTCAATCCGAGTAGTGCCGACCGCTTTAATCAGGACATGAGTCAGTCGCTGGAGGGTATTGGGGCAATGTTGCAGGAGGATGGTGAGTTCATTAAAATCTCGAGCGTTCTGCCCGGTGGTCCGGCGTTTAAGAGCAAGCAGCTTACGGCCAACGACAAGATTGTTGGTGTGGCGCAGGGCGACAACGGCCCGATGGTGAGCATCGTTGGTTACCGGGTCGACGATGCTGTAAAACTCATCAAAGGCCCCAAAGCGTCAGTGGTTCGTTTGCAGGTTCAGTCGGCGGATGCGTTGGCGAGTGCCCCTCCGAAGGAGGTTCGGATGGTACGCGAGAAAATCAAGCTTGAAGGAACACGCGCCAAAAAGGAAGTGCTTGAAATTACCGATAATGGTAAGTCGTATAGTATTGGTGTGATCAATATTCCAGCTTTTTATCGTGATTTTGAAGGTGCCCGTAAGCGCGAAGAAAACTTTAGCAGCACCACTAACGACGTGAAGAAGCTGGTGGACTCGCTGAAAGCCCAAAAAGTAGATGGCATCGTAATTGACCTCCGCAACAACCCTGGTGGTGCGCTGACCGAAGCCATCGACCTGACAGGTCTGTTTATTCCCAAAGGCCCCGTAGTGCAGGTGCGCGAAGGCTCTGGCGAAACGGAAGTGTACAGTGATCAGAACCCTGGGGTTGCGTATGATGGACCCTTGGCGGTTTTAGTCAACTGGGGTAGCGCGTCGGCCTCCGAGATTTTTGCGGCTGCTATCCAGGACTACAAGCGGGGTATCATTGTAGGCGGTCAAACATTCGGTAAGGGCACCGTGCAGACACTGATCGACCTAAATCAATGGTTGCCCAAAGAACCCGATAAGGCGGGTCAGGTGAAAATGACCATCCAGAAATATTACCGCATTAATGGCAACAGTGTGCAGCGTAAAGGCGTAACCCCCGATATCGAACTGCCATCGGGATATTCATCGGCAGAGTACGGCGAAAACTCACAACCCAGTGCTATGCCCTGGGATCAGATTGCTTCGACGCAGTTCGATGTATCGAACTCGCTGGATGACAAGCTGTTGAGCCGTTTACGGAGCCGTTTCGATGATCGGTTGAAGTCGGATGTGGAGTTGAAAAAATTGGCACAGGAACTGGCCGATTTTAAGAAAGCGAAGGAAAATACCGTTGTGTCGTTGCAGGAGACCAAACGCCGGAAAGAGCGCGACGAAGCCGAGAAGAAGCGGGCCGCCCTGAAAAAGGAAGCCGCCGAAGACCCTGAGGACATCGACGAGACCGGCACTCCCACCACGGCTAAAGTCGATAAAGACAAGCCCAAGAAGAAGCCCAAAGACCTGTACCTGACCGAAACGGGTCGGATTTTGGCCAATTACATTGTGGCACGGAACAAGTAAAGTTGTTTTTGAGATTATTGGGCCCGGTTGCTGAACAGTGACCGGGCTTTTTTGTGCTATACAATCAATTTAATCGACTTACTATATAGTTTTTAGCCAGTGATTTATATATTTACCTGTTGATCACCATGAACGATTATTTATCCGACCATGAAACTCTTTTCCCTTTTTCTGCTTGCCAGTATTTGGTTATTGTTCGGAAGTTGTGAATCGCCGGATTCGTTCAAACCAATCACTGCATCGTATCCGCCATCGACAAATCCAATTTTCATACCAACAGCGCAGCCTAGGGTTTTGGGGTTTTCGTTAGTTGGTATCCCGCAGGAGAATATCGTTATAGATCATGAAAAGCGGGAAATTCAGGTAATAATCCCGATGGATATCACTACTGTTAGTTTTCCGGCTTCTGTAACTGTATCTGAGGGCGTTACGATTACGCCGGGACCCAGTTCAGTTGCTGTTCCCTATGTGTTTAATCTGGCATTAGGAGCCAGCCCAATAATTTTCTATAAACCTGCTGATCAATACGGCTCAACAGTTGGTCAGCCTTACGCCGTGAGACGTTTGGCAGCCGGGCCATTGGAAATTACCAGCCCACCATCATCAATATCCGTTGACACCGGGTTTCCTACGCTGATTACTGTAAAGAATTATTTTGACGACGCGATGACAAGTGTCTCGGCAATCATTACGAATGAGCAAACCGGACAGCAATTTACTGGTCATATATCACCCTGTACTGATTTTGCACCTCTTTTAGTGTGTCAAGGAGGTTCGGTTGGTTCTTTTCAGGTAAATTTTTACGAGCCTATTGCCACCGGCCAATACAGGCTTGATATTCGTAAGCCAAACGGGCGGCAGGCGCGGGCCGAAGGGCTTGTTACCGTTCGGCGCGGTTTGCCTAGAGGTGGTGATGACCTTTGGAACCCGTCAAGCCCCGGTATGCAGAGCCGTATGTTCAAGGGGGCGAATCTTTTCGCAGAAGATCAGATTGAACTGAGGCTTAAAAATTTGAATGGAGACCAATACACGCTTAAGCCAAGCAGCTACGCTCCCGACGGCACATCAATGACAGTTAACATTCCTGCTGCAGTTAAGCCATCCCAATACACCACCCAGATGATTCGTAAAGGAGAACTTGTCGCGTCGTACGGCCGAATGGTGATTAGCTCGACTCGGTCACAACCAGCGTTTATTTGGTTCTCTGACCTCACGGTATTTCTCTCTCCTAACACGGCATTCGGTATAGACCGTGGCAAACGGCAAACGTTTTTTTACGTAAATTCTGGTGTAGGTAACGTTCGTTTGAAATTCACGCCCGTTGCCAATTCAACCAACCCTATTTTAATTGCTGTAAATACACCCAGTCAGTACATTAGTCATGGTTTTGGCTCACCTGATTTTACCATCCCTTTAACCACCCCTCCCGGCCTCTACAGCATTGTTCTTCAACACATTCTACAAGACAGAAGCATTGTCGAAGGGGAACCCTTCGAGCGGCTTATTGAGGTGCGTTAGTTTACACCTCAAGATTAGCTTCCAGTTAAAAAGCCCGGTTGCCCCACGCAATCGGGCTTTTTAACTGGTACGGGGTAGTTAGATGCCACTCACAGCGGCTTTAGATAGCATGGCATACTGTTTCCTTGATACAAAAATGATGAAAAACCCCATAGTAACTCTTGGCCTGGCCCTGTGCCTCACCCAACCGCTGATGGCGCAACCCGATCTCTCGGCCAACATGCCCCGCGCAAAAACTGCCAACGGAACGCTGGAGGGCGTCACCGAAGCGAGTGGCGTCCGTGCATTCAAAGGCGTTCCGTTTGCGGCTCCCCCCGTGGGTCAGTTTCGCTGGCGCGAACCCCAACCCGTGCAAAACTGGTCGGGCGTGCGCAAGGCCGACAGATTTGGCCCCCGCGCTATGCAACGGGCCATTTTCGGCGATATGAATTTCCGCTCGAACGGTGTGAGCGAAGACTGTTTGTACCTGAACGTCTGGACCCCGGCTAAGTCAAGCAAAGAGAAACTGCCGGTTCTGGTTTATTTCTACGGGGGAGGCTACATGGCGGGCGATGGCTCGGAGCCGCGCTACGATGGCGAAAGTATGGCCAAGCGGGGCATTGTGGCCCTCACGGTCAACTATCGGCTGGGTTTGTTTGGCTTTATGGCCCATCCCGAACTCACCGCCGAGTCGCCTTTCAAAGCATCGGGTAACTATGGGCTGCTCGACCAACAGGCGGCTTTGCGCTGGGTGCAGCAAAACATTGCGGCCTTCGGGGGCGACCCCAAGCGCGTGACCATTGCGGGCGAGTCGGCGGGGTCAACCTCGGTGAGCGGGCAAATGGCCTCGCCCAACTCCAAAAACCTGTTTGCAGCCGCCATTGCCGAAAGCGGTTCGCTGCTTGGAACGCTCACGCCCGTAGCCCTAAGCGAAGCCGAAAAAATGGGTCAGAAATTCGGGGCCGATCTGGGCATGAACACCCTCGCCCAACTGCGGGCTATGAACGCCGATTCGTTACTTCAAACGACTGCCAAGCCAACCACCCCGCGCTTCTCGGTATGCGTCGATGGGAATTTCCTGCCTAAGTCGGCACTTGCTATTTTTATGGCCGGTGAGCAGGCGCAGGTGCCGTTATTGGCGGGCTGGAACTCCGAGGAGATGACCGGACGGGCTATTTTGGGCAAAGACGGCCCCACTCCCGACAACTACACCACCGTTGTTCGGAAGCTCTATCCCGAAAAAGCCGACGAGGTATTGAAACTGTATTCAGGCAAAACCGAAGATGAAATTATGCAGGCCGCTACAGATTTGGCGGGCGACCGGTTCATTGGTTTCAGCACCTGGAAGCTCACCGATATGCAGGTTAAAACGGGGGGCGGCAAGCCCGTTTACCGGTACATGTATGCCCGCCCACGCCCGGCCATGACGCCCGAAATGGGCAACGCAACCGCTGGCCTTGCCGGGGGAGTCGTGCGGGATGCCAACGCGCCCAAAGCACCGCCCGCCAAAGGAGCCGTTCACTCGGCCGAGATTGAGTATGCCATGGGTAACCTCGCCACCAACACGGTCTATGCCTGGACACCTGACGATTACAAAGTATCGGCCTCAATGCAGGCCTATTTTGAGAACTTTATCAAGAAACACGACCCCAACGGCCCCGGCCTACCCAAATGGTCGCCTGTTCCGGCAACGGGACCGGCTCCGGTGATGCACATCGACGTAAATACCCGGCAGGAGACAGAGAAGACCCGTGAGCGGTACTTGTTTCTGGACGGGCAGTTTAAGTAAAGCGAAAGCCCGGCCAAATTGGTCGGGCTTTCGCTTTTTCAAGGGTTAACAGGAGTTTAGGAGATAATCAGTTATAAGCGCACGCGGTCAAGGGTAACATGTTTCTTCAAATTACTAAGAGCACCAAAAATGAGGTTGTAAACAGACTGAATGTTGATTTGCATCATCGACGAAATTTCTTCGTTGCTCATGTTCTGATAGAACCGCAGGTAAACGGCCTCGCGCTGACGACGGGGTAACCGCTCAATGGCTTTGCTCAAACACTCGTTAACGAATGAATCTTCTTCGTGGGCGATAATTGTCGCTTCGTATGAGGGGTCACAACCTGGGAGAAGGTCGGTTTGCACGTCCTCCTGGCTGCTGATTTTCTGCTCGGCAGTTAAATGCCGAACCAATTTCCGTTTGATGGACGCCATCAGATAATACCGAACCGAGGTGGTTGGTCCGATATTAGCCCGGTGCTTCCACAGTTCCACGAACAAGTCGTGGATACAATCCTTAATCAGCGGTCTGTCCTGCGCGAAGTGTGTACAATAATGGTACAGCACCTGGGCGTAATCTTTGTACAACTGAGCGAAAGCCGTTTCGCTACCACTGCGAAACTGGTTCCACAACTGCTCTTCGTCTTGGCCTGACTGAGTGCGATGGCGAGCCATAAGGGTATGATAGGGGTTTTGGAGCGTCTGGAAATCGTGTAAACATAATCATAATGTTTTGAAGAATACAAGGAAAGTGAGCAAAAATTTGCAAAAAAAATGGTTACGGCACCGAAAGTTTGGTAAAAATGAACTGTTGGCCATCAAACAAGCCCTTATCGCTCAATTTTAACGAAGGAATTACCAGTAACGCCATGAACGAAAGCGTCATGAACGGAGCGGCCAATACGCTGCCTAACTCGGCCTTTGCGAACTGATCGAGCTGCGTGTATTGGCTTGCAATCTCATACCCATCGGCATCGCTCATGAGGCCGGCAACAGGTAATTTTAGTAAGCAGTGAGCAGTGGCAGTAGGCAGTTTAAGAGAGTTACTTTGCTCTTGTTTCACTGCCCACTGCTGCTGCCCACTGCTACTGCCCACTGCCGACAGGCCCCCCTTGGCTTCGATAATCAGGTTAACGGCCTGGCATATACTTTCGTCGTCGCAGCCCACCGCCGTAATATTGTGCGAGTCATGCCCCACCGACGAGGCAATGGCTCCCTGTTTTAAGCCAAAATTTTTGATGAACGCTACTGCCGGGGGGGCGTCGCTATACCGATTGACAACCACCAGTTTCAGAATATCGCGAACGGGGTCGGCCACAAGTTGACCGTCGCGCAGGGTGGGTTCGAGGTGAAGCTCGTTGGTGATGAGTTGGCCGTCGAGGGCTTCGATAACCCGGATGGTGCTCACGTCGCCCTCAGCTCGCACGATGAAGTCGGCGGGCTGTTTGGGGGAGCAATTGAACTGGTTGGGGTGTTCGCTACGGAGGTCGGGAATGAGGGTTTTGCCGTTCTCGGCCACCACCTGCCCGTTTATAACCGTGTGCATGACCCGAAACCGATCCAAGTCGTTAATAACAATGAAATCGGCAGAGTCGCCCTCGCGGAGCAGGCCCACCGGCAAGCGGTAGTGCATCACGGGGTTCAGGCAAGCCGCCCGCAGCACATTCCAGATGTTGTGCCCTTTGTGAAGCGCACGAACAACCAACTGATCAATGTGACCCTCAGCCAGGGTGTCCGGGTGTTTATCGTCGGAGCAGAACATGACCCGGTCGGAGTAATACGTCAGCAGGGGGTGCAGAGCCTCGAAGTTGCGGGCCGCGCTCCCCTCCCGAATCAGGATACTCATGCCCCGTTGCACCTTGTCGAGGGCTTCCTCGTACGTAAAACACTCATGGTCGGTTTCGATGCCTGCATCAATGTAGCGTTGGGCATCATCGCCCCGCAGGCCGGGGGCATGTCCGTCGATAGGCTTATTAAAGGCTTTGGCGAGGGCAATTTTGGCCATCACGTCGGGGTCCTCATTCAGTACCCCCGGATAGTTCATCATCTCGGCGAGGTAGCCAATGTCGCGCCGACCCAGCAAATCGCGCACGTCGCGGACACTGATGGTGGCCCCTGCGGTCTCGAACGGGGTGGCGGGTACGCACGAGGGTGCTCCAAAACAAAACTTAAACGGCACGCGGTTACCATCGGCAATCATGTAATCGACACCCGGAACGCCCAGTACGTTACCAATCTCGTGGGGGTCCGAAACGGTTGCCACCGTGCCATGTACCACCGCCAACCGCGCAAACTGAGCAGGTGTCAGCAGAGAGCTTTCGATGTGTACGTGGGCATCAACAAACCCCGGCAACACATAGGGCGCACCGGGCCGCTCGTTGCCCATACGCTCGATGTGCGAAATACGCCCGTTTTCGATGTGTATGGAGCCGTAAAAAATACGTTGATCAAAAAGGTCAAGGATATTGGCGGTCAATGTCATAGCTCAGGCACCAGTGAAGGACATGTTGTCCTATAAGAATAGGCCCGAAAATGGCTAAAGGTCAGCCATAAACCAAACGTACCCCCAATTTTTGCGTCTTTGTCGGGGTATATGCGGTCAAATCTGGTCTTCTTTAGAAAACCATCTTGTTCTCGTATGCCTGCCCAGTTCCTGAAAGTACACCCCGCCGACAACGTTATTGTGGCCCTACGAAACGTCCCCGCCGGTGCCACTATCAAATTCGATAACGAATCGTACACTCTGCCAATTGGGGTCGATGCCAAGCACAAGTTCGTTACCGAAGACCTCCAAAAGGGTGATATTGTGCATATGTACGGCGTAACGGTCGGCAAAGCCACACAACCCATCCGCCGGGGCGAACCCATCACAACGTTCAACCTAAAGCACGACTCCGACCGCTTTGGGCTGGACAAACGGCAACCGTATTCCTACTCGCCCCCCGACGTATCGCGCTGGCAGGGTCGTACGTTTATGGGCTACCCCCGCTCCGACGGGCGGGTTGGTACGCGAAATTTTTGGCTCGTGATACCGCTGGTATTTTGCGAAAACCGAAACATCCTGATCCTAAAAGATGCCTTTGAGCGGGAACTCGGCTACGCCCAACCCGAAACCTACCGGACGCAGGTGCGCGAGTTGCTTAGCCTATATCAGCACGGCGATCTGGACATCATCAAAAAGATGCAACCGTTCATTGCAGAGCCATCCAAACCCCACTCCACACACGCCCGACCTTTCCCTAACGTCGACGGCATTAAGTTTCTAACCCACGAGATGGGTTGCGGAGGCACCCGGCAGGATTCGGCGGTTCTGTGCTCACTTCTGGCGGGCATGATTAACAACCCAAACGTGGCCGGGGCGACGGTGCTGAGTTTGGGGTGTCAGCACCTGCAAACCAGCGCGCTCGAAAAGGAGATTAAGCGGCAAAACCCGCACTTCGATAAACCGTTGCTGATGTACGAGCAGCAAGACGGAACTGAGTTTGCCCTGATGGCGCAGACCGTGAAAGAGACGTTTTTGGGCTTGATTCACATCAATAAGCAGGAACGCAAACCCGCCCCCCTCAGTCAACTGTGCGTGGGGCTGAAATGTGGCGGGTCGGACGGGTTTTCGGGTATTTCGGCCAACCCGGCCATCGGGCACCTGTCCGACATTTTGGGGGCGTTGGGCGGCAAAACCGTGTTGGCCGAATTTCCCGAACTGTGCGGAGCCGAGCAAGACCTCATTAACCGCACTGCCGACGACGCGAAGGCACAAAAGTTTATCAATTTGATGGAATCGTACGCGGCCCAGGCCGAAGCCGCCGGGTCGGGTTTCGACATGAACCCCTCGCCGGGTAACATCAAAGACGGCCTCATCACCGACGCCATCAAATCGGCGGGGGCTGCTAAGAAGGGCGGTGTGGCCCCGGTTACGGACGTGCTCGACTATGCCGAACCCGCCCGAACGCCCGGCCTGAGTTTGCTCTGCACCCCCGGCAACGACGTAGAAGCCACCACAGGCATGGCTGGGTCAGGCACGAACGTGATTCTGTTTACGACCGGCTTAGGAACCCCCACGGGCAACCCCATTTGCCCGGTCGTGAAGATCTCAACCAACACGGCCCTCCTACGCCGGATGCCCGATGTAATCGACTTCGACAGTGGCCCGATTATCGAGGGCGAGCAGACCATCGAGCAAAACGGTGAGGCTTTACTGGAATGGATTATTCGGTTGGCATCGGGCGAGGTAACGACCAAAGCCGAACAACTAGGTCAAGACGATTTCATTCCCTGGAAACGGGGGGTTTCTCTGTAGGGGCGACCCCGTGTGGTCGCCCTAATCCCCATTTGACGATATTGGGCGACCACACAGGGTCGCCCCTACACACAATGTTCTCACTACAAAACAAAACAGCCCTCGTAACAGGGGGAGCCAGCGGGATTGGGCTGGCTATTTCGACGGCCTTCGCACAGGCGGGGGCCACGGTGCATATTCTGGAATTGAACGCCGAACAGGCGCAGGCCGAGGCCGACACGCTGAACGCGGCTGGCGGTCGGGTGCGGGCGCACGGGGTCGACGTGTCGAAGCAGGCCGACGTCCGGGCCGTGATCGACGGGATTGCTGCCGACGGGCCAATTCATATTCTGGTGAACAACGCGGGCATCGCGCACGTGGGCAACGCCGAAACCACCACCGAGGCCGACATGGACCGACTATTTGCGGTGAATGTGAAGGGCGTCTACAACTGCCTGCACGTGACGATTCCGCATTTGAAGACCAACGGCGGGGGCGTTATCCTGAACATGGCGTCGGTAGCAGCCACGGTGGGCATCGCCGACCGGTTTGCCTATTCGATAACCAAAGGGGCCGTGCTGACGATGACCTACCAGGTCGCCAAAGACTACGTGAAGCAGGGCATCCGGTGCAACTGCATCTCGCCGGGACGGGTCCACACGCCGTTTGTCGATGGGTTTATAGCCAAGAATTATCCCGGTCAGGAGGCCGACATGTTCGCCAAACTCTCAGCGACCCAACCGATTGGACGCATGGCCAAACCCGCCGAAATTGGTGCACTCGCGCTCTATCTTTGCTCCGACGAGGCCGCGTTCATCACCGGCACCGATTACCCGATTGATGGGGGCTTTATTCGATTGAACAGTTGAAATGCTTTGACCATGAACAAACTATACATTTTCCTTACCCTCCTACCCTTCTTCACCCAAGCCCAAACCTACGATCTCGTGATCCGCAACGGGCGCGTGGTCGACGGGTGCGGCAATCCCTGGTTCAGGGCCGACGTGGGCATTAGCAACGGTAAAATCGTGCGGGTGGGCAGCATTCCGGCAGCAACCGGGAAAGCCGAGATCGACGCCAAAGGGCAGATTGTCGCGCCGGGGTTTATTGATGTTCACGCGCACGTGGAGGGCGATTTGGAACGGCAACCCGGTGCCGAAAACTTTATCTACGACGGCGTAACGACCCTCATCACGGGCAACTGCGGAGGTTCGCGCACCGACCTCCGCACCATGTTCGACAGCTTACGAATGAAGGGCATGACCCCCAATCTGGCGTCGTTGGTGGGGCACAACTCGGTGCGGATGAAGGTCATGAAAGCGGCCTTCCGTGAACCCACCACCCGCGAACAGACTGAGATGGAGACTCTTGTCGAACAAGCCATGCGCGACGGGGCTGTGGGCCTCTCGACCGGTCTGATCTACACGCCCGGCACCTACGCCAAAACCGCCGAAGTGGTTGGGTTGGCCCGCAAGGCCGCGCAACATGGGGGCGTGTATGCCTCCCACATCCGCAACGAAGGACAGGAGGTACGACAGGCCATCGAGGAAGCTATTCAGATTGGTCGCGAAGCCGGGATTCCGGTCGAAATTTCGCACTTCAAGGTAGCTAGCAAGCCGATTTGGGGGTTTAGTAAGACGACTGTGGGCCTGGTGGAAGCCGCCCGACGCGAGGGCATCGACGTGACCGTTGACCAGTACCCCTATACGGCATCAAGTACGTCCCTGCAAAGTATTGTGCCCTCGTGGGCGTTGGCCGATAGCGATTCGTTAGCACTCGCTCGGTTCCGCGATCCGGCAGGCCGTGCCAAAATTCGCACTGAGATGTTGGCTTCATTAAAGAAAAATGGTCGCTCGAATTACGACTACGCCGTCGTGTCGCGCTACGAACCCGACACGACCTACAACGGCAAAAGCATCAGCCAAATTAACAAGCTCCTGGGCCGCAAAGCCAACGCCGAGACCGAAACCGACCTCGTGATGGACCTGATCGAACGGGCGAACATGAAACGGATTCAAATGGTCTACCACACGATGTCGGAGGAGGACGTGGCCCAGATTATGCGCTACCCCAACACCATGATCGCGTCGGATGCAGGTGTGGCTCAGCTAGGGCGCAACATGCCGCACCCTCGCGCCTACGGCACCAACGCCCGCGTCTTGGGCCGCTACGTGCGCGAACTGTCGGTGATCCCTCTCGAAGAAGCCGTTCGGCGCATGACCTCGCTGCCCGCGCAACGGTTTCGCTTCACAGACCGGGGCATGCTCGCCCCCGGCTTTGCCGCCGACGTGGTCATTTTCGACCCCAACACGGTGGGCGATGCGGCTACGTATGAGGCTCCTCATGCCTATTCGGTAGGCTTCTCGCACGTATTAGTCAACGGGGTTCAGGTGGTTGAAAACGGCAAACATATGGGCCGCAAACCGGGGCAGGTGTTGTTGGGAAGTGGTTATGTCCGGTAAGCACAAGATTTCTTTGTTAACAGCCCTCGCCCTCGTCGTCTCGAACATGGTCGGGACGGGCGTGTTCACCTGCCTGGGTTACCAATTGCTGTCGGTGCAGAACACCTGATCTATTTTTGGAAGCCCCATTCTTAGTTCGTCCGTAAGGCTTTGCCCCTACCAGCAAACCAGATGAATTGAATGAAATTGAATTCCATTTGGTCGAACATGACTTTTTTACCTTCGGCTTTGAGGTGCAGATTCGGCGTATAGCGCAAATTGGTACGCAACAGCCACGTTTCGCTACGGCTTGTCCGAATGTCCCAACCAACGATGATTCCCAACGCCATTTTTTTTGCCGTAAATGTTTTGACAGATACCCCATCCGTGTCCGTAAACGTCAGGTTTTCATAGGCCAATGTAGGCCCCACGTAAGGAACAAACCCGTGATAGTCGCCCAGAAACTTGTACGTTTCGAGCATGACTGAGCGACGGTCATAATTGAGTTTGGCATTATAACCACTTGATCCATACCGAAATCGACGATGCGAAACACCCACATTGATGTCTGGCTTATGAAAATAGCGGCCTGCTGTCAAGTCAGGGATTAACGTGCCGGGACTTTCCTGGCGTAAGAATGGATATTTTTCCTTGACGTATTCCGACTTGGTCATTTCAAACGTCCCTGAAGGCCCTATGCCCACATACCAGCAATTGAGACGGTTTTTAGCAGCTAATTTTTTCACACCGTTTTTCATGTAGTTCACACCGTTTTTCGATGCCAGGCCACCATTGGTATTGATCCAATAGCTCATGCCTACATTAAAAGACCAGGGAGAGATTTTTACACTGGCATATTCCGTGCGCGAAATCGGGTACTGGTAGTCGCTTTTTCGTTGGTAATAAGCCCCCGCTTGCAGCAAAAATTTCTTGCCTGCATAGACCAAACCTGCCTGATAAGGGAAAATAGTCCGCGCTACCGACGGAACCGTTTTATAGGTTCTGGTAGGTTCGTTGTTCACCTGCCCAAAAGCGGCTCCTTTCAACGACATTCCCACAAACGGGCGCACTTTACCCGGCTCAACCGCCCAGGGGAAAACTCGAAAACCAGTTTCGACCCCTTCTCCATAAAAAACACTTTTCAATCCGGCAGGTGCCTCGCCACCCAACCGAGCTACCGGAATGGCTACATAAAAATCGGCATGACCCCAAAAATGCGTTCCTCCCAATAGAATTCGGGGCGAGGTAGTGCCTGAGAAAGAAACAGTCTGCAAACCCGTCGGCGTAGCATATTGTGTAGTACCACCCGATGTGCTAAACCCATCGACGCCAAAGTAGGATTTAGCAAATGAGGTTCTGATTTTGACGCGCTCAAGGGTTGTATCTTTCTCGGCAGTTTGCGCTTTTGCCGTAGTCAAGACCAGTATAGTCAGGAGGATCGTGAATAATTTGCTCATGGCGTTTGTGCGTTTTGTGATTGACTGACACAAACGTAATGGCTTCTAAAACACGGCTCAACAAGAAGGGATAACCGTCAAACGGTTGGGAGAAATGACAAACCAATGGGTCATTTGACCCATTTTGGGATGTTTGACAAAGCGAAAAGGATATGAAAAGTGGTTAGCCTCAGATCATCGGGCCGTAAAATAGCCTTTGACTAAATCGCTAAATCGTCGGGCTACCGGAATCGGCGCGGGCCAATCGTGGAGGTGCAGTTTATAGCCCTGAGCATTGCCGGAGATACGCTCTACTTGCTGTAAATTGACGATATAGGACCGATGGCAACGCACAACTGGATGGGTTAGTTGCTCTTCCATACGACTCAAACTACCTCTCAACAAGGTTTTTTGAGCCTTTTTATCGGCTAAAAAGACTACTTCGGAATAATTATCGGCGGACTCAATAAAGAGCAGATCGGAGAGATCAACGGTGAGTGTATCTTTCTCATTTTCAGCCACTAAACTAACCGTAGAAGTCGCTATTGATGATGCTATAGCAGGGACTTGTAATTGGTTGGTATCGTATCTTCGGACCAATTGGGTATAATTGATCATCGTGATCAACATAGCAGGCATAATACCAATAGCACCTGTAATGCCTAACCACACTAACAAACTCCATAAACCGAAAGACCAGCCGAAAATGATTCTCCCATATACCATATTGCCAAGTGTAATCAGCAGGATAATGAGGAGTGTCCAGCCTATTTCCTTCCCTACCGTCCAGCGTTCTTCGGCATACCATTGTTTAAAAAACGTGGGAATGAGCATCTTCACCAACATCAGGCAGATGAACGTAACAACACCATAGCCCGCCAACACATAAGGTTTGGCCGGGTCTTGCCAGTCATCTGAGCCAAACGGCTGGAAAATATTGAGAAACAAACCCACAAAGAGACCCGCGCCCAAAGCGATCAGTGCCCATTGGCGAAGGCTTTGATGACGATGAGGGTAGGGCTGTTGAAAATAAGCGTGCATGATCGTGAACCAGCAGCGAAGACTAGTCGTAAGGGTTTATGTATCCGGGTAATATACACCCGCAAAACTAGTCAACCTCAAGTGGATTGACGTATTTTGCATCATGAAACTCCTACCTTTTACTCTTCTGCTTCTTTGCTTATTCTCTTTTGACGTTTACGCCCAAAAAAGGCCCAATGTTGTCTTGATTTTTCCCGATAATCTGGGCATGGGGGAAATCAGTTCCTATGGCGGGGCGCGGGGTGTTCCAACCCCCAACATCGACCAAATCGGGAGAGAGGGAATCCGTCTGACTAATTTCAACGTCGAGTATTCGTGTACACCGTCGCGGGCGGCCATTCTGACCGGGCGTTATGCTACCCGCACCGGCGAAACCTACGGCGAAGGGCTGATGCACTGGGAAGTTACCATTGCCGAAGGGTTGCGTTCGCTTGGCTATGCCACCGCACTGTTTGGCAAATGGGACCTGGGGGGCGACGACGATTGGCTTGGCAAACGGGAACCAACCCAACAGGGCTTCGACGAATGGTACGGTATCCCGACAACCAGCCATTGGTCGCAGTTTACGTCGTTTACTGGGTTTAGCAATACCAAAGTGCCTGTTCCGTACATCTGGGAGGGTGTAGCGGGCAAAACGTCTCAGAAAGTCAAGCCATTTGATGTGCAGACACGGCGCACGCTCGACCGGGAAGCCGCCGAACGAGCGGTTCGGTTTATGGAAACGAATGCCCAGAAAAACAAGCCTTTCTTCGTCTATTACCCCATGACGCAAATGCACTTTCCGGCATTGCCGCACCCCGACAAAACAGGATCAACCGGGGCCGGCGATATGGGCGATTCGATGGCCGATATTGATTACAACACCGGTCTGATCCTCAACACGCTCAAAAAGCTGGGTATCGAAAAAAACACGTTAGTCATTTGGTGTTCCGACAACGGGGCCGAACTACGGCGACCCTGGCGCGGCAACACCGGGGCCTGGCGCGGTTATTACAACTCAGCTATGGAAGGTGGCGTTCGCACCCCTTGCGTGATTCGGTGGCCCGAACGCATCAAAGCCGGGCAAGTCTCGAACGAAATGGTTCATGAAATGGACTTGTTTCCGACCATTGCAGCCGCTGTGGGCAACCCCGACATGGTACCTACCGACCGGGCCATTGATGGGGTTAATCAGTTGCCTTTTTTAGAAGCGAAACAAACGCACTCGAACCGGGAAAGTGCCATTTTTATGAATTCGACGGGCAAAGTGATGGCCGTAAAATGGCGGGACTGGAAGTGTTGGTATTATTTCAAAACCGAAGTACCCGACCCCAATCCTGATAATCTGGCCCGGCTTTTCGACCTGCGCGCCGACCCCGCCGAGGAAACCGATGTAAAAGATTATTATCCGTGGGTCTTCAGCCGCACCGATAAACTCGTGAAGGAGTATGAAGCCTCACTTGTCAAGTATCCTCGTGTACCAGCTAATCAGACCGACCCGTACTCCCCGCCATCGGTGGGGTCGGGTAAGGCCGTAGAGGTGTATGCCCGAACGGATCGGGCCGCGTTGCCGAACCGGACGGAGGCCATTGCCAACCCCGATTTTACGGGCACCTGGTCAACAGCCGTTTTGGATACCCGTTCGCCCCTGATAACAACCGAAAGGCCAGTTATCCCGACGTTGGGCAGTGGCTGGGGCGATAAACTAACGATCCACCAAAAAGGGGATGCGCTGATGGTTGAAAAAGTGTTTTTTGCACCCCGTGATCTACAGCCCCTCGTTCGGCTCAACTACGCGTTGAATGGGTCGAAAACAGAGAACAACATCAACATGGGGCGGTCAGACAATACTACCACATCAACCTGTAAATGGGACGGCAACCGGTTAGTCATAACCACTGTTTATACCTGGTTGGACCCAAAAACAAAGCAAAAACAGGAGTCGAAGCAAACCCAAACCCTGTGGTTATCCGCAGCCACCACCGCCCCCTGGGAACCCGTCTTGATCGTCGAAACCCATCGGGAAGCGGTGCCGGAGGGTCTGAGTGCCACCAACCGAACGGTTTATACGCGGGGGTATCGATAAAAAGCGGTTTGCCTGAGCAATTTGCGTAGATCACAAATCGCTCAGGCAAACCGCTTTTAAAGCTGCCAAACTACTGCTTTACTTCAAGGGCTGATAAATCGTGGCTTTTGTATCGACTCTGATTACTAGGCGGCAGTCGCCCGTTTGGCCACGAGTTTCGTCGCAAATACCATCCTGAAACGCATCAAACCGGCGGCCATCCTCCGTGTTCACCACAAATTTCACCTGAAACGTATCGGCCGATTTAATCGAAGCCAACGTGATATCGCACGCTTTGGCTGCATCGGCGGCTGTGATGTTTACCTTAGCGGGCAGGGTTGTGACGGTCCGCAACAAACGGTCGCCCGGGGTGGTCAGGCGGCTGGGTAGCGTGGCATAGGCCGCGTTGGGATACGCACAGTTTACACCCACACCGCAGGTTGTCATACCGGCTGTCAGGGCGACTCTCGGGTTATTGTACCCAATCCACACCTCAATCGATTTGATTGGAACGTTGCGTCCAAAATCTTCCCCTTTGAGAGTAAACTCAAAATCGGCAGTAGCCAGATTCGTGAAATCAAAGAACGATTTACTGCGGTTCACATCAGCCACAGCCACCGCACCATCGGCTGCAACCGGAATTGCGTCTTTGGTTTGGCAAGACTCAAAAGCGGCAACGATTCCGCCGGAAAAGACCACTAAAAATGCGTAAAGAAGTGTTTTTTTCATCTTGTTGTAGCTCACAAGTCCCAAAATACAGGTGTAATAAAATTGTTTTGAGCAGGCGCGTTCGGGTTTGCCGTCAGCTCCCGTGATGAATACAAAAACCGCAAGGGGAACGGATTGACAGGCGAAATGGGAACCCTCAGCGTTGGCGATCCCGTTCGGCGGTAGTCGTTGTAGGCTTCAATGCCATTCCCATACGTGGCAATGTATTTTTGGGTCATCACAAAGTCAAGACGGGCGGCAGGGGTAGTGAGCGCATCATATTGGGTTAGCAATCGCGCCACAAACGCATCAATGGTAGCCTGTGGCATTTGTGGGCCACTGTTTCCAGCCGAACCCACAAACGCATTAACAGCCTGTAAATGCTGAACCACACCATCGCGCAAGTACGTACGAACTGTGCCCGTTGTACCGAGCGTGAGTGCCGCTTCGGCCAGGATAAAATTGGTCAGATAGCTGGTAGCCATCGGAAAAATACCGGCACCTGTACCATCCGTATTCGTAACAACCCGGTGTACGCCGGGGGTAGTGGCCCCCGTATTGGTCAAATATTGGAGTGTAGTGGGTAAATTCCGAATCGTGTTGTTATCGTAAATTCCGCCATACGGATAAATGCCAAACGTAGCCCGTTGGGCCTGATCGGCGGGTTGTCCAGTCGGGTCGCCCGTAAAGCGGCCACCATAGCCATTCCCGGTTGAGGTGAAATTGACACCGGCATTCGCATTCTGGCGATAGATGTAATAACGCAGCCGCAAATCGTCGAGGTTATACAGGCGTTCCATGAAGCCCTGATCCATGTAGCAATCTTTGGTAGCCCGGTATTCGCTGATGTGTATTGGGTGACGATTTTGGGGCGTTTCGGTGGTTCCAAAACGGAAAACCCAGTCCTGCGCCCCAGTCGTAATCAGTTGATTGGCAGCTATCAGCGCGTTAATGTCCTTAATTACCCGATCACGCTCCGTTGGTACGAGCCGGATTTGGTTCAATAATTTCAGTTTGAGCGTGTTGGCCGCCCGCACCCAAAGCGTGCGGTCGCCCCGATAAAACACATCTGCCGTACCGGGCGAGACATAGGGATTGCGGTTCAGGTCGGCAATGCCCTCGTCGATGAGCCTGAACAGGTCTTTGTAAATATCGGCCCCTTTGTCGAATTTAGGGTTGAGGGTGGCTTCGCCCAGAGATGCTTCTGTGTACGGCACGTCACCCCACAAATCCACCAAGACGCTATAGATGTAGGCTTTTTCTAGTTTAGCCATCCCTACATAGCCAAAACTCTTTGCATCCGTACCGTTTTTGATAATGATTTCGATGTCGTTAAGAGCCTGAGCATAGATGTTGTTCCAATTGGTCTGGAAGGTAGCACCCGTATGGTCGAAGCGACTTAAACCGAGAATATAGGCGTGTTGCATCGCTACGGATGCCGCCCGATTGAGCGTTCCACCGCCAATATTGACACCCAACGAAACCTGTGTAGCGGGCAGTAATAGCTCTAAAACAGGTTGCGACGGGTTATTGGGGTCGGTATTAACGTCTAAAAATTGGTCGCAGCTACTCGTCACAAACAGCGAAGCAGCCAGCAAGATGATAGGTATTATTCGTTTCATTTCTAATGCGATTTCTGGCTAGAATGTTACTCGTAGGTTGACGCCAAAACGGCGGGTGGTCGGCGTAGAGACCAACTCGAATCCTTGTGCATTACCCACACCCAATGAATTTACTTCGGGGTCGAGGTTCATGTATTTGGGGAAATTAGGGGCCTTAAACCACAGGTTCCGGCCGCTTACCGACAGACTAGCCGAGCCAAACGGTGTTTTGGCAAGCCATTTGGCCGGAATTTGATACGCCATCGACACCTCGCGCAGGCGAATCACCGTTGCATCCCAAACCCGAAACTCATCGGCTGTTCCCTGACTGCCGGAGAAAGAACCAGTTCCAAAGAAAAACTCATTCATCGAAATCGGAATGTTGTTCGGCTGTTTTTTGCCGTCGTTGGTTAAGATGGGCAGGCGGGTCGTTGCGTCGCCCAGTACGCCATAGGGTACAAGCACCCGATAACGGTCTTCCGTGTCGCGGGTGTTCCCCCGGCTAAGCATCTCGGCCATCGACACCGACAACAGATCGCCCCCGTCCCGATAATCCAACAACGCACTGATCGAGAATCCTTTGTAGGAGAAACTATTGGTTACCCCGATAAAAAAGTTCGGATTGGGATTGCCTATAGCCGCTTGTCGGTCCGCAATGATGGCTTTTCCCGTCCGGGAATTGACCAACAGATTGCCCTCGTCGTCACGCACATACACGTCGCCCCGAATTAATCCATACGGTTTGCCCACGATGTGCATACTACTGATGGCCGCTGTGACACCGCTATACGTCAACTCCTGTGGTCCGCCCAGGTCCAAAACGATGTTTTGGTTTCGGGTGAAGGTGGTGTACATATTCCATTTAAAGCCATTAGCCAACTTCACTGGCGTCAAATCCAAACCTACCTCCCAACCCCGGTTGCGCACACTTCCCAGATTGACAACCCGTGTCGTATAGCCTGACGAGGGGGGGACATCGACCGTAAAGATTTGATCACTACTAATTTTACGATACCAGGCCACGTCAATTCCGACGCGATTGTTGAACAGCTTCGCTTCTGTCCCAATCTCAAACTCGGTGATTTTTTCAGGCTGTAACGTGCTGCTTCCCAATCGGTTGCCCTGGGTCATAATATTGACACCATTGAACGGCGTGCCCGTATCAATGGGTGACGGGTTCGCGAGCGTTGGGTTGATACTAAAAATGGTTTGGGTCTGATACGGGCTGGCCTCGTTACCTACCTGTGTGATGCCTGCCCGCACCTTCCAGAAATTAACGGTCCCGGAGGGAAGTTTTAACAAATCGGACAGGACCACCGAGCCATTAATGCCACCATAATAGTAGCTGCGGCTGTCTTTGGGAAGAGTTGAAGAAACGTCGTTACGCCCGACCAGGTTCAGGAAGAGATAGTCGCGGAACGAAAACTGCAAATCGGCAAAATGGGCAATGAACCGTTGTTTCACCAGGCCACCGCCAATGGCTTGCTGTACACGGGTGTTATCTAAGTCGTTGATACCCGGCACAATAATACCATCGCCAAAAACAGCCTGACGGTCGGTTACACGTTGATTGGCGTTTTGGCCTAAAATCAATCGCATATTCCAGTCGGGCGAAAAGTCGCGGTTGATGGTTGCCAGAAATGTCCAGTCTAACTCCTGCCGATAAATATTGTCATCGGTAATGTTGCCATTCGGGAACACCTCACCGCCCCGCCCATTGACGCTACGACGGCGGTCATTATAGCCATTGAAACCAATCGTCGCTTGCAGATTGAGCCAGGATGTAGCGTCTAAACCAGCCGTAAACTTGCCAAAATAACGATCAACCTTGCTCGTAAAGGGGGAGCTTTCGACCGACCAATACGGGTTGTCGATACCCACGCGGTCATAAATACTGGCCCCTGTGATCGGATTGCGAAAGGGATAACCCGTTAAATCGTAGCTCGTAGGGGTCCAAGGTAACACCTCGATAGCCGAAGGGCCGGAACCAACACTCGACGACATCTGGGGCGATTTTTGATTGGTACTTACATACGAGATAGAACCATTGATGTAAAGCCCGTTGTCGAGCGTAGCCTGCCCACCCAAATTGATGCTGGTGCGGTCGATGCTGTTGAACGGCACAATGCCACTGTTGTCCATCCGGGAAATACCCGCCGAAATACTGGCCTTCTCGCTACCACCCTGCAAGTTGATCGCGTTTTCGTACACCGAACCCCGCTTGTAGAAGTTATCGTAGTTACTCTGTCCGAATGGCTCATACTTCACTCGTTTTCCGACTAATTCCGGGAAAACGGCCCCATAACGCGTGGATAATGGGTGCGGAATCGAGTCAATGGCCGAGTAGGCCGCCCCCCATGAACCAAACACCCCCAACCGGGTATCTCCTTCAGTACCCTGGCCATAGGTGGTTTGGTATTCGGGCGAGCTGGCTATTTTTTCGGTCGAATACGACGTATTGTAGCTTACTTCTAAGCCCTTTTTACTTTTCTTTTTGCCATTTTTAGTGGTAATGATAATGGCCCCGTTGGCCGCCCGCGAGCCATACAAAGCGGCAGCGGCAGCCCCTTTGAGCACGGTCATTGCCTCAATGTTGTTGGGGTCGAGGTCAAACGCACGGTTGGTAAAGGTCGATCCAGCCGCAAATCCGCCGTCCGTACTGAACGAAGAGTTGTCGAACGGTACGCCATCGACTATAAAAAGCGGCTGATTGTTGTTGGAGAGTGACGAATTTCCACGGATGGTGATGTTGGTAGCTCCGCCAGCCGCCCCTCCCGAACCTTGTATATTTACACCAGCTACTTTTCCCGACAACGCACGCAGTGGGTCAGGTTCAGAAACTTGCTGAATCTGACTACTTTTAATGGTGCTTACCGCATAGCCCAGTGCCTTTTTCTCCCGCTGAATGCCCGCAGCAGTCACCACCACTTCCGAGAGTTGCCGGGTGTCGACCCCCAGTTTGACATCGATTACGGACGCGTTGCCGATGGGCATTTCCTGTGCCGTGAAGCCCACAAACGAGAAGACCAGCGCACTGGCTGATTCGGGCACGGTAAGTTGGTAATTTCCGGTGGCATCGGTAACTGTACCCAGCGTAGTGCCTTTGATGATCACCGAAACGCCTGTCAGCACTGCGCCATCTTCGGCAGCGGTTGCTTTGCCACGTATTGTTTTTTGTTGAGCATTTGCAACCAACAAGCTACAAATAATCAACCCTACTATCAAAAGTATTCGTTCTCTCATAAAAGAAGGGGCTTCAAGTATGGTGCAAATTAGACAAAATTGGACGCGCTCACAAACCAGGCCGGTAATTACTTAAGTAGTCTATCGAGAATTACCTCCGACGACGAACGGCAGGCGTAATTCGGTCGTTTTTTTGTTTCTTGCAACTTCGCCAACGATTAACCCTTGAGCACGTCTACACACAAAATTTCCTGGCAAACAGCCCTTGCCTTAGTCGTCTCGAATATGGTCGGGACGGGCGTTTTTACCAGTTTAGGCTTCCAATTGCTGGCCGTGCAAAATACTTGGTCCATTCTGCTGCTGTGGGTGCTGGGGGGCGTGCTGGCCCTGATTGGTGCGTTTACCTTTGCCGAGCTAGGCACCCATTATCACGACCAAACCGGGGGCGACTACGTGTTTATCTCGCGGGGATTGCACCCGTTTCTGGGCTATCTCACGGCCTGGGTGTCGCTAGTAGGCGGTTTTTCGGCTCCAGTGGCCATTGCGGGCAAAGCGATGGAGGCTTACCTAAGTCCGTTCGGCATTCCCAACGCCCGGTGGCTCACGGTCGGCCTGATTATGGGGCTGGGCGTGTTGCACTCGTTTAGTTTGAAGCAAAGTAGCGTGTTTCAGAATATCACAACGCTGGTCAAAATCGCATTTATCGCCGTTGTGCTGGGAGTGGGGTTCTGGGTGGCACCTCCGGTACAGAATAGCCTGCGGTGGGATGGTAGTTTTCAGAATGAGGTGTTTACCAGTGCATTTGCAGTGTCGCTACTCTACGTGACCTACGCCTACACGGGCTGGAACGCGGCTGCCTACATCGTGGCCGAAATCGACGAACCCCGACGTAACCTGCCCAAAGCGTTGTTGCTGGGTTCGCTCACGGTTATGGTTCTGTACGTTTGTCTGCAATTGGTGTTCTTAAAACTGGCGGCCCCAACCGATCTAGGGGGGCAGGCCGACGTGGCCGTTGTGGCGTTCGCCAATCGATTTGGCCCTGCGGCTGGCAAGTGGATCAGTATTGGGATTGCGTTTCAGTTGGTGGCCACCATGAGTTCGTACGTCTGGATTGGCGGGCGCATCACGAGCCGGATGGCCCGCGACTTTCCGTTGTGGCGGGTGTTCGATCACCAAAACAAAAACGGCATTCCGGTTCGGGCTATCTGGCTACAGGTTGCCATTACGCTGGGGCTTCTGTTTTCCGGCACCCTGCAACAGGTGCTGCTTTGCACCTCGTTTGTGTTGCAGTTAATGGGCACGTTGGCCGTTGCCAGCCTCCTCCGCACCCCGCGCCACCCCGACGATTTCCCCAGCCCATTCCGGCCCTGGCTCCAGTGGGGCTACATTATATTCAGCCTCGGCGTATTGATGTTTATCGGATTCGACCGACCCGTTGAGAGTTCGGTCGGGTTAGGGATTGTGCTGGTTGGGGGCTTGACCTACTTTATCAAACGCCCGATTGCTGATGGTGTGAGGGTTTGATGAAGGTCTCGGTTGGAAGCAATTGGAATGGTATCTTTGTCGAACTCAAGTGATTGACCACTTGTTAACCAGGAAAATGGCAAGACCATGAAAATTCCCGCTCCGCTTCTTTATCTACAGGGTCAAAACGTACTAACCAATGCGTTCCAGATTGTCTTTTCACCTGAAGGCATCCAGGCATTTGAGGAAATGGCGAACAGCGATTTTCCCATTACATGGAGCGAGCTAAGCCGGGAAGAAGCACAAGCGTTGCTTTTTATCTGGCAGGTGTCCGACGCAATGCGCAGTACTCTCTCAAGTGAGTCTTCGACAGTGCTGCCTGTACTGACCCTTTTGCCGGCTGTATTCATCCAGGCGTCAGCAAATATTCTGAGCAAACTCACGCCATATGTCCCGCTGCTTCAACAAATTGCATCCGGCGAAGTAACTCCGTTCGAGGCAAAAATTTTAGGAGGAGATATTGAGTTGCGGCAAGGCAACCGCAAGGTCTATACGATTGACCAACTTCAACACCTGACCGCCGATGCCGCGTAAGATCGCCTACAGTTCAGAAGCCCACCAAGAACTAAGCGACTGGATCAAGACCCACCCCCGCACGGCCATAAAGATTATTGAACTCCTCACGGAATGCACCCGGACGCCCTTTGAGGGTAAGGGCAAGCCCGAAGGTTTAAAAGGTAACCTCTCCGGTTTCTGGTCCCGGCGCATCACCGACGAGCATCGCCTGGTTTATCGTGTCGATGATGAGTTTGTTTATGTCCTATCGTGTAAGGGGCACTACAATTAAAAGGATTAGCATTTACCTATTCTTTGACTCCATACATGTTTGTGGATAGGTCAGCGTGTAGACCATAGCCTCCCCAAGCCACAGATGGCCGACACCCTTGAGTTTATCCAAACATTTGATCGAAGCATTGTTGAAAAATGGAATCGAATCACGGTATTCAACCAGCCCGTCGCATCCGAAAAAATAACCAAACGCATCCGGTAACGGTGTCGGTGGTCAGTGCGGTTTACGTGGATAGCTACACGATCCGCGTAACGTTCAGTGACCGTACGGAGCGCGACATTGATTTTACCCGGCCCTTTGCCAAACTCAAAGGGTATTATGCACAATACCGGGAACCGGCTCTTTTCCGGTCGTTTATAATTGATGGTGGCAATCTGGTTTGGGGAGCGGATTGGGACGTGATTTTTCCGTTGTGGTCGCTGTATACAGGTAGCATAGCCCGCTGAACTAAAAAGGCTACTAATTCTGCATGACAAAAAAGCCCCAAATCAGCGCGATTTGGGGCTTTGAGACTACGCGTCCCGGTAGGAAGTAGCGGGCTCGAACCGCTGACCTCTGCTCTGTCAAAGCAGCGCTCTGAACCAACTGAGCTAACCTCCTTTAACTAGGGCAAAACTACAAAACTTCTTCGGGTTGTAAAGCGGGGTTGTAGATTTTTTGCGACGGGATGCGCCACAACAAGCCTAACCCAATGACAAACAGCACCAACAGGGCCAATACACTGTTGCGCATGCTACCGGTGAGTTGCTCCACTAATCCGTACATAAGCGTTCCGATCACGATGGACAGTTTTTCGGTGACGTCGTAGAAACTGAAAAACGAAGCCGTGTCGGTGGTGTTGGCCGGAATAAACTTGGAGTAAGTCGACCGCGAGAGCGATTGCACACCCCCCATCACCATACCCACGATGCCCGCCAGCACAAAAAACTGGGTTTGCGTTTGTACCAGATAAGCTCCCCAGCAGATGCCAATCCAAACCGTAACGGCAATCATGAGCGCGTAGATATTGCCCAGCCGTTCCGACAAACGAGCAAACCCGTAGGCCCCCGGAATCGCCACCAACTGAATCACCAGCACAACCGTAATCAACGCGCTCGACTCCATTTTCAGTTCGTCGCTGGCGAAGATAGTGGCTATGTACATGACCGTTTGTACCCCCATGTTGTAAATGGCGAAGGCGATCAGGAACCGGCGCAATAAGAGTTGTTGCCGCACCTGTCCGAACGTAGTTTTTAGCTCCCGAAAGCCGTTGAAGAACCATGTTTGCCACGATTCGGTCGCGCTGGCAACGGACTTGCGCTGCCCGTCGGGCAGCACGTTGAACGGAATCTGGGCAAATCCGAACCACCACAGACCCACCGTCAGGAAGGCCACCCGCGAGGCCATACCTTCCGAAATACCCCCAAACCACTCCCCTTTCAGGATCATGAGCAGGTTCAGAATCATGAGCAACACGCTGCCGATGTACCCCATCGAAAAGCCCCGTGCGCTGACCCGGTCGAACTGGTCTTCGGTGGCGATTTCGGGCAGGTACGAGTTATAGAATACGATACTTCCCGCCCAACCAACCAAACTCCAGCCGAAGCAAAATACGGCGAAGGTGGTGGTGTCTTTGGTGAAGAAATAGAGCAGCGCACAGGCCAGCGAACCCGTGTAGCAAAAGAATTTCATGAAGGCTTTCTTGCGCCCGCTATAGTCCGAGAGGGCCGTACAGATGGGACTCAACAGGGCTGCCAGCAGCATGGCTATTGAAACGGTGTACGAAAACAGCACCGAGTTCTTGATCGGGAAGCCCAGGAAATCAATGACCGGCCCACCCGATTCGTTTAGGGCGGTAGCTGAAAAATAGACAGGAAAAATGCTGGAAACGATAACCAGTGAATGAACCGAGTTGGCCCAATCGTAGAGGGTCCAGGCACGCAGGATACGGGGGTTGTTCTTTTGCATGTACTGATAGGAACACAGATTTAACGGATGCAACTGGTTCAAACGGATTTAAGACCATCAAATCAACTAAAAAATCCGTATAAATCAGTTTAATCTGTTCAATCCGTGTTCCTATCAATCAAATTGAAGGCACAAAGACGAGGTTGGCGGCTTGTTTAACGCCGTTAACCTGCACGCCTTCCTGTTGCAGAATCAGCGAGTTTTTAGTGAGTTCGACAAGTTTGAAGACGCCATTAAAGCCCGTGACTTTTACGTTGATGGCCGTATTATCGGCGGTCAGTGTCCAGTCGCCCGCGTTGCGAATTTGCTTGGTGGTCCGGTCGATGGCCCGCACGATGTTGGCATTTGTGAACTGAAAATCCAGAAACAGTAGGGCAGCCGTTTCGAGACCCAATTGCGCCGTATTGATGGCCTTGCCCCCCGTGTCGGTCACGCGGTCGACGCGCCAGGTGTTGGCCACGAGCAATTCGGTTTGGCTAGCCGGGGTAACGAGTCCGGGCGTGTCGGTGTCGGATTTGCACTGGGTGAGCAGGCCGATAGCGAAGAAAAGCAGAAAATAACGTGTGAGCCGGTACATGGTTGATGCGTTTTATGGTTTGTTGGTGCCAAATTAGCGGTTTCCTTGTCAAAATCGTAAAAAGACATGCTTTTGGGCTGTACGCAAGACGCAGGACGCAGGACACAAAACGCACTCAACGAGCAGAGACGTATAGTTTTTTTGTCTTTTTTCTTGTGTCTATTCTCGTTCCTTATCTGCTCGTTTACTCAAGCTCAGGACCGTTGCGCGGAGCCACTCAGTTACACGCCCGTAACCGCACCTCAACGCATCGAGTGGAGCAAGTTTCCTGATTTCAACCTGCCCTTTACCATCGTCTACGGCGGCCCGCGCATGGGCGATGTGCAGGGGCAACCGTTGCGGCACGGGTTCAGCCACATCTCGACGATGCAGGACGCCGAGTTTGGAACGGTGGTTCAACCCCGGCAGCGGGCTATCGAGTGGAGTGGCTTTGCCTTTGGGCTGTCGCAGCCCTGGGAGTTTGCCGAAAGCCCCTGGAACAACGACCTCAACGCCTACCGCGCCCGCTGGAACCGCTACCTCCGCGACGTGTCGGGCAACACCCGCACGGCCAATGGGAAGTACAACATTCAGGCTGACATTCTGATGGTCGATCTGGAGCGGATTCATGAGACCGACGCCCGGATTTTGCGGCTCAAAACCGACCCCTCCACCCCACCCGCCTACCGTACCCTGCCCGACGACCAATTTCTGCTGCGCTACAAAAAAGACATGACGGCCCTGTACGCCGAGGGACTCCGCTACATCCGCGAGCAGGCCGACCTGACCAACGCCCGCCTAAGCACCTACAGCGACTCGCCGATTCTGAACACGTTTGTCAACGTGGTAGGCAACTCCTGGTCCGACTGGAGTACCAACCCCGCCCGCGTTCACTACCTGCTCAAAGACACCACCAACTTCGCCCACGTGGGCGGTCCGTTCTACGACCGGCTGGATTACGTGTCGCCTTCGGCCTATTATTACAACGATTATTCAAGTGCGCTTGGTCCTGATTTTCTGGCCTACATGCTGTTTCAGATTGAGGCCAACCGTGCCTGGACCACCAAACCCGTAATGCCGTTCGTCTGGATGCGCTACCACGATTGTTGCGGCAACTACCCCAACTTTATCCGGCCCGAAATGGCTGAGGCTACCGCCATTTTTCCGTTTTTTTCGGGTGCAAAGGGCCTGTGGTTGTGGGACGTACCTGGCTTCGACAATCCCAGTTCGACCATCTACCGACCCAACGACGTCTACACGGCCTATGAATCATTTGTTCACGGCCTGTACCGGCTCTCGCGCTTCGCCGACATGTTCGAGGGAAACTACGAGTTGGTAATTCCCAAGCCCGCCCGCGACCTGATGGAAGCCCGCGAACCTGTTTGGCGGGGCGTCGTGAAAGGCGACAACATCCTGATTGTTGCCCAGAACCCCTACGCCCCCGAAGGTGCAAAAACAACTATTACGGTCCGCCATCAGAATTTCAGCCGCGACATCATCCTGACCGGGCGGCAAGTTTATCTCTGCCAGTTTAATAAAACGGCCGTCACCGCCCTGCCTGAGCAACCGGCTTTCACGGACCTCACCCTTACACCCAATCCGGTCCAACAGCAGTGTACGGTCACGTTCTCGGCGGCCCGTGCGGGTGAAGTCGAGTTTCAGATTATTAATTTATTGGGGCAAGTGGTTTATCAGAAACCGATTCGGGCCAGCCTGGGCTTGAACCGGCAACAGCTTGATACACATCATTTTTCTACTGGCTTGTATATTGTTCGAGTCAAAAACGAACAAGGGACCATCCAATCGCGGTTGTTACGTACAGCAGACTGATCCGTTCTGCCATCTGAAATATGCCCAACAGACTTGCCAACGAAACCAGCCCGTACCTGCTCCAACACGCTCATAACCCTGTCGACTGGTATCCGTGGGGCGAGGAGGCCCTGACCAAAGCCCGCGACGAAGACAAGCCGATTCTGGTCAGCATTGGCTATTCAGCCTGCCATTGGTGTCACGTGATGGAGCGCGAATCGTTCGAGCGCGAGCCGATAGCCAAACACATGAACGAGCGGTTTGTGTGTATTAAAGTGGACCGGGAGGAACGGCCCGACGTCGACGCGATCTATATGGACGCCGTGCAGGCGATGGGCGTGCGCGGGGGGTGGCCCCTCAACGTGTTTTTGCTACCCGACACCCGCCCTTTTTACGGGATCACCTACGCCCCCCCACAACAATGGGTAAACTTGCTCGCGGGGGTTCGTAACGCCTTCGATGAACACCGCGACGACCTGATTACCTCTGCCGAAGGATTCACGAACGAACTGAACCTGAGCGATTCGGTGCGGTTTGGGCTAGCCAACACAGAGCCGCAGTTTAGTGTGGCCGTGGCTACTAAGTTGTTTGAAAAACTGGCTACCAAGTTCGACACGCAGAAGGGCGGGCTGGCGCGGGCACCCAAATTCCCGATGCCGAGCATCTACACGTTCCTGCTTAATTATAGCCAACTCACCGACGACGACCGCGCCCTCGACCAACTCACCCTCACCTTGAACCGGATGGCTCTGGGCGGTTTGTATGACCAAATGGGCGGTGGTTTTTCGCGGTATTCGGTCGATGAAGATTGGTTTGCGCCCCACTTCGAGAAGATGCTCTACGACAACGGGCAACTCCTCACACTCTACGCCGACGCCTGGCGCACGACCGGCAATCCACTTTATAAACAGACTGTTTACCAGACTATTGCCTTCGCGCAACGCGAATTACTCAGCCCCGAAGGTGGTTTTTATTCGGCCCTCGATGCCGACAGTGAGGGCGAAGAAGGCAAGTTTTATACCTGGACCACCGACGAACTCAGCGACCTGCTCGGCCCCGATTTCGACTGGTTCTCAGACTTGTACTCCATTCAGGAGGATGGCAATTGGGAGCACGAGACTGGTCATGGCAAAACGGGCCGGAACATCCTTCATCGCACCCTTACCGACGAACAATTCGCCCGACAGGCCGACTGGACGCAGGAGGAGTTGGAAGAAATGTTGACCTACGTCCGGCAGAAGCTCATGGCCGTGCGCGAGACCCGCATCCGGCCCGGCCTCGACGATAAAATTCTGTGTTCGTGGAATGGCCTGATGCTCAAAGGGCTGGTATCAGCCTACCGCGCCTTCGACGAACCAGAGTTCCTGACGCTTGCGTTGCGCTTGGCCCATTTCCTGCTCCATAACATGCGCGACAAGCGAAATGGAAGGCTGTGGCATTCGTATAAACTGGGTCGGGCTAAACAGGCTGGTTTCCTGGAAGACTATGCCGCTGTTATCGATGGACTAATTGGCCTTTACCAGGCCACATTCGCCGAAAATTGGCTCACCGAGGCCGATCAACTCACGCAATATGTTCTGAACAACTTTAGCGATACCACCACCGAGGGGGCCGAAGCTGACCCGCTGTTCTTCTTCACCGACAAGAACAGCGAAGACCTCATTGCCCGACGCAAGGAGTTGTTCGACAACGTGATTCCGGCGTCCAATTCGATCATGGCCCACAACCTGCGCACACTGAGCCTTTTACTGGACAGGCCCACCTACGCCGAACGCGCCGACCGGATGCTGGGCCGTGTACAGCCGCTGATCGAAAACAATGCCGACTACCTCTCCAACTGGGCGGCTCTCTACGTTCGTCGAGTGCTGCCATCGGTCGAAATTGCCATCGTTGGCCCACAGGCCGCCGACTACCGGCGCGAACTCGAAGCCCACCTGAGCGCAGGGGTCATTTTTTCGGGCACCACTCGTAGAGACGCAACCCTTTGCGTCTCAGCCTTGCTGCAAGGGCGTGGCATGGTCGGCAACCAGACCACCATCTATGTGTGTCAGGATCGGGCTTGTCAGCTTCCGGTTACGAGCGTTGCCGAAGCGATTGATTTATTGTAGTGCCGGTTAGTAACCGGCACGGGCATCAGCCCTATTTCTTACCGACCGGCGCGGGGTTTACTGTAATGATTTTCGGCATTTCATGCCGTGCCGGTTACTAACCGGCACTACTTTGGACCCGGTTTTGTTATTCCAGTAAGCTATTACTCCAACTCTATGCAGTCCGTACTTGCCCCCATTGATATCCAACGTGTTCGTCAGGATTTCCCGATTCTCGACCAGATGGTCAACGGAAAACAACTGGTGTATTTTGATAATGCCGCCACCAATCAGAAACCCATCCCGGTCCTGAACGCGCTCGCGCACTACTACGAACACGACAACGCTAATATTCACCGGGGCATCCACACCCTTGCTGAGCGGGCTACGCAGGATTTCGAGGCATCGCGCCAAAAAATCAAGTCGTTCCTGAATGCCGAGCATATAGAAGAAGTCATCTTCACCTACGGCACCACCGATGGCATCAACCTCGTGGCGCAATCGTACGGGCGCAAGTTTCTGAACGCGGGCGACGAAATCATCATCTCGACCCTAGAACACCACTCGAACATTGTGCCTTGGCAGATGCTCTGCGAAGAACGCGGTTGCGTGTTGCGCATCATCCCCATTGACAACAACGGTGATCTGCTGCTCGATGAGTACGAAAAACTCCTGAGCGAGCGTACCAAACTGGTTGCGTGTGTACACGTTTCCAACGCGCTTGGCACCATCAATCCCATCAAAACAATCATCGACATGGCTCACCGCGTGGGGGCTGTGGTACTTGTCGATGGGGCGCAGGCGAGTTCGCACATCGAGCTTGACGTACAGGCAATGGACTGCGATTTTTACGTACTCTCAGCTCACAAGCTTTATGGCCCCACAGGCATGGGCGTCTTGTACGGCAAGCGCGACATCCTGAACGCCATGCCGCCTTATCGAGGGGGTGGTGAGATGATTAAGGAAGTCACGTTTGAGAAAACAACCTACAACGACCTGCCTTATAAGTTTGAAGCTGGCACGCCCAACATCGCCGATGTAGTGGCCGTGCGGACGGCTCTGGAGTACATGGAGTCGCTTGGTAAAGAGAATATCGCCCAACATGAGCACGAACTGCTCCTATACGCAACCGAGCAACTGAGCGACATTCGGGGCCTACGGATTGTTGGGCAGGCTAAAGAAAAGATCGGGGTTGTATCGTTCGTGCTCGATGGGATTCACCATCAGGATACGGGCGTCATTCTCGATCAGTTGGGCATCGCCGTTCGAACGGGGCACCACTGTACGCAACCCCTGATGAGCCGATTGGGCCTTGCCGGAACCACGCGGGCCTCATTCGCGGTTTATAACACCAAAGACGAAATCGACCGGCTTGTACAGGGCGTCCTTCGGGTGCAAAAAATGATGGCGTAAATTTCTAACAAATTCACAGTCATGCTAGAAACATTGTTAAACAAGAATCAGGTTTTGCATAGTCTACAGAACCTTCCTGAACAAATAAGCTCCGAAGACTTGATTGAACATATTCTGTTTATGGCCCAGGTACAGCGTGGAATCCAGCAGGCTAATGAGGGTAAAGTCGTCACTCACGAGCAATTAATGAAGGAACTTGCTGATTTACGTATTCAAAAGCAGGCCGAACGCCGGGCAAAAGTCGCATGACAATCGTGAGATATTCGTAGGACGGTATCGTGTGGTTTATCAGTTTCGCGAGGATGAAAATAAAGTTGTCGTAATGGTTATTAGACCCATTGGCAGACCACTTGGCAAGATTTAAACAATGACGATTAACGAAAAACAGGATGAGATTATCGAGGAGTTTGATCTGTTCGACGATCAACTCGATAAGACGCAGTATATTATTGACTTGGGTAAAAAACTCCCCCCCATGCCGGAGAAGTACGTCACTGACGAGAATCGGATCATGGGGTGCCAGTCGAAAGTATGGCTGGGGGCCGAACCAAAAGACGATGCCATCCATTTCTATGGTGATGCCGAGCCGACAGCCCAAATTTCAAAAGGATTGATTAGTCTGCTCATTCGGGTGTTACAGGACCAGAAACCCGAAGATATTGCCAACGCCGACCTGTACTTTATCGACCGGGTCGGTATGGGTAGCCTGGTTACCTCGCGCCGGGCCGGTGGCCTTGCCGCGATGGTGCAACGAATGAAAGAACATGGCCGTCAGCACGCCTGAAACGTTAAATCAATAAAACCATGTCTGTTTCGACATTGACCGACGAAGAACTGAAAGAACAGATCGTAATGGCCATTAAGGGCGTTTACGATCCCGAAATACCTGTTGATGTGTATGAACTGGGTCTTATTTATGAGATCAAGATTTTTCCCGTCAACAACGTGTACATCCAGATGACGCTCACTTCGCCTTCGTGCCCGTCGGCGGGCGAAATTCCCGGCGAAGTGGAGCAAAAAGTCCGCGAAGTTGAAGGCGTCAACGACGTAAGCGTCGAGCTGACGTTCGATCCCCCCTACTCCACCGAGATGATGTCGGAAGTAGCCAAGTTAGAATTAGGTTTCATGTAAATTTTCCCCTAGATATGTATCCTCCTCACTTACTGGTCTCGATGCGCGAAGACCTTACGAGCGTTGGTTTTCAGGAATTGACCACCGCTCAAGACGTTGACAACCTCATGCAGGATGCCGAAGGCACGACAATGGTTGTTGTGAATTCGGTCTGCGGCTGTGCGGCTGGTGCGGCCCGCCCCGGCGTGAAAATGGCCCTAGCAAACAGTGCGGTGAAGCCCGACAAGCTCACCACCGTATTTGCCGGGGGCGACCTGGAAGCTACCGCCCGCATGCGCGACTACTTCTTGCCTTACCCGCCCTCGTCGCCCGCTATCGGGTTCTTCAAGAATGGCGAGTTGGTCCACTTCATTGAGCGGCACCACATCGAAGGCCGGTCAGCACAGCAGATTGCTCAACATCTGGAGTTAGCCTTCCAGGAGTTTTGCGAGCCTCAACAGGCTTGATGTTAAGCCATTAACGAAGAAAAACCACTTGATCCATCGTTTTTAGCAAACGGTAAGATCAAGTGGCTTTTTCGTTTATTCGAAATCGCCGTTTTGTGTACAATCAGGTTCATATTGGGTTAAATCATCCCCATGTTTCCCTGTTTATAAATATAAAACCCGGTATTTTACAGCTCCGTGCAATCGCCAGAAAATCGACAAAACGGGGGCCGCTGTGGCCATTGTCAAGGCTTGTTTCAGACCGTCGACGGTGAGAGGTCCACTGGGCAGGTTCTTGTGAAATAAATCCGCGATCAGGAATCCCCATATTCCCACGGCAAACAAAGCTAGGGTTGTGTGACCCGTAAGAACTGCCGAGAACGCTACTGTCAAACTCAAAATAGCCCCGGTATACTGTAGCAACTGCCTGCGTTGCTGCGGCATTCGTTGCCGGAACAGATCAGGGTGACGTTTGTACAGCAGGGCATCGTACGATTTCAATCGTTGCTCGGCCAGAAGCGACTGGGGCGGCTCAATGGGGTGCAACACCACCGCTTCAGGACACTTGCTGATAGGCACCCCTTTCCGAATCATTTTAAACTGCAAATCACTGTCTTCGTGACTGGCAAGGGTAAAATCTTCCGAGAATCCACCGGCGCGGTGAACAGCCGACCGAAGGCAAAACAGGTTTGCCGACGTAAAATGCGCACTTTCGGTATAGAGAGGGCCGTGGTCGTAGGTGAAGGGCCGGGTAGTCAGCGGGATGCGTAAATGACCCGATACAACCTGTGCGCCCCGCTTAAAACACGGCAGGGCCGACGTCAGCCAGTCGGGCTGGGGCTGGCAATCGTCGTCGGTAAAGGCCAGAATTTTACCCCGTGCAGCCTGCCACCCGCGATTACGCGCAGCAGCTAACCCCATGCGCCGGGGCTGACTCAGGTAACGGGCTTCGATACCAAACACCTGTGTAAAGTTACGCACCGTAGCCTCGGTGGTTCGGTCGTTGGCATCATCGACCACAATAATTTCAAACTGATGATGCGGCAGTTTCTGACGACTCAATGCGTCGAGGCATTTCAAGAGTTTATCGGGGCGGCCATCCGTGGGGCGACCATCCGACGGTCGCCCACCCGTTGGCAGGATGACCGAAAATTCGGGTGTCATAACGTGTAGTAGAGGTTATTGTAGAGAGTTGGGAGCATATGAGGCTGGTTTTGCTGGCTGATTTAAGTCAATCGGATCAATAGGCTAAACTGGTCGTAGAATAGTCTTAACAATTTTTGGGCCAAACTGTAAGTCGGTTGTAGTTTTGGGCCATTAACTAGATTTGCTATGTCTCGTATTGCACTGATTACAGGAGCTACATCGGGCATTGGTCGTGCCACGGCCCATGCGTTTGCGGCTCTCAACTACAACCTGATCTTGTGTGGTCGCCGGACCGACCGGCTGGCCGAGGTGGCCACGGAACTGTCTGCACAAACCGTTGTTACGACCCTCGCGTTCGATGTGCGCGACCGGCAGGCCGTCGAAACGGCTCTGGCATCGCTACCCGCCGAGTGGCAACAGGATGGGCATCCGTTGGTCGATATTCTGGTGAACAACGCAGGCAACGCCTACGGGATGACGAGTATTCAGGATGGCGACGTGGCTGACTGGGACCAGATGATCGACGGGAATGTGCAGGGCGTGCTCTACGTGTCGAAGGCCGTTATTCCGGGCATGGTAGCGCGGCAACGGGGGCATATTGTGAACCTGAGTTCGATTGCGGGCAAGCAAACCTACGCCAACGGGGCCGTGTATTGCGCCAGTAAAGCCGCCGTGGAGGCCCTCAGCACGGGTATGCGGCTCGACCTCACCCAACACGGCATCAAGGTAACGAACATCGCACCCGGAGCGGTCGAGACGGAGTTCTCTGTGGTGCGTTTCAAGGGCGACACCGAACGGGCCGCTAAAGTGTATGCGGGATTCGACCCGTTGACCGCGAAAGACATTGCCGATTCTATTGTGTATGCCGTGACGGCCCCCGCCAACGTAACCATCGCCGACATCACGATTCTGGCCGCAGCCCAGGCCGCAGCAACAACGATTCATCGTGTGTGAACGCGTAACGACCTATGACCCGGAGATTGTTTTGTAAAACCGCTCGCGGTAGGCGTCGCCAATAGGCAGGGTTGCCACGGTTTTATCGGGGGTTGCTACTGAGATCCGGCTGCGTTCAACCGAGCTAATGTGGGCCAGTGCGACAATGTACGATTTGTGAACCCGCACGAAGCGGTCGGTTGGGAGGCTGTCTTCTAAACTGCTGATGGTTTGTTTGGCGATTACCTTCTGAGTTTTAGTGTGAATGAGCAGGTAATTCTGCAACCCTTCGACGTAGAGAATATCGTTGAGGTCGATGCGCTGCAACCGGTATTCGGTCTTCACAAACAGGAAAAGGGTTGACGCAGGTGCATTCGCTACCGTCAGTCGGCTCTGCGCTTTCTGAACGGCCCGGTAAAAACGCTCGAACGAAATGGGCTTGAGCAGATAATCGATCACATCATGCTCGTAGCCCTCCAGGGCATATTCGGGGTAAGCAGTGGTCAGGATTACGCTAGCCCGGCCATTCAGAGCCTGCAAAAACTGCAAGCCAGTGAGTTGCGGCATCTGAATATCCAGAAAAATAAGATCGACTGCCTCACTGGCGATGTGGTTGAGGGCGTCGATTGGGTTGGTGATGGCAGCCACAAGGTGCAGCGACGACACGTTCTGAATATAATCGGTGAGGATATCTAGGGCCAGCGGTTTGTCATCGACCACGAGGCAACGGAGGGGGCGGGTCATAAGTCGAGATGCAGGTTCACGTGGTAGGTATCGGGTTGGTCGGCGACGTGCAAACTGTGCCGGTTGGGGTAAAGTAGTTCCAGCCGTCGGCGAACGTTGGCCAGGCCGATCCCGCCCATGTGGTCTTTCTGTTGCTCGATCTTGCGGTTTTGCAGGGTCAGATCGACGGTCGTTTCGGTCAGGTCGAGATGAATCTGCACCGGGCTGGCCGGGTCCGAAATGACCCCGTGTTTAAACGCGTTTTCGACAAACGACACCAGCAGCAACGGGGCAATCATCTGCCCGTTTAGTGGGCCAGTCAATTGATACTGAACATGTAGATTATCTTTTAGCCCAATACGCTGCAACTGAATCAGGCTTTGCAGGTAATCGACTTCTTTCGCCAGCGGCACCCGGTCGTGTCGGGCGTCGTGCAACACGTAGCGAAGCAGTTCCGACAGTTTCAGGAGGGCATCGGGCGCATCGTCGGATTTACGGTACACGAGCGCGTAAATATCGTTGATCGTGTTGAACAAAAAGTGCGGGTTCAATTGCGACCGCAAAAAGGCCAACTCGGCAGCGGTGCGGGCCTGTTCGGTCTCGTGTTGCCGACGCTCGTTGATGAAATGACGTTTGATGAACGCATAAAGCAGGCCATAAATCACGAAATCGAGGTAGTAGAATACGCTGTTTCGCACGAACCAGCCAAGCGTAAATGACGAATGCCGGTCGTAGTTGTCGAATCCGAACACGGGTTTAAATAACTGCATTTCCGCGCTATATCGGATGAACGTAATTACCGCGAAGGTGGCTACCACACCCAGCAAAGCCCAGCCATAGTGTGTTGGCGTCAGTCGCCCAACCAGCAGAGGACGGGCGACTAAATAAACTGAGCCGTAGAAGGCCCCTGCCAGAATGAATGTGTATATTCCCGAAACCAGGCCATAAATAGCCATGTCTGTTTTTGGAATTTCCACATGCGGACTAGCATATAGGTCAGTGGCGTCTTTGAGCCACAATAACGTCCAGATCAGCAAGTGGAAGGGCCATTCGGGCAGGGGACGTTTCATCGGGTCGAGACAGTCGGTTGCGGGTATTTTTGAGCAAGGTAAGCCAAAATTTTCGGCATAAACTGCCCAAAATCGGCGTAGGTGGAGTTGTTCAGATACTGCTGTCCGATCACGTCGGCAATATCTTCGGCATACAGAAAATCTCCCACGATCTCTTTGGCGGCTTGTTTCCGGGCTTCTTTGGGCGTCCGGTGTTGCCGAAACAGGGCAATCACAACACCCCGAACCAAGTTTTCATCGAAGCAATGCGACCATGTTTTTATATTGTTCTGCTTCATACCTGCGTCTGTTTTGTTGAGAAGGTAGGCCAGCTTTTCGATTTCGGACGCGTGCTGCCGTTGCCAGCCGTTCGTGTAAATATGGCTTCCTTCGTGCCACACCATCATCACCGACTCCGTGCCAAGGTCGAAAACTGGTGTGTCAGTGTCTTTAGAATCTTGATTGAAAAAACCGACGTTGTAGGCGACCCGGTTGGCGTAACGGGGGTTCAGGGTTTTGGTCATGATGGCATGGGCACCCCAGCCGTTCAGCGGGTCGAGGTAGATGCTCCAGGCGGCATTGCCGCGTTCGCGATAGAGCGAGTCGAGCTTCGCAACCAACCCCTGTTTAGCAATATTCTCGCGAACAGGTTTGGCCCAACTCGCATAGTCTGCCTGATGCTGCTGGTAGAAATTCCAGAATTTGGTATCGTCGTAAAACTGCTTGCAAAGCTGCATGTAGGTCTGTACGGTATCTTTTCCGTAGTATTTGTACCAATTCAGGCTGTCGGCAGGGATGTGAATCCGCACATCGGGGAAATTATCGAAGCAGTAGCCCAACTCGGCCAGATCGGTATAAACACGGCCCATATTTTTGACGTGCTTCACGGCGGGGTGATTTGCGTACGGCGTAAAATAGGTCTCAACGGCTTTGGCGTAGGTCGATTTGTTGGGCATCCGGTATTGTCCGGCCAAAATCTGGACAATCGTGAACAGTTCGATGCCAGGATGAACCGTGACTTCCAACCGCTCAAGTGTGTTGGGGGCGGGTTTGGGCGATTGAGCAACGGCAGTTTGCAGGATGATAACCGCGAGCAGAGTGGCAAGTAGTGTTTTCATGGCTTGTTGTTGTTTGTCGCTTCAAACCTAGCCTAACTCCTAATCCTGTAACGAACCCAGTTGACCAACGCCGGATTTCTGTTGACGAACCAGCCTGTTTTTTCGTAGCTTACAGCTCCAAACCCTACCCGCATGCGCTGCCTCTGTTTCTGGCCGCTTCTGTTCCTCACCACAACCTTTAGCTTTGCTCAGACTACCGGCACCGAATGGATTCGGGCGGGGCAACCGTATTACAAAATCCCGGTCGCGAAGGCGGCTACGTACGCGCTCACGCCCGATCACCTCCGGCGGGTGGGCGTCGATCTCGGCACGTTGGACCCGCGCACGTTTCAACTGTTCCACCGGGGCCGCGAGCAGGCCGTTCGCGTGTTGGGCGAGGCCGATGGCCGTTTCGATCCCGTCGACTCGCTCCTGTTCAGAGGGCAAGCCAACGACGGCGTACCCGACTCGGCTCTGTACCGACCCGCTTCGGCTCAGCCACACCCGTTCTACAGTCTCTTCTCCGACACGACCTATTACTATTTGACCTGGCGAGCGGGCGTTTTGGGCCTTCGCGAACCCGTAAAGCAAACTGCATCAGGCAAGCCCATTTCGCGAACCGTGGTGCAGGTGTTTACCACCGACTACCCCGCCGGAGCAATTTATCCGCTAGGTGCATCGACCGCCAACGGATCGGTGTTGAGCCACTACGACGAGGGCGAAGGCTGGACGGGGCCGCTTGTTTCGGCAGGGAACCCATTTTCGGTGGTAGTGCCACTTACGGGGGCGGTTTGGACCGATAGCTCGTTTGTTCGGGTAGAGGTCTGGGTGACGGGGCGGAATGCGTGGCCCCATCGGGTGATGTGGTGGGTGAACGGGCAACGGGTAGCGGAGAGCGAGTTTCAAAACTACACGACCGGGCGGTTCTCGGTCTTGTTGAGAAGTACAGAAATCGGGAAACCCGATGCGCTGACGGTGGTTCTAGACCCCCAAAACGTCGGTGAACAGGTGTCCCTTTCAGCGGTGTGGGTGTTGTATGATGGTCTTGCCGAACGCGAAATCATCTTGCCCGCGCCCGACCTACAGCCGGTTCGATTTCGGGCGTTGGAAGGGCGCAAGAGCAATTATCTGATTGTTACGCACCCGTTGTTGCGGCACCCCGTGGGCACCGTTGCCGACCCGGTAACGACCTACGCGAGCTACCGGGCATCGCTCGCCGGGGGCAGCTACGACACCCTGACGGTAAATAGCGAAGAGTTGTTCGACCTCTTCACTTATGGCGAACGCAGCCCGTTGGCCATCCGGCGGTTTGCGGCTTATATGCTCCGGCAAAATGGCTCGCGCTACACACAGGCCCCACATCTGTTCCTGATTGGGCAATCGCGCGACCCGCAGGGCGTCCGCAAAAACCCCAATGCCCCCCTGCTCGACCTCGTACCCAATGGCGGTTGGCCCGGTTCCGATGCTCTGCTGGTTGAGGGGCTGAACGGCGCGGCACGCGACACTCCGGCTCTGGCCGTGGGGCGGCTGAACACCGCCCGCTCCCAAACGGTGCTGGATTATCTGGCCAAAGTACGGGAGCAGGAAGAGCATTCACGACCCCAACTCTGGCAAAAAACGCTGTTGCACCTAAGCGGAGGCCGTTCGGCGGAGGAGTTGAGCCGGTTTCGCGGGTTCGTACAGGGGTTTGCCCAAGTGGCCGAACAACCGCCGTTGGGGGCCGGGTTTATGCTGCGGGGTAAGCAAACGACGGAGTTGGTGGAGGCCGTTCCCGTTGCCGATCTGGTGAACAAAGGCCTGGGACTGATCACCGTGTTTGGGCACTCGGGCCTCGACGTGACCGACGTTGATCTCGGCTTTGCCACCAACGACCGACGGGGTTACCAGAACCGGGGCCGGTATCCGTTTCTGTTGGTGAACGGCTGTGCGGCTGGCAACGTTTTCTTTGGTCGACCGACGTTTGGGACCGACTGGGTCACGGCCCCGAACCGGGGGGCCATTGGCTTCATGGCCCATACCTACAACGGGTTCCCGAACGAGATGCGGGCATTTACGGACGTGTTTTACCAAACGCTCAACGACCCCGTCTGGCAAGTCGAAACCATCGGGCGGGTACACGGCGAGACCATCCGGCGGTATCTGGCTACCAACCAAACCCTTATCGACACGGCCAATGCCCAACAATTTCTGTTGCAGGGCGACCCCGCCATCCGTCTCTTCCCGTTCGACAAGCCTGATTATGCGTTTGGCGATGCGAACAAGCTCACTACCTCAACCGACTCGCTGCTGGCGCGGGTGGTGGTCACCAACGCGGGCCGCGCCGAGCCGGGGCCGTTGCCCATCCGCATCCGGCAGTACACGCCTGAAGGTCAATTGCTTTCGGAACAAACGCGCAGTCTGCCGAGGCCCTTGTTTTCTGACACGCTCACGCTGAAACTCCCGACACACAGCCGCCCGGCATCGGGGCAGGTGATCGAACTGAAACTGAACCCCGCCGAGCAACTGCCCGAATATGATTTCGCAAACAACACGCTCATTCTAGGCGATACTAGCTCCACCGAATTACCCTTTCCGCCAGACCATGTGCCGCCCCTCCTGGAAGTCGCGTTCGACGGACAACGCATTGAAAACGAAGCCATTGTGGCACCGAGTCCGCTCATCAGCCTACGCATCCGCGACGATAACCCCCGTCTGTTCCGGCGCGACACCACCGGCCTTTTGCTGTATTTGCTCCGTCCGGCACAGGCCCAAACCGGGCAGTCCGAGCGGCTCAACTGGCGCAATGCCACAACGACTTCAGAAGAAAATGGCCGCTCGTTTCGCGTTGATTATCGCCCCGCTACTCCCTTGCCCGATGGTCGCTATGAATTAGAAGCGTATGCCAGTGACCTGAGCGGCAACCGGGCGGCTCCATACCGGATTGGCTTCCAGGTAATGACTGAACCGAGGGTACTTACGGCGGGCGTTGGCCCAAACCCGTTTGGCGGTTTGGGAGGAAATGTGCCAACCCGTTTCTATCTGACGTTAACCGGCTCAGAACCACCCGAACGCGTGCAACTGACAGTTACGAACCTGGGCGGGCAGGTCGTTTGGCAAACCACCCAACCCGGACGCATTGGCCTACACGAGTGGTTCTGGAGCGGCAACGACGAATACGAAAATGCGCTGCCTGCTGGCGTGTATCTGTATCATTTTGAACTGGTTGGCTCTGGAGCAAGTGCATTCAGCGCATCGAAAGGGGTACATTTAACGGGCCGTGTGCTGCTTATCCGATGACACGCGGCTACCCATTTCCGCTAAGCGTTTGGGCATTACTCGGCCTGCTGATAGCCGGGTTGAGCTACCGCCACCCTACTCACGCTACCTCGCCCGACTCGCTCCACTATCTGCGCGTGGCGACCGACTGGCAAGCCTACGACGGCACATTTCCACCCGGTTATTCGCTGCTCACCTGGGTAACTGCCACGCTTACACAACTGCCCGTTTTGTGGGCGTCGAAGCTCGTCAACTGGCTGGCTCTCGGCGTGTTTGGCTGGCTCTGGGCGGGGCGCGTTGGCCCGAAACGGGCGGGGTGGTTATTGACCCTGTGGCTCCTGCCGGGCAACTTGCGCATCGCCACCTACACCTGGTCCGAAACGGTGTTCGTTGTGGGGTTGCTCGAAACTGTTTGGCAACTAAATCAACAAAAACAAAACCGACCCAATCGGGTCTGGCTATTGCTGGCATTACTGCCCTGGGTACGGTATGTGGGGTTATTTATGTTCGTCCGGCGCGTTCCGGCCACTAGCCTGATTGGGGCTGGTTTGCTACTCGCTCTCAATTTATTCCTGACTAACCACCTTTTCGGTGGCCCGCGCCTGCTACCCACCGAACACCTGCCCGACCTTTTTGAAATGGCTACAGGGGCTATTTTAAACGAGTTTCTGCTCTATAACCGCCCCCACAGCAACCCAACGGTGTTTTGGCTCGCTCTGACAGGGCAGGCAATAAGCGTCGTGGGGCTATTTCTCTGGCTTCGGCGCAACGGATTTTTCGTTGAAACCCGCAATCCGCTAGTGCGCGACCTGTTCCGAACGGGCCTGCTCTATTTTATGGTCTTGTTTGCCCTACGGTGCCTAAGCCCGTTCGACCCGCTGAACGAGCGGCTCATGCTGCCGGGGAGTATATGCTGGTTGGTGGGGCTGGTGTTGGCCGTTCAGTCCCAGCATTCCATGATGAGCAGGTCGCCGGAGCGGGCCGAGATGCGCACAAACCCGTCTTGAGCGGCCTCGTTGCTGTTGCCGGAGCGGTAGCCGAGCATCAGACTCTCGTTGTTGAGGTTGTATTTCAGCCCGCCCGTAACGATTCCCTCAACCGTCCCGACCGGCACGAGCGAGAGGGGCGTTCCGGCCTCGTACCATTTTTCATAAGTACCCACAAGTGGAAAAATCCGCGAATAATCGTCCAGCATCACCACCTTAATCTGGTCTTTATAGCGCACGATATTGGTCATGTTCGTGAGCGAATGGTCGGCCCGGCGACCAGTGGCCCACACGATGTTTACTGCCGAGTGCCCACGATCAATCAGGTATTCGATGCCTTTTTCAAGATCAGTTTTGTCCTGGTCGGGCGTGTGAACTACCTCCAGCGGGTACTGTTTTGAGCGAATCAGGTCGAGGTCTAAATCGCCATCGAAGTCACCCAGCAACACGTCGACTTTGATGTCGAGGTCCAACACGCGCCAGATAGCCCGGTCGAGCACCACCACCACCGGCGACCATTCGAGCAGTTGACCAAGCAGTTCGTCGGAGCAGGATTCACCGTTGGCAATGAGCAGGGCGGGTTCCTGCTCGTCGCGGACAATGTGATGGGAAGACATATTAGTAGCAGTAAGCAGTAGGCAGTAGGCAGTAGCAGTAGAGAGCGCGTCAACCACTGCCCACTGCTACTGCCTACTGCTACTAGTATTTAGTCTTGTCAACTTTCTCTTTCCACTCCGCGAAGACCATATTGGCTTCGTCGCGGAGGGCCTGGGTCATGGGAATGCTGCGACGTTCGCGGGGCTTGTCAATTTCTTCATAAATAAACTGATCGTCGAAACCGGCCCCGGCAGCGTCGGAGTGGAACGACCCGTACACAATGCGCGAGGGCCGCGCCCAGTAAATGGCTCCTAAGCACATGGGGCAGGGTTCGCAGGAGGCATAGAGCGTGCAGCCATCGAGTTGAAACGTTTGCAGATTGCGGCAAGCGTCGCGAATGGCCACCACTTCGGCGTGGGCGGTGGGGTCGTTAGTCGAGGTTACTTCGTTGCTACCCCGACCCACAATCTGCCCGTCTTTGACCACTACAGAGCCAAACGGCCCGCCCTTTCCGGTGTTCATGCCCTCACGGGCCAACCGGATGGCCTCGCGCAAAAACTGTTCATCATTTGTCATATCGTTGAGTCAATAACGGTCTGCAAAGCACCCAGGAGTTCGGGAAGGTCATTGAGCGTAAAGCGCGTGAGATCAATTTCTAACAATTCGCCCTGATACCGTAGAAAAACCCAATCGAAACCGTTGGTAACAGAGCCGTAAACCGCGTTAATGGGACTACCTGATTCTCGATTGAAAAGCCACGCCCCGTACATCTCGGCACCACACTGACCTAAGCCCTCCTCGATACCTCTATTTTTGGCTTCGACAACACAGAAAATAGGCGCATCGACGGTCAGACTTGTGGGTTCTGAGCCTAATAAATAATCACAGTATCCATAAAGTTGTTCGCTCACATCAAACGAAAAACCCGAATAGATGGTGAACCGTTTGTCGTTTAGGCGATACAATTCATGAAGAATAGGCGAAATCAAAAATTCAGATTTTGACTTCTCTGTGAGGAGCGGTAGTTCGACACTTGTCGATAACGCCTGTTCAAGTTCGGGCGATGGGATAAGCACCGTACGAGGTATTGGCATGAAGTGCTTCAATGTGTGACCAACACCACAATCGCGTTTTAATTTCTCCAGGGTAAAATCACTGTAGGCCATTGTTCACGTAGTTAGAGTTGTCGTAAAGATAACGCCTATTCCCGCGAAAAGTCCCGCTTGCCGCCTGCTTTGGCCATGAGTTTGGTTTCGGCAATAACGATGTCGTGCGAGAGGGCCTTGCACATGTCGTAGATGGTCAGGGCCGCGACCGACGCCCCCACGAGTGCCTCCATCTCGACCCCGGTTTTACCCTCGGTAGACACCGAACAGTTGATAATGGCGTCATGCCCAACGAGTTCAATCGTGATCCGGCACCCGTCCAAGCCGAGCGAGTGGCAGAGCGGAATAAGCTCGTCAGTGCGCTTGGTGGCCATTGTTCCGGCAATGATGGCCGTTTGGAACACCGGTCCCTTTTTCGTCTGGATATCGTCGTGGGCAAACTGAGCCGTAACCGCGTCGGGCAGGCGCACGATGCTTTGAGCGCGGGCCGTTCGGTGCGTAACAGTTTTCGCGCCTACGTCGACCATCGCGGGGTTTCCCTGCGCATCGAGATGGGTGAAATCTTTCATAAATAATGCGTAATGATGAATGCGTAATGCGTAATACTACAGATTTGGCAGGCAATTTACTGTTACTTTGCTGTACGATTTACACCCTGCTACACATTACGCATTACGCATTCATCATTACGCATTCAAACTATGCTCTCCGTTAGCGACGCTTCTGCCCTGATCCAAACCCACAAACTCGCCCTTCCCAACGAAAGGGTTTTCATTGAAGAAGCTCTGGGACGGGTGCTTCGCCAATCGCTCACCGCCGACCGCGACGTGCCCCCCTTCGACCGGGTCACGATGGACGGGGTCGCCTTTCGGTTTGCCGCTTTTGCGGGTGGGCAACGGCAGTTTCGGGTGGCGGGCGTGCAAACGGCGGGGCAACCCACCGGCCCGCTCACCGACCCGTCGGCCTGCATGGAGGTGATGACTGGGGCTGTGTTGCCCGAAGGAGCCGACACGGTGGTGCGCTACGAAGACCTAACAATTGAGAACGGTTTGGCCACAGTAAACATCGAGGAGGTTACCGAGTGGCTCAATGTACACAGGCAGGGGACCGACAAAACGCAGGGCGTGGTGTTGCTCGACGTGGGTACATGGCTCCGGGCCGTCGATGTGGCCGTTGCTGCGTCGGTAGGAGCATCGACGGTGCAGGTGGCCGCTCTGCCCCGCGTGGCCATCATCGCCACGGGCGACGAATTGGTGAACGTCGACCAAACGCCCGCCCCGCATCAGATTCGCCATTCCAACACCTATGCCATTCAGTCGGCACTACGGTCGGTGGGGGTTCAGGCGTCGATCAATCACCTTCCCGACGAACCTGAGCAGCTCAAACAAGGTATCGCAAATTTGCTGGCTACCAACGACATGATTATCACGAGCGGAGGTGTGTCGGCGGGCAAGGCCGACTTTGTACCCGACACGCTGGTGTCGCTGGGTGTACACTGCCATTTTCACAAGATAGAGCAACGACCCGGTAAACCGCTCTGGTTTGGCACCACGGAGGGCGATAAAAAAGTGGCGTTTGGGCTTCCGGGTAACCCCGTCTCAACAACGATGTGCGTGTATCAGTACGTGATCCCGTTTTTGCGGGCGTCGATGGGCCAACCCGAACCCGCCACCCAGTACGCCCAACTCGCCCAACCCGTCACGTTCAAACCAAAACTAACGTACTTTTTGCCTGTCCGCCTGGAACACCGCCCCGATGGCCTGCGAGTAGCCCATCCCCTTCCCGGTTCCGGCTCCGGCGACTTTACTAACCTGATCGACGCCAACGCCTTCGTGGTACTCCCCGCCGACCGCACGGAGTTTGCCGCTGGCGAAAGCCATCGGATAATCTTGATTTAGTTACACCATCCTGTACGTGCGCAAATAGCCCGAAGGCGTTTGTCCCGTAACCTCCTTGAACTGCCGGTTAAAGTTGGATAGTGTTCGGTAGCCGCTCTCGAAGCTAATCTGAGTAACACTCAACTCCGTGTCCATCAGTAGCTTACAGGCATGACCCACGCGCACCTCGGCCACAAAATCGGAGAAGGTTTTGTTGGCTCGCGTCTTGAAATACCGGCAAAAAGCGGATGGTGTCATACCGGCCAAATCGGCAACAGTATCCAGATTTATATGGTCGTGAAAATGTCCCAGCACATAGTCATGAACCAGTTGAATTCGATCTGTTTCCGACTGTTTGGCCGTGTTTGTATAGCCTATGGTTGTGATGTATCGATGGGCGTTAGCCACGGAAAGATCGTGCAAAATAGTCATGAAGGCCAACACCCGACCAAATCCTGGGGGCGTCTGGCACAACTGCCGCAACGATAGAATGGTGCGTTGCTGCGTCGGGCCGGTCCACTCCAAACCCCGGCGGGCATCGTCGAGCAAGTCCCGCAATAAGCCCATTTCCTGGTGCTGGAAAAAAGAGTCGCCCAGAAAATTTTCGGTGAAATAGACAACGATCCCCCTTGTACGCAGGGGGGAATGCGTATCGAAATACGGCTTGTCGCTACGCCAAAGGTGGGGCAGATTAGGCCCCAGCATGACCAGATCGCCCTCGATGAAAGGACGGATAGAGTCACCAATAAAGCGCGTGCCCGTGCCCTCTTCCACCAGAAACAACTGGTAGTGGGGGTGAAAGTGCCAGTTGGGGTCGAAATGCGGTTCCACTAATTCACGGACGGCAAACGAGCCGCTTAACGGTTCAAGGTCTTTACGGAGGGCTTGTTTCATACAAATTTTCCTGCCAATTGGCCGAAATAAGCGGAGGGAATCAAGAAGTACGGTAAAATACAGTCGGTATTGGTAAGTAAAAGCACGGTTCGTGACCTTTTTACTAAGTAGCTTTGTATAAATTTGGCGCGGTAAATTATGACTAAACTAGGGATGAACCTCTTCGTCTGGACCATGAGTATGGACGAAGATCTAGCACATACGCTCGCATTTTTGAAGCAAACAGGTTTCGATTTTGTCGAGATGCCTGTGGGCGGCACCGACAACCGACCTGCCGATTTAAAGAAATGGCAGCGACTTGGTCAGCAAGCCGCCGACCTTGGTTTAGGGGTGCAAACATGCGCTGTTTTGCCACCCGACAAATGCCTGATTAGTGCTGATCCGGCTATCCGGCAAGCGGGCATCGACTACCTCAAACACGTTGTTGATTGTTCGGCGGCTGTGGGGTCAGCCATCCTGATGGGGCCGTTGTACGCCGGTTTCAAGACCTTCACAGGTAAACCTGCCACGCCCGAGGAATGGCAACATTCGGTGGAAGGAATGCGGCAGGTGGCCGAACATGCTCAAACAAAAGACGTTACGCTCGCTATTGAATCGCTGAACCGATTTGAGATCTACCTGCTCACCTGCGCCGACGACGTGGCCCGCTACGTTGAGGCCGTCGACCACCCTAATTGCCGGGCCGCGTTTGATACCTTTCATGCCAACATGGAAGAGAAAAGTGTGCCCGCTGCCATCCGCAAACTAGCCCCGTATCTGGTGCATGTGCAGTTATCCGAAAATGACCGTTCCACACCCGGGCGCGGCCAAATCAATTTCCGGCAGGTGCTCGACACCCTGAACGAGATAGGCTACACCGGCCCCATCGCCATTGAAGCCTTCGGGCCAAATCCGCCCGAATTAGCCGCAGCCACGCATATTTTTCGCCCCATGTTCACCTCGCCCGAACAACTGGCAGAGGAGGGGTATGGGTTTTTACGTCCGTTGCTTGTGTAGAGCCCGCACCGGCGGACCGGCAAAATTTTGCGACTCACCGCCGGATGTTTTTTTTATCACTGTGAATGTGCCGAACAATTTTGCTGACGCGAGTGAGACGCAAAATTTTTCGTCTCTACATATAAACCACAAAACCATGACAAATATCGCCATCGTAGGCCTCGGATTTGGAGCCGAATTTATCCCGATTTACCAGCGGCACCCGCTGGCCAACATGTACGCTATTTGCCAGCGCAACGTCGAAAGTCTCAACAGGATCGGCGATCTGTATGGCATCGAAAAACGCTACAGTGACTACGACGAACTGCTGGCTGATCCGAACATCGACGCCGTGCATATCAACTCGCCCATCCCGAACCACGCCGAACAAAGCCTGAAAGCGTTGCGGGCGGGCAAGCATGTGGCCTGTACCGTGCCGATGGCAACGACCGTCGAAGAATGTGCCGAAATCGTGCGCGTATGCCGCGAAACGGGTAAGAAATACATGATGATGGAGACCGTCGTCTACGCTCGTGAGTTTCTGTTTGTGAAGGAGTTATACGAAAAAGGCGAGCTGGGAAAAGTGCAGTTTCTGAAGGCCTCGCACCAACAGGACATGGACGGGTGGCCCGATTATTGGCCCGGCTTGCCCCCCATGCACTACGCCACACACTGCGTGGGGCCGGTGGCGGGATTGCTCAAGCTCGAAGCCGAGTATGTCTCGTGTTTCGGGTCAGGCACGATCCGCGAGGAGTTGGCCAGGATTCACAATTCGCCGTTTGCGGTGGAGTCGGCGCATATTAAGTTTCGAGACAGCGATTTGGCCGCCCACGTGTACCGGTCTCTGTTCGATGTGGCCCGGCAATACCGCGAGAGTTTCGAGGTCTACGGCGACAAAAAGTCGTTCGAGTGGCAGTTGATCGAGCATGAGCAGCCCGTGATCCACACCGCCAAAAAACCTGAACCCGACATCCCCGAACACGTTACGGTGCCCGACTACGCGCACCTGTTGCCCGCCGAGATTCAACGCTTCACGACCAAAGGCGTGTACGACGCCGACGAGTCGCAGCACCTGTCGTTTACGCAGGGGGGCGGGCACGGCGGATCGCATCCGCACATGGTTCACGAGTTTCTGACGGCCCTCGCCGACGACCGCGACCCGTTTCCCAACGCGGCCCAATCGGCTAACTGGACAAGTGTGGGCATTCTGGCGCACCAATCGGCTCTGCAAGGGGGCGCGTTGATTCCCGTGCCCGATTTCAATGCGATCTGAGTGATTCGCCGAGGAAAATGCTGTATCTTTAAGCAAACGCAACGATGATGACTGCAACCAAACAGAAGCCATCTGATCGAAGCAGAGGAGGCCATTTAATCTTTGTAATCATCATGTTAAAGCGAATAGTTCTTGCCGGAGTTGCCTGTGTGATGCTAGCACACCCAGGTAGGGCACAGCAAAACACGGAGCAAATTCTCGCTGCGTTGAATGGTTTTTACCGTAACATGGGGCATAATGCAGACTCTCTGTTTCTGTATGCTCAACAATGTGCGAAACTTGCGCCCAACGAACTTCAGCGCGCCATTCACGAATACTACGCAATGGGGTATCACAACCCAAAGCAACCTTCGGGGCACAAAGCATTCGGGCAGAAGTCATTGGCAAAACTCCAGACAGGCGATCCTGTTGTTCAGGGTTTTGTGTACCCGATAGTCCAATTGACGCGTGTTCGGCAGGAGACCGATCCGGTTAAACTTCAGGCCTACGTCAATCAATACATACAGTATTTAGCCGACAAACCTGAAGAATTAGGGAATCGTATGGAGCGGTACGGACTGCTAATTCACAAGGACATACAAACAAAAGCGGTTCCTGAACCAATAAAAGATGCGCTCTGGAAGGCCGTTACCGACCGCATTGCTCATGCAGTGAACCAAACATATTACGACCCCAACAAACTCACTACCAATCAATTAAAAAGCAGGGCTTACTACCGTTATCTAATGGCCTATACTCAGGCCCAACAGGCCGAAGCGGCTGTAAAAGTAAAGCAGCGCGATAAAGCCATAGACCTGTATGCTGCCGCCGTGCAGGACGGACCGGATGAGGTTGATGCCCAACATAATACGTACGTGTTCGATGCGAGTATGCTTTCCGATCAGGAGGAACCTGTTACGGATTTTCTGGCCCCATATGCCGAACAACTCATTGCCAAAGGCGATACAGGTACAGCTCTGAAAACACTGGCAGAGCTTGCGTTTAAGGATGCGTCGAGACTTGAGGGCCTGAAAGCGTTTCACAAAAAAAGTAAGACTCAGGAGCCGTTTGGGGTATTTTGGACAAGGTCGATCAATGAAAAATACAAACTGGCAGAGCCATTTTCGGTGACGACTTTAGGTGGACAACGCTTTGAGTCCGATGCTTACAAAGGCAAGTGGGTACTGCTCGATTTTTGGGGCACCTGGTGTAGGCCCTGCGTAGCTGAGATGCCCGAAATGCAAAAGTTATATAACGAACTACAAAAAGATAATCCGCATAAGTTGACCATTCTGACGCTGGCCTGTCACGATCTTGAACCCAAGGTGAATGACTTCATGGCCAAGAAAGGCTATACGTTTCCCGTCGCAATGGGAAACGATGGAATCATTAAGCAGTTCAGAATTGGTGGCTACCCAACTAAAGTTTTGATTACCCCCGAAGGTCGGCGAATTCGCATTGACTTTAACCAAGACTGGACGAAGCGGGTGTATGCGTTCATTAATCCCTAAACCCCTATGAAACAATTGTTTAAGCTTTTTGCTGTGTTTAGCATAGTGCTTTTTTGTAGCTATGTCGTCCCTGCCCAACCTAGAACGCCCCAACCCCGCCGGACGGAAATCCTGTTTTTGGGCGATAACGGACATCATAAGCCCGGTGAGCGGGTGCCGCAACTGATGGCTGCGCTGGGCAATAGGGGTATAAACATTACCTATACCGACAAGCTCGCCGATCTCAATCCCGAAACCCTCGCCAAATACGACGGGTTGCTGATTTATGCCAATTGGGACAGTCTCCCTAAACCCCAGGAACGCGCCCTGCTCGACTTTGTGGCCTCCGGGAAGGGGTTGATTCCGGTGCATTGCGCGTCGTACTGTTTTCGGAATTCATCAGAATACGTTGACAAAGTGGTGGGCGGGCAGTTTTGGCGGCACCGGATGGACACGATCCAAACCCGATTCACGCGCCCCAACGACGCGCTCGTGATGGGTTTGCAGTCGTTTAAAGCCTACGACGAAACCTACCTGCACAGCCACCTGCAAGCCGACAACAACGTGTTGGCCGTGCGCGACGTGAAAGCCGATCAAGCCAAAGACCTGACCGACGCGGGGAGGCCCAATGCGAAAGAGGAACCCTATACCTGGACCCGCACGTATGGCAAGGGGCGGGTGTTCTACACCGCCTACGGGCATGACGAGCGCACCTGGAGCCAACCCGGTTTTATGCAACTGCTGGAGCGGGGAATCCTGTGGGCCGTGGGCGATGGCGTTAAAAAACTCCACGACGATTTGAAACCGCAGGCCTTTGCTTACGGTGAGGCTAAGTTGCCCAACTACGAAAAACGCCCCGGCACGCAACTCCGGCAGGCGGCTCTCTCGCCCGAAGAGTCGATGAAACACCTGCAAGTGCCGGTCGATTTCACACTCGATTTGTTTGCCCACGAACCAAACGTGATGCACCCCATTGCCATGACCTGGGATGAGCGCGGGCGGTTGTTTGTGCTCATTACCAAAGATTACCCCAATGAGCGCAAGGCAGACGGGGGGTCGGATTATATTTTGATCTGCGAAGACACAAACAAAGACGGTAAGGCCGACAAGTTCACCCGCTTTGCCGAGGGCTTGAGCATCCCCACGGGCATGGCGTTTGGCAACAGCGCGGAAGGCCGCCCCGGCCTATTTGTGTCGCAGGCCCCGCACATGCTGTTTTTGCAGGACACCAACGGCGACGATAAAGCCGACGTGAAGAAAATCCTGTTCACAGGCTTTGGTACGTTCGATACGCACGCCGGACCGAGCAACCTCCATTATGGGTTCGACAACTGGATTTGGGGTTGCATTGGGTATTCGGGATTCAAAGGGCTGGTGGGACAATCCAGTCCGGGAGCAAGCAAGGACAGCATCCAGTTTGCGCAGGGCTTTTTCCGCTTTAAACCCGACGGTTCCAAACTGGAATTTACGGCCCAAACCTCCAACAATACCTGGGGCCTGGGTTTCGATGAGGCAGGCAACGTGTTTGGCTCCACGGCCAACAACGCCCACGGCTGGTATCAGGCCATTCCGAAACGATACTTTTCGGGGGCACCCCACCTGCGCGAAAACGGGAGCCGAAGCACCGACTCCCACAAAGACATGAAGCCGATCACCGAAAAAGTGCGGCAGGTCGATGTGTTTGGGGGGTTCACAGCCGCATCGGGACACAATTTCTACACCGCCCGGGCCTTCCCGAAAGCGTACTGGAACCGGGTGGCGTTTGTGTCGGAGCCAACGGGCCACATTCTGCACAACAACGTAATGAAGCAAACCGGCACCGACTTTTCCGACAAAGAGGGTGATGGCGTGCCGTTCAACCTGATGGCCGGGGCCGACGAGTGGTTCTCGCCCGTATTCTCCCAGGTGGGGCCAGACGGGGCCGTGTGGGTAGCCGATTGGTATAGCTACATTATTCAGCATAATCCTGTCCCACAGGGGTTTAAGAACGGCAGTGGTAATGCCTACGAAACCGACCTGCGCGATTTCACCCACGGGCGCATCTATCGCGTTGGCTACAAAAATGCCCCCGCTTACAAGCCCATCAGCTTGAGCAAGAGCCGCCCTGCCGAACTGGTCGCGACCCTGAAAAACACCAATTTGTTCTGGCGCATGACGGCTCAGCGGTTGCTCATCGAGCGCAACAGTCGCGATGTTGTTTCGCAACTGGTGGCGTTGGTGAAAGACAATTCAGTGGACGAAATTGGTCTGAATCCGGGGGTTATTCACGCGCTCTGGACCCTGCATGGATTGGGCGAGTTTACAGAAACGAAATCGCAAACGAGAGATGTCATCGCTAGTGCGCTTAAACATCCTTCGGCGGCTGTGCGCAAAACAGCCGTGCAGGTGATGCCCCCCACTGCCGAAACCGCCAGTACGCTGTTGCAACTGAACTTGCTCAACGACAACGACCCGCTCGTGGTGTTGAACACGGTTTTGGCTTTGTCGGAGGTACCAACAACGGTTGCCGTGGGGCGTGCCCTGCTCGAACGCATGGAGCGAGGAGCCTCGAAAGGCGAGATTAACGACCGTTGGTTGCCCGAAGCCTACGCCATTGCCCTGAATGCGCACGGTGGTCGCTTGCTCAAGACGTTCATCAAGAAAACGTCGATGAACGCGCCGATGGGACCAGCCGCGCCGACGAACCACGATACCCATCAGCACCACGCGCCCGTACCCCGCGAGACTCGGTCAGGCGGTGGGCCAATGGCATCTGAACCTGTTCAAATTCATGCCGACAAGCCCGACCTGGTAATTACTGAAGTGCGTACGGACCCCGCGTCGCCGGAGGTGCGGCAAACGGCTCGTGTATTTGTGAGCGTTACCAACCGGGGGGGCGTGGCCGTGCCGGAGGGCGTGATTGTGTCCCTGTCTCTGCGCTTCGAGGGTAACGGGATGAAGATTGAGCAGGTAAGCCAGAATTTTAAGGCGGGAATAAAACCCGGAGAAACCGTAACGATCTCCAGAAATACCAATGGCCCCTGGACGGGCGATCTGGGCATAAATTTTGAGTTTCCCGGCGAGTACCGCATCTCGGTCGTGGTTGATCCCGACAGCAAAATCGACGAAGCCGACGAGCGCAACAACTCGTTCACGCACAAAATCACCTTCCGCGCTCCGCAGAATCTGAGTGCTTATGTGATTGAGCGGGCAAGCCGGTCCTATGCCTCTGCCGCCCCCGTCGATTCGGTGGTGGCCCTGTTGCGGCAGGCGCAAACTGCCGATGTGGCTCAGAACGAGGCTATTGTGAAGGGCGTGGCCGAAGGCTGGAATCTGAAAACCAAAGCCACAGTGCGCGAGACCGACAAGGCGTATTTGGTGGCTCTCTCGGACCGGGTTTCGCCCGATAACAAAACCCGCCTGACCCGGCTCTACGAAACCTGGGGACTAGTCAGTGCCGAAGCCCCCGACCCGAACGTGGTGGTGATTCGGATGAAAACCATCCGCGAGGCCATGAAATACGACAAAGCGGAGTTTTCGGTGCCCGCCGGAAAGACGGTCGAGCTGGTGTTGGAAAACCCCGATGCCATGCAGCACAACCTAGTGATCGGCAAATCCAAGTCGATGGAAATCATTGGCTTGGCAGCCGACAAGATGATTACAGCGAAAGATGGTGCCGAGAAAAACTACGTCCCGAACTTACCCGAAGTTCTGGCGGCAACGCCCCTTATAAACCCCGACCAAACGTATCGACTGCGGTTTACAGCCCCCACAACACCCGGCGACTACCCATACGTTTGCACGTTCCCGGGGCATTGGCGCATCATGAACGGCATTATGAAAGTGGTATCGAAATAGTGAACTCGCTGCCTTGCCCAACTTCGCTGCGAACGGCGATTTGCCACTGGTGCGCTTCAATAATTTTTTTGACGTAACATAAACCCAACCCAAAGCCTTTAACACTCGGCGAATCGCTGCCGCCGACCCGGAAGAACGGTTGAAAAATATGCTCGTGTAGGGCCGGGGCAATACCCACCCCTCGGTCCGACACACTTACCGACAAGAAGTTTTCGCTCGTAGCTGTTGTTAAACGAATATCCAGATGCTGTTGGCTGTACTTTACGGCGTTGTCGATCAGGTTATGCAACACATTGGTCAGGTGGTGTCGGTCGGCCAGTATCGAGGTGTGCGTAGCGAGCAGATTGAGCGTCAGGTAAGGCCCGTGCCGCTGGGCAATCGACGTGGTTAACTCGTGAATATCAACGGGTTCCACACAAACATAGAGTGCATGCCGGTCGGCACGGGCAAGGCTCAGCATCACCTCAACCTGCTGTTGCAGCCGGTCGGTTTCCTCCCGAATAATCTGTACATACTTGTTCGTACGCTGGGGATTGTTGTGCGCAATGGGCGAATCCAGTACGTCGGCAGCCATACGAATAGCCGCTATGGGTGTCTGGAATTCATGCACAAGCGTATGCAGGGTTTGCGTAGTCAGTGCGTTCATAACGGAGGGGGAATCGGATTGAGCGAGTTATGCCTGCTCTTGAAGCTCGTAAGTTACACAGAATCAGATAAACGAAAAACCCGCCTTACTAAAGGGCGGGTTTTTAATGGCGTTTTCAGAAACTGTTACGCGTTTTCAGTCGCTGCTTCAGGCGTTACTGGTTGAGGAGCCGGTTTGGGCGTGGGGGCCTTTGCTGCGGGCTTGGGGGCCGGTTTAGGGGCTGGCTGACTCGCTTTTGGTGCCGCCGGAGCAGCTTTAGGCAATGCTACAGGCTTCGGATTTTCCGGGGATGGAACGGGCGTTTTAGCCTGCTTGCTTTGGGTACGCTTGGCATTCTTAGCCGATTTAGCCTCATTTTTGGCTTTTTTCTGGTCGTCTTTTTTTGCCTTTTTGTCGGCCTTCTTATCAACCTTGCCCGATTCTTTGGCGGCTTTTTTGTCGGCCTTTTTCTGTGCCTTGCCCGCTAGTTTCTCAAGCTTTTTGGCTAATCGCTTCGCCGATTTTTCGACTGCTTTTGCCGCTTTTTTCGACTGCTCGCCAACTTCGTTCAGTTTGGCTTCAATGGCTCCTTTAATGTCGTTGACCAGGGAGGATTGCTCTGCTTTCATTGTTTTTTGATTCAGATTAAATAGGGCTTCGAAAAAAGCCTGCAAATAGAAAGGGATAATTTTTCCAAAACAACAATCCAATATTATGTTTTTGTTATTTTTATTAAAAAATCCCAACAAACAATGCCAACCGTTACGGCAATATTGAGCGAATGTTTAGTACCAAACTGCGGTACCTCAACCACCCAATCGGCAGCTTGTACAACGGCATCGGCTACGCCTATCACCTCGTTACCAAACACAAAGGCATAGCGTTTGTTTGGTAACGGGCCGAAATTACTCAACAGGGTGCTACCTTCAGCTTGCTCAATCGCCACAATTTGCCACCCTTCGGCTCGTAGTTGTTCCAATAAGGCGAGCACGTCGGGGGCATACTGCCATTCGACCGACTCGGTGGCACCGAGGGCCGTTTTGGTAATATCGCGGTGGGGTGGTTGGCCTGTAATGCCGCAGAGATAGATCGTTTCGGCCCGAAACGCATCGGCTGTGCGGAACACGGAACCTACATTGTTGAGGCTCCGAACGTCGTCGAGCACCAGGCAATACGAAAATTTGGGAGCTTCCTTAAACTGCTCGACCGAAAGTCGATTTAGCTCGTCGAGGGCGATTTTGCGCATAATGCTTTACTAGCAGAAAGAAATGATTTTGTAACCCTGTAAGGGTGTCATGTTAATAGAAAGGGGTGCATTTCAATCTTGTGTGTTGTTGGCCTTACGGCCATGCCGGAAAATATCCGGCATTACGTAGAGGGGCGACTTTTGTAGTGCCGGATACTTTCCGGCATGGCCGTAAGGCCAATATAGGTTGCTTTAAGTGGCGACGGTTGAATAAAACACAAGATTGAAATGCACCCATAGAAAGCAAACGGCTCCAATACAGGCAAAGCCCCGGCGGGGCGATATGTTTTAGGATGGCCCTTCTACATGTCGCCCCGCCGGGGCTTTGCCTGCAAACATCCCATTCGGATTCTATTGACATACTGCCCCTCCGGGGCTAACTTTAATCGCCACAGGTGCCGGTGTTGCGGAAGGCGTCGACGGTGATTTTGATTGATTTACCACCTTGCGTAGCGGGTGTTGTAACGGTGCGATTCGTTGCCAGTTCTTTGCAATCGATAGTTTTCTCAACAAATTTCCAACCATCGCTGTTATCGGTAGCCGTTACGTTTTTCACTACTTTATACTCCAGATCACCCGATTTTGGCAGGTCCGAAATCGCCAGGTCGATGGTGTATTCGGTGGCTGTATTGCGCTTCAGTTCGTACTTCGCGCTTTTTTTGGGGTCCCACGATTCGTTGGGGAAGCTGCCGGCAAGGGTGAGCTTGTCGGTATCTTTTGTTGATGTTGGCACCGTTACAATGAGCCGAACTTTATCGGCAGCAACCGCACCGGTTGGGGTGGTTACGGGGGCTACTTCATTCTCTTTTTTGCAGCCGACCACGGCCACAGAGGCCACGGCAAATACCATCAGGAAACGTTTTAGCATTGTGTTGGATTGGTTTTTGAACCCCAAAGATACATTTTTTCGTAAAACGTGATGCCTGAAAACGCCGATGCCGCACCTGAAAAGAGTGCGGCATCGGCTTACATTTCAACCTCTTTACTTCGCAGGCTTCTTGAAAATAGCCTCGTCGATAGGGCCGTTGATCACGACTTTGTTCGTTATAAACGACATCCGACCGGCTTGTGGGTTGTCCATTTCCATTGTGCTGGCCAACTTAATGCCCTCATACTCTTTATAATCCGAGAAATCAATCTCGCTTTCCTGTCCGTTAACGTTCGCCTTCACTTTGCTTAACAGGTGCGTGTTGGCGTCAAGAAACTGATCGCTCACAGTGCCATTTTTCGTGGTCACTTTCAGGTGATACACATCGTTCTTGCCCGACTTTTCTTTGCCCACCAGTTCAACCGTATTGCCTTTGGTTTTGTAGCTCACCAGCGAGCCAAACGGGTCGAGTTGACCGGCTGTCTGCTTCAGTTGCTCGGCAGGCATGTCTTCGGGTTCGCCGGTGCCGCCCATCATCGCGGGGCGAATCATCCAGCCCACGCCGTTATCGACTACCGAAATCATCGCGTTACCCATGATCGACGATTCAGTTTTGACCGATTTACCCACAACAACAAACGTTTTGACCGGAATCTCCATGCCCGCCACCGAGATCGACTGCTCCTGCGTCATCGTTTTTACGGCGTTGAGTTTGTCCATGCCACCCAGAGCGGCAACGTGCTTGTCGACGATCTCATCGACGGTTTGGGCGTAAGCACCTGCTGAAAGAATCAGACCAAAAGCTACGGCTCCGAATTTGTTAAGCTTCATTGTATTAGGTTTTGAATTGACTCACTGTAAACTACTGACGACGTTGACCGCCACCGGGGGCACCGCCACCCTGCTGCTCTCCGCCTTCACTCTTCACGTCGTCGTTGTTGACCGACTTCGCTTTCTTGCGGGGGGCGTCCATCGTCATTTTACCAATCTTATACGTAAACGTTGCCCGCACTCCGCGATTGTAAAGGTACACATTATTAAGTTGATCGAACTGCGATGAGTTTAACGTTGTGCGGATATTGAACCGATTTTGCAGGAAGTTTTCGGCGGCAAGACCCACGCTGCCTTTCTTGTTTTTGAAGTCTTTCTTCACGCCAATCGTGTAGAATCCGAAACCGCCCTGCATACCCTGCAACTGTACGGTTTGTCCCTGCAAAAATCCGAAGGCCTGCGCACCCCAGCCGTTTTTAAAGGTGGCCTGCATAAACGAGCCACCGCTGATGTTCATACCATCGTTGTTTAGCATTTCGGGACGATTGTTTTCGTCCAGCACCTGCCCCGACAATGAACTGTAAAACGCATTCAGGAAGATACCGACGTTGATTTTCGACGTTGCCGCCACGTTTGTGAACAGGTTGACCCCGTACGCACGCTGCCTGCCGATGTTTTCGAAACTCGTGATAATGGCCCCCGGAATGGAGTCCAGCGGGGTACGCACCTGCACGATAGCGTTGTTGGTGTACCGGGCAAAGAAGGTGGCGTTAACGAACGTTTTCTTGATTGTTTTGCTCAAACCCAACTCAAAATTGGTGGTCAATTCGGGCAACAGCAAGGGGTTGCCAATCTGGATATTCTGCGGGTTGGCCGCGTTGAAGTTGGGGTTCAACTGTTGCAAACCGGGCCGCTGAATCCGGCGGTTGTAACCTAGTTTGAGGGTGGTTCCTTTGATGGTTTTCGATGCGTTCAGGCTTGGCACTACCACCGGATAATCGGCAATGCCGAGCCGACCACCGCCCCTGGTGCTGGCGTCGATAAAGGTATGCTCGTAGCGAACGCCCCCTTTGAAGGTGTAGCGTTTTTTGGTGGTGTACGTATAGGAGGTATACGCAGCCGCAATGTTCTGATTATACGTCAGTTCGCCCAGTTCGTTCGCTTGTCGGGTAAGCTCACCCGTAGCTCCACCGAATCGGTATTCAAAATCGCTGCGCACCTCCCGCAAAATGGCCTTTGCGCCAAACTCGATCAGTTGGTTTTTCTTAATCGGCGTCTGGTAATCGGTCTGGAGCGTGAATTCCTGGTTCACGTTCTTGTTCAGGTTTTTTTGCCGGGCCGTGATCGCACCGAGACGATTCAACAAGTCGGCCTCGAAATTGTTGGTCAGGTCGTTGCGGCTGTAGAGCGTCGAAATGCTCCATTCCTGTTGCGATTTGAACGTATGCAGGTAGTCGAGGTTTACGTCGACCGTGCCGGAGAGGTTTTTAGCGTCTACGTTACGAAATGAAGTCTCGCTCAACGTGCTGTTCCTAAACACATTCGTGATCAGATCCTGCTGACTATTGAAGTTCCGCACACCGTATTTCACGCCCCCCGTAATGCTCTGATTTTTGGCGAGGTCGTGGTCGAAACCGAGGTTGTATTGCCCAAACACACCTTCTGTAAGACCATCGCCCGTTTGGCTCGTGCGAAAAACATCGCCCTGCCCCCTGCTGGTTTGATCCAGTTCGGTTTTGGTGATGGTGTTGTAAATAGCCCGCCCAAAACCACCGACGGTAAACCCGGTTTTGCCCTTGCGGTAGCCCCCGTTGAGTGCCAGCGACGACCCCCGGTTGCCCACCCCCGAATCGACGTTCAGGTTAAGGCCCTGCAAGGAGTTTTTCTTCGTAATAATATTGATAATCCCCCCCGACCCTTCGGCGTCGTACTTGGCTGAGGGCGACGTGATTACCTCAACCGTTTTGATCTGATCGGCAGGAATTTGCTTGAGCGCGTCGGCCACGCTACTGGCGACAATCGTGCTGGGTTTGTTGTTGATCAGCACCCGGATGTTCTGGCTCCCGCGCAGGGTCACGTTGCCATCGAGATCGACGGTGAGCAGGGGCACTTTCCGCAGTACGTCGGTGGCATCGCCCCCTTTGGCGGCAATGTCTTTGTCGGCGTTGTACACGAGCCGGTCCACTTTCTCTTCGATCAGGGCGGCTTGGCCCGTCACGGTCACTTCGTTCAGGGTTTTCGTGTTTGTGCTCAGTTTGATCACGCCTAAATCAAGGCTTTGCCCGTCGATAAGCGTCAGATTATCAATTGTTTTTTCGCGATAACCAATAAACGAAACAAGGGCTTTGTACTCACCAGCGGCCAGTTTGTTGAGGGTAAACTTACCTTTCTCGTCGGCCACAGTGCCATCCACGGCCTTGTTGGTTTTCTTGCTGTAGAGCGCGATGGAAGCAAATTCAACCCCACTGCTGCTAGTGGAGTCGGTAACGGACCCGGTAACTTTAGCGGTGCCTTTGGGAGACGTATCACCTGCTGTTCCAGGCAACGCTTTTTTGGCGGCAGGTGCCCCCATGCCGGGGAACTGCGCTTGAGCGGGGTTGAGTGCGGTGGCGAGGCATAACGTCAGAGCAACTAGTAAAACGTTCGGTTTCATAAAGTCTGGTTTGAACGGATCAAAGGTCCGACCCTCCGCGTTCCTGCCAAACAGAAACCGGACGAATCAGGTGTGAAAAAGGATGGATGACGGTTTGGGGCCGACGAACGGCAACGCATTGGTCCGTTGCGGGGGCAAATACGGCCTATTTATTCTCCGGGGTGTATTCCAGAATATCGCCGGGTTGGCAGTCGAGGGCGTTGCAAATGGCTTCCAGCGTGCTGAATCGAATAGCTTTTGCTTTGCCAGTTTTTAGGATGGAGAGGTTCGATAGGGTCAGATCAACTTTGGCGGATAGTTCGTTCAGCGACATTTTCCGTTTGGCCATCATCACATCTACATTTACGATAATTGGCATGGCTTTTTATACGGTCAGATCGTTTTCAACTTGCAATTCGGTGCCACGCTTGAAAACCTGGGCGATGATATACAGTACCCCGGCAAAAAACAGGATCTCCCCGGCACTCCAATCGACCGGAATCGTGGCTCCTCGATTGGTAAGTCGTTCACAATACTGCTCCCCGATGATGGCCAGAATGCCCGCTGCTACAGCCGTGTCGCTGATAGCTGAAACCAGTTTTGTCACCTTAGCCGTGAAGGGGCGATTTAGATTGAACGTATAAAAAATCTGAACAACCAGATAAGCGATGTGCGCTTTCAAGATCATCAACACAACCATCAGCGAAACGATCTGAATGTAGTGTAGTTTGTTTTGCTCGTACAGGATAAATAGGTCGCTGTCGGTCATGTACAGGTTTTTAGCCGCGTCGATACCGGAAAAAAGAGTAACGCCGAACGAGATAAGCATGGCTGCCGCGTTGATACTTAACCCGACGAACGCCATCCAGAACAGAACATTCATGATGTCCAAGATAGTCGAATTTGTCTTTGTCATTTGTGTACGATTTGAATGATGACACAAATAGCAGTAAATAATTATTGTTATTCAATAAAATTTATATAAATATTCTGACTTCAAGGAATTGCGGTGATCTGTATGGATGAATGGAAACTATAAAACCGGGGGCTGTTTTGATACTACCCCCGGTCGATTAAACTCAATTGCCGTTCGGAACCGTGGTACACCGCTCCACGGCGTACCGTTTCGGATTACCCGAGCCAGCATTATACGTATCCGAACAAGTCACATCCCACAACGTGGAGGTTGAAGCCCCGCCCGTAGCCTGCCAGGAACCGCCAACGTGCATCAACGCCGATTTCGTGCCAGTCGTAACGGCCTGGGGGTCGAGTTGGAGAGCTAAGAGAGCCGTGTTGGGGTAAGGCGACGTAAGGCTGACGGGGTCCAGCAGACTCATTTCCCAATAGCCACCGCCGTGATTACAGTTTTGAGAAGCAGGATATAGCGGAATGATGGGCTTCTTGTAGGTAACAAGCATGTTGCCTGCCTGCCCGTTGCCGGTGCTGGAGAAGAACGGATGGTATTTGTAGGGACCACCCCCGCCACTAGCCGCAGGTGTGCTTTCGCCCATCGGAAACAACAGATCGCAAAGACCATTACAATTAACCCTGAAGTTGCGGATCAAGCTGCCTTCGCAGATATACCCGCTGGCCTGATTGTTGGCGTTGAGGGTGACATCGACCTGACCGGCATTTACGTGCAGCGATCTGGGCGTCAGATAATTATAGTCCAGAACACGTACTTTTCCACTAGTCAGGTTCAGCCGGTCGGTCAGGCTCAGGGTCTTACCAATTTTGAATTCAAACTCATTCGCAACATTTATGTGAATTTCGGGAAGGGCAAAATCGATACCGTTGCGCGTATCCATGTAATTCATCCACGGAGTACCGGGTGAGCCATTTACAGAGGGGATAAGAAATTTTGCCCCGGCAGATGGATTTAGATTATCTTTCATAAAATAGAGGTTGCCCTGCGCTTCCAGATAACCGAATCCAGGGGTTATCAACTCGAGCCTGTCCTGAATCCATAATTGGGAATTGTTGGGAATTTTCAGGGCAGAATAATTGTAGACAAGCACCTGTTTCGCGCCCAGTACTCGCCCCCCAACGACCTGCGTTTTTCGGAGAATGGCCATTGGACTTGCAGGTTGATTTGTGGTATACGTATCGGCCACCTCTAACACGCCAACTTTCAGATTAGCCACGGTACTGCCCCCATCCATTTGAAACGTACCCGACGCAGGGCGGAAATTCGCTTGGGTAGTCCCCATATGAATCGTCAGACCATATAACTCGCTCGATTGTGTCCCGATGTACCGTAGTGCCACCTTACCGGGTGCCGTAGCTGGGTTTGTCAGTTGAATGGTGGCATTTGCCACTACGCTGTTTGGGTGGAGCCGCCCCATCGTAACCACGTCATTTGGGGTGTTGACCACCGGGGTGTTCGGTTCTACGATCAATAGCCCGCCGTTCATTTTAAGCGTTGCTCCATTATCGAGATAAAGGCTCCCGAAAAGTGTAGCTGTAACGTAGCTTGATTTTGAAAGGATTCCGTTAGAACTAACTGATAATGAGAACGGAGCAGAGCTATTGGCACAACCCAAAACCGAGTTAACCCCTATGGTTGTGTGAGGCCAGGTTAACGTCCCTTTTCCTATCCAAATTGATTGAGCCTGAACCGTCCCTACATCAATCGAAACAGATCGTGTTCCTGAAATAACGACCGAATTCGTACAGGTGGGGACAGGACCGCCCCAGGTAGCCGTGCTACTCCATAAGCCACTCTGAACGGCATACTTGGTTTGTGCAGACAGACTCGTGCAAAGCAGAGCCAAAACAAGTAGAAAAGGTAAAGATTTGCGAAAATTGATCGACATAAGAGTAAATGATTAGTTGACTCCCATTGGTCGCTCGATTGTAACCGACTGGTAACAAAAAATTGTTCGTGTTTAAAAAATTGCCGCCTACGGCAACGCAAACGCCACAAACTTGCTTCCTCCCGCAAGCCCGTAACGCCCCCCGCAGGCGGCAATCACGATATATTGCCGCCCGCCCACCTGATAGGTGATGGGCGTGGCAAACCCACCGGCAGGGAGTTTCGCCTGCCAAACCACCTTGCCCGTGCGCGTGTCGAACGCCCGCAAGTGTTCGTCGTAGGTAGCGGCAATGAACAACAGGCCCCCGGCAGTCACAAGCGGCCCGCCGTGGTTCTCGGTGCCGGTGGGTGCAATACCCTGCTTGGTTAGTTCGGGGTGTTCGCCGAGCGGAACCTGCCAGCGGTATTCGCCGGTGTTGAGGTCGATGGCGTTGAGCGTGCCCCAGGGAGCTTTCACGGCGGGGTAGCCATCGGCATCGCGGAACTGCTCGTAGCCGTTGCTCAGGTAGGGCGGCTCGTAGGGGAACCCGTCGCGGTTGGCTCGTTGGCCCGTCACGCGGGCGGTGTGAATGTCGTTGGAAGCTGAGGCAGAAGCAGGTTTTGCGTCGAGTTTGAGCAGGTAGCTCAGGAGGGCGTCGCGGTCGGTTTTGGGCAGATGACCAAACGAAGGCATCCGACCCCGCCCGTTCGCCAGAATCGTCTGCACTTGCTCGGCGGTCAGGCGTTTGTCCACGTCGGTCAGGTTGGAGTATGTGCCCGCCGTTTGGGTGCGGGCTTTGTTGCCTATCGCATGGCAAGCCGAACAGTTCTGATTGAACAGAGCCAGTCCACGGGTTTGGGTTTTGGCTGACTTCAGGGCCGGATTGTCGCGCATCTGAACCCACCAGAGCATGTTGTTGCCATTCACGTAGAAAACTCCATCGGGGTCAACCGCCGTGCCGCCCCACTCGGCTCCCCCACCAATGCCGTACACCAGCGACCCTTTTTTGTTCGGCAAGGGATGATTCTGACCGAGTTGACTGTCGCGGTACTGCTTCAAGGCAAACGCCCGCGCTTCGGGGGTGCGCGTGGTGAGCATAGCCTCATTCACCACCTGATACGAAAACGGTGCAGGTTTGGCAGGCATGGGTTGCGTGGGCCACGGATGCTCGCCGGGGAGGGCCGGACTGGTCGGGACGGGCTTCTCCTGGACCGGAAACAGAGGCTTGCCCGTGTCCCGGTCAAACACAAACACGTTTCCATCTTTCGTAGCCTGCGCCACGGCATCGACCCGCCGACCGTTGTGCGTAACCGTGAGCAGGTTGGGCGGGCAGGGCGCGTCGCGGTCCCAGAGGTCATGGTGAACAGTTTGGTAGTGCCACTTGCGCTGGCCCGTACGGGCGTCGAGGGCCAGCATACAATTGGCAAACAGGTTCTGCCCTTTTCGGGCACCGCCGTAGAAATCGACCGAGGGCGAGCCGGTGCCCGCGTAGACCATCCCGCGCCTGGGATCGACCACCATCCCCGCCCAGCAATTAGCCCCGCCGAGTTTGCGGTAGGCGTCTTTGGGCCAGGTTTCGTAACCCGTTTCGCCGGGGAGCGGGATCGTGTGGAACACCCAGACCAGTTTGCCCGTACGGACGTTGAACGCCCGGATGTAGCCGGGCAGGGCATCGCCACCCTCCGACACGCTGGAGCCGGTAATGAGCAAATCCTCGAAAATAACGCCCGGTGTGGTGATCGAAATTCGGTATGGACGTGGGTCGTGGCCGAGGGTTTTGGCATCACCCAGGCCCTGATACAAGTCGGCGGCTCCGTTCTGCCCGAAGGTGTTGATCGGCGCACCCGTTTCGGCGTTTAGGGCGTACAGCCACGGCCCTACAGAGTAAAGAACCCGTTTGTCGGCACCGTCGGCCCAGTACAACACGCCCCGGATTGGGTGGCCGATGCGAGTTTTGGTGGTATCGGCGAAGGGGTCGAATCGCCAGCGTTCGCAGCCCGTGGCGGCATCGAGCGCGAACAGTTTCATACTCGATGTCGTACCGTATAAGATGCCCCCCACCATAATAGGCTGACACTGATTACCCCCTTCATCGCCCGTGTCGTAAGCCCAGGCGAGTTTGAGATTCTGCACATTCTCACGGTTGATCTGCTGTAGTGTCGAATAGCGGTTTCCCTCAGTGCTGCCCCCGTAGGCCGGCCAATCGTCGCTGGAAGAAGTGGGAGTGAGAAAACGGAAGGCGGTGATTAACAGAATGATACTAAGAACGGTAAGGGAAAGTTGAACGGGGCGCATTTGGGAAAACAGATTGTATTTTGGAGTAGGCAAAGAGTTGACGATTTTTTGTCATCCCGACGCAGGAGGGATCTACTTTGCTAGCCCTCAAGTTGATTATGGGCAAGTTAGATCCCTCCTGCGTCGGGATGACAAAAAACCTGCTGGCAAAAGTTAGTAAAACCACCAACCTTCACTTCTGATAAAACCGATACCGGATATTCCAGTTTTTTGTTTCGCCGGGGGCCGCGCTCAGGCGCACGTAGGGTTCGGGGCAGGAGGTCGTGGCGCAGGCCCAATACACGAGCTTGTCGAGGGGGAGGTCGGCGGTGGCCCGGACGCCCGCACCCGTTTTGGTGTTTTCGATGCTAAAATCATACCCCGCCGGGGTGGCGTCGAATCCTTCGAGGCCCGCGCTGAACACGTATTCTTTCTTCTCGAAGGTTCGGCTGTAAATCAGCTTCTTACCTGTGGGCTTAACTAGGTCCCCGAAGCCCTGCCCTTGCCCACGAATGGCGTAGGGGAACACCACCTCGATGCCGGGGCCGGTGGGTTGCCCGTCGATGATCCAGAAATTGTGGTTGTACGTACTTGTTTCAATCGTTTTCTGGCCCGTGTTGGTCAGGCTGTGTTCGAGCACCAGTTCGGGTTCATTTTTGGTCAGGCGTACGGTTTTGGTGTAGCGATAGCCGTAGCCTGTGGCCGGATCGGCGAGTTCGTGGGTGAAGGCCACGTTGTTTTTACCCCGCTTCACGGTCCACTTGCCCCGGTCCACAACGTCGTAGTCGCGGGCAAAGAAATAGGCCTTTTCATCGGGTTTGCGCAACACGCCCACGCCAATTTTCACGAAGGTCTCGCCCGGTTTGGCCCCATCGAACCCCAGGGCCACGAACTCGTCGGCGGGGCCGTTGATAGCGTCGTGCATGGTGGGATTATACGTCTCGAACCATTGCGACACGTAGTCGTGGTCGTTGTGGGTGAGGCTTTTAAAGGCCCCGGCCCAGTCGAACCGGATGCCCCGATAGTAGCCGCGCGTGGCATCGGGCAGGTAAAGCACCGTGCGTACGTGGCCGTTGTTCAGCTCAACCTGTGGTGGTTCGGGCGAGGGGGCCGTGCCGAGTAATCCCCAAAGCACGATGGGGGTCAGAAAAAGCGACAGAGCGGAGGATTTGGATGTCATGACAGGATTCAGATAGACGACAGCGAAAGTAGCGCAAAAATCGGTTCGTGATCCTGGCATATTGTTTATACCTCATTTGTCAGAAAATCGGGGTTTGACGAATCGCATCAGCCATCTTTTATGGTGAAACACTACCGCCAGCCCTGCACGTCGGTACCGTTGAAAACGGCGTTCTTGAGAATCTGCCGCTGCGGTTCAAACAGTGGGTAGATGCCCACCGAAGTTGGTGCGCTTGTTTCGGTCAGCGTCTGGAGTTGTTGGGGTGTAAACTGGATGTCGAGCGACGCGATGTTGTCGGCCAATTGCTCGGTTTTGCTCGCCCCAATCAGCACCGACCCCACGCCGGACTGCGCCAGAATCCAGGCCAGGGCTACCTGCGCCACGGGCTTGTCCATCTCTCCGGCAACGGCCCGTAGCGCGTCGAGAATGGCCCAGTTACGGTCGGTGAACTTGCTATCACCGAAGGGGTTGGCACCGCTCAGGCGACCGTCGCCACTGGCTTTTTTACTGCCGTTGCCCCGCTCATATTTACCGCTTAGAAACCCACCGGCCAGCGGACTCCAAGGTACGATGCCGAGGCCACATTCGCGGGCGGCAGCTACGTGTTCCTGCTCGATGGTTCGTTCCACGAGTGAATATTCCATTTGGAGGGCAATGGGGCCAGGTACGTGGTGTACCTGCGCCAGCGTGGCCGCTTTGGTCGCGTACCAGGCGGGCAAATCCGAGAAGGCGAAGTAGCGAATCTTGCCCGCCCGCACCAGGTCACCCAGCGATTGCAGCAGTTCCTCAACGGGCGTAACCGTGTCCCAAACGTGCATCCAATACAGGTCGATGTAATCGGTTTTGAGTCGGCGGAGCGAGCCGTCGAGGGCACGGTGAATGTTCTTACGTCCGTTGCCGCCCTGGTTTGGGTTGCCCGTTTGGGCGTTGGCCCCGCCGGTGCTGGCACTGAACGAAAACTTGGTCGCCAGCACCACCCGGTCGCGCAGGCTGCGGTCGGCGATGTACTGCCCAACGAGTTCTTCGCTGCGGCCCCCGGCATACACGTCGGCGGTGTCGATGAAGTTGCCGCCCGCATCGACGTACTGGTTGAAAATGGTCTTGGCCGCGTCGTCGGTAGCTCCCCAACGTTGGGTGCCGAAGGTCATGGTGCCAAGCGATAACGGGCTGACAATAAGGCCGGAGCGGCCCAGTGTGCGATAATCGATCAATTTCATAACGGTTGTTTTTAGAGTGTGTGTACGAGAACGTTTACCGTACCATCACCAGCGTATGCACACCCCGAGTAACGGGAACGGAGTAACTGGTTTTGACGAGTTCGGTCCGTTTGGGGTCGTTGGCATCGCCGGTGATACGCCAGAAGTCAATGGAGCCGCCGGGTCGTTTTTCGTCAAAATGATCGAATGTAGCGACGGCCAGAAACCGGCTTGTGTTGTCGAATACGACCGATTCAGGCAGGATACCGTCGAAAGCATAGATACCTACCCGATCCAGTAAACCCGATTGCGGGTCGAGCCGGATGAGCGTGACCGACGCGAAAAAGCCTTGCTTCGGGCTGTTGAGGGGGTAGCTACTTTGTTCGAGGTTGGCCGTTGCCAGCCACTGCCCGTCGGGGCTGATCGCCAGCCCTTCCGACAGCACACCCGACACCACGCGGTCCACGATCTGATGCATGGGCCGCGTCGCCGTGTCAGGCGCAAGCCGCACCGACAGCACCGAAGCCGGGACCGAGTTCGTCCCCGAAATATCCGAGCCGTAGTACATCGCGTTGGTCAGTACGTACCGGCCATCGGGCGTAAACACGGCCTGAAACGGTTGGCGGTCTACCTGCACCGGATTTCCCCAGGTCGACAGGCTCAGCGTACCGCCCGCATCAGCCACCTTGACAAACGAGAGCGTGGCTTTCGTGGAGTTGAGCACCACCAGCGTGTTCTGTTTCGGATGAAACACCGCTCCGTTCAGCCGCTCGCCCGCTACCCAGCCGGGTAAGTCGGGTATGGTGGGTTCGCCCAATTTACCGTTGGCAAACCGGTAGAGCGTCAACGGATTCTGGGCCGCGTTGGGTGATTGCGCTACCACGACCACCAGCGACCCGTCGGCGTTAAACCCCACGGATTGAGCGCGTTCCGGCCCCTCCACGCGTTGCACGATGGTAGGCCGGTCGGGGTTGGCGAGGTCCACAACGGTAATGGCTTTGCCGGGTGGCAGGTCCGACAGTTTCGGGTTGGCTTTCCCCGCCGGGCGTTGCCCCCGCGTCTCGATTACCACTGCATACCGGCCATCGGGCGACACGGCCACCACCGACGGCGGGCCGGTGACGGAATTGCTCACGCCAACTTCCACCGCTTTCAGGTCGCGCACAGGTTTGTCCAGCCGAATCACCGACAGCGCATCTTGCCCATCGACCGGCCCCAGATTCTCGTCGATGTACGCCGAAGGGATCATATCGGCATCGGATACCGAGACGAGGTAACGACCTTTGAAGGCAAAGTTCGCCCCCGACGTACCAGATTGACCAGATGCGACGTTGGCGATACCGAGTAAGAATCCGACAAACAAGATTCGCATGAACTGATTGATCATTAATAGTATAGGAGTGAGTTATAATTGAACAAACACGTACCCGGTTATTGCATCGACAACCGGAATTCGGCGGGCGTGAAACCGGTCTTGTTTTTGAACAGCCGACTGAAATAGGGCGGGTACTCGAAGCCCAACTGATACGCCGTTTCGTTGATCGACAAGGGTGTGGACAGCAACAGCCGTTTGGCCCGCTCGATCAGGGCGTGGTGAATGTGCTGTTGTGTGTTCTGCCCCGTCAGCGACCGCAGCATGTCGCTCAGGTACGCGGGCGATATGTTCAGTTCGTCGGCGAAGTGCTGCACCGTTGGTAGTGGTTTCTCGGTCGGGCGCGACTCTGGTGTTTGCGCGAAATAGGCATTCAGCGATGCCTCGAACCGGCTCAGTATTGCCCCGCCGTTGTGGTCGGTTTCGGCGGTGCGCCGGGTGAGAAATTGGCGGTGGTAGAAGCGGTTGGCGTAGGTCATCAGTACGTCAAGCTGGGCGATAATTACGTCCTGACTAAACGCATCGATGGGCCGCTCATTCTCTCGTCGAATCGTTTCGACCAGCGCGTCCATCTGCTGTTCCTCCCCCGCCGACAGGTGGAGAGCCTCGTTGACCTGGTACGAAAAGAACCCGTACTGCGCGATTTTCTGGCCCAGCGGGTACTTGCTCAACAGGTCGGGGTGGACCAGCAACGTCCAGCCGCTCACCTCCTCCCAGTTGACAGACTGCGCAAGTTCGCGCCCGGCCCCGGCCCACCAACAACCCTGCCCCGGGGCCAGAAAACTCAGTACGCCCTCGTTATAATCATACGATTTATGACCGTATCGGATGGCGGCTCCCCGGAGGTTCCGCTTCAGCGACACCATATACAATTGTTGCACCACCGGCGTGTCTACGGCCTTCGCCCCTGCCCCTTCGGGCAGGTTTTTGAGACTGCTTAAATCAATCACGGTTAGCAGTGGATGTGCCGGGGCGGGCAGGCCGTAGAACCGGGTGTATTCGGTTACGGTGTTCAGTACGTGGAAATGGTTAGCGGATTGTTTCATGGGAAATAGCTATTCAAACACCGGATATGGTGAGCCGACGGTGCTGCCGACGGGCATAATGGCATCCAGTTCAGCCAGTTCCGTTTGGCTTAGGGTGATGTCGGTGGCTGCAACGTTAGTTTCCAGGTATGTCCGGCGTTTGGTGCCAGGAATGGCCACAACATCCTGCGTCAGCACCCAGGCCAGAGCCAACTGCGCAGGCGTAACACCTTTGTTAAGGGCGTACTCTCTCAGCTTCTCTACTAACTCCAGATTCTTGTAGAAGTTTTCTCCCTGATAACGAGGGAACATCCGGCGCGAATCGGTCTCTTCAAAATCGTCCGGCGATTTGATCTCACCCGACAGAAAGCCCCGGCCCAACGGCGAGTACCCCACGAACCCGATACCCATCTCGCGGGTGGCTTGCAAAATGCCGTTTTCTTCTACGTTCCGGTCAAAAAGCGAATACTCCGTCTCCAACGCCGAAATCGGGTGGACGGCGTGCGCCCGCTCAATGATGTCAACCGGCACTTCCGACAGGCCGAGATATCGTACTTTGCCTTCTTCGACTAGCCGACTCATTGCGCCCACGGTGTCTTCAATCGGCGTGTTAGGGTCCAGCCGGTGCAGGTAATACAGATCAATATAGTCGGTGCCGAGATTCCGCAACGACCGCTCAACCGATTTTCTGACGTACTCCGGTCGACCGTTGAAGTTCATTGTCCAGGCTCCATTGTCGTCAATCTCGAAGCCGAATTTGGTGGCGACAGTAACTTGCCCGCGCTTACCCGCAACTGCTCTGCCCACCAACTGCTCGTTGTGCGTGGGGCCATACACGTCGGCGGTGTCGAGTAGGGTTACGCCCAGTTCGAGGGCGCGGTGGATGGTGGCGATGCTTTCGGTATCGTCGGTGGCTCCGTAGATGGTGCCGCCCGCAAACCCCGACATCCCCATACACCCAAGTCCCTGCACCGATACGGTTAATCCCTGACTGCCTAATGCTACTTGCTTTATCGTTTTCATACGTTGTGTTTTTTGTACCACAAAGGTCCGGTACGAGTGAGCGGCATCTGTTATACAAATCGGGGTTTGTACGATACAAAACGGTAACAAAGCTGTTGCAATTCACTATTTTTGGGTTTGCATCACGTACAACACCCATGCGGACTCGTTCTCTACTACTTCTTTTTACAGCTTTTGTAAGCCAACTCGCCTTCGGTCAGGCTGTTACGACCATTCCAGCCTTCCCCTCCGCCGACAAAGAGGTGACGCTCATTTTCGACGTCACCCAGATGAAAGACACCCGTGCGGCTGGCTTGCTGGGCAAAACCAATGACGTTTTTTTATGGTCGGGGGCGGGCAGCACCGAAACCGGCGACGCCTTTCAGTTTCAACCCGCCGGACAGACCAACTTCAGTGTGCCGTTTACGCCGGGAGCCATGACTTCGCTCGGCAACAACAAATGGCAAATCAAACTCGTGCCCCGAACGTATTTTGGGGTGCCTGCCGGTCGGCCCGTTCGCCGGTTGGGGGTGCTGCTGAAAAGCGGTAACGGGGCCGCCCAAACCGAAGATTTGTTTGTCCGAATTTATGAAGACCGGCTGAGCGTAACCCGCCTGGAACCCGTTGCCAAAGAGTTTTTTGTGGCTGCCAACGCGACGATTCCATTCCGGGGCCGTTCGTCGCAGCAGGCCACCCTCTCGCTCACGGTAGACGGGCAACCTGTGGCCCAACCCGTAACAGGCGACTCGCTGCGGGCCACGCTCAACGCGGGCACGGCTACGGGCATCCGTCGGACGGTGATTTTCCGCGCACAAGCTGGTACTGAAGTCGCTGCCGACACGTTTTTCTTTGCCGTTCGCCCGCAACCGCCCGTTGCCGCCTTGCCTGCGGGGTTGCAGGATGGTATAAACTACACGGGGTCCAACTCGGCCACGTTGGTCCTGTTTGCGCCCCTGAAAAACTTCGTCTACGCCATTGGCGAGTTCAACAACTGGCAGTCGTCGCCCGCTTTCCTGATGAACCGCACGCCCGATGGCAACCGGTATTGGATCGAACTCAAAAACCTCACACCTGGGACCGAGATAGCCTATCAATACCTGGTTGATGGTACTCTCGCCGTAGCCGACCCCTACGGCGAGAAGCTCCTCGATCCCAACAACGATAAGTTTATTCCGGCCACGACCTACCCCGGCCTGAAAGCCTACCCAACCGGAGCCACAGGCATTGTGTCGGTGCTACAAACGGCCCAAACGCCCTACGCCTGGAAAACGACCAACTTCCAGCGGCCCGACCCGGCCAACCTGATGGTATATGAGTTGCTGGTGCGTGATTTCTCGGCCAACCGCAACTACAAAACCGTCACCGACAGTCTGCCCTACCTGAAACGATTGGGCATCAACTGCATCGAACTGATGCCGATTATGGAGTTTGCGGGCAACGACTCGTGGGGCTACAATCCGATTTTCTACAACGCCCCCGATAAGGCCTACGGTACAAAAGACGACCTGAAACGCTTTATCGACGCGGCCCACGCGCAGGGTATGGCCGTGGTGCTCGACATGGTGCTGAACCAGGCCGATTACGAGTTTCCGTACGTGAAAATGTATTGGGATGGCAACCGCCCGTCGGCAGAAAGCCCGTTTTTCAACCAACAGGCCACCCACCCGTTTAGCGTGTTTTTCGACTTTAACCACGAAAGTGCGGCCACACAGGCTCTTGTCGAGCGGGTGAACCGCTTCTGGTTGCAGGAATACCGATTCGATGGGTACCGATTTGATCTCTCGAAAGGATTCACGCAGGTCAATTCCGGGGGCAATGTGTCGGCGTGGGGTACACGCGACGAGAGCCGGATTCGTATCTGGAAACGCATTTACGACCAAATCCGAGCCTACGACAAATCGGCCTACGTGATTCTGGAACACTTTGCCGACAACGCCGAGGAGCGCGAACTGGCCGACTACGGTATGTTGTTTTGGGGCAACCACAATGGCGATTTCCGCAACGCGGCTCGTGGCCTGACGAGCAATTTCAACGGACTGTCGTATAAGGATCGGGGCTGGCGGAACCCGAACCTGATTGGCTACGCCGAGAGCCACGACGAACAGCGTATCGTGTATGATGTGTTGACAAACGGGCGTGCGGAGGGTAGCTACAATACCAAAGACCTCGCTACAGCACTCAACCGGGCCAAACTCGCAGCGGCTTTTCTGATTACCGCGCCCGGCCCCAAACTGATCTGGCAATTTGGCGAACTGGGTTACGATATAAACATCGACCAAAACGGGCGCACCGGAACCAAGCCCGTTTTGTGGAATTACTACCAGGACGCCAACCGCCGGAAACTCTACGGCGTGTATCGCGAACTCATCAAGCTGAAGCAGACCGTTGCGGCTTTCCGCACCACCGATTTCACGATGAATACCAGCCCCATTGTGAAGCGCATTACCCTCCGCGACCCCTCGAACACGATTTTCCTGATCGGCAACGTCGATGCCGAAGCTCGGTCGGTGGAGGCCGGGTTCCCCTCGGCGGGGCGTTGGATTGATTTCTTCACGGGCGAGTCGATCACCGTGGCCGACCCCAACGCCAATGTGCTGCTGGGTCCGGGCGAGTTTCACCTGTATTCGAGCCAACCGTTGCCCAAGCCCGAAGCTGGCCTGGTGCCGTTCGGGGCGGCCCTATCGTCGGTGCTGGCCACGGAAGAACCCCAAACGGATGGCATCACGCTCTCGCCCAACCCCACCGCCGACGAGGCCGTTCTGGAACTGAGCAGCGCGTACCGGGGGCCGGTAAACCTCCGCCTAACCGATGGCGCGGGCCGCGAACTCCGCACCCTCCGCGTGAACAAAACGGGTGAGCAACTCCGGCAAACGGTCGACATCCGGGCGTTGTCGCCGGGCCTGTACCTGCTCCGCGTGCAGCAGGGCGAGGGGACTATAGTGAAGAAATTGCTGAAGCAATGATAATTGGAACCGCAACGGCGGACCGTGCGGATGACGCTGATGGAGATGATATTCGCAGATCTTTGTCATCCCGACGCAGGAGGGATCTAGTTCGTTTTAACTCAAATTGAGAATTGGCGGAGTAGATCCCTCCTGCGTCGGAATGACAAAAAATCTGTTACAATCCGCTCGATCCGTTCAATCCGCGTTCCCATCAAAAATTTCATTTCATTGAAATCAGTAGCCCATACCGGCGTTCATTACGAGATATTTGTCCGGGCCTTCTGCGATACCAACAGCGACGGCCTCGGCGATCTCAACGGCGTAACGGCCAAGCTCGACTACCTACAGGATCTGGGCATTCGGGCCATTTGGCTCATGCCCATTAACCCCTCGCCGTCGTACCACAAATACGACATTACGGACTACTACACCCTTGACTGTGACTATGGTACGCTCGACGACATGAAACGGCTCGTGCGAGAGGCTCATGCGCGGGGAATTGCCGTACTGATGGACCTCGTGTTGCACCATACAAGCAGCCGACACCACTGGTTTCGCGAAGCCTGCAAGGGACCGGACAACCCATATTGGCATTACTACAAATGGCTGTTGCCCGAAGAAATCAAGGCCCGCAACCTGGCGACTCGCGACATCACCGCCGATTCCGACGAGCGCAACCCCTGGCACACCGTTCGGGGTGCCCAATTTCGCGAGCAGTATTACGGTATGTTCTGGCGCGAGATGCCCGACCTCAACTTCGACCACCCGCCCGTGCGGGCCGAATTCGTGAACGTGGCCCGGTTCTGGCTCACCGAAGTGGGCGTCGATGGGTTCCGGCTCGACGCGGCCCGGCACTTGTACCGCGAGTTTGAGGAGCCTAAAAATCACCAGTTTTGGACCGAGTTTCGGGCCGCGCTGGAGATCATCAAGCCCGACGTACACTTGGTGGGCGAGGTCTGGACTCGCCCCGAAAAAATCGCGCCCTATTTTCGGGGTTTGCACGCCAATTTCAACTTCGATTTTGCCCTTTCGCTGGCTGAGGTGGTGCGGCAGGAAGACGACACGGAGGATTTGATGGCGTTTCTGGCCTATGTGCAGGGAGTTTACGAGCGCATCACGCCCGATTTTATCGACGCGCTCATTCTATCCAACCACGACCAAATCCGTATTGGTAGCGCGTTAAACGGCCATCCAAATCGCCTGAAAGTAGCGGCTAATCTGTTACTTACGTTGCCCGGAAATCCCTATCTGTACTACGGCGAAGAACTGGGCATGTTGGGCCAAAAGCCCGATGAACACATCCGGGAGCCTTTTCTGTGGGATATTGGTAAGCAGGATCGTGATCGTGCCCGCTGGCGTCCGGCTAAATACTCCACAAGCCGAACAGTACGGCCTTTGGTGCAACAGCAGGCAGACCCTAACTCATTATTTTGCCATTACAAACGCCTGATTCATCTGCGTAATAATCACCCCGTTCTGAACGATAACCGGAGCCGGTTGGAGCAGAGCAAAATCCGGCAACAGGGCGTGGTGGCGTTTATTCGGCGGGGGGCCAACGGAGGGCGTGTGCTGGTGGTCCATAACCTGAGCCAAAACCCGTTAACCGTTGTGTTGCCCCCTGACGAGCTGGCCCTATTTACACGCCTGACATTTGCGAGCCGCGACGAAACCGCCCTCGATTCGGCGGGGTTGCGGCTGGGAGCGTATAGTGTGGCCGTGCTGGAAACACCGAGTGTACTACTGCAATAACACAGGGTATTTTTGGGGCTTGATAGAGTAGCACCCTACGCAATTTATCTCTATTACGTGGTCAATCAACTGTTCTATGCTCTACCCCTCATTCTCATTGCGGCCTTTAATAGCCTTATTGTTAGTCAGTGGTTTAGCCGCACTGGCAAATGCACAACCGGCTCAAACTCGAAACCGCGCATCCGCAGAGCGGCCAAACATTATCCTGATCTACGCCGATGATATCGGATTTGGTGATTTAAGCTGTTACCGACCTGCGGGTAACCGAATTGTGCAAACCCCCAATGCCGACCGGTTGGCCCGCGAGGGTCTACGCCACCGTCGCGCCCACTCGACCTCGGCCACATGCACGCCCTCGCGCTACTCGATGATGACGGGCGAGTATGCCTGGCGACAGACTGGCACCGGTATCCTGCCCGGCGATGCACCCTCCATTATCAAAACAGGTCGGCAAACGCTGCCGTTGATGCTCAAAACCGCCGGTTACCAAACGGGTGTGGTGGGCAAGTGGCACCTGGGCTTGGGTGGTCCCGAAGGGCCAACCTGGAATGACGAACTACAGGGAACCCCCAACGACGTTGGATTCGACTACTCGTTTGTGATGGCCGCAACGGGCGACCGGGTGCCGACCGTCTACGTCGAAAATCGGCGGGTGGTTAATCTCGACCCTGCCGATCCCATTCGGGTGTCGTATAAGGAAAAGATTGGCACCGAACCGACCGGGAAAGAAAACCCCGACCTGCTCAAAATGAAACCTAGCCACGGCCACGACATGACCATTGTGAATGGCGTGAGTCGAATTGGCTGGATGACTGGTGGCAAGGCCGCCCGCTGGACCGACGAAGATATGGCCGACGTGTTCACCCGCAAGGCGGTGTCGTTTATCGAAACAAACCGCCCTCGCACTGGGAAGGAAAAGCCATTCTTCCTCTATTTCGCCACGCACGACATCCACGTGCCGCGAATGCCAAACGCCCGGTTTGTGGGCAAAAGCGGCATGGGACCACGGGGCGACGCCCTCCTCGAATTTGATTACTCGGTGGGCGAAATCCTGAAAACGCTTGACCGCCTGGGCCTGACTAAAAATACCCTTGTGCTGCTGTCGAGCGACAATGGGGCCGTAGTCGATGACGGGTATCAAGACGAGGCCGTCGAGAAACTGGGCGATCATCGGCCAACGGGCGAGTTGCGCGGGGGCAAAGGGGGCGTGTTCGAGGGTGGAACCCGTGTGCCCCTGCTTGTGCGCTGGCCCGGTCGCGTGGCCGGGGGCGTAACCGACGCACTATTTAGCCAAGTCGATTTGATGGCCTCACTGGCGACCCTGACCCGCCAAACCGTTGATCGTTCCACAGCCCCCGATACCCAAAACCAGCTTGACGCGCTGCTGGGCAAAGACCGGCGCGGGCGAACGTGGCTCGTTCAACAGGGTGGCCTGGGGGCTAACCAGAAGGGTTTAGGCATTACCGACGGGGCCTGGAAATACATCGAACCCAGCCCGAAAGGGCAGCGTATGAACGTGAACACCAACACCGAACTCGGCTACGACCCCGCCCCTCAACTCTACCGACTGACCGACGACCCCGGCGAGAAAACAAACGTGGCCGCGCAACACCCCGACGTGGTTCGGCAACTGCAAACACAACTCGATCAGGTTCGCGACAAGCCCAATGGTCTCTGACCATGCACTAACCGCCCAGAAGAAATCCTTAAATTTAAGGATGCCAAACCCTATGATGTGAGGATTGGAAACAAAGAAAAAGCGCGGGACTTTTGCTTACCAAATGAACGCCAGTGTATTGGGTTCGTTTTTCAATACATTGGTTCTCCTTTCTTGTCCACGCCATGCGTATTCTCGTTGCCGAAGATCATCGAATTCTTTTAGACAGTATCGCCATGCTGCTGGGCAGTATCGACGGCATTGAGGTGGTATCGAAGCACACCAACGGAAAGCAGGTTCTGACCGCTCTGGAACTGGAGCCGGATATCGTACTGGTTGTCTCGGACCTGCAAATGCCCGTCATGGGCGGTATCGAGCTGACCCTGCAACTCCGCGAACGATTTCCGAACGTCCGAATTTGCCTGCTCACCGTGGCCGATCAGCCCGAAGCCATCAAAGAGGCTCTCCGCGCCGGTGCCGACGGCTACGTGTTGAAAAGTGCCGACCGTAGCGAACTCGAAACGGCTCTGGCCCAGATTGCCAAAGGACACAAGTTTTACAGTCAGCAGGTGTTGATGCAGTTAGCTACGGGGGAGGGCATCGAACTGACTATCAGCGATAATAACCCCAAGAAAGTAGCGATTACCCAACGCGAACTGGAAGTTTTGAAGCTAATTGCACAGGAATTTTCGGGGACTCAGATCGCCGAAAAACTGTTCATCAGCCCCACCACCGTGGAAACGCACCGCAAGCACCTGATGCAAAAACTAGGCGTTCAAACTACGATTGGACTGGTGAAGTATGCCCTCAAATTTGGGCTTGTTCACTAAAAATCAATTCACATTTTAACTACACAAAACCATGACCGACGAACAACGGTTAATTCAGTTGCAGGGATTCGCGAAAATTGATGGAACAAGCGTGGTGTTTCTGGATGAAGACGGCAAGGCCATAGGCGATGGTCCACTTCATTTTTCGGAAAACGCGCTCTCCAACGATGTCGTTTTTACGACGAACATTCAAGGGCAGACGGTTCATTTTATCAACACAATCGTAGCTCTAAGCGAAGAGGGCTATGCCCGTTATCGTACCGAGTTGGAAGGGGCAAGTCAGTCGGACGGACACTCGTCCCGAACACAAACGGCTTATAGGATTCTCTCGGCAGAATCAGGCGGCAAAAATCCGATTAATAAGCCGCCAGGATACAAAGGAGAGGAGTAAATAAACGATCAGGGATCGTAACCTACAGCGCATCTGAATTCCCATTGACAAAAACGGTGTCGATGGGAATTTTTATTTGGATTCGGGTGCCGGTTTTAGTCGATTGGTTAGTCTCAAATGTTCCACCAAGACTATCCAGGCGAGCCTGAATATTCTGTAGGCCAACCCCTCGTTTATCAGCCGCTGATCCTAGTCCGACCCCGTTGTCGGCAACGGTCAGATCAATGCCGTTTGTCGTTTGCGACAGGTCGATGGCAACCGTTGTGGCTTGCGCGTGTTTGATAACGTTGTTGATCAATTCCAGCACAATGCTGTACAGGTTAAACTCAATTTCGACCGGAAGTCGCTCGGTTAAGCCGTTGATTGTGAACGTAAAACGCAAAGGTGAGTTTTGATTCAGTTGATTTACCAGCGTGGTTAATGTGGTGATTAGCCCCTCTTTTTCTAACGTCGCGGGGAGGATATTGTGCGAAATATTGCGAACCTCCGAATAAGCATTTTGAATAAGCTGTTTTACGTTCTGATAAACGGACTGCTCCGAATGGGTCAAGTTTTGCGGATTGATGTACTGCATACTCATGTTTACGGCACTGAGCAAGCTGCTCAGGTTGTCGTGTAGTTCGAGAGCTACCCGCTTACGCTCAATCGTTTGCCCTTTGAACAGTGCGGCCTTTATTTCTTCATTTTTCTGGATGAGTTCCTGATTGGCCGTTACCAGTTCGGCGGTGCGCTCGTCGACCCGTGTTTCGAGGGTTCTGTTCACATCGGCTAATTGGGTTTGGGCAGTTTCCAATAAGATTCGTTGCTGATTGATTTGTCCGTTTTTAAGTTGCAGTCGCCGGTTGTTCCAATACAGCAGACCCGCAACGACTAATATGGCCGCTATGCCCGCAAACAACCCGTTACGTATTTGCGCCAATTGTCCATTCTGATTTTTCTGGGCCAGCAACAAGACCTGTTGTTTTTGTAAAGCACTTTCTTTCTGAGCATTATCGTACTGAGCCTGAAGGGCTTCGATTCGTTGTTCGTTTCGTTCCTGAGATAAACTGTCCCTAAGCATAACATAGCTTTCGTAGGCTTTGAGTGCCTTTGGTGTGTTGCCCATGCGTTTATAAATCTCGTAAAACAACTCGTCGGCCTCCACCACCACACTACTCAGATTAACCTTTGTGGCTGTTTGCCGGGCCATTGTACAATACCTGATTGCCTGAGTCCAGTTTTGCTGCCCCAGATACAGACGGGTTATGTTGAGTAAAATGCTTCCTTCCAAATCATGGCTACCCGTTTGGCGCGAGCGTGTGAGGGCATTCAGAAAATAGACCAGGGCTTTGGAGAAATCGCCCATCTCTTTGTAAACCCAGCCAATAGCGTGTAGGCTTTGCGACTCGTACCACTCATTTTTTTCGGCTTTGGCCAACGCGTAAAACGCCTGATTGGTTGTCAGGGCATCGGTTAACTTTCCCTGTTCACGGTAAATAGACCCCAACACGTTTAAAATCGAAAGCTTTATGTAGCTGTCGGGGTGTTTCTGTAAGACGTCCAACCCCTGTAAACAAAGTTTCCGGGCTTTCTCATATTCTGTCAGGCTCACATAAGCATGAGCCAAAGCACCTTGCGAAACGGCAATTCTGTTATACTGGCGTAGTTTTTCAGCCAGCATAAGTGCCTGATAGTGAACCCGAATACTCTGGTGGTGCTCCCCTTTGATTTGATGCAGATAGCCCGCAAACTGATAGGCGTAAATTAATTCCTTCGGCAAGTGAGTTTGTTCACAATGCGCTATCAATCGGGTATTGTAGCGGAACGAGGAATCCAGGTTTATATCGGAGAAATCGTTCATAACCGCTTTCAGAGTTTTGAACAGGAGTGTATCACGGCTGTGTTCGGGCGGCTGGTTTTGTAATCGGACAAGTACCCGTTTCAGGCTGTCGATCTTCGGTGTTTGGGCAATCGCAACCGGAGTAAGCAAGCAAAGAATAAGGATATGTTTTATCATGAGTGGGTGATTTTCACAAACTTACTCAGTTCTGCCGATTTACAATCAGGCTTCCGACGCTGCCTGTCTCCGCAATATCCTTAAATTATAGGATATAAAATCATCAGTATCAGGGATTTCCAGCCACAGTCTGCTACCCCACCTTTGTGTTAGTCAATCGGGCGGGTTTTGGTCCAACCGTATTCCTCTTTTATGGAATAGCGGCCCCTGAACAAGACCCTCACCTTTGTTGCACGTAAAATGCCCCGGTTTTCCGGCTATACCAATCACCATGAAAAAGCAAACGCAATTTCTCTCGCTGGTTCTGACTCTATGTAGTCTGCTGGTCTTTATGCAGCTCGCCACCTCGTGCGACAAAAAAGCAGACCCCGCCCCGGTGGTCGTCACGCCCCCACCATCGACAACGACGGTTGCTCCCGCCAAGAGTTCGGCCAAGTCGGTGCTGACGTTTACGTTTGCGGCCCTCAGCCCGGCCATAAACGGTACTATCGACAACACGACCCGGACCATCTCGGCCACCGTTGCGGCTGGCACCGACGTTTCGAAGCTCGTGCCCACGCTGACCATCTCGGACAAAGCCACGGTGTCGCCCGCGCCGGGCGTGGCGCAGGATTTTTCCAAAGCGGTAACCTACACCGTCACGGCGGAGGATGGGACTACGCAGGCGTATGGGGTGAGTGTGGTGGTGCCGCCCGCACCTGTAGTGACGACCAAAGCCATTAAGAGCAACAGCGATTTGCCGGACGTACTGGAGGATTTGGGCAACGGAGTAGATTACCTGGTCACGGCCAACATTTCGATTACCGGAACGCGGGTAGTGACGGTTCGACCTGGTGTGCTGATTCAGTTTGAAGGAGGTAGTTCTGGGTTTACTATAAGTTCACAGGCCGCTCTGAAAATGATCGGCACTGCCGCCAAACCAATTATTCTGGAAGGGAAAGTGGCTTCGGCAGGTTCGTGGCAAGGTATTTTAGTAAGAGCAACCAACATTGAAAATCAGTGGGAGTATGTGACGGTGAGACATGCCGGAGGCAATAGTCAAAATGGAGGATTAAGCATTGGATACTTTGGCGATGCAACCCGTATATCTCTGAAAAACTGCACATTCAATACCAATTTCGGCTACGGTGTACTGTGTAACGATGATTTTTACAGTGGCAATTGTTTCACAGGATTTGCCAACAACACATTTACAGGTAATACAAAGTCGGCTCTAAAAATCAGAGCTGCTGAGATGGGTTCTTTGGATACGCCAGGTAAGTATGCCGACAATGGGCAGAAATACATCGAAGTTGCTAAACAAGGAACGCTGATTGACGACATTACAGTAAAGAAAATCGATGTTCCTTACCGGGTCTTCGCTACAGTCCGGTCCAATGCAAAAATTACCATTAACGCGGGTGTTACAATAGAGTTTACTACTGATGTTGGATTTGATTGCCGATACGATGATAAGCAAGGGGCTATTGTTGCTAACGGCACAACCGCTGAACCTATCCGATTAATAGGATATCTGCCAAACATAAAAGGACTTTGGAAAGGCTTTTTGCTCGAAAATGGTAGTCCAGAAACATCATTCACCAATTGCATCATAGACGGAGCAGGTTCGATTATTTCAAATCCCTGTTCTGGGGGCTATAAAGCAGCTCTTTCCTTTGGGGCTAATCCTTGCGGCAATTATCCAGGTAGAGGTATCGTCTCTAACTGTACCATCTCTAACAGTGGCGGTTACGCTATTGTTTTCAAAACAGGAGACCCTGTAACGGTTTCAAATAACACCTATGCTGGGAATGCTAGTGACAACACCTTCAACTACAAATAGATGGTTTTTAGCAGGTTCCTGCCTACCACACCGGGCGGGGATAGCCAACACAGGTTGCTCCTTCATCTGCATGGCTTAATTGTGCTGCTTTTATCTGGATTCACTACTCTTGACAATAAACGCCAAAGCTCCCAACAAACGGGGTAACTCATTGTCGGATAGGTAGTAACGTTCGGTATCGAGGGTGAGTAAGTTGTTTTCGAGTTTCAGAAACAGCCACTCGTAGGCGTTAGTCACACAGCCAAAAACGGTCTGGTTGGGTTTGTTTTCGGAAGCGTTGAATTGCTGGGCGGCCACCATCTCGGCCCCGGCCTGTCCGAGTCCTTCTTCGACCGACCGATTCTTGGCTTCGACCAGGCAAAACACTGCCGACGAAATGTCGAACGAATCGGTGTCGGTACTGAGCAGGTAATCGCAATAACCGTTGAGGCCGAGAGCCGGGTTCACATCGAAGGCATAGCCGGAGTAAATGCTGAAGGTTTTGTGAGTACGCCTTATTTCTTTCAGGATGGGCATAATCAGGAGTTCTGATTTGGCTTTCTCGCTGGCGTGAAGGGGCATTTCGGCGGCCTCCTGCAAATCGAAACGGAGTTTTTCGGTGGGCAGTTCGGGGGTGGTATGCGCCAAAAAGTTGGCGATGGTATGCTTTAGGTTAAACGCCTTTTCAAGCTGTCGCAAACTCGTAAAATCGCTGTAGGCCATGATTCGCTGCTTTTTTTCAAAGTTACCCAATTTACAATTACCCAGTTTCTCAATTCATTTTTCACTATAAAAACCCAAAAACAAACCTAATGAAACATCTTTCCATTTCCTTCCTGCTCGTTCTCGTCGCCATCTTTGGTTGCCAGGACCACAGCACACCCGCCACGCCCGATACCTGCAAACTCGCGGCTATTGACCGGGGAAACAGCAACAAACACGCCTACACCTACGAGGCCAACGGGCGCATTTCGCAAATGACCCGCGAGTTCGATGGTTCGGGTGCGGGTAAAATCTCCCGTTACGTGTACACCTTCATGTTCGATGGAACTGGCCTGCTCACCAAATCAACATGGACGCTCGACGGCAAGCCCGATGGCTCCGAAGTGTACACCTACACGACTGGAAAAATCTCGAAAGTGGCCTATTCGTACGTGAGTGGCGATAAGGGCATGAACAACGTCAAGTATAATCCCGCCGGGCAAATCACTGAGTTCAGTTTCGAGACGGGCGACCCTAACACCGAGGGCAAGCAGTATTTTGAGTACAACGCGGCAGGCGTAATGACCAAACGCGGCTTCGCTGACTTGGCGGGCAATTCGTTTTTCGAGATTCGATATAGTCCCGTGGGCGCGGTTAAATCGGCGGAGCAATTGCTGGCACGGGCGGGCCTGCCCCACGATGTGCTGACGGGTTTCGGCTGGTCGGTAGCCGAGGGGGGCGTGGGTAGCACCTACGAGGTGTTCGAGCCCGACGCAACGGGCAAACTCGTCTCGACGGGCTGGACGGGTAAGGTCACGGCCTTGAAAACCAACGCTAAAGGTTATCTCACCGAAATCACTGACGTAGACGATACGAACGCGAGTTCGACGCAGACATTCGCGCTGACGGATTGTAATTAATCACTATAAACCCACTGTTCTCATGTCTTTACAACCTACTAAAAGTGCCTTTTGGGGCTTCCTGTTGCTGTTTCTTGTTGGTTTGTCTCTGCCGGGACGAGCGCAACAACCGTCTATTATTTACGTTAGCCCCGACCCTAACAGTATCTACACGACTGTTAATACCTATTGTGTTAATGGAACGATTGGGGTTGGTTTCTCGGATTATCTCAATACCGGTATTTGTGACGCTACCCTTAATCCCAACATTTATAATGCCGATAATCGCTACGTGCTACAGTTGAGCGATGCCAATGGGAGCTTTGCCTCACCAACCATTATTGCCACCAGTTCGTATTTCACCCCTTCCTGTCGGCGGGTGGCAAGCGGAGGGCTTTCGGGGCCAATTCCGGCTACGGTTGTGGCTGGTACAGGGTATCGGGTGCGCGTCGCCACCACCAGTCCGGTCACGTATGGGGGTGTTTTCAACACAGATTTAACGATTCAGTCTGTAGCTCCGCAACCCGATTTTGGCGGCAACGTGACCGTTGCACAAAATAGTACATTTTCTCTTACGAACACGGCTCCGTGTCCAGTTACGCTCACTTGGGGGCGCACGAATGGTGATATGGCCATCGGGTTTGGGTCTACTATTAACGTACCTACAACTCAGTTGGGTGTAGTGAGTTATACGGCTGTTTGTGGGGGTGGGCAACGATGTAAAAGCCCAGCCAATGTGTTCAGCGCGACGGTGGTAGCGGTAACACCCCCCTTTTTGGTAACGCTGGTCAGCAGTGGCGTAAGTACCTGCGCCCGAAGTGCCACGGTTTTGTGCGCGGCTGCCAACGCAACATCCTACACGTTGAGCGGACCCGTTACTATTAGCAACCCGTCCGTACAGTTTCCGGTCAGGATACCCGTCAGTTTACCCGGCGACTACACCATGACGGTGGGCAACGCGGCAGGACTGACTGCCTGGGCGCCCATCACCGTACCGGGTAGTGTCACCGCACCCACGGCCACGCTCACCAGTAGCGGCACCATCACCTGCGCCACTCCATCGGCCACGCTGACAGCGGGGACGGGTGCTTCCTACGCGCTCAGTAATGGGCAGACGAACACCACGGGCCAATTTGTTGTGGAATCGGGCGGGGTATACACCGTGACCGTTACGGGTAGTAATGGCTGCATTGCCTCGGCTACGGCCACTGTTGAAAGCAGCACTGCCGTGCCGAGCGGGGTGAACCTGACAAGCGGCACCCTGACCTGCGCCCAAACGAGCCTGATCCTGACCGGAACTGCCAACAACGCCAGTAGTTACAGCCTGAGCAACGGACAGAGTAACGCGACGGGTAGTTTCACCGTGAACGCTCCCGGCACCTATACGCTCACCGTCTCGAACGCGAACGGTTGTACGGCCACGGCCACCGCTACGGTTGATCAGGATGCGTTGCTGCCCACCCTGACGGTCTCGCCCCCAAGCGGCACCCTGACCTGCGCCCAAACGAGCCTCACGCTCACGGCCACCTCGTCGGCCACGGCATTGGTCTGGACAGGTAACGTACAGAGCAACAGTCTGGTGGTAAACGCAGTAGGGACGTATTCCGTCACGGCCACCAGCCCGAACGGGTGTAGCCGCACGGCGAGTGTGGCCACCAGCCAAAACACCACCGCCCCCACTGCCGGGCTGGTGCCCAGCAACACCACACTGACCTGCACCCGCACCACTGTGACGCTCACAGCCTCGGGCGGAAGTACATACGGCTTTGCCGGAACGGGGCTTGTGGCCTCATCGGGCAACTCGGCTACGATTAACGCGCCCAACACGTTCACCGTGACCGTGACGGGAGCTAACGGCTGCACGGCCACCCAAACCGCCACCATCACCAGCAACACGGTGGTTGTAACGCCCACGCTCACCGCCAGCCCCAACGCTACGCTGACCTGTGCTCAAACCTCGCTCACGCTTACAGCGGGTGGTGGTGATACCTACACGTTCGGCGGGCCAACGCCCATCTCGCAGGCGGGTAACTTACTGGTGGTCAACGCGACTGGCACGTATTCGGTTACGGCCACGAACACGGCATCGGGTTGTTTTAGCAGCACAACGCTGGCCGTTTCGCAAACCAACGCGGGCCTCATTACCGTGGCCCTCACCACGCCCAACACCAACCTGACCACCACCGCGCCAACGGCCCTGCTCACAGCCACACCGGGGGCGGGTACCTACCGCTTCGTGGGGCCGGGTCTAAACCAAACCGGCCCCGGCAACACGGCTACCGGCGCACAGGCCGGGGTGTTTAGCGTCACAGCGGGCCTGGGCATTTGCGCCACCACGGCCAGCATTACCCTCACTGGCTCCGGCGGGCCAGCCCCGGCTCCCTCGCCGTTTGCAGTGGTGCAGGGCGTGCTGAGTTGCCAAACGCCCACGGCTACCATCGAGGTGGTGGGTGGCGATCAGTTCTCGTTTACCGATGCCAATGGCACGCAGGACGGTATCGTGAGCGTGTTCGATGGCTCGTTCCGCGACCTAATCGGGGAGGGATACCGGCTCGTCCGCACGCCCATCCCGACCCTGGGCCGGGCGGTGGTGAGCAAGCCGGGAACGTACATTATTACGGCGCGAAACGGTAACAGCGCACCCACTCAGATTCAGGTGGTGGTAACAGGGGTGGCGTGCCCGTAGGGGCGGACCCACATATCCGCCCGAATGAATACAAAACAACCACGGAAATTAGGGCGGACACGTAGGTCCGCCCCTACCAACATGAAACACATACTTCTCTACCTCCTATTCCTTCTCCTGACCCAACCTGCCCTCGCGCAGTTGGGCATGGGCGGGCAACCCCACCCCTCGGCGGCCCTCGACCTGAAAGCCACCGACAAAGCCTTTTACCCGCCCCGGCTCACCTCGGCGCAGCGCGTGGCCATTGCCAGCCCCCAACCCGGCGCAATGGTCTACGACACCGACAAAGGCCGACTCTACCTTCACGACGGGCAGAACTGGTATCCGCTCCCCCTCTCGCCTTTTGGCACCAGCCCCCTCATAGACCGTTTCGCCAGCGACGGAGCCACTAATAATCGCTTCGGATTTAGCGTGGCGATGGATGGCAACTATGCGGTAGTTGGGGCATCTGGAGCCTCATCCGATCAGGGCAAGGCCTATGTATTTGCCCGGTTGGGTAATACCTGGGTGGAGCAGGCCATTCTGACGGCCCCCGGCGGGGCGACTGGTGATTATTTCGGAACCTCAGTAGCCATTTCGGGTGATTACATTGTCGTGGGAGCCTATAGCCGGGATGTACGTGTATCATCTTCCGTAACGAATACTGATCAGGGTACGGCCTATGTGTTTGTGCGCTCCGGCACTACCTGGACTTTGCAAACTACCTTGCTTAATAGCGACGGAGCGGCTTTTGATAATTTTGGCAGTTCGGTTTCTATCGCAGGTGATTATATTCTGGTTGGAGCATCTGACAAAACCGTTGGGGCAAATTCACGGCAGGGCAAAGCCTACATCTTTACCCGGTCGACGGGACCCATTTTTACAACATGGGTCCAGCAAGCCAATCTGAGCGCGAGCGACGGAGCCGCTACTGATTACTTTGGAGAAAGCGTTTCCATCGCCGGCGGTTATGCGATGGTTGGGGCTTCTGGCAAAGATATTGGCACAAATTTTAATCAAGGAAAAGCATACATCTATGTCCGAGCCGGAACCACCTGGATCCTGCAAACGAGTTTAACCGCGAGCGATGGGGCGGCCAATGATTACTTTGGCGTGAGCGTAGCCATTGCGGGTGATTACGCTGTGGTGGGGGCCTATGGTAAGAATTCATCGGCCGGTAAAGTCTATACCTATGCCCGGTCCGGGGCTTCATGGGTTGCACTTGTCCCACTTACTCCTTCTGATCTGGTGGCTGCTGATTTCTTCGGGTATAGTGTTGCTCTTTCGGGCGATTACTTATTGGTAGGAGCACCCGATAAAGACGTTAGCGGCAATACCAATCAGGGGGCGGCCTACCTCTATCAGCGTTCAGGGGTGGGTTGGTCATTTGTCCGCCGGATTACCGATGATTCACCCGCCGATACTTACAACGGAGCAGGTGTCAGTATTTCCAACGGTTCATTTGTGATTGGAGGTTCTGGCTTTCAAGATAGGAGAGGCAAAGTGGCGTTCGGGACAGTGGATTCGTTTTGAGGGGGTTAACCCCTCCCCAACCCCTCCCCGCTAGGGAGGGGCCAAAAGGGGACTCTTTTTTCTGGTGCATAACCCTGTAAAGGGAAAATAGCTGCCTTCGCAAAGCCCCTCCCTACTGGGGAGGGGTTGGGGTGGGGTTTTACTCCGACGGAACAATTCGAACCCATAACCCATTTAAAAACAACACCATGAACGCTCAATTTCACCCCCTCGATACCCTCACTTTGCCGTTTTGTGAAGGTCGGCGCGATGTGCCGTTTGGGCATATTGTCCGGCTCGAAGGCGAGGGCAACTACACGCAAATATTTTTCAACGATGGTACGCGCTTGATGGTGGCGTTGACCCTCAAAACGCTGCTGAGTCGCTTACCCCAGGAGTTGTTTGTGCGTCTGCACCGTAAGCATCTCATCAACCGGGCGTATTTGCTGTTAACCGACCGCCGTCGGCACGAGGCCCGCATGAGCAACGGGGATTGTTTGCCGGTGTCGCGTCGGAAAGCGGGGCAGTTTTTTCGGAATGAGGGGGTTACTCCACCACAATACCCTCCTCGTCCAGATACCGCGCAATGTTGAACGTGTGGCCGGGCATCAGTTCAATGTCGGTGTTCCACTCGCGTACCTGCCAGTCTCGGCCGGGTTCCATGACCGTGACGGTTTGGGTGTTGATCATAATCCAGATAATGCGCTCCACGCCAAAGTCGAGCAGTTTCTTCGACTTTTTATACACGTACCCAAACCCCGTCAACTCAGAGGTGTCGGCCTCGGTGTCAATCTCAATGACTAGTTTGGGCGGCACGTCGGTATACTTCCGGTTCACCTTGTCGGCGGTCAGCACGGTCTTGTCAAAGATGGCAATGTCGTTCGAGAAGTTGTTGTTCCGGTCGATATGGCTGCCGATCTCGTTGGTCAGCACGTGGTACTTTTTCTCATCAAATGCTCGAAAAGTGACGCGTAGTAGATACGTGATCAACACTGCCTGGAGCGAACTACAGCCCATAATGTCTTCTAAGGTTTTGGATTTATTCAGCACCGACTGGTAGCCCCGGTAATAAATGGGTTTGCCATCCATAACCTCATAGATCAGGTGATCAGGAATTTTTCGTTTCGGCTTCGACGATTCGTCTCTGGTGATTGGCAAAGGCATAGCGTTGACGTGTTTTAGGTAAAGATACGAAAAAAGTCGGCTTGCGGTTAGGCGGTTAGTACCCTCCGAAATACTTGCGAACACCCCATTCGAGACCCGCCAAACCCAGCACCACGAAGAACAACCAACGCCAGTTGATCAACTCGTTCAGCTCTTCGGTGCTGCTCAGGCGGGCGGGTGTTTCGCGGCTCGTGAGGTCGCGCACGAGGTTCTGCACCGCCGAAGCTTTGTAGAATTTGCCGCCCGTTTGCGAGGCCAATTGCCGGAGCAGTCCGTGGTCGGCGGTGGTGTTAATGCTCTCCAGTTGCAGGTCACGGACGATAAATTGGCCTTCTGAGACTTCGTTCTTGCCGCTTAAGTTCGACGTTGCGCGGTACGTGTAAGCCCCCTCGGGCAGGCGGCTAATCTCGAACCGGCTGTTGTCGGCCGTGGGCATGTAGGTAAAGCTGCGGGTGATGCCACGTTCGTCCAACACATTCAGAGCCACCGATTTGTCGAAGATTCGCTCGTAGATGTCGTTGTAGAGTTCTGTCTCGAAAATGACTTTTTCGCCCGCTATAAACTCGTTCCGAATCGGGTAAACGCGCAGTTTTCGGCGGTCTTCCTTCACCGAAATCAACTGAATTACCTTCTGCATCATCTCGTCGATCACCTCTTGCTTGTCGGTGAGGGCGTATTCTTCCAATCGCCATTGCCAAATGCCCTCGCCCGCCAGTACAGCCGCCTTACGCGGACTTTGCGCCGACGCGCCCGTGACGTTCAGGGCCAACAGGGGCTTTTGGGTTTGCACGCTCCCCACCTGCTGCCACAGCACCACCTCGCTGCCGGGCATCAGTTTGTAATCGCCGTAGGGCGTGGAGAGGGGCGGCATTTTGGTCAGGATTTCGAGCCGGGCCGCGTCGAGGTTCAGGGTTTTGTAGGCGTCGTTGTAGCGGGCCGTCACCTTGTCGCTTTGGCCGGGTTGAGCCGTTACCTGCATCACCGGGTTGAGCGCGTTGAACGGGGCAGTCGACGATTGGTTGCCCAACACGAACAGCACTGGCGTGGTTTTGTTGTTGGCAAACAGGAGTTGAATCACGTTGGAGCTTGCCCCAGCATTGTCGGGAATCTGATGCAGGATAATGAGGTCGTACTTTTTGTCGGTAGGGGGGGGCGTTTCGCTGCCGAACAACACCCGCACGTCGAGTTCGTAGTTGGGGTTGCGCTCTAGCAGGCTCCGTAAGGCCCGCATGTCGGGGTGGGGGTTGAGACCCAGCAGCAGGACTTTTTCGCGCCCGTCGATCACATCCACGTACACGTCCTGCCGGTTGTTTTTGGTGCTGAACTCACCCGCCTGTGGCACCACCTCGACCACAAAATGTTGTACCCCTTTTTGGCTTGCTGTGGCCTGAAACGTGACCGAGCCAAACGTTTGCGCCCCTCCGAACGAGATCGTTTGCCGACCCACCTCCCGGCCACCCTGCCGCAAGACAACTGTTCCGGCCCGACCGGGAAAGCCAACGCTCGTGACTTCCACCTGAATCGGAAACTGATTGCCCAGATACGCAATCCGGTTAGCCACCACGCCCTTCACAGCCACGTCGCGCTTGGGGATGGTATCGCCCAAACCAACCGCATGGACTGCAAACGGATACTGCCCAAATGTGGGAGAAAGTCCCTGATTGAAAATACCATCCGACACCAGCACCACGTCGGTGAGGTGGCGACCCTCGTAGTCATTGCGGATGTTGTTCAACAAGCCCGACAGGTTTGTGGTGCGCTGCGTAAACGGTATTTGGGCCAGGTCCGCATCGCCCGCCGAGTCGCTCAGGGTGCGTACCGACACATCCAATCCTTCGTCGGTAAGTTGTTGGCGCAGGGTTTGGAGGTTTGCCAGGGCCGCTGTCAACGCCGGACGCCCCGCCGAAGGTACCGACTCCGAATTGTCGATGGCCAGCACGACCTTCGGCTTTTCGGTGAGCGTACGGACGTTGCGGATCAGCGGGTTCACGAGCAGAAAGCACAGCAAACTCACGGCCACAAACCGCAAGGCCGCCAGTCCGTAGCGTACGTTTCGGTCCCAGATAGAGGTTGCGTCGCCCGCAACCCGCCCACCTGCCGCCTGACTAGGCAACGGCTGATACAACGCGGCAGCATACACCGCCCCAACTCCCAAACACACCAATACCCACCAGGGGGAGGACTGAAAAATGACGTTCATGTTACGTTAACATGCCCCCATCAACCTGCAAGACCTGCCCGGTGATGTAGCGCGATAAATTTGATCCCAGGAACACGCAGGCATCGGCCACCTCGTCGGGTTGACCTCCGCGTTTCATCGGAATCTGTTTGGTCCACTCTTCGAGAGCTTTCTCGTTTAGTTCGCCCGTCATTTCGGTTTCGATAAAGCCGGGAGCAATGGCGTTTGAGCGGATATTGCGTGACCCCAGTTCGAGCGCAACCGACTTCGTGAAGCCGATAATGCCTGCTTTTGATGCCGCGTAATTGGCCTGCCCCGCGTTGCCGCGCAATCCCACCACCGACGTCAGGTTGATAATCGACCCGGCTTTGGCTTTCATCATGGGTTTAATGGCCGCTTTGGTCAGGTTAAAGACCGACTTTAGATTAACGGTAATAACGGTGTCCCATTGTTCTTCCGACATCCGCATCAGCAGGCCGTCCTTCGTAATGCCCGCGTTGTTGACCAGAATATCGAGCGAACCAAAATCGGCCAACACGGCAGCCACGAGTTCTTCGGCGGCTTTGTGGTCCGATGCGTCGGAGCGGTAGCCCTTCGCCTTAATGCCAAACGCGTTCAGTTCTTCTTCGAGAGCCTGTCCTTTTTCAACACTTGAGAGGTAGGTGAAGGCAACATGGGCACCCTCCTGCGCGAACCGTTGGGCAATGGCCCGCCCGATTCCGCGCGACGCACCCGTAATGAGTGCTACTTTTCCGTTCAATAAATCCATTGGCTACAAAATACCCTCGCTGTTGAGCGAGGGTTTACGTTTGACTGGCTCAAAAATAGCCTATGGCGCGGGAACGGGCAACTATGCGATGACATCTTGTTTGGAAAGATGTCATCGCTAGTTAATAGATAGGCCGCCCGGCGGTCATCGCTTGCCTGCAATTACATAACGAAGCGAGAGATTCGAGCCAAGTTGGGCGGCAAGGTTGATGGAGTGATTAGAAAACTCCTTGTTGTTTGACCCGTAGGTATAGTTGAGTGATCCAAGCGTGGTTTCTGCCAGGAATCGGTTGCTGATTCGATAGGCCAATCCTACGCCAACGCTAGCCCCAATAGATGAAAACAAGTCATCTGACCCGTTGGAATCAACTACTTGCCTACCGCTGCTTCCATAAAATAAACTACCCCTTGTGAAAGGAGTTAGACGAGTGTTCGATAAATATTTCTGGACGAATGGCGCAACTGTGAAGGACCGACTGGAAGTTGAGTCGCCATCGCCTGGTTGTCGCAAACCTGAGTAGCCTACGCTTAGGCCGACCAGTGTGTTGGCGGCCACAAAACGACCTAATGAGACATTCGCATAGGTGTCGTATGAATTTGCAATCCGCACGGGCCTCGGATTAAAGGCACTACCCGATACGCCGAAGCCACCTTCAATGACCCAATTTCCTTTATTGGTGGTCGTCAGCACCGATTCGGAATTTGACGTGCCCGTGCCCGTCGGTCCTGCCCAATACACAAGTCCCAGATTAACGCCATTGGCACCAAGAGGCAATCCGGCCCCGCTAATGGTCCCTTCTAATGCGATTCGCTTACTCAAGAAATAAACACCACCTACTTCTACGGTCGGACTTACGCTGTAGTTGGTGGATTCCGTGGAGGTGGAATTACCTGATGCATCTGAAAGTAATCCCGGTTGTGTATTGACCGAAGCTCTCAAGCCCCCTCCGGCAAACAGAAACCCTGTACCAACCGCCCAATACCGGCGCACAAATACAGCTATAGGTTGCTCCAGTTTGAACGAGTGATCTTTATACAATCCGTTGCCTCCCCTGGAGCGATCCGCACAGTATGCACCACCAATGGAGATGCCGGTTAGCCAGTCATCAGCCACAAACTGACCATACCGAACGGAGATTCGAGCGTCGTAAGATGTTTGAGTAGATGAATTACCCTCTGATCTGTTGAGTGCAACCCCAAAACTGCCGCTCAGAATCCCGTTTCCTTTTTGGGTTTGTGCCGACGCTATCCCTGCCAGAAGCACACCGGCTGCGAGTAAAAATTGTGTTTTCATAGAAGGTGTTGTGTGTAGTTGAAACGATACGCCAAGTACAGAAACGATTCCTATGAATCCTATCAAATTGCCTTAATATTTCTTAAAACCGGATGCATATCGAGCGTGTGGAACGGTCTACGGTTTCCTGTATTGCTCTTTCATCAGCAATAACTCTACTTTTTGGCAGGAGTATTAAAAAGACTTTGGTATGCACTAATGAATCTTGTCTATATAGTTCTAAAAGTCAGTATGTTAGCTTTTACATGGATCCAAAGATTCTATTAAAATTGTGGAAACTATTCTACAATTGTTTGGCGATTGATACACACCACCCTATTTTCGCCAACGAAACTTGAACTTAACCTGTGTGCAGATGATTAAGAAAATGCTCCTGATGGCATTAGTTGCCGTCTCGTTTAGCAATATTCAAGCCCAGTCCGTACCCACCGAAACTATTCCTTGCGAGGCCTCTTTCTACGACAAAATCCCTGTTGTGGGTAACGTCATCAACTTCGCCAAAAAGCATCTCTCCATCCGTTACCGCCCCGGTGGCACTACACCTAAAGGCTTCGATTGTTCGGGATTCACCCGGTTCTGTTTCAGTAAGTTCGGCGTTAATTTACCTCATTCAAGTGCCGCACAAGGACACACCGGACTAGCCATCGACAAAGCTGAAGCTCGACCCGGCGATCTTATTTTCTTCAAAGGCCACAGCGCGTCAGGAAGTCGCATTGGGCACGTGGGCATGATTACCGAAGTCGTTGGCAACAAGATCAAATTTATTCATTCGGCCTGGAGCGGGGGCATCCGCTACGATTATCTCCATGCCGACTATTACCAACGCCGATTTATGGGCGTCCGCCGTGTAGCCGCCATGCTTGCCGAGAATTAACAGACATTACCAGATAGCTAACGATCGAGGCCCGGACGTGTACTGCGTTCGGGCCTTTCTTTTGCCTGTTTCGAGTATGTTTAGGGGGGAAGGGAGTTTCATTTCTGAATCACTCCTATGCAAACAACTCCATGAAACCTACCTTGTTACTCCTGGGAATCATCGCCTTTTTCTCGTTTCAAAAACCCGCCCGTTCCCTGTTTGATGGGAAAACGTTTGCAGGGTGGGAAGGCGATACGGGCACCATTTGGCGCGTGGAAAACGGGGCATTGGTGGGAGGGTCGCTCACAACATTCGTCCCCCACAATTACTTTCTGTCCACCAGGCAATCGTACGGCAATTTTGTGTTGCGGCTGAAAATGAAGCTCGAAGGAACGGGATTTGTAAACGCGGGCATCCAGTTTCGGAGCCAACGTGCCGAAAAACCCGATTACGAAATGATTGGCTATCAGGCCGATATGGGCGGAAACTATTGGGGGTGCCTCTACGACGAGTCGCGCCGGAACAAGGTGCTTACCGGCCCCGACTCCACCACCATCCGGCGCATCGTAAAACCGAACGACTGGAATCAATACGAAATCCGTTGCGAAGGGCCACGCATCCGGCTCTACCTGAACAACACCCTCACCATCGACTACACCGAACCTGATGCCATTATTCCCCGCACCGGCCTCATTGCCCTGCAAATCCACGGGGGTGGCAAAGCGCAGGTTCAGTATAAGGAGATCATGCTGGAGGAGCTATAATGCGTAATGCTCCCGTTCAACCTCGTATTGTACCATTCATCAAGTGGAAACTATATTTTCACCAAAGTACCTTGCATAGCAAAGTACCTTATACTACCTTTGAACTACTAAACAACAACAACACCCGGCTTTTCGGGACTATACTCATGAACTCAGTCAACAACCCGGGTCAGGCCACGCTTGGCCGCGCCCGGCTAAACCCACTACGCACATGAACATTGAGAACGCCCAGGTGCAGATGCGCAAGGGGATTCTGGAATTCTGCATCCTGCACATTATTTCGCGGGGCGAGGTCTATGCTTCCGACATGCTCGATGAGCTAACCTCGGCCCGCATTATGGTGGTTGAGGGCACCCTCTACCCCCTGCTGACCCGCCTGAAAAACGCCGGTCTGCTCGATTATAAATGGGTCGAATCGACATCCGGGCCTCCCCGCAAATACTATCTGCTCACCGAGTTGGGTCGCGTTTCGCTCGAAGCCCTCAACGAAACCTGGGTAGATCTGTCCGACTCCGTCCACTCCATTGTGGAGAAAACCGAACAGGTGACTAAGCCACAAAATGGGTCGGGCGTTTTGGTGTCGCTGAAGCCGATTGAGCCAATTCCAATGCCTAGTCCGTCGTCCAAAAATCCTTCTTAACCTGCCTTTCTTGCCTTCGGCCATATAGCCATGAAAAAGACAATCAGCATAAATATTAGTGGCGTCATTTTCCACATTGAAGAAGACGGCTACGACAAACTGAAAAGCTACCTGACATCGGTTCAGCAGTACTTTTCGACCTACGAAGACAGTCAGGAAATTGTGACGGACATTGAGAACCGGATTGCCGAAAAGCTCTTCGCCAAACTCAAAGCCACCGAAAAGCAACCCGGCGGCCCACGTCAGGCCGTGACCATCGACGATGTGAACGAACTCATAGCCTCTATGGGTACTGTGGCCGATTTTGAGGCCGTTGAAGACGAAGAAATCTTCACCACGTCGGCTAAGGCAAGTACCCAGTCGGGCGGTTCGGCAGGCAATCGGGCTACGGGCGGCACAACGTTCGGAACCGCTGCGGGCAGTGCAATGGCCAATGAACCAACGGGCAATCCGTTCGGGGCGGGCACCCGGCAGGGACCACGCCGACTTGTGCGTGATTTGCACCGCAAAACGCTCGGTGGTGTAGCATCCGGCCTGGCCAACTACTTCAACATCGACCCCGTTTGGATGCGGCTGTTGTTTGTGGTAATGGTGATGGGTCTCCCTATTTTGGGTGGTTCCTCCGACACTGAGGGCTTTTTTGGGCCTCTGGCTGGTATCACTGTTCTGGCCTACATAGCCATGTGGATTGCGTTCCCCGGCTCGTACACGTTGCAGGACGACAAAACCGTGAAGAAGTTTTACCGCGACCCCGACGATAAAGTGTTGGGGGGCGTTGCCAGCGGTTTAAGTGCTTATTTCGGCATCGACCGGGGTCTGGTTCGGTTGTTGTTCGTAATTGGTATCGCATTTTTCGGTATCGGTTTCATTACCTACGTCGTACTCTGGATCATCTCGCCCACTGCCGACACCGTAACCGCGAAAATGGAGATGCAGGGGCAACCCATCACGCTCGCCAACATCGAACACACGATCAAGCAAAATTTGAACGTGCCCGAAACCGGCCCGGAATCCGGCCTTACCCGCACCCTATTGTTTCCATTCCGGGCCGTGTCGATGATCTTGGCCGGTTTGGGAAGTGCATTAGGTCCATTTTTAAACAGCATCGTTAGCGTGATTCGCGTATTGATCGGCGTGGGTATGCTGGCGACCGCTTTTGCCGGGGCTATTGCCTGCGTGAGTATTGCCGGGGCCGGTTTTGGCATCCTGGCGGGTAATACGCCCTACGAGAACGATTTCTTTCCCTTCGACTGGATTCGGGCCGATCTCGACGCGCCCATGATTGTGGCCGGGTTTGCGGCTGGCGTTATTCCCTGCATTGGTCTGGGCATTCTGGGCATCATGCTCATCACCCGCAAATCGCTTATCAATAGTCGCACGGCCCTCACGATGCTGGGCGTCTGGATCTTGAGCCTGATCATCGCTTCGGCTACCATTACCCCATTGGTGAGCGGTTTTAGCCGGGGCGAAACCGTCGAGGAAACCAAAACCCTGCCGATTGCGGGTATCCCGACGCCTACGTTTGGCATGAGCGACACCGACACGGAGTTCGATTACCACCCGAATCTGGAACTGCAAGGCTACAGTGGCACGGAGGTTCAACTGCTTATGCGTATGAAGGCTCGTGGCCGCAACCGACGCGACGCCGAGGCCAACGCCCGCACCATCGTGTACAACTACGCGATCAAAGACTCAGTGATCCGGTTTAACCGCGAACTCGAATTGGCCCGTGGTGCCCGGTTCCGCGCCCAGGAGTTGGATATGGACCTGCTGATTCCGTTTGAGAAACCGTTCCGCATGACCCGCGATTTTGCTTACTTCATTAACAATGGTTTTAGCGATGAGGAACTGAACCGGATGGACCGGACGATCTGGAAGATGACTGCAAACGAGGGTTTGGTGAGCATCAACTTCCCCCGCACCAAAGAGGAATCGGACGACGACGATAACGATAACAACATGAGCGGCAACGACTCGTCGGACGATAACAATGAATTTGATATTAACACTGATTTTGGCTCTGCCGGACCAGTAAACCGCACGTTCACCGTTGATTCGTTTGATGATATCGATGCAACAGGCGCGCTCATTATTCGGGTGCAGCACGGTGATGCGTTCCGGGTTGAAGCCGATGGTAATCAGCGTGATATCGACCAATTGCAGGTCGACGTGGATGGCCGGACGCTGAAACTGCGGCCCTACAAAGACCGGCCTTTCAACATCACCCAAAGCCGGAGCGTTCGGATAACGATTACGATGCCTACCATCGAAGAGCTGAAGCTGACAGGAGCCTGCCGCGCTCAGGTAGAGGGCATGCCCCCCCTCAACCGGCTCGACGTGGACCTGAATGGAGCTAGTTCGGCGGTCATCAACGCCAACGTCGACCGGCTAAACATAGATATGAACGGGGCCTCGAAAATAAAACTCGAAGGCGAAGCCGATGAAATAAAGTCTTCGCTTTCGGGAGCTTCCCTGCTTTACGCGAAAGGTATGAGCGTGGGCAAGGCCGACGTGAAGGCCAACGGAGCTAGTCAGGCCCGGTTTGGGCAGGTTCGCGAACTCGACGAAGACACCTCCGGGGCGGGCAGCGTCAGCCGCGAAAATTAATCCAGTTGGTGCAACCTAATTGAGCAGACCTACATCTTTTCAAAAAACCAATTCCAATGAAAACCAACCTCGTTCCCCTTTTCTTGCTAGCCCTTGTTGCCAGCCTCTCGTTTGCCTTTCATAACCCTACCGAGGAAGTCCGCACGTTCAATGTGAACGGCTTCGACAAGCTCGACATGGGTAGCGCGTTCACTATCAACGTGCAACAGGGCAGTAATTTCAGCGTAAAGGCCTCTGGGCGCGACGAAGACCTCGATGATCTGGACGTCAACGTATCGGGTGGAACGCTCAAGGTTCGTTACAAGAATCAAAAATGGGGCTGGAACAACCGCAAGAACGTCCGCTTCGAAATCACCATGCCCCAAGTGCGAAGCATGGACTTCTCAGGAGCCTGCACGGCCACCGTTAAGGGCTTCCGTAATCAGGGCAATGTGGACCTGGATATCTCGGGGGCTACCACCGCTACCATCGACCTCGACGCCGACCGCGTAAACGTCGATTTTTCGGGGGCCTCGACCATCAACCTGAACGGCAAAGCCACCAGCATGGAAGGCGACGTGTCGGGGGCCACCACCCTAAAAGCGTACGGTCTGCAACTGAAGACCGTCAAACTAGAAATATCGGGGGCTAGCGGAGCCAGTGTAGCCGCTACCGAGAAAGTGGATGTCGACGCCAGCGGGGCCAGCAGTGTTCGGTATCGGGGCACGGCCTCCGTTCGCAGCAACACCTCCGGGGCCAGCAGCGTCCGGCGGGATGGTTAAAGGTTAGAGTTCCCGCACGTGAATCGTGCTTTGGCGGAGCCGCAGATACGTTCCGTCGCGGCCAGAGAACGCAGCCCGCACTTCGGCTGCCAACGAGAGGGCAATCTCTTCGGGCGAAACCGCACCAATGTCCAGGCCCACGGGCGCATGGATACGGGTAAAATCGGTTTCGGCGATGGGGTTGCCCTCTTCGCTTAGCTCGCGCCAGATTTTCTCCGACCGTACGCGCGGCCCCAGCATTCCCACATACGGCGCGTTGGTTGCCAGCGCACGAGGCAGATTGGTTTTATCGGTCTTGTAATCGTGCGACATCAACACGATAGCCGTGTGGTCGTCGATCAAAATCTCGTCAAACTGTTCAGGCGGCACCACAGCATCAGCCAGAGTCGCAATCTTGTGGTTCACTTTGAGCGGGTTAGCTACAACCGTTGCCCGCCAGCCCAACTCTTTCACCAGCCGCGTCAGCGGGTACACGTCGTACTGACTCCCCCACAAGACCAGGTGCGTTTCGGGGGCAAGAATTTCAATAAACGCGTCCAACACGGCCCCATCCGCGCTTTCGAGCCGGTACGGAGCCGACACACCTTTGGTGATGCGGGCCTGAATCTTCTTCTCCAACTGCATCTGTAAGTCGTTGTTTTCCAGAACGTTCAGGCTCTCGGCGTTGGTATAGCGAATTACTTCGCCTTCGCGAACCGTAGCCCAGTCGCCCGTTTGACCAGCTTCCAGGCCGGTAATGGTGATGAGCACGTGCGTTTGACGACGGTCGTTCATGCAGGTTTTGAGTACTTCGACGGGGTTATTTTGATCACTGAAATCGAGGGGCGTAAACAGCACGTCGATGATGCCGTTACAGCCCAGGCCCACGCCAATCTGATGCTCGTCGTCAGTGGTGGTATCGTACGTAATTTTAGAGGCAGCGGCTTTGGCGATAGCCAGCCGGGCGCGTTTGAGGGCATCGCCTTCGAGGCATCCCCCGCTGATGCCGCCAATCCAGACGCCGTTGTTCATTACCAGCATCCGGGCACCCGTGCGCCGGTACGACGACCCTTCGACCCGCACCACCGTTGCCAGCGCGGCCTGCGTTGTTTGCCGGTCCAGGTGGTCATAGCCATCAATAATGGCTTTAATTTCTTTCATGCGACTAGTCTACGAATTGAACTTCATTTTTTTATAAACCTGCCCCAGATTGATCGGTTTGCCCAACACATGGATCGTATCGGTGCTGGCATGAGCACTCGTATTGAGCCAAACACCGGGCGTTTCACTCCGCACATAGGAACTCACCCACGACTGCTCCTGACTCACAAACAATACCTGTTGCAATGAGGGAATGAGTTTATAATCTTCCAGTTTATCCCCCAAATCGAACGCCTGTGTGCTTTTCGACAGAATCTCAACCACCAGAATTGGGTTCTTGATTTCAGACGTCGAAAGGTAGCCGCTAGGCAAACGCAAATAATCAGGCTCACCGTTTACTATACTTACGTCAGCGTTATAGGAATTACCCGTGATGGAGACGTGGATTTTGATGTTGCTTGAAAAGACACCTACTGTGTCGTCGTCATCAAAAAGATTGTTGAAGATTGTAGTCAATCGTCCAACTAAAGATTCATGGGGTAGTGATGCTTGTGACATAGAAACGATTTCACCGTTGATGTACTCAACGTTGTATTGACACTGCTCGGCGAAGTCCAAATACTCCTCGAACGTAGCAGGTACGCACAGTTCGTCGGAGGCCAGGCTTCGCTCGGCGAGGGTCAGGGGCAGCAGGGCGGTCGTTGTCATGGTCGAATGTTGTTCAGCTACGGTAAAACTACAACATCCGGGGCAGAAAGTGAAGGCAGATAACGGGCGGGTTCGGCCTCGAATTTGACTTTGCAGCCGTCGCAGCAGAAGAACACATCTTCACCCTTATACCGAACAATGTGCTTGGGTGCGGTTTTATCGACCGGAATCTGACAAACCGGATTGATATAAAACTTATCCTGCCCCTCTCCCAGCACCGGCACAGCGGGTTTCTCGGCCTCCGTCCGAACGGTCTGGATAATCTCGGCCAGAATACTGATTGCCACCTCGTTGGGCAGTTTGGCTTTAATGTCGATACCGGCGGGCGTTTTCACCCGCGCCAACTCGCTCTCCGACATGCCCGACGCCCCCAAATACGCAAACACGGTATCGCGTTTTTTGCGGCTTGCCACAAAGGCCACGTAGGGCGGATTGGCCTTCAGCGCGGCCTTGAGGGCCATTTCGTCCTGTTCGCCCTGTGTGGCAACTACCACAAACGTGTGCTTGTGAATAGGCGTTTTGGCCAGGCTAAACATCGCCCGGACCTCGTCGGCAGCGGGGAAGTCGGCCTCGGTGGCCCCCATCGCCATCACTGTCACGCGGTAGTCCATACACCTGGCCAACTGCGCCAACGACCGCGCAATGGCCGATTTTCCCAGGATAATCAGGTGGACTTTTGGCATAACCGGCTCAATAAAAATATCGACGCTTCCCCCGCTTTGGCAGGTCATCTTGTATTCGCGAACACCCTCCTGCGGGGCCGTGTCGGGGTTGGGGCTGACCCGCACGAGCCGGGGAACGCCTTCCTGCATGGCCGCGCTTGCTTCTTTCAGCACAATGCCCTTGGTGCAGCCCCCTCCTACCCAGCCCGTTACCTCGCCCTTGCTGTCGATAATGGCCCGGTCGCCCGCCTTCCCCGAACTCGGGGCTTCGCGCCAGACCACCGTGGCCGTGGCAAACAAGGCGTTTTGTTGACGCAGGTGGTTATATTGGGTTAAAAATTCGTCAAGCATGGGCTAAAATGGTTTCGAGTTCCAGTAAACTATTCAGGTTGTGGGCTGCTTTAAACTCATCTACCGAGGGCAGGGCAGCCGCCATACCCCGCGCAATGGGTTCGTAACCCGTCATACCTTTCAGCGGGTTGAGCCACACTACTTTCTTGGCCCGCCGATGAATTCGCTGCATCTGTTCACCTAGTTTTTCGGGGCTGCCCGTTTCCAGGCCATCGCTCAGAATAATAACGGTGGGCGAACCGTTCAGCGTTCGTTTGCTGTAGGTGTCATAAAACACTTCGAGACACTCGCCAATTTTTGTTCCCCCCGACCAGTTGTTAGCCTGTTGATTCATCAGGTCCAGAACGGTGTCGATCTGGTTACACTGAATAGCTTTGCTAATACGGATGAGGGTCGTACTGAACACAAAGGCTTCGAGTTGCCGGAAATGTTCGCGGAGGGCCACAATGAACCGGAGCAGAAAAAAACTGTATTTGTCCATCGACCCGCTCACATCGAGCAGCACAATCAGGCGTTGCTTTTTGGGTTTTCTGGCCCGCCGAAACAGGTCCAGCGGCTCTCCTCCGTAGGGCAAACTTCGCCGGATGGTTCGCCGGAGATTCACGTTGCCATTGGTTTTGGACTCCTTCATCCGTCGGCGCAGGCGCATGGCAATTTCCCGGAACAGCCGCTGGGCAATTTCTTCGAGTTTTCGGGCTTCCACCTCGCTCACCTTCGTGAAATCGGTTTTGCGTAACAACTCTGTCTCGTTGGCTCCCGATACGGTTTTGGCTTCTTTAAACGTGTCGGGTGTTTTCCCCGACCCCAGTAGCACGAGCGTCGTGTTCGTTTTTTTCAGCACGGCCCCCTGCGTTGTGGTTTTGTTCTTGTTCTCGCGCAGGTCAATCGGGTTGGTATCCCAATATAAACCAAACAGCCGGTCATAGATTAGCCGCTCTTCGGGCGAGGTACAGAACAAGGCTTTGAGTGCATTTTTCAACTCCAATCGACTGGCTAATAAGCCTGTACCAGCCGCCAACAGTGCGTCCTGCGTTTCCTGAATGCCCACATTGAGGCCGTGGCTCCGCACAAACTGCGCAAAAGCGACGATAGATTCAGTCAGGCTATTGGTTGCGAACGCTTGCAGTTTCATACCTCACCCCCTGCCCCCTCTCCTTCACAAGGAGAGGAGGTTTATAGGGTTTCTGTGTTTATAAGCCGTATATCATCCACAGATTTCAATAAACTCCCCAGCGTTTGCCGGATGGCTTTTTGGTTCACTTCGCGGTAGCCTAAAGCCATGAGCGACTCGGCCCAGTCGATGGTTTCGGAGATACCGGGCGTTTTCGCGAGTTTACGCCCGCGCACATCCTGCACAAACTCAACTACCTGCGTCAACAGTTGGGTCTCAATGTCGGGCAATCGCTTGTAAACAATCGCCATTTCTTTGTCGAGCGACGGATAATCAATCCAGTGGTAGAGGCAACGCCGTTTGAGGGCGTCGCTCAGTTCGCGGGTACGGTTCGAGGTCAGAATAATGTACGGTTTGTGCGTGGCCCTGATCGTGCCGATTTCGGGAATGCTGATCTGAAACGCGGACAGTAACTCAAGCAAGAATGCTTCAAACTCTTCATCGGACCGGTCGAGTTCGTCGATCAGCAGCACCGGCGATTGCGTTTCGTGGGTAATCGACTGTAAGAGCGGGCGTTTGAGCAGGTAATCAGGTCCGAAAATGTGCTTCTCTTTTTCGGCCACCGACAACTCACTGCCCTCTTGTAGCTTAATGCCCAGCAGTTGTTTCTGGTAGTTCCACTCATACACAGCCGCGTTCACGTCCAATCCCTCGTAGCATTGCAACCGAATGAGCGGAGTTTGTAGTAAATCGCTCAGAACCAACGCGATTTCGGTTTTACCCACGCCCGGTGGGCCTTCGAGCAGGAGCGGCTTACGGAGCCTGAGCATCAAAAAAAGTACCGTCGCCAACTCCTCATCGGCGACGTACTTATGATTTTCTAAAGCCGCGAGTATCTCAGAAGAGTTTTTTAAGGAATCCACCAATGCCGGAGTTTGATTCGTCTGTTTCCCCTTCTGCCGTTGGTTCGGCGGTTGTGCCATCCCCCGTTTTGGCTAATTTCTCTTTGAAATTCGAGACAAACTGGTTGAACACCTGATTCGATACATCGTTGATAAGCCTTGCCCCAAACTGCGCCAGCATTCCCGTGATCGTGATGTCCATCGTGGCAGCCACGTTGGTTTTACCATCTACTTCGGTCAGGGTCGCGTTCATGAGCATTTCGGCACTACCCTTTCCCTTACTATCTAAACCTAAGCCCTTTAGGGTCATTTTTTTGTTCTCGGCATCGCGTTGAACAAAGGTAACAAGGCCATCATAGCCCGCTTTTACGGGCCCAAATTTAAGCCCCACATACCCTTTATAATTGTCGGCATCGACCTGTTCGGTGAGTGAGGCACCCGGTACACAATCCACAATTTTTGGTGGATCGGTGAGGGTTGCCCAAACGAGGTCGATAGGTTGCTCGACCTCAAATGTTTTTGTCAGATTCGTTGTCATAATATTACATGAGAAACCCCACCCCCGACCCCTCCCCCGTAGGGAGGGGAGAAAACGGAACGCATTTCTTTGTTGCACCCCTCCCTACGGGGGAGGGGCCGGGGGTGGGGTGTTTTTTTTTAAACGACTCCCTTCTCTCTCAATGCCTTCCAGACTTTGAAGGGCGTGATGGGGATGTCTAAGTGCGTGATGCCGTAGGGCGACAGTGCGTCTACGATGGCGTTGGCAATGGCTGGTGGCGCACCAACCGTTGGCGACTCACCCACACCTTTGGCCCCAATGGGGTGGTGGGGCGATGGCGTGATGGTATGCCCCGTTTCCCAGTTTGGCGACTCCACGGCAGTCGGCACCAGGTAATCCATCAAGGTGCCGTTCAGAATGTTGCCATCTTCGTCGTACACGAGGGCTTCGTACATGGCCGGGGCAATGCCCTGCGTAAGTCCGCCGTGAACCTGACCCTGCACAATCATCGGGTTAATAATGTTGCCACAGTCGTCGATAGCCACAAACCGGCGCACCTTGATTTCGCCCGTTTCCTTGTCGATGTCCACCACGCAGATATACGCGCCCGACGGGAACGTGAGGTTCGGGGGATCGTAGTAGTGGGTCGTTTCAAAGCCGGCCTCCATGCCCTGCGGGTGGTTGGTATAGGCCGCGAAAACGAGTTCCTGAATGGTTTTCGCCTTTTCGGGTGCCCCTTTCACAAAGAACTTGCCGGGTTCCCACTCCAAATCGTCCTCGCTTACTTCGAGCAGGTAAGCGGCAATTTTGCGGGCTTTGTCGCGGAGTTTGCGAGCTGCTACGGCAGCGGCCGCCCCGGCGGTTGGGGTGCTTCGGCTGGCATACGTACCGAGTCCATACGGAGCTGTGTCGGTGTCGCCTTCTTCAATTTGAATATTTTCGGCAGGAATACCCAGTTCTTCGGCAATAATCTGAGCGTACGTTGTTTCGTGGCCCTGACCCTGCGATTTCGTACCGAAACGGGCAATGGCTTTGCCCGTTGGGTGAACCCGAATCTCGGCACTATCGAACATTTTGATGCCCAGAATGTCGAAATCTTTGGATGGTCCCGCACCCACCACTTCGGTGAAGGTCGAAATACCAATACCCATTAATTTACCCTCGGCCCGCTTCTCGACCTGCTCTTTCCGCAAGCCCTCGTAGTCGATGGCGTCCATCGCCTTGCGGAGGCCCGCTTCGTAGTCGCCACTGTCGTAGATCCAGCCTGTTGGCGAGTGCCAGGGGAAATCTTCTTTTTTGATAAAGTTCTCAATTCGCAACTGCGCGGGGTCTTTACCTACCTCAAACGCAAAGCGGTCGGTCATCCGCTCGATGGCGTGAACGGCTTCCGTTACCCGGAATGAGCAACGATACGCAACCCCACCCGGCGGCTTGTTGGTATAGATAGCATCGGCTTCCATAAACGTCGCGCCGTAATCATACGATCCGGTTGCGATAGAGAACATGCCCGTTGGGTATTTCGACGGGTTGGCCGACGCATCCGTATAGCCGTGGTCGGCCAGCACTTTGAAGCGCGTAGCCAGGATTTTGCCTTCTTTCGTACCGGCCATTTCAGCCGTAATGTGGTAATCGCGGGCAAACGAGTCGGCCTGTAGGTTTTCGCTGCGGTCTTCGATCCATTTCACGGGCTTGCCAATCAGGAACGAAGCGGCAATAGCGATCACGTAGCCCGGGTACACAGGCACTTTACCCCCAAAACCACCACCAATGTCGGGTGCGATAACCCGCACTTTCTCTTCCGTTAGCCCTACATGCCCAGCCACCAACGCAATTACCGTACGGATGGCGTGGGGTGCCTGCGTGGTCATGTACATGGTGAGGTGGTTGTCGATTTTGTTGTAATCGGCCACACAGCCGCAGGTCTCAATAGAGGCCACGTGGATACGCGGAATGTGCATCTGCTCTTTCACCACCACATCGGCGGTCGAAAATACGGCCTCCGTTTTGTCTTTGTCGCCGACCTCCCAGTGCCAAATGTGGTTGTCGGTTTTGCCGGGTTTGTCGGTCCGCAACACCGGAGCCGACGGGTCGAGGGCTTTGAAGGGGTCGATTACGGGCTTCATCGGCTCATACTCAACCCGCACGGCTTCGCGACCGTCGCGGGCGGCATAACGGCTTGTGGCAATTACGGCGGCTACCTCCTGCGCCTGATACATAACGGTATCCGTTGGCAACACCATTTGGGTGTCCGACATCAAGGTGGGCATCCAGTGGAGGCCGTATGTTTCGAGGTCACGGCCTGTTACAACGGCCAACACGCCCGGCACTTTCAGGGCGGCTTCACTGTCTATTTTGGTAATTTTGGCATAGGCATACGGACTCCTGACAATGTCCATATAGAGCATCCCGTCGAGTTTCACATCGTCGACGTAATTGCCCTTGCCCTGTAGAAATCGTGCATCTTCTTTGCGTTTCATGGAATGGCCCATTCCACCAATCGCCTTCGATGTTTTACATGGTTGTGTCATTTGAGTTTTATGTTTTACCCCACCCCAACCCCTCCCCCGAAAGGAGGGGCTAAGACCCAGAAGTTTTTTAGCCCCTCCCTACGGGGGAGGGGTTGGGGTGGGGTGTTTGCTTATACAAACTGTGGTTCTGTTGATGCCGGTTCTACACCCCGGTTTTTGGCACTGGCATACTGAATGGCTTTAACAATGTTGTTGTAGCCCGTGCAGCGGCAGAGATTGCCCGAAATTCCCCAGCGGATTTCGTCTTCGGTTGGGTCGGGGTTCATTTCCAGCAGTTCGGTGGCCCGCATCATCATACCGGGCGTGCAGAATCCGCAATGCAGACCGTGGTTTTCTTTGAAGCCTTCCTGGAGGTTGCTCAGCGGAGCACCCGGAGCGCACATTCCTTCGACGGTTGCGATGGATTTGCCGTTGGCCTGCACCGCCAAAATAGTGCATGATTTAACGGATTTGCCATCGAGCAAAATAGTACAGGCTCCGCAGCTACTGGTATCGCAGCCAATGTGCGTACCCGTCATATTCAGGTTTTCGCGAATGAGGTGTACAAGAAGTAAGCGCGGCTCTACCTCGGCGGTATGGGCCTGTCCGTTTACGGTGACGGTTATTTGTTTTTTCATGTTTATGGTTTCTGGTTTATTTGCCTGCGCGACATTTGACCACCCCCCAGCCCCCTCCTGTTTTAGGAGGGGGAGGTCTCCAAAGGAGTCTCTTACGGCTCCCCCTCCTGTTTTAGGAGGGGGCTGGGGGGTGGTCATGCTACGGCCCGTTCGGCGGCTTTGTGAATCATGCGTTTTACCAACACCCCGACCATTGCCCGCTTGTACTCTTCGTCGCCCCGGAGGTCGGCGGAGGGGTTACAGTCCTCAGCGGCAAACTGGGCGGCTTCGGCAATCACTTCGTCGGTAAGTGTTTTGCCCAAAAGGGCTGCTTCGGAGCGTTCGGCGCGGAGCGGGAGCGGGTTCACGTTGGTGAGACCAATGCCCGCGTACGTACACACCCCGTTGCCGTCGAGCGTTAGTTGAACGGCGGCACCGGCGGTTGCATAATCACCCACTTTACGTTCGAGTTTGTGGTAGGCACTGCCCGTTCCGGCGGCTGGCATCGGAATCTGAATTTCGGTCAGAATCTCGTCGGGCTGGAGGGCCGTCATGTAGAAACCGAGAAAAAATTCATCAATCGGAATGCTGCGCACCCCGTCGGGGCCGGTGGCAATCACGGTAGCGTTTAGGGCAATCATCACGGCGGGGTGGTCGTTGGCGGCATCGCCGTGGGCCAGGTTCCCTCCAATCGTGCCCATGTTACGCACCTGTGGGTCGGCAATGAGCTTGGTCACATCGGCAAAAATGGGGAAGTGTTCGTTCAGTTGGGCCGAGTGCTCAATCTGAGCCTCACGCACCAGTGCCCCAATGTGTACCGTGTCGCCCGCAATCGAAATATCGGACAGGCCCGGAATGTTGTTGATGTCGATGATATGCTCGGGCGACGCAAACCGGAGTTTCATCATGGGAATCAGGCTGTGGCCGCCCGACAGAATCTTGGCCTCGTCGCCATACTTCTGAAGCAGCGAAATGGCCTCGTCGAGTGTGGTGGGGGCTTCGTAATTAAAATCGGCTGCAATCATACGGGGGTGATTGTTTAAGGTTTGGTGAAACGATTTGTTAGAAATTATTAAGAAATAGGCGATTGGTTTTTCACTGAAAGCAGAGCGGTTCCTACGCGGTTGAGCCATCGATACCCTCGACCGTTATATAGGCTTCCCAAAAACAATAGGGCTGCCCCCGCATAGTAGCAACGCATGGCATGGGGCATAAACAGGCCAACAAGCAACAGGCAAAGGCCCGACATGGCAACTACCAAAGCCGCTCGTGTGCCGGGGCCACGATAGTTGCGGGCGATGCTCCAAAGGCATACGGCGGCTAGTCCCAAACTCAACCAGCCCCCCCAGTCGGTGTGATGCTCGGTTAATGAGGGTGCCCCGCAAATAGCCATCGAACTCGTATAAGCCACCACGCAGAACGGGCATTTTGGAAGAATCAGAATCATGAAACCCACTACCGCAGAGGTCCAGGTAGTGGAAGTTGCGGGAGGTGAGACAACGTCTTCACTACAGCTTTTACAGGTAGAGGTCAGCGCGGCCTTCATCAGGCTAATTTCATTGATTTGTGCAATGCAAGTTAAACAGAATACGGTCGCTTTAGTATAATGTTTAGTTTTTGTTTAACTTATAATAGAATTATAATAAAATGTGTCTACGTATTATTACAATGTTTAGTTGAATAGTTTAAGACGCCCTCATACCGCTTCCATTTGTATATTTGGCTGTTTTATCACCAGCTCAAACATTCCTTTATGTACGTTGCCCGTCGTGTTGCCTGGAAGCATTTTGCTCCGTTTGCCCTCCGCTCTGTTTTATTTTTCATCACCTACTCGACCATCATTTGTACGGTATATACGTTCACCGGCTGGAAGATTCTGACGGTCCCGTTTGTTCCCATTGCTACCATCGGCACGGCGGTGGCGTTTTATGTGGGCTTCAAAAATAACTCGTCGTACGACCGCCTTTGGGAGGCCCGCCGTATTTGGGGTAGCCTGGTCAACACGAGCCGGTCGTGGTCGATTATGGTTCACGATTTTATCTCCGACCGTATGGTTACCGACCCATTGCCCGCCGATGAACTCCGGGTAGCCAAAAAAAATCTTATTTATGGCCATTTGGCCTATCTGACGGCCCTGCGCGTTCAACTCCGCCGACAAACCGTTTGGCAACAACACCGCAACGTGGCTCATGATATTGTCCAGCGGATTGCCGAGTTCAAACAGTGTAGCCTGGATGTTGAACTGCAACGGTTTCTGCCCCAGGCCGAAATCGACACGGTCATGACGTTCACCAACCCGGCCACACAACTGCTTCACCGCCAATCCGAACAACTCCGCGCCCTCCGCGACCGGGGCTACCTCTCCGACTTCTACCATGTCGAGATGGAGCGTGCGTTGGCCGAGTTTTATAATCAACAGGGGGCCTGCGAGCGAATCAAGTCGTTTCCATTTCCGCGCCAATACGCTTTTTTCAGCTATGTGTTCACGTGGGTGTTCATCTTGGTGCTTCCCTTCGGACTGCTAAACGAAATGGCGAAGATCGGGGGCATGCACCTGTGGCTAACGGTCCCGTTCTATACGGTGGTCGCCTGGGTGTTCAACACGATGGAAATCGTGGGCGACACAAGCGAAAACCCGTTTGAAAACAGCATCAACGACGTGCCACTCACGGCCATTTGCCGCAACATCGAGATCGACCTGCGCGAGATGCTTGGCGAAACAAACGTACCAAAGCGCGTGCAGGCGGTCGAAAATATTTTGATGTAAAGCTATTTGCTCATTCCTTGATAACCGTCAGCGTCAGAATAGGCTGAAACTCGGTCGTTTCGCCTTTGGGGCGGGCCAGAATATGAACCGAGTAAAGGCCGTCCCGGAACACCTGCATCACGAGGTCGTAACCTTTTTTTGTGCGAAACGCCCTGAGGTAAAACGTCCGGGTGTTGGCCGGTTGTGCGTACCGGTTCGCCAGTACCTCGAACTCCATTTCGCGACTGATTGACACACTCAATTGGAGCCGTTTTTGCACTCGAAACAAACCCTGTTTCGGGAAATCGGGGCCGAAACCTAACCCGAAATAGGGGCTATACACGCGGGGTAGGGCATCAAATTCGCCACGTGTGAGGGGCTTTGGAAGGGTTTGGGGGTTGGGGTTGTCGGGCAGGTGATCGGCAGCAAACTCGTGGGCGGGCGTCAGAAAATAATGCGTATTCAGGGGTCGGGTGCCATTGTCAGTACTAGCCCAGGTGGCATCCAGCGGGTGCCATTGGCCGTCGATCTGCACTAAATTCCAGACATGGTTAATGGAGCGTACTGGTGCCCCAGCCAGATCGGGGTGTCCTTTTGCGTACCCCATTACCACCCGCGCAGGCAACCCGGCTTTCCGCAACAGCACATACAACACCAGGGCATAATCGCTGCAAACACCCCGGCGCGCCTGTACAATACGTGTAGCAGCGGCCACCGTGTCGATCAATCGCGGGAGACCATAGGTGTAGGGCTTCATCAAACCCGTATCGTAGTGAATGTGCGTGGCCGTCCAGACAAACAACACGCGAGCCTTTTCGAGGTCGGTTTTGGCCGGAGTAACGAGTTTGGCGACCAACTCCGTCAAATTCGGGTCGGTGCCTGCCGAGACCGTTCGGGCATGGGCATCGAGGGCCGAAAATGATTGCGGCTGTGCCCTGCATGGGCCAATCCAACCCAGCAAAAGGAGCCATAGTAGTAGCTTCATCAGATTGTTATCGTAGGAATGTGTTGTATGGATATGGACGACATAATCGACAATGGGGGTAGGGTAATAAACAATAATCGGGCGTGCCTGGAAGTTATGAATATGCGAAAAAGAACGAGGAATGCGAAATTACCTGCCCAGCTTCATACTAGCCAGTTTATTGTTCGTGGCCACCACCGGCTTCGTCTCGGCCCCAACCAGCCCCCTTGCCGACTATAGCACCATCGACCGCTACGCCCGGAGTACTCCCGACAGCAAGGCGCGTGACCTGACCAGTCTGGCCAAATACCTCACAGCCCCGGCCCGCTCCGATCTGGCCAAAGCCCGCGTCATTTACGCCTGGATTGTATCGCACATTCGGTACGACGAAGCCTCATTTGGCAGCGGCACCTACGGCTCGGAGGTCGATTATGCCGCCCGCGCCCTGCAATCGCGCCGGACGGTCTGCACGGGCTTCGCCCTGCTTTACAAGCACATGCTCCGGCAAGTGGGCATCGACGCCGTGACCGTAAAAGGGTACTCCCGCACCGACGATGCTACCGCCGGGCAACCCACCGGCCCCATCGACCACGAATGGAACGCCGTTAAAATCGACGGTGACTGGTATCTGGTCGACCCTACCTGGGCCGTAACGACCGCCAAACCGGGGCAGGTCAACGATCACTATTTCCTCACCGATCCGCAGGCCTTCGTAGCCCAGCACCTCCCCGCCGACCCGCGTTGGCAACTCCTCCCCTCGCCCATCAGTAAAGCCACCTTCGACCGCTTCCCGAAACTGTACGAATCGTATTTCGAGTTGGGATTCGACACGCGATTTCCCCAAAACGGCCTCATCCGCACCGGCGACGTGGCCACGATCACCTTCCGCAACGAGGCCGACATGAAGATCATCTGCTCCTCGGCCCGCACCGGCTACACCAGCACCAACCCGATCCCGTCCACGCTTCGGCGCGAAGGCGACCTCTACACGCTCACCGTGCGTGTTCCGCAGCGCGGTAACTCCACCCTATTCATCTTCGCCAAACCCCGCCAAACCGCCAACGAGCCGTATATCGGGTATAAAGCAATCGGGTCGTTTACGGTAGTGAGGGGGTAAATTTTTATAAGTCATGAAAAACACAACCGTCGTAGTTAATGAGGCTAATACCCTCGACAAAGGCCCTTTTTATCATGGAACGAGGGCTAATCTACAGGCCGGCGATTTGTTGACAGCCGGATTCAGGTCGAACTACCACCCCGATGTGATTATGAATCATGTCTATTTCACAGCTATCGTAAAAGGGGCTGGGCTGGCCGCTGAATTGGCACCCGGCGAAGGTCTTCCCCGTGTCTATAAAGTTGAACCGACAGGAAGTTTTGAGAATGATCCTAATGTTACGGACAAAAAATTCCCAGGCAACCCGACACGCTCTTACCGCAGTAAAGAACCGTTGAAAATAGTTGGCGAAGTAAACGATTGGGAGAGATTAACACCTGAAGAACTCAAAACTTGGCGAGACAATCTGGCCAAATTAATGGCGAATCCGAATGCGGAAATTATAAACTAAAAAATACCAATAGCCCCCTAAAACGAAATCAGTCCCGCTCAGATCTCTCCGAGCGGGGCTGATTTATGGTACGCTAGTTAATCAGATCAACTACCGACGGCTTCATCAATGGGAATGTTACAACCATTAATTGCGTTTGTTGTACTGAAGTTTAGGAGTTTGCGGGTAACACCCAAAAACTTTAAACTCACGATTTAAATAGCCAGACAAAATGGAGCAACTAAAAAGTATCGCAGACATTAAAACCCTTTATCCGAACGAGTGGGTTCTAATTGGGAATCCGGTTATGGACGACAGCAAACTGGACGTGCTTTCTGGCATTCCTTTATTCCATAGCAAGGATAAAAAAGAGGTTTGCTATATAGGAAGAGATAAAACAGCAAACTTTGACAAAATAACTCTGATCTACACAGGCACATTCAGACCGACTCGGAAAATCACGGGCATTTTCAACCGCATTGCAAAATGACCCACAAGTTCAAACGGGATTCTGACAGTGGGCTTATTCTTGTCAACATTGAAATTGACAAGCGATTTGAATTGAAAATGATTCTGGATACGGGCGCGACTAACACTACGATTGATAGCAACGCTATGTATTTGTTGGGATATGACCTGAAAGACAATATTGGAACCGTTGAGATTGAGACGGCCAATGGAATTATCGAGACAGAAGTTTTTGAGATTAATACGTTTGCGTCACTTGGGCTGACAAAGAAGAAATTTCAAATTCAGGTATACGACTTTCTGGCTCACGGTATTTTTTCAGACTATAACGGTCTGCTTGGACTCGATTTTTTAGAGGGTACAAAGTTTTGTATCGACACGAGAGAAGATACAATTACGCTATCATAACCAGCAACAGTCCCCTTTTGCTTATTTGCATAAGCAGCCCCCCAAACAAAATCAGCCCCGCTCAGATCTCTCCGAGCGGGGCTGATTTATGGTACGCTAGTTAATCAGATCGACTACCGACGGCGACGGCTTGGGGCCGGTGCTGGCGGGGCAATCAATTTTTGGTACTGAGCATCGTCGAGTGGCTTCAGATCCTGAATCGAGTACGTATCGTCGCTGATAAGTACGTTGAAGTTGCCAACCGGGCGTTGCGACTAACCCGACGGCCTTTGTAGCGGATTGACGAGCCTGACTCAATCTTACGCTTCTCTTCCTGCAATTGCTGGGCAAGGTTGCCTGGCAGTTGCGACAGGTTCAGCACCAGTGCAGTTGAATCGAACGTGAGTGGCTCGATAGCCAGACGACGGTTCAGACCACGGAAGCGCAGACGGGTTGTTTTCTCACCCACCGACGTTACCTCGCCGTTGCAATAGCAAACGCTGGCGATTTCACGCGTGTATGGGTTGCGATAGAACACCTCCAGACGCTCCAGCTTGTGACGGAACTCGCAAGGCTCGGCAATCGGACGGCTTGGCTTCAGCAGGGCAAAGCTCTGCGTCGATACCTCGCTCATACATGAACCACATTTGGCCGTTTGGCGGTTGTGTACCGTTACGTAGTAGAAACCACGAACAGCACGGCCATCCGTACCAATGAATTGCTGTGGGAATGCCAGTGTTGTGTCGGTTGTGTTAACCACTTCGGCAATCACGCGGTCGCCACCCTGACCAGCCACCACCGAGTCGGGGCGGTAGTACAAACGAGCCGTGAAGGTTTCGTTCTTGGGGTTAACCGTGCGGGTATGCCAGCTAATGGCAGGCAGGGTGTTAGCCGGTGCCTGATCGGCCTGATACGACAGACCACCCAGCGGGTTTCCGTTGGCAAACCGAACCGACACAACCGGGATCGAATCGCAGGTTGGGCAGGTAACGGGTGCCTTGGGGATCAGCTTTTTCTGCTGGAATCCTTTGCGAACCGCCAAACCGGCGTTGAAACCACCGTGCTTGCGCTCGTAAGCCAGCAATTGGTCGGTCACACCGTCGACAATAAAGTAGTTCAGCTTGGTGTAAAAACCCTGTGCCTGTACACCTACGTGCCAGGTGTTGCGCAACGGGAAGAACACACCCAACGACAGGTTGCCGCCCAGGTGATTCAGGTTGTTGCTTGGCGACACCATGCGCACGAGCCGGTTGTTCAGGCTTGGCACCGACGCAGCAATCAAAGCAGCCTCAGTCCGGTAGATTCCACCTTTTGGCGAAATTTCGAGGAACGAGACACACGATGGGTTCCGGCGACTACGAGCAAACGTCCATTGCAACACGGGACCTACTGTAAAGAAAAAGTCATCGGACGAACGCTGACGGATTTGAACTTCGGCAGATGATGGAATGCCCAACTGAGAAGCCCGCGTCCGCAGGAAGTCGATGTAATCTTTACGAGTGAGGTAGTTTTGATAGCCAAACGAGGCTCCGATACCAAACCGCAACCGACGCTCAGGACGGCTAATGAAATAGTCGGTGTTCAACGTGATGTTGATACCGGTTCCGTTGTACAGCGTGTTGTCGCGTCGGGTAGAGCCAAACGTAGCATCCCAGCTTCCGCAATACGCAAAGTTAGGCCCCACGGCGGCACCAATGCGCCAGGGCGATGGCCGACGGACCAGCACAAACGTTTGCAAGGTCGTGTCGCAGTCGTCCAGTTCGGCAACGTCGCTGGCACGGGCTTTGAACGCTGAGCGGCTCAGCGTGTCAGTGTACACACCTCGGCCTAACCGGTAGATGTTTTCTTTCGGTGTACACTTGTCTCCTTGCTCATTACGACGGAGCGTATCGGCGGACTGTTGTGCGTTGGCTACCGTCGGACCGAGAAGTAGTCCTGCCGACAACGCACCTCCAATGGCACAAGATAACATCGCTCGACGCTTAATACGGGCATTAAGCGCGGGGGGGATAAAATTGATCATGGTAATCCGATTTTGTCATTCTCAGACGAAACTTACAACTATACGTCACTATTCCAAAAAGTTTAGCCAGCGGCCAACATTTTTTTCTTGTTTTCGACCCATTACCTATACCTGAATGGTCAGATAATGACCCTGAAACATGTTCATTGAAGATCAGCCAAATGCCTGCCTATTAAGGCTTTAGCGCAAATATATGGCAAAATCTTACCGTAAACTCATTTTGTCGGAGACTCACTGTTAAATTTAGTCATTCCGCCATCCTTGCTCTTTGGTAGGCAACATGTGTGGATGAGTCGTGAACCCATCCAATTTTGGCCAAATCTAAGGCAGAAGCACAGAATTCACGCCATTCTTTCACAATAATTTCCTGTTAAAGCCTCACGAACGGCAAGTTTATTAGAACTACACAAACCCTATCTGATTGAGTATAAGCTCTACAAACAGACCTGACAGGCTCATGAATGGTTGCCTGACAGGGTTCATTTATTGATTTAACGGGCGAATCGAAAAACGTCACAGTTACTTCGTTTTTTGGATCATAACCGGCATTTTTATGGGCTTACCCGGACACGTGAATACCGATGGTTGAAGCACTGCCGTGACATCGGTCAAACATCCGTTCGCATCGAATACGCGCACGGTGTAGGATTGAGGCCTTATGCCGCTCGGCAGCGACCACCGAAGCGAGGGGTTGGGCAGCGAACGGGTCAACACGCCATCGCTAGGTACGAGCGGTAGCCCCTCCGGCGTTGTGGCCTGACCTGTGTACAATCCTCCTTTCGTAAAGTCGAATCGGTCGGTTGGCTCAAAGCCACGCAGAATCAACTGCCCGTCGTTGCGCGAGACCGGCCCCGCCAATGTGCTCGCCACGGCCGTTAATCCAACTCTGGGCCGATTGCCCTCCTGTAGGGTCACCGAACGTACCTCCGAACATCCGTTGGCATCGCTCACCGAGACCGAATAAACACCTGCACTTAAATCGGTACGTTTGGCCGTACTCGCCATCGACGGAAGCTCGTTGTCGACCCACGTGTAGGTGTAGGGTTCAGTGCCGCCGGTAGTGGTCAGGCTTACGACTCCGTTGGTTCCGCTAAAGCATGTTGGGTTGCGGGTTGTCAGTGTAACACTTAGCGAGGGCGGTTCCTGCACCACAATAGTCGTGCTCTCTACGCAGTTGTTGGCGTCGATCACCGTTACCGAATACGTCCCGGCTGTGAGGCTGCTAATATCCTGCGTAGTGGCTCCTGTGTTCCAGAGATAGCGATAGGCTGGCGTTGCTCCCTCAACCGTCAGGTCGATGCTGCCGTTGTTGCCGCCCCGGCACGTCACGGGTTTCACCACGGCGTTGAGGTTGAACGGCTGCGGTTGCGCGATGGTGGCCTGCGTAGTGGCAGTACAGCCGTTAGCATCAGTCACCGTCAACGTGTACGGCGTACTGCTGGCCGGAAGCCCCTGTACGGTCGCGTTTATCGACCCCGTATTCCAGAGGTACGTGTAGTCTGGTGTGCCGCCCCGCACTTCGGTGGTGATTTGACCGGTCAACTGCCCGTTACATAGTACGCTGGTTGAGAGCATGGAGGCCGTAAGTGGGTCCGGTTGGGCGATGGCTACGCCCGCGATGGCCTTGGCTCCGTTGGCATCGGTCACCAGCACCTGGTAGTTGCCTGCACGTAGGCCGGTCAGGTTTTGCGTGTTGGCCACGGTTACGCCATCGGGGGTGGTCCATTGATAGGTGTACGGCCCTACCCCACCGGCTACGGTCAGGCTGGCGGCTCCATGTTGGCCACCGTCGCACAACACGGGTTGCACCTGCGTGGTTAATGTGAGGGCGGGCGGTTCGCTGATGGTGATCGTGGTTGAGGTCGTACAGCCGTTGGCGTCGATTACAGTTACTGAATAAACCCCGGCAGGCAGGTTAAATCGGTCGGCTGTTTCGGCTCCCGATTGACCATTTGCGTCGGTCCAGGAGTAGCTGTATGGATCGCCCACGGTGTAGCTTGCCCCACCTGTAACGGTCAGGCTGATACGCCCTGTGTTTTGCCCGTTGATGGCTACACTGGTGGACCCACTGACCAAACTCAGGGCTGTTGGCTGAGCTATGGACACGCTTTGCAAAGCTGTACAGCCGTTGGCATCGGTGACGGTCACGGAATATACGCCCGCTGTCAGGGCCCCGACGAACGACGTGGTTGTCGAGTTCGGCGCACCTGTATCCCACGTGTACGTGTATGAGGCATTCGATGTAGCCGATGTGCCCCCACCAGCCGTACCCGAACCGCCTGTGCTGATGGTTGTCGGCGTACCGCCCGAAACATTCAGACTGATCACTCCATTAGCACTGCCGTTGCACGACACATTTTGGATAATTGGCGTTACGGTCAGGGCCGGGGGTTGGCTCACCACTACGGTTGTACTTTGCGTGGCCCCATTGGCATCGGTCGCCGTGACCGAGTAGGTCCCGGCGGGTAGGCCTGTGCGTTCGGAGGTACTCGCGGGCACGCTCACGCCGTTGTCCGACCACACGTAGGTGTATGGACCAACGCCCCCCGACACGTTTGCAACTACACTGCCTGTATTGGCTCCATAGCAGGCAACGTTATCGGGCGTTATCGTGAGTGTCAGACGTGTGGGTTGGCTTACAGTGAACGAGCGCACCTCGAAGCAACCGTTGATATCGGTCACCGTGACCGAATAGACACCCGCCGTCAGGCTATTGATGCTTGCTGTTGTGGCCCCCGGTCCGCCGTCGCGGGTGTTCCAGACGTAACTGTACGAATCGGGGGTGCCCGGCGTACCGCCCAACGCGCTCACACTCAAGGCACCGTTGGCCGCGCCGTTGCGACTCACCGCCGTTGTGGACCCCGTGAGCGAGAGGGCCGTAGGTTCGTTGACCGTGATGCTCCGCACCAGCGAACAGCCGTTGGCGTCGAGCACGGTTATGGAGTACGGCCCTGCATTCAACCCTGTTCGGTCGGGTGTACTGACCAACGAGGATATGCCGTTATCGGCCCACAGATAGGTGTAGGGACCTATCCCGCCCGTTGCCGTTAGGCTCACCTGCCCGCTCTCGTTCTGGAAACAGGTCAGGTCTTTCTGAATCAGATTGACACTCAAAGCACCCGGCTGGCTCACATTGATAGTCGTACTCTCCACACAATCGTTGGCGTCAATAACGGTCACCGAATAGATACCGGCTGTTAAACTGGCTACGTCCTGGGTAGTAGCTCCCGTATTCCAACGATACCGATACGGCGCAGTTGACCCTTCCACAGTCAGGTCAATACGGCCCGTATTCCCTCCCTGACAGGCCACCGGCACGACCACCGCGTTGAGGTTGTAGGGTTGGGGTTGCCCGATAGTGGTGCTGGTTAGAGCCGTGCAGCCGTTGGCGTCGGTCACGGTTAATGAATAGGGTGTACTACTGGCCGTTAAGCTCTGTACGGTTGCGTTGGTTGAGCCTGTATTCCACAAGTAGGTATAGTTTGGCGTACCGCCCCGTACTTCGGTGGTGATGGTCCCCGAAGCCTGCCCATTGCACAGGGCGTCTGTCCCCAACACCGATGCCGTAAGCGGTTCGGGTTGGGCAACGGCAACGCTCGCGACGGCGGTGGCTCCGTTGGCATCGGTCACCAGTACCTCATAATTGCCTTTCGCGAGACCCGTCAGGCTTGGTGTGGTGCCCACTGTCTGACCCGCCGTGTCTGTCCATTGATAGGAGTACGGACCAACGCCCCCCGCTATGGTCAGGCTGGACGTGCCAGTATTGCCTCCGCTACAGAAGACATCAGTGGCCGAAGCCGTGAGTGTCAGGGCCGGGGGTTCATTGATGACTATGGTTGTTGAAATAGGGCATCCGTTGGCATCGGTCACGGTGACCGAGTAGGTGCCCGCAGGCAGGGCAGTACGTCCGGGGGTGCTTCCGCCGTTGCTGTCGTTCCAGAGGTAGGTGTATGCCTGTCCGCTTGTGGATGGTGTTCCGCCTGTAACAGTCAGGCTGATACTACCCGTAGCTTGCCCGTTGATAGCAACACTAGTTGATCCACTCGCCAAACTTAAAGCCGTGGGTTGCGCCACCGACACGCTTTGCAAGGCCGTACAGCCGTTAACGTCGGTAACGGTTACGGAATAGGTTCCGGCTGTGAGGCTGCTAATGGAGGCAGTTGTTGAGCCGGTTGCGCTTTCGCCCGTGCTCCACTGGTAGGTATAGCCTCCGCTTCCGGCTGTTGTGGTGCCCGATGTGGCCGTACCTGAACCGCCAGTATTGGTGCTGATTGGGGTGCCTCCCGATACGCTCAGGCTCACCACACCATCGCTACTACCGTGGCAAGAAACGGCCCGGACGGTAGGCGTCAGGGTGAGGGCAGAGGGTTGGCTCACCACCATCGTCGTGACTTGGGTTGCCCCGTTGGCATCGGTTACTGTGACCGAATACGTTCCGGCGGGTAGGCCTGTGCGTTCGGAGGTACTCACAGGTGAGCTAGCCCCGTTATCCGACCAGGTATAGGTATATGGACCAACACCCCCCGACGCGCTCACACTCACCCGGCCTGTGCTGCTATTGTTACAAGCCACACTTTCCGACGAAGGCGTCACGCTAAGTCCGGTTGGTTGCCCAATTGAGAGCGATTTCGAATCTGAACAGCCGTTGGCGTCGGTTACCGTCACGGAGTATAAACCGGCGGTTAGGTTGCTGATGGTTGCTGACGTAGCCCCCGGTCCGCCGTCGCGGGCAGTCCATTGATAGCTATAGGTTGGTGTCCCTCCCGTAGCCGAAATACTAGCGGCACCAGTGGCTTCACCGTTGCGGGTAACGTCGATAGTAGTGCAGCTTAGCGTTAAGGCGGTGGGTTGATTTACCGTCACCGTTCGTACATCGAAACAGTTGTTAGCATCGAGCACCGTTACCGAGTAAGCTCCCGAGGGCAGACCCGTGCGGGCCGAGGTGCTCGCCGGGGAAGCCACCCCGTTGTCGGACCACACGTAGCGGTAGGGGCTGCTACCCCCACGAGCCGTCACACTCACGGCTCCAGTCTGGTTGCCAAAGCAGGTCAAACTCAAGCTGCTCACGCCCACGCTCAGGTTCCCCGGCTGACTCACGTTGATAGTCACACTCTCGGGGCAGTCGTTAACGTCCAAAACCGTCACCGAGTAAATGCCCGATACCAGTCCTGATACGTCTTCGGTCGTGGCTCCATTTGACCAGCGATACCGATAAGGCGCGGTTGACCCCGATGGCTGAGGTTGGCCGATAGTGGTGCTCGTCAGGGCCGTGCAACCATTGGCGTCGGTCACCGTCAGGCTGTAAGGGCTGCTGCTGGCGGCTAAACTCTGGGCCGTGGGGTTAGTCGACCCCGTGCTCCACCGATAGGCGTAAGCAGGCGTGCCCCCCCGCACCTCGGTGGTGATGGTGCCCGTGGTCCCGCCGAAGCAAAGCGCGTCCGTACCCAGCACCGAAGCGGTGAGGGGCAGGGGTTGAGTGATAGCCACGCTGGCGGCAACTGTGCAGCCATTGGCGTCGGTCACCACCACCCCGTAGTTACCCTGGGCAAGGCCGGTGATAACTGAGGTGCTGCTCCCCGGTCCGCCGTCGCGGGTGCTCCATAGATAGGCGTAGGGCGACGCGCCACCCGAAACCGTCACACTGGCCGTGCCGTTGCTGCCCCCCTCGCAGAAGACGTTGGTGACCTGGGTCAAGGTCGAGAGGGCCGTGGGTTGGGTGAGTGTCAGGCTCGTGCTGATGGCACAGCCGTTGCTGTCGGTGGCCGTCAGTGAGTAAGCCCCTGCCACCAGATTACTCCGGGTAGCGGTCGTCGCGCCCGGTCCGCCATCGCGGTCGTTCCACACGTACGAATAAATGGGCGTGCCCCCCGTGAGGGTGCTGCTGATGCTACCCGTGTTGGCTCCGTGGCAAAGAATATTGACCGGCGCTGGCTCACCGTCAGCGACTGCACCCTAAAACAGCCATTGGCATCGGTCACCGTCACCGAGTACACACCCGCGCTCAGGCTGCTGATCTGGTCAGCGGTTGCTCCGGTGTTCCAGTTGTACCCGTAGGGCTGAGTTCCGCCCGAAGCCACCACGCGAGCCACGCCCGATTGGTCACCGTTGCAGCGCAGGGCGGTGGTTGAACCCGTCAGGCTCAGGGCGGTGGGTTGAGCAATGGATAAACTTAACGTGGCCCGACAGTTGTTGCCGTCCGTGACCGTCAGCGAGTACAAGCCCGCCGGTAGGCTGGCAACTGAGGCAGTGGTTGCCCCCGTGCTCCAGCGGAAATCATAGGGCAACGTGCCCCCCTGCCCGCTCACACTCAACACGCCCGTGCTGCCCCCGTTACAAGCCACTGCCGTCACCGATGAGACCATGCTCAGGGCCGTGGGCTGGCTTAGGTTCACGCTCCGCACCTCCGCACAGCCGTTGTTGTCGGTCACCGTTACCGAGTAAGCTCCCGCTGACAGGCCCGTGCGGGCAGAGGTGCTGGCCGGCGAGGCCACCCCGTTATCGGACCACACGTAGCGATAGGGCGAACTGCCCTCACGAGCCGTTACACTTACGGCTCCCGTCTGGTTGCCAAAGCACGTCAGGCTCAAACTACTTACCCCCACGCTCAAACTCCCCGGCTGACTCACGTTGATGGTGGTGCTCTCTACACAGTCGTTGCGGTCCAGCACGGTCACCGAGTAAATACCTGATAACAAGCCCGACACATCTTCCGTCGTTGCACCGGTGCTCCACCGATACCGATAGGGGGGCGTAGACCCCTGAACCGTCAAATCAATGCTGCCATTCGCACCACCTTGGCAAGAGACCGGAACCACCACCGCGTTGAAGTTAAATGGCTGAGGTTGAGAAACACTCGTGGCCGCACTCGCTGTGCAACCATTGGCATCGGTCACTACCAGCGTGTAGGAACCCACAGGCAAGCCGTTGATGGTGGCGTTTGTGGCCCCGTTGCTCCAGCGGTAGGTATAAGCCGGGGTGCCACCCCGAACTTCGGTCGTGATGGTGCCAAATTGACCATTACAAATCGCATCTGTGCCCAACACGGAGGTTGAAAGGGCCAGGGGCTGTCCCACAGCCATGCTTGCCGCTATCGTACAGCCGTTGGCATCGGTGATCGTGACCGAATAATTGCCTTTAGGCAGGTTGCTCACATTTTGGGTCGTAGCCCCATTACTCCAGCGGTAACTGTAGGGACGGTCCGACGTTTCGGGAACGCCACCAGCCACCGTTAGGCTGACCGTGCCGTTACGCCCCCCTTCGCAGGAGACGTTTGACACCGCCGAAGCCAGCGATAAAGCCGGGGGTTGTGAAACTGAAACACCAGTCGAAATAAAGCAGCCATTAGCGTCTGTGACCGTCACCGAGTAGGCTCCAGCCGTCAGACTTGTTCGGTTAGCCAGTAAAGAGCCATCGTTCCAGCGATACGTATACGCCGAACCAGTAGTGGCCGCCGTACCGCCTGTAACCGTCAAATTGATCTGGCCCGTGACGGCTTCGTTACAAGCCACATTGGTAACTTGGGTATTCACACTCAGAGCCGAAGGTTGCGACAGAGTTACTCTCCTTACCTCTACACAGCCATTCGCATCGGTCACCGTTACCGAGTAAGCCCCAGCCGACAAGCCCGTGCGGGCAGACGTGCTAATCGGTGACGCCGTGCTACCATCGGACCAACGATACGTATAAGGAGTTGTCCCCCCACTAGCCGTGACGCTGATTTGGCCCGTTGGATTGGCGAAACAAGTCAGGCCCACAACGCCCAGGGTCACACTCAAACTACCTGGCTGACCCACATTGATGGTGGTACTTTCCACACAGTTATTCACGTCCAGTACCGTCACCGAGTAAATTCCGGCAATCAGCTCCGACACATCCTGTGTGGTGGCTCCATTACTCCAGCGGTAACGATAGGGCGGGGTCGATCCCTCTGCTGTCAAATCAATACTACCAGTACGTCCTCCCTGACACGAAACCGGTACTACTATTGCATTCAAGTTGAACGGCTGGGGTTGGCTAATGCTGGTTGAGGCTCGGCTGATACAACCGTTGGCATCCGTAACAGTCAACGTATAACTGCCCACAGGCAAGCCGTTGATCGTGGCATTCGTGGAGCCGTTGCTCCATAAATAGGCATAAGCTGGCGTGCCCCCTCGAACTTCGGTCGTGATGGTACCAAATTGACCGTTACAGATGGCATCTGTACCCAGCACCGAAGCGGTGAGGGGCAAGGGTTGAGTGATAGCCACGCTGGCGGCAATCGTACACCCGTTAGCATCGGTCACGGTGACAGTATAATTGCCTCTGGGCAAATTACTCACATTCTGAGTTGTCGCGCCGGTCGACCACAGATAACGGTAGAGACGGTCCGACGTTTCGGGCACGCCCCCCGACACGGTCAGGCTGGCCGTACCGTTGTTTCCCCCCTCGCAGGAGACGTTTTCAACCGCCGAATTCAGCGATAAAGCCGGGGGTTGTGAAACGGAGACACTACTCGAAATGGAGCATCCATTCGCATCCGTAGCCGTAACCGAATAAGTTCCGACAAGCAACCCCGTTCGACTGGCAAGAGGGCTACCATCATTCCATCTATACGTATAGGCCGACCCCGAAGTAGACGCTATGCCACCTGAAACTCGCAAAGCGATCTCACCTGTGGCCGCTCCATTACAGCCCACATTGGTCAGCGTTGTCTGTAGACTCAAAGCCGTGGGCTGGCTCAGATTTACGCTCCGTACCTCCGCGCAGCCGTTGTTGTCGGTCACCGTTACCGAGTAAGCTCCCGCTGACAGGCCCGTGCGGGCAGAGGTGCTCGCGGGCGAGGCTACCCCGTTATCGGACCACACGTAGCGATAGGGGCTGCTGCCCCCGCGAGCCGTCACGCTCACGGACCCCGTCTGGTTGCCAAAGCAGGTCAAACTCAAACTGTTTACGGAAACACTCAGACTCCCCGGCTGACTCACGTTAATCGTCACACTCTCAGGGCAGTCGTTGCGGTCCAGCACGGTCACCGAGTAGATGCCTGAAATCAGGCCCGATACGTCTTCGGTCGTGGCTCCATTTGACCAGCGATACCGATAAGGCGCGGTTGACCCCGATACGGTCAGGTCGATGGAGCCGTTGGCCCCGCCCTCGGCTGGGGTTGGCCGATGGTGGTGCTGGTGATAGCCGTGCAACCATTGGCGTCGGTCACCGTCAGGGTGTAGGGGCTGCTGCTGGCGGCCAAGCTCTGAGCCGTGGGGTTGGTCGAACCCGTACTCCAGCGATACGAATAGGCAGGTGTGCCCCCCCGGACCTCGGTGGTGATGGTGCCTGTGGCTCCGCCAAAGCAAAGCGCGTCCGTACCCAGCACCGAAGCGGTGAGGGGCAAGGGTTGAGTGATGGCCACGCTGGCGGTAACTGTGCAGCCATTGGCGTCGGTAATCGCCACTTGGTAGTTGCCTTTGGCAAGACCACTCACCGTGGAGGTACTGGCCCCCGTGCTCCATGCGTAGCGGTAGGGTAATACCCCACCCGAAACGCTCAAACTGGCCGTGCCATTGCTGTTCCCCTCGCAGGAGACGTTGGTGATCTGGGTCAAGGTTGAGAGAGCCGTGGGTTGGGTGAGCGTCAGGCTGGTGTTGATGGCACAGCCGTTGGCATCGGTGGCCGTCAGTGCATACACACCCGCTACCAGATTACTCCGGGTAGCGGTCGTCGCGCCCGGTCCGCCGTCGCGGTCGTTCCACACGTACGAATAAATGGGCGTGCCCCCCGTGAGGGTGCTGCTGATGCTACCCGTGTTGGCTCCGTGGCAAAGAATATTGACCGGC
>RDXN01000044.1 GCA_004292855.1 Cytophagales bacterium
GACAGACAATGACAGCGTCAAGGGCCATAGTAAAGATAGATACAGAATGTCAAAGAACGGAAACTTACAATCAAATTCCGACTTGTGGGTAAACCTCACGCCTATAGGCAGGGGGGCTTTTTTGTGGCTTGATTTTTGCCAATTATACCTTTGACTTAACCTGTCGAGATCCTTAGATAAAGTTTTTGTGTTTTTCCCGTCCAGTCCGGTACTTTTATTGGATTTTCAAAAAAAATTTCGGTTTTCACCGAGACAGGCACTGTTTTTGCCTTGTTCTCAATAAATGTATCTACAGTAATTAGAGTGTTGTAGAACAATTATCTATATCGCTTAGGCGAAGTCGGAGGTATGAATTGGGTCCTGAGGCTGTGACACGAAACGTACCCCGACTCGCCGGGCGACCTTTATTGTAAGTCACTTGCCCTTTAGATGCCTCTTGTATCGGGTAGTCACCCTCGCTAGCTTTTAATTTAGAGAAAAAAGCTAAACCCTTCCAATTCGTTTGTCGTTAGCCTGAGAGAGATTCGAGTTTGGAGCGAATCTGCCTATCTTCGCCCCCCAAACAGACAAAATGGCTTCTTCAACAATTACAAAGCAAGTGGATATCCGCAACCGGCGGGCGTCGTTTGAATATAGCTTTTTAGAGACCTTTACAGCAGGCCTCGTGCTGTCTGGTACGGAGATCAAATCGATCCGGCAAGGGAAAGCCAACTTAGCCGAAGCGTATTGCCTGTTCCTCAACGACGAGTTGTTTATTCGTAGCATGAACGTGTCGCCCTACACCGAGGGTACCTACAACAACCACGACCCCCTCCGCGACCGAAAGCTCCTGCTCACCAAACGCGAACTCCGCCGACTCACTGAAAAACTGAAAGATCAGGGCCTAACTATCGTGCCCGTACGGATGTATACCAGTGACCGGGGCTTCGTCAAAGTGGACATTGCCTTAGCCAAAGGAAAGAAACTCTACGACAAGCGCGACAGTATCAAAGAACGCGACGTCTCGCGCGAGATGCAGCGGGAGCGGTATTAAGTTCTAAGATTCTAGTAGAACACGTATTTTCTGTTTGAACCAAGAGGTTTTAGCCAATAGAGTTTTAGATATATTCTGCCGCTGAGGAAGTTCCTTACAATAATCTTTCATAGGCAATGATTTATAGAACGTTTCGAACTCGTTACTGTTCAGGCTAAGTTGGATCTGCCGGGCCTGATCCAGGTTTTCACTATTATTTAAGAAACGTTTTTGCAAAGCGGTGCCACTATACTCAGGCTCTTTGAAATAAGCGTAGCTTCCTCTGTTGGATACGATACCCAAGATAAGATCATCCTTTATAAGATTTTTTGATGCGGTAAGTTGTTCAATATAATGCGTGCGGTCAAAGTGGTTGCCACGTTCCTGATGGTAAACCGATAAGTTGTCTGGGTGAAACAGATAATTTTCAATGCTGTAATACTCAAGGATTAAGAGCGTTGGAAATCTGCTTCGGAGTTGAGTAATATCGTCATCACTCAAGAAATCTCTGTCCACGATTCCTTTATATTGACTTGTTTTCACTTTGTGGTAAACTGCATTCCGATCCCTCTCAGGGACGAACAGAGTTTTATGTATGCCCACCTGCCCGTAATAATCTTTATCATTTCGCTCAACAAAAACAATTTCATAACCTGTAAATAATTCTTCCAATAACTCCTTGCCTACAGCAATATCATATATGTCAGGATTGTCCTTCGGTTCAGGGAATCTTATTTGAGAAACGTCGAAATCAAGCAGATTTAAGTCAATGATGGAGGCTTGCTCTGATTTCTGAGCATATTTGATAAAGCCGAGTGCATGAGAAGCCGTCCATAATTGTGAACTATCAGGAATCCAGGTCGTGACGATTTCTTCGAGCAGTTTCTCTTGTAAAGCAGTATTGAGGTGGCAATCCATTTCGTCGATGAATAGGATTGTATCTTCAAAATGCTTTTTTCTGACAATAAAATTGAGCAGAAGAATTACAACTTGTTTTTCGCCATGACTAAGCAGGTCATAGTCTATTTTGGAATCGCCTTTCTTAAAAATGAGTTTCGCCGTTGAGTTTGGGGTAATATCCTGAAACTCAACAATTTGTATAGTTGTCTTTTCTGTTCCTCCAAAAATAGTGAGTAAGGAGTTATTCAAGGGAGCAATGAAATCCTGAAAAATTTTCAACACATCAGCCTGTTTCCCCTCAAAAATCGGTCTACGAATAGCGTTGTTTAATTCCTGAATATAAACCAACACATCATTGATAAAACGAGTGTCGTTTTCAATAAACGTTAATGGAGCATCATCATCAGTGCTGATTGCAGCTAAATTTGTAGTTGCTGTATTCTCGATTTTTGGAACAATTCGGATGCTGCTTCGCCCGATGAATCGCTTTGCTAACTCATGTCCTGGCACTATATCATAGAACACAGCTCTTTCAATGATCTGTCCACCTGCTAACTCAACCTTAACGAAGGGTGTGGTATCAGCCGATTTGCGGTAGTAATCCAGAAAATTATTTCCATATAACAATGGCTTGGATTGCCCCTTACTCAGCCAGTCAAACGCATCGAACACAGATGACTTCCCTGAACCATTAGAGCCAATCAGCAAGACAAGCTTCGAGGATTCGGGAATGGCTTCAATTTTAAGGTCTGTAAACCTTTTAAAATTGTTTAGATGAACGCTACTGATTCTCATACAAATTGGCATTTGGTCACTAAAGATAACGATAGGGCTGATACAATTTACCCCAACTCCATTGCCAGAAACTTCCCGGTATAACTACCCTTCACCTTTGCCACCTTTTCAGGCGTGCCCTCGGCGATGATTTGCCCGCCCTTATTGCCGCCTTCGGGGCCGAGGTCGATGAGGTGATCCGAGACCTTGATTACATCGAGATTGTGCTCAATGATGAGTACGGTGTTGCCTCGGTTGGCCAGTTTGTTCAGTACGTCGAGCAGGTGGGCAATGTCCTGGAAGTGTAGCCCGGTGGTTGGCTCATCCAGAATGTACATCGTTTGGCCGGTATCTTTTTTGGATAGCTCCTCGGCCAATTTCACGCGCTGGGCCTCGCCCCCGGAGAGGGTTGTAGCGTGTTGCCCCAATGTGATGTAGCCCAGACCCACGTCGTTCAGAGTGGACACTTTGCGGAGTATTTTGGGTTGCGCATCGAAGAAATCAAGGGCTTGCTCCACGGTCATATCGAGAACGTCGGCGATGGATTTGCCTTTGAAGCGAACTTCGAGCGTTTCGCGGTTGAACCGCTTGCCTTTGCAGCTTTCGCAGGCCACGTGAACGTCGGGCAGGAACTCCATCTCGATCTTTTTCATGCCCGCGCCTTCGCACTCCTCACAACGTCCCCCTTTCACATTGAACGAGAAACGACCGGGCTTGTACCCCCGAATTTTGGCTTCGGGCAACTCGGCAAACAACGCCCGAATCTCCGAGAACATGCCCGTGTAGGTAGCTGGGTTTGAGCGGGGTGTCCGGCCAATTGGCGACTGATCGACCTCGATCACCTTGTCCAGATGCTCCAGCCCTTCGACTGATTTGTGGGCCAACGCGTCGCGCTTCGACTTGTAAAAATGCTTGTTCAGCACCGGAAACAGTGTCTCGTGAATCAGCGACGACTTGCCCGATCCCGACACGCCCGTGATCGAAATCATCTTACCCAATGGCAGTTTGAGCGTGACGTTCTTGAGATTGTGGCCCGTTGCTCCTTTGATAATTAAGAACTTGCCGTTGCCTTTGCGTCGTTCGGCGGGCACCTCGATATTTCGCCGACCGCTGAGATAATCGGCAGTGGTGCCGCCTTTGCGGATAAAATCGTCGGGGGTGCCGTGTCCTACTACCTGCCCACCATGCCGACCCGCACCGGGGCCAATGTCGAGAATGTAGTCGGATTCGAGCATCATGTCTTTGTCGTGCTCAACTACTAGCACCGTGTTGCCCAAATCGCGCAGATTCTTGAGCGACTCGATGAGCTTGACGTTGTCGCGTTGGTGCAGGCCGATGCTCGGTTCGTCCATGATGTACAGAACGCCTACCAACTGCGTACCAATTTGCGTGGCTAATCGAATACGTTGAGCCTCGCCCCCTGACAATGTCTTGAGTGGTCGGTCGAGGGTGAGGTAGTCCAGGCCAATATCAAGCAGGAAGCCAATGCGCTTCCGAATCTCTTTCAGGACCTCTTTTGCAATCACGTTCTGCCGGTTGCTCAGGCGGCTTTCCAGATCAACCGTCCACGCCGACAGCTCCGAAATGTCCATTTGGGCGAGTTCGGCGATGTTTTTCTGGTCAATTTTGAAATACAACGACTCCTTTTTCAGCCGCGCTCCGTTGCACTCCGGGCAGGGGTTAATGACCATAAAGTCGCGTAGCCAGTCCTGAATTTTCTCAGAACCGCTTTCCTGCTGCTTTTTGAGGAAGTTGATGATTCCCTCGAACTTAAAATTATAATAATCCTGCCCCGGATTTTTTTTAGAGGGCATTACTGCTTCTTCGTCCGTGCCGTGCAAGAGGGCATGGAGCAGATCAGGGGGATATTTTTCAATGGGGGAGGTGAGGCTCAATTTGTACTTTTTCAGAATGACCTCAATCTCCTTGAAAAACCACAACTCGCGGTACTCGCCCAGCGGGGCAATGGCTCCCCGGCTCACACTCAGCTTCTTATCGGGAATAACAGAATCTTCGGTGATCTCCTCCACCTTGCCCAAACCCTGACAGGTAGGGCACCAGCCGTAGGGCGAGTTGAACGAAAACGAATTGGGCGAAGGCTCATCGTAACTGATGCCCGATTCGGGGTCCATCAGGTTTTGCGAGAAATAAACCAGCCTAGCATCATCGCCCGCGCCCACGAGCACCTGCATGGCTCCTTTTCCCTGCTTTAGCGTGGTTTGCACCGACTGACTCAGCCGGAAGCGCGACTGTCCGTCGCCAGCATCATCGCGTTTGGGCACGAGCCGGTCGATTACAATCTCGATGTCGTGAATCTTGTACCGGTCCAACTGCATTTTGGGTACGATCTCCTGCACCACCCCATCGACCCGAACTTTGGTGTACCCAAGTTTGGCCACCTGCACGAACAACTCGCGGTAGTGTCCCTTGCGACCCCGTACAATGGGGGCGAGCAGGGTCAATTTTTGCCCGTCGTACTGCTCAATAATGGTGTCGATAATCTGATCCTGCGATTGCCGCTCCATCTTGCGCCCCGTTAGATATGAATACGCATCGCCCGCACGGGCGTAGAGAAGCCGCAGAAAATCGTAAATCTCGGTGGTTGTGCCGACGGTAGAGCGGGGGTTCTTGGAGGTGGTTTTCTGCTCAATAGAAATTACCGGGCTAAGTCCATTGATCTTGTCGACGTCGGGGCGTTCCATGTCGCCTAAAAACGAGCGGGCATAGGCCGAAAAGCTTTCCATGTACCGCCGTTGGCCTTCGGCGTAAATTGTATCGAACGCCAGCGACGATTTGCCGCTACCACTAATGCCCGTTACCACCACCAGCTTATTGCGGGGAATTGTAACGTCGATATTCTTTAAATTATGTTCGCGGGCACCAAGCACGTCGATCTGCTCGTAGCCGGTGAGGTCAATATCATTCAGGCGTTGCGCGGGTTGGGGAGCCGGTGCAATCGCTACAGTTGAGTCAGTCACGTTGTTGTTCAAAAACCGATTGGCTTATTCTAGAGAACAACGCAAAAAGGGGCAGGCTTGGTTTCCCGAAATCTGATTAACTCGTTGGCTTGTCGGGTACGGGGGCAGAGGCATGAAACTCGGCGTAGATGCGGTGCATGTAGTCGTCGAGGAGGTTGAGGACGCGTTCGCGATTGTCTGACTGTACAATTAGCCCCACGTGGTACTCCTTGTTGATGCGCCAACAGATTTCGTCTTCGGCAAATACGGTCAAGTCGGGCCATTGCTGCCGGGCGAGGGAGACAATCAACCCAGCGTAATTGTGTTTCTCTTCGGGCAAGTGGTAAGGTTTTCCCAGGGCCACGGCGTGTTCGAGTTTGGCCCATTCGGCCCAGAGGTTGATACCCGACGAGGCCTCGACCAACTCGGCGATGTGCGCGCCCCCTACGCGTGAGGCCGTTTCCAGAAAATAAAACTCCCCATCATGGTCGCCCTTGATAAACTCGGCGTGTGAGGCACTGTGCCGCATTCCGAAGGCCCGCATTACGGCATCGTTCATGTGCCGCAGGGCAGTGGTATCGGGCGCGTCGAACGGTAGGATGCCTGTGCGGAATACTCCCCCGCCGTGCGCTACTTCCATCGGCGTAGCCAGATACTGACTTGCCCGTGTGAACACCGCATGGCCATTTACCGACAACGAATCGACGTGGTAAACTTTACCGGGTTTGAACTGCTCGATCAGGTAATTCTGGCGGTTTTCGCCTAAGCCATGAATCACCTCCCAGGCTTCGTCGAGCGAATCGACGCGCCGGATGCCGGTGGTTGAAGCCTCGGAGCGGGGCTTAATGAGCCAGGGGCCTTCATTGGTTTGCAGGAAGTGCGTGATGGTCTCGTCGTGGAAAAGCGGGCTGAACCCCGGCACACGAATGCCCTCCGAAGCGGCCCGCATTCGCATGGCAAGTTTGTCGCGGAAAAACCGGGCTGTTGTTTGGCCCATGCCCGGAATGCGGAACGTCTCGCGGACGAGTGCGCCTTTTTCCACGTCAAAATCGTCCAGAGCCACTACCCGGTCGATCCGGCGCGACCGCATGGCGTGGGCAAGACCGGCCAGCATCTTGTCGTGATTTTCGCTGTCGTTGTTCTCGTTTGGGAGGTAAAAAACTTCGTCGATGCACTCGTACGGCCACGGTTTGTCGGCCAGTTTTTCGACGGTGAGCAGGTACACCGTGTTGCCAAGCTCTTTGCAGGCCCGCATAAATGCCTCACCTTTGAAATAGGTCGAAATGCAGAGGAACGACAGGTTTGTCATGGGGGACGGGTTGATGATTCGTAGCCGAAAGTACAACGCGAGAACCGGAAAAGCCAACATTCGGGCTTAATCGCGGTCAACTAGGAGTAGAATTGTGTTGGGGGCGATTTCGCATGGTAGTGTATTTACCGTACGTACTTATGCAAGACCCACTACTTATCTTATTTGTTGGCGTCGTGATTGTCGTTGGCGGCATCATTGGCCTGAAACTCCATCCGTTTTTAGCGTTGCTGCTGGCCGCGTTGGTGGTTGCCTTATTGACCCCCGTTGCCGCCGTTGAGCAGTTTTATCTGGCCAAGGGCACAGCCGCCCCCGAAGCCCTAAAACTGGCCCATAAAAGTATTGGCGAACGAATCGCCACCGAGTTTGGCAACACCTGCGCCAAAATCGGCATCCTGATCGCGATGGCGGCTATTATCGGCAAATCCATGCTCGACAGCGGAGCCGCCGAACGGATTATTCGGGCCATGTTGAAGGTGACGGGCCAGAAAAACGCGCCGGTTGGGTTTATTTTGAGTAGTTTCTTTCTTACAATCCCGGTCTTCGTCGATACGGTTATTTTCCTGATGATGCCGCTTGCCAAAGCCATGAGTATGCGATTGGGCAAGAACTACCTGCTATTGGCCCTGTCGGTGATTGCGGGGGGCGTGATGGCTAATTCCTACGTGCCACCCTCGCCCGGTCCGCTGTTTCTGGTGGGTGCATTGAACGTGCCGATTGGCCTGATGATGGTGTGCGGAACGTTGTTGGGGCTGTGTACGATCACGGTCGGGTATTTTATAGCTCGTTGGCTCAACCATAAATTTCCCATCCCCCTCCGCGACGCTCCCGATGCCCGACTCGAAGACATTGCCGCCATCGCCAACAAAGACAATAAAGAATTGCCCGCGCTGGGTTGGTCGTTGCTCCCGGCGGTGTTTCCGCTCGTAACGATCTGCATCCGCTCGGCGGTGGAAGCGTTTGGGAATCTGAAAAACGGCCTGACTTCGTCGGAATTCCTGAATGGTATTCTGGACGTTGTTTTGTTCTTAGGCGATAAAAACATCGCCCTGCTGATGGGCGGCATCTTCGCGTTGGGCGTGCTGGCCCGCCAGAAAAAAACGAAGAAAGAAGCACTCACGGCCTTTGTGCAAACGGCCCTGATGAGTGGGGGCGGCATTATTCTGATTACGGCAGCGGGTGGGGCTTTCGGTGGGATGTTACAGCAGTCAGGCATCAGCCAACGCATTGCCGAACTCACCAAAGATTACCAGATGGCCCTGATTCCGCTGGCGTTTCTGATTACGGCTATCGTCCGCACGGCGCAGGGATCGGCAACGGTGGCCCTGATTACAGCGTCGGGCATTTTGGCGGGGATGGCGCAGAACGCCAACCTCAGTTTTCATCCGGTGTATCTGTGTTTGGCCATTGGCAGTGGGGCCAAACTGATTCCGTGGATGAACGATGCGGGCTTCTGGATTATGTGCAAAACCAGCAACCTCACCGAGCGCGAAGCTCTCCAAACCATTGCTCCCATGCAAAGCCTCATGGGCCTGACAGGGTTGGTGTTGACCATGATCGCGGCTGCGGTATTTCCAATGGTATAATGACAACCCTAATTCAAACATCTCCGCTCGATAATGTGGGCATCGTTGCCAACCCGCAGGGGCTGGAAAAGGGGACGATCATTTCAGATCAAATTACGCTCTCAGAATATATTCCGATGGGCCACAAAGTTGCCCTGACCGACCTGACCGAGGGCGAGGCCGTGATCCGCTACGGCCATACCATTGGCTACGCTGACAAACGTATTCAAAAAGGAGCGTGGGTCAACGAACGCAACATCCGACTGCCGGAACCGCCCACGCTGGACGCCATTTCGTATACTCAAAAACCGATCCAGGTCATTGAAAAACTTGAGGGTTACACCTTTAAGGGCTACCGAAATTCCGATGGGAGTGTGGGCACCAAAAACGTGCTGGGCATCACAACAAGTGTGCAGTGTGTGGCTGGCATTACGGATTTCATTTGCCAGAAAATCCGTCGGGAGTTGCTGCCACTTTACCCGAACGTCGATGAGGTGGTGGCCTTCAACCACAGCTACGGTTGCGGCATCGCTATCGACGCACCGGCAGCCATCATCCCGATTCGGACCATTCAGCACATCGCGCAGAATCCCAATTTTGGGGGCGAAATCATGATTGTCGGACTGGGGTGCGAGAAACTCCGCCCCGAACGGCTGTTGCCAAACGGCCGGGATGCCGCCGAATCGTCCATCACCTATTTACAAGACGAAGCCTTTGAGGGCTTTGGCGATATGGTGGCCGGTATTATGCAAACCGCCGAACGGCATTTACAGAAATTAAATCAACGCCAACGCACCACCTGCCCGGCGTCGGAGCTAGTAGTGGGGATGCAGTGCGGGGGCAGCGATGCGTTTTCGGGACTAACAGGAAATCCGGTGTCGGGCTTCGCGGCTGACCTGATTGTGCGGGCGGGTGGCACGGTGTTTTTCTCGGAGGTAACGGAGGTGCGCGATGCCATCCATCTGCTTGTGCCCCGTGCCGCCGACGAGACGGTGGCGCAGGCCCTGAAAGACGAAATGGCCTGGTATGATGCCTATTTGCAACAGGGCCGCGCCGACCGGTCGGCCAATACCACCCCCGGAAACAAAGGCGGTGGCCTGAGTACGATTGTCGAAAAGGCTCTTGGGTCGGTGGTGAAGTCGGGCACGAGTCCGATTGTCGACATGGTGGCACCGGGGGAAAAAGTACGAAAACGAGGCCTGAATTTCGTGGCTACGCCCGCGAGTGATTTTGTGTGTGGTACCTTGCAATTGGCTGCGGGTATGAACCTGCACGTGTTTATTACGGGGCGTGGCACACCGTACGGCCTCAACATGGTCCCAGTTATCAAGGTCAGTTCGAACACAAAACTAAGCCAACGCTGGCACGACCTGATCGACTTCGACGCGGGGCCGGTAGCCTTCGGGCATAAAACAATTGAAGAAATGGGTTGGGAGCTGTTTCACCTCATGCTCGACGTAGCCAGCGGCACCCGGCAGGTAGCCACCGATAAATTGGGCCTTTACAATGATCTGGTGCTCTTTAATCCCGGCCCGCTGACGTAAAATTAATTGCTTGCAGACTGGTTTAGATTTTTGTTGGGTGCAGACGTTTGTCATCCCGAGGTACGAGGGATCTACTCAGACAATATTCAAGTTGACTATATGCAAACTAGATCCCTCGTACCTCGGGATGACAAACGTACCCAATCAGCTTGCACAACCATAGAGGACTAAGCAGAATGAAAGCAATGACCAACAACCTGACAATCCGCAAAGGCCCTAGAATCCGGGAAATCCACATCACGCCTATTGCCACCGTTGACCCGCCCCTGCTTAATGCGGCTGGCTTGCACGCGCCCTATGCCCTGCGCACGGTGGTCGAACTCGTCACCGACGACGGGATCAGCGGCATCAGCGAGATCCCGGGAACCCTCGCCATCGACCGCTCGCTTGAAGCGGCCAAATCCCTGCTCATTGGGCTTGACCCGTTCGATTTGAACCGGATTAGCGATACGCTTGTGGCCCATTTTGGGACTGACAGCGCAGCCGAGCGCGGATTAACGCCCTGGGACCAACGCACGCTGGTGCATATTTTCAGCGCGGTTGAGGTAGCTTGTCTCGACATCATGGGCAAGATTGTGAACCGCCCCGTGGTCGATTTGCTCGGCGGTAAACGGCGTGAGGCTGTTCCCTTTTCGGCTTATCTATTCTACAAATACGAAGGTGCCGGGGGGCAACTCGGCTTCGGCACCGATCCCCACGCGACGGGCTGGGACGCTGCCCGACAGGCAAGTGCATTGACCCCGGCCGAGATCGTGGCCCAGGCACAGGCCATGTGCGCGGCCTTTGGGTTTCAGTCGCTCAAGCTCAAAGGGGGCGTGTTCGATCCCCGCCAGGAGGTCGATGCCGTGCTGGCGTTGCACGAGGCTTTTGGTCCGCAGGTGCCCATCCGAATCGACCCTAACGCTCTCTGGACGGTCGAGACGGCCATTCATTACGGTAAGGAAATGGAGGGTATTATCGAATACCTCGAAGACCCCGTGCGTGGGCAGGAAGACATGGCTGTTGTGCGCCGGGCACTCCGAACGCCCCTCGCAACCAACATGTGTACGACCTCGTTTGCCGACTTGCCCAGTAGCATTCGGACTGTTTCGGAAGATATTATCCTGAGCGATCACCATTTTTGGGGTGGCTTGCGCGCGTCCATGACCCTCGCCGATCTGTGCCGGACTTTCGGGCGGGACCTGTCCATGCACTCTAACTCGCACTTGGGCATTTCGCTCGCGGCAATGGTGCATTTGGGAGCGGCTATCCCAAACCTTCGCTACGCGCTCGACACGCATTACCCGTGGCAGTCTGACGAAATTATTGTGGGTGGTCGGTTGCGGTTCGAGGATGGGCAGGTGGCCGTTCCGACCGGCCCCGGTTTGGGCGTCGGGCTAGACAGAGATGCTCTGGCACGCTTGCACCAAAACTACCTGGCCTGCGGCTTGACCAAGCGCGACGACGAAATTGAAATGCAGAAAGTCCAACCCGGCTGGAAATTCCAGGCTACTCGCTGGTAACGCGTAATGCGGTTGTCCTCAACCGCCGTGATAACCCAAGTCGTAATCCCCTAAACACGAATCAACATGGAATTAGCTACCATCAAACAAGCCCTCGAAAACGGCCTGCTCTCATTCCCCGTCACCGACTTCGACGAGCAAGGGCAGTTTAGCCCCAAAACCTACGCCGACCGGCTCGAATGGTTTGTGAGCCACCGCGTATCGTCGGTGTTTGTGGCGGGTGGCACAGGTGAGTTCTTCTCGCTGTCGGCAACGGAATACGAGCAGATTGTGAATCTCTCGGCTAAAATAGTGGCCGACCGCGTGCCGGTCATAGCGAGCATAGGCCGGAGCATTCCCGAAGCCATTGCGTTCGCTCAACTAGCCGAAAAAGCGGGTATCAACGCCCTGCTTTTGTTCCCGCCCTACCTCACCGAATGCCCGCAGGATGGGGTCTACGCTTACGCCAAAACCATTCTGGACAACACCAGCCTGCCCGTGATTTACTACAACCGGGGCAACGGTGTACTCTCTGCCGATTACATCAAACGACTCGCCGACAACTGCCCCAACCTGATGGGCCTTAAGGACGGTACGGGCAACATGCAGGACTTGAACGATACGATCAAAACGGTTGGGGATCGGCTCTCGTACATTGGGGGCGTGCCTACTGCCGAGATCATCGCCGAAGCGTATTTGTCCATTGGGGTGAACACCTATTCGTCGGCAGCATTCAACTTTGTACCCGAACTGGCCAATCGCTTTTATGCAGCCTTGCGTGCGGGCGACCGGGCCACCGTTGCTGAACTCACCCAAACATTTTATATTCCACTGGTTCGTCTGCGCAGCAAAAAGAACGGCTACGCGGTGAGCCTCATCAAAGCCGGGGCCAAGCTCACTGGGCGAAGCGCGGGCGACGTACGCCCCCCGCTCACGATGCCAACCGAGGCCGAGGTAGATGAGTTGAAAGAAATTATTGACCGTGCCAATCGCGCAAATGGGGAGTAATTGGTACATGAAAATCATCTGTCTGGTTTTATGCCTGTTGTTCAGTTGCCGGCTGTTGGCCCAACCCCCTGGCGTCAACGAAACCGATTACACGCTCACTATCCGACGCGCAACCGGAGCCATCGCGCTAGATGGGCGACTGGATGAGGCCGACTGGCAACGGGCCGATTCGGTGGGTAACTTCCGGCAGTTTTTCCCCTACGACTCGTCGGCGGCAAAGGCCCGAACTACCGTGCGGGTGCTGTTCGATGGGGCGTTTCTGTATATGGGAGCCGTTTGTTATCAACCCCGTCGATATGTGATTACGTCGCTCAAGCGCGATTTTCCACGGGGCCAATCCGATTTGTTCGCCATTAATCTCGACCCGTTTGGCGATAAGCTCAATGGCTTCAGTTTTGCCGTTTCGCCCTATGGTGTTCAGCGCGAGGGACTCATTACCAACGGGCAGGAGTTCACCACCGATTGGGATAATAAATGGGCCGTGCGGGTCACCAACGCCGACGACCGCTACACCGTCGAGATAGCCATCCCTTTCAAAACACTGCGCTACAAGCTGCAAAGTGGGGCCAACTCGTGGCTCATCAACTTCATACGGAGCGACATCGCCCGGAACGAGATTTCGGCCTGGTCGCCCATTCCGCGTAACTTTAACGGGCAGGCTCTGGCCTTTTCGGGGCGGCTCCTGTGGGACGAGGCTCCCCCTCGTCCCGGTGCCAACGTGTCGCTCATTCCCTACGGCCTGGCCCAAACCGGGCGCGATTTTCAGTCGGACGTACCCGCCCGGCAGAGCGTCAATGCGGGTTTCGACGCGAAGGTGGCCGTTACGCCCTCGCTGAACCTGGATTTGACCGTCAACCCCGATTTTGCCCAGGTCGAAGTCGATCAGCAGGTGGCGAATCTAAGCCGGTTTGAGTTGTTTTTCCCGGAGAAGCGGCAGTTTTTTCTGGAGAACAGCGACCTCTTCGGCTCATTTGGGTTTAGCACGATCAACCCTTTCTTCTCGCGCCGGGTTGGTCTGTATCGGAACGCCCGCACGGGCTTCAACGAGTCGGTGCCTATTCTGGCGGGTATGCGGTTGAGCGGGCGACTGAACCGCAACTGGCGCGTGGGCCTGCTGTCGATGCAAACGGCTCGTCAGACGTTCTCTGACTCGGTAGCCGTTCCGTCGGTCAATTACGGTATGCTGGCCTTGCAACGGCGGGTTTCAACGCGTTCGTTTGTGTCGTTCATGTTGGTGAATCGTCAATCGTCGGACCCCGACAACCGGACGGTGTCGCCCAACCGGGTGGCGGGGATCGAGTACCAACTGGCCTCAGCCAACAACCAATGGCGCGGCAAGACATTCTACCACCGGATGTTGCCCACCGGCACGCCTGCCGCCCAACTGCGAGACGGCTACGCTTGGGGCCTCACGCTTGAATATGACCGGCCAACGGTCAACGCCCGGACTACAACATCCGACGTAGGCGACAACTATTACGCGGAAGTTGGCTTCGTGCCGCGCCGGAGCCTGCTACGCTCGTCGGGCGAATTCAACCGGGTGTTTTTCCCGAAAGGGCGACTGGGGCGGCTCGTGAACCGGTTCTCATTGGGGCCGGATTGGGATTTTCTCTACGGGAAAAGTCAGGGCCGACTGGTTGACTGGGATGCAGGGCTATTTGGCGGAATCACGCTCCAAAACCAATCCAGAATCAACGTTGCCCTGCTTCGCTGGGACTACACCTACTTGTTTTCGGCCTTCGACCCGACCAACACGGGCGGGGTGCCGTTGCCAGCCGGGACGCGTTACCGGTATTTCAGCAATCGACTCAGTTACGTATCGAACGTACGGAAACCGATTTTCTTCCAGTTTTCGACGCGGATCGGGCAGTACTTCAACGGGCGCATCACGCAGTTGCACACCGTGTTGAATTATCGCTACCAGCCCTACGGCATCGTCTCGCTCGACTTCACCTACAACGGCATCCGTCTGCCCGCCCCTCACAGCCGGTCCGACCTGTTTTTGATCGGCCCCAAAGTCGATCTGTCGTTCACCAAATCGGTGTTTCTGACGGCTTACGCGCAGTACAACAACCAGATCAACAACGTCAATACCAACATCCGGTTTCAATGGCGTTACAAGCCTGTCTCGGACCTGTTTATCGTCTACACCGACAACTACTTTGCCTACGAGGCCCTGGACGCCAAAAACCGGCTCATCCCAGCCTGGCAACCCAAAAACCGGGCGTTGGTGGTCAAGCTAACGTATTGGCTGAATTTGTGATGGATAAGCAATTTACCCTGCTCACTAAATAGGCATCACAAAGCGTACTACATACGTTCAAATTCTGAACTTTTGGGGGTGCATTTGTAAGCAAACGGGCGTTTGGTTCTGCATTTCTTTTTGATGTCGCGCCAGCGTCTGACTAGTTGCTCAACCTGCTCCCAATAAGTATAGCCGGTTTTTGATGGAGGTGAGATGAAAAATATGCCAACGCCGTGTTTTTCAAATAACTCGCGTTGCCGCCTGGTTCGGTGAATATTGATGTCTTGTGTAACGACTACTGCTTCCTGTGCGCCTACTTCGGGTATCCAGTCTTCATCTTGCGCACCTCTACCAAACGTTTTGCCAATCGACAAAATCTCGAAACCATCACCCATTGGACGTTCGAGAATATCCAAGTCTTCAGCAATGTAAGGAGATAAATTTTCGTCGATATAGATCTTCGTCATGCTAAAGGAATGGAAACTAAGCTGCGTTGCGGTGGAAGGTAATAGAGTCCTGAACTTGGCTAGTTGTTAGATTAAAGACACGGGCAATGAAATCAGCAGACTCTCCTCCTCTGTAAAGATTGAAAACTGTTTCAGTTAGAATGTTTGTATCGCCAATAACGGGTTGTCCAAATTGCCGATGGGGATCGATAACCACCTCATGTTCGCGACCTAATGGATAGAATCGTTTAGCTAATTGACTGTGGTCAAACTCGATTTTTTTGCAAAAAGGCTCCAAGACCTCCTTGATGGTTATTTGCAGTGTTTCATCAGCATGAATAATGTTGCCTACTTCTCCTGTAAACAATACGTTCTTGCCATCAGTCAAAATGTTGGAGGTAGCAAAGGGGAAGGGGGTTTTGTACAAACTTTCTAGCACATCGTGAGCTTTAATAATGCGTTGTGCAGAAACACCTTTTGCCCGCAATTGATAAAAAGTAAAAAACTCGATCAGTGTGTAAAAGTTGGTAACTAACTCGCGACCTGTTCCGTCCGAATAATCTATTTGGTTGTTTTTACCAAAGTGGACATTCCAATATTCTTGTAGCCAACGTCGTACTTTAGCTTGAGGGAGACCAAGAATAGACGCTACATCAGGCATTGTATAAATGCCTGTGCCTAAATCGAATATAGAGCTTGTTGCGGCTGTCATGTGTACGGATTTTGAATTTTACGTCGTGCCAAAGCAATGGCAATAAACAAAAAATCCGTAGTTATCAAGATAGATAAACTACGGATTTTTATGGTGCCGAAGGCGAGACTCGAACTCGCATGTCCGTAAAGACACACGCCCCTGAAACGTGCGTGTCTACCAATTTCACCACTTCGGCGGGTTTGTTGGTACTTTTCCCGTGATGGGAGTGCAAATATACGGGGTCGCCGAAGGGTTTTGCAAGCGTTTCGGGCAAAAATTTTACAGCGTTACGCTCTCGTACATATCGGGAATCTCGACGTGTTGGAAACCAGCCCCTTGCAGGTGGCCTTGCCATATTTGCTGCTTCTCCAGTTCGCCATGAACCAGAAAAACGGTTTTGACTTTGGTTGCGTCCTGGCAACTCAGAAACTGAAGCATCTCCTGGTAATCGCCGTGGGCACTGAATGAATCCATCACGGCAACGCGGGCGCGAACGTCGAACGTCTCGCCAAAGATTTTTACCTGCTCGTCGCCCCGCTTGAGGGCACCGCCGAGGCTGCTGGGTGAGGCATACCCCACCAGCAAAATCGTGTTGTGCGGGTCTTCGATATTGTTCTTGATGTGGTGCTTGATGCGCCCGGCCTCGGCCATCCCCGACGACGAAATGATGATGCACGGGCCGGGGCGGGTGTTGATCGCTTTCGAGTCGGCTACGTCCGAAACATAATGGAGATTCGGGAAGTCGAACGCGTCGCCATCTTTGTGGATGTAGGCCAGAATGTCGGGGTTGAAGCAGTCTTCGTTGTCCTGCATCACGCGCGTAGCCTTTACCGAAAGCGGGCTATCCACATACACGGGCAACACGGGCAGGCGACCTTCGCTCGCGAGTTGGTCGAGGGCATACACAACCTCCTGTGTGCGGTCGACGGCGAAGGCTGGAATTAGAAGTTTGCCCCCATTTTTAACACAGGTTTCCTCCACAATCTCCAACAGGTGCCGTTTCATGTCGGGTTCGGGTTCGTGTAGTTTGGCCCCGTACGTCGACTCGCAAATGATGTAGTCGGCCTGCGGGAACGGCTCGAACATCCGCAAGATCTTGTCGTTGGGGCGGCCAATATCGCCCGTGAACGTCAGGCGTTTGGTGCCAGATGGCTCGTTGATCGTCAGGCTGATAGCCGCGCTACCGAGCAGGTGAGCGGCATCTGTAAACCGTGCTTCAACCTCGTCGTTGAGCCAGAACGGTTGGTTGTAGCGTACGGTTTTCATTTGCTTCAACGCCTGTTCAACGTCGGCGGCTTCGTAGAGAATTTCGATGAGGGGGCGACCCTGCCGTTCGCGCCGTTCGTTTACGCGTTTCAGGTCAGTTTCCTGGATATGCGCACTGTCGAGCAGCATTATGTTGCAGAGATCGGCGGTGGCGGGTGTGCAGTAAATTGGCCCCGTGAACCCCTGCCGAACGAGCCGTGGAATAAGGCCTGTATGGTCGATGTGTGCGTGCGAAAGCACCATATAATCGACCTCGGCAGGGTTGAAGTGGAAATTCTGGTTCAGTTCGTCGGTTTCGATGCCCTGAAACAAGCCGCAGTCGAGCAGGATTTTAGTGCCTTGTTCGGTCGTGATGAGGTGTTTGCTGCCGGTTACGGTTCGGGCCGCGCCCATGAATTGGATTTGCATTGCAGACGTTGGATTTAGGATATTGGACGTTAGAGTGTTAGTTTGTTGATTACCAATAACCAGTTCTGGCCTTGAAAGTAACGAAGAATACGTTGGGTAGTCCAATATCCAACGTCCAGCGTCTAAAATCTCTTTCCAAAAAGCGGTGGGTCCGCGTGGTGCTGATCGGCTTGATCTTATTACTAATTCTCGACAGACTGTTCCCGGTTCGCACCGACGTGAAATACTCAACGCTGGTCACAGCCGTCGATAGCACCATTCTCCACGCGTTTCTGAGTCGTGACGACAAGTGGCGAATGTACGCCGAAACCGCCGAAATTACGCCCGTTCTGCGCGACGCTATTCTGTTTAAGGAGGACAAATACTTTTTTTACCATCCCGGCATCAACCCCGTGAGTGTGTTGCGGGCCATTGGCCGGAACGTGTTCACTGGTCGCCGAACGTCGGGGGCTTCAACCATTACGATGCAGGTGGTGCGCTTGCTCGAACCCCGCAAACGGACGTATGGTAGTAAATTGATTGAGTTACTTCGGGCTTTGCAGTTGGAGATACACTACTCAAAAGCCGAAATCCTGCAACTATATCTGAACCTATTGCCCTACGGCAGCAACATCGAGGGTATAAAAGCGGCTTCGTTGCTGTATTTCGGAAAACCGCCTAAGCTGCTGAGTTTGGCCGAGATCACCACGCTGACGATTATTCCAAACCGCCCGTCGAGCCTGCGGCTGGGTGTGCGGAACGAGCGCGTGGTGCAGGAACGAAACCGTTGGCTGCGCCGATTTGGGGAGAACGGCACGTTTCCGGCTCAATCCGTTGCCGACGCGCTGGCCGAACCCCTCACGGCGCGTCGGCGGGCGGCTCCCCAACAAATGCCTCACCTATCTCTGCGACTCGCTCGCGAACACCGCGACACGCCTGTTCTACGAACGACTATCCGACCCGCTATGCAGGCAACGGCTGAACAATTGGTCGGAAACTATGTCAATCGGGTACGTGCTCACAATATTCAGAACGCGGCTGTGCTGGTGCTGGATAATCAGACGATGGACGTGCTGGCGTACGTTGGATCGGCCGATTTTCATAACCGGTTCGATGGGGGGCAGGTCGATGGGGTGCGGGCGGTGCGGTCGCCGGGGAGTACGCTCAAACCCCTGCTCTACGGGCTAGCGTTCGACGCGGGATTAATTACGCCTAAATCGAAACTGAACGATGTGCCGACCAACTTCGGAGGTTACGAACCCGAAAACTACGACCGCCGATTCAACGGCCCCGTTACGGCTGAGTTTGCCCTCGCCAACTCGCTCAATGTGCCTGCCGTGAAGCTCCTACGTGATCTGGGCACGCCCGTCCTGATCGACGCCCTCAAAAAAGTGGGCTTCTCCACCGTTCAAAAACAATCTAAGGACCTCGGACTTTCCATGATTTTGGGCGGTTGTGGCGTCACCCTCGAAGAACTGACCAAGCTTTTTGCAGGCTTTGCGGCCCCTCCTCGCCCGACCCGACGGGGGGAGCCGCTTGCGCCTGTTTGGCTGACGCAACATTCACCAGATCAGTCGAGTGATGCGCAAGCGGCTCCCCCCTCGGGGCGGTCCGACGGGTCGGGCGGGGGGGGGCTTTTGTCCCCTGAAGCCGCGTTCCTTGTTACCAACACCCTCAGCCAGATTACCCGGCCCGATCTGCCCAATAACTTCGATAACAGCTATCACCTGCCCCGCATTGCCTGGAAAACAGGCACGTCGTACGGTCGGCGCGACGCCTGGAGCATTGGCTATAATCGTCGGTTTACGATTGGCGTTTGGGTAGGCAACTTTTCGGGGGTGGGTGTGCCCGAACTGAGCGGAGCCAACACCGCGACGCCCTTACTGTTCCAACTGTTCAACGCGCTCGACTATAACTCGCCACGGGGTTGGTTTCGCCCGCCAACGGGGGGCAAAGACGCAAAACTGGCTCTACGCCAAATCTGCCCCGAATCGGGCGAGGTTCCCGACGATTCGTGTTCGGCCCGGTCAATAGATTATCACATTATGGGTGTGTCGAGCAGTCGACGGTGTGGGCATCAGAAAGCCATTTCTACGGACTCAGCGGGGCGGGTTTCGTACTGTGCGCATTGCCTGCCGGAGCGTGGGGCCGTGCGTCGGATGTACGCGAACCTGGCTCCCGAACTGATGACGTATTATTCCGTGAAGCAGATTCCGTATCGGGCTATCCCGCCCCATAATCCGGCTTGTGAGCGCGTGTTCGGAGCCGGAACAACCCAACAGCCCCCCCTAATTACCAGCCCGAACGACAAGAGTGAGTACTTTATCGACCCGAAAAACCCTACAGAGATTCAATTGAGTTGTCAGACTGCCAACGACGTTCGGGCGGTGTATTGGTATGTAAACGACCGGCTTGTGCGCAAAGCCTTGCCCACTGAGGGCGTGTTCATCAAACCCCGCCCCGGTGTGCTAAAAATCTCCTGCGCCGACGACCGGGGCCGTAGTTCGGATATTCGGGTGGTGGTGAAAGCGGAGTGAGTGGAAGTAGTATGACTATTTTGAAAATTTTTCCAACGAAAAAGTATTGTGGTCAGGTGGGGGTTTTGAAACACGTCCGCCCGAACGTCTGCCGATATAAATTACTGATGTTGAGTTACTTACAAATGCTTGGCAGTTTCCGTCCGCCGAAATAAAAGTACAAAAAAATTACCAAAGTTCAATTACTTCCGTCAGCCCCCACTTGCCACAATACTATGTTGGCAGTAGTTTTTATTTTGGTAGCTGATGTTTGACCGTTTTCAGAAAAGTCCCTAAGTCTTTTACAAACATTGTAGGTTTTTCGTTATGAATGTTATGCCCAGTATTTTCATAAATTTTATGAGTGATTAAATTTGGGTGTTGGTTTTTAAGCTGTTTATTTTCACGTTCATATGGGAAAATATCTTGGTCAGAAGTTGGGTCTAAAATAAGCATTGGCACTTTTAAATTTCTATAAATAATTTTAGGTTCAATCATCGACATAGATTCTCCAAATAAATTTGCTTTTGTTGGTCTTAAAATATTGTCTAAAAATTCATTCTCGTTGCTCATATTGAATAACTTTTCAACCCCAATTCCAATACTCCATTTTTTGTTATCGTCCATTGTCAGCCAAGCTAAAAGTTCAAATTGTGTACCCCCACTATTGTAATCGTAGAAAGTTTTATATGCTTCATACTCGCTATCGAACATTTTGTAAGCTACTCTGTCTTTGAAAATATCTTTAACTCGGCTGTCTAATTCATTGGGGGATAGTTTATGATAATGTGTATTTGTTGAAACCGACCCTCCATCTTCAAGTATCAGACCTAAAACCTTGTCAGGGTAAGCGTCATAAAAAGCTGTTGCAATTATTCCACCTCTTGACCATCCGCCGATTATTGCCTTTTTAATTTGCTTAACCTCCATCAACTCTTTTATATCGTCTGCTACATGATATAGTGAAACCTCATTTTTGGGTATTTTAGTAAGTCCATGTCCATAGTAGTCAATTGCAATTAAATAATAACCCTCTTTCACTAAACTTTCTGCAACGCTTAATAATTCGTAGCTATTTGTAAAACTTCCATGTACCCAAACCAGAGGTGTGTTCTTCGGATTACCCCATTCGAGATAGTGCATTCTCACATTTTTAGTTTTTACAAAACCACCATGCTTTTTTTCAAAATTATTAAATTCAACTTTTGCACTGTCATATCTTAGTCTAATGTCAAATGATAGTTTCGTTATGGTAGAGTCTTGCGAAAAACAAAAATTAGTAACAGTTAAAAGGACAATTAAAAAGCAATTCGATTTACTCATAAGTTTGAAATGGTCGTTTTTAAAATTACTGCCAACGAAAAGGGCTTGTGGTCAGGTGGGGGCTTTGAAACTACTCCGCCCGAACGTCTGCCGATATAAATTACTGTTGTTGAGTTACTTACAAATGCTCAAAAGGTTTCCGTCCGCCGAAACAAAAGTACAAAAGAATTCCAAATGTTCAATATCTTCCTTCAGCCCCCGCTTGCCACAAACCCATGTTGGCGGTTCGTTGTTTTTTACTCGGTGTTAAGTGTCAACAGGTTAGGTTTTGGGTAACTTGTCGGCAAAAGTTCTATTTTGAATGGCAGTTCTAAGTCTTTTAGTTCTGCAATTTGTTTATCAATCAAGTCGTTTTCAATGCAATATTTAAAAGTCAGCTTCAAATATCGTCTGATTATCATAAGTGGAAGAAATTGTCCACGAAAAATCATCCATTTTATTAAATCTTTTTTGCCTTTTGAACTGTTACAAGTCCTACAAGCAAAAATCAGGTTTTCTGCGTTGTCCTGTCCACCGTATTTTTGTGGAAAAATATGGTCTAACGCTAATTTTTCTGTCGCCCCGCAATAATTACAAATTTGTCCTGTCTGTAATTTGATTTTTTCGTCGTCAAAAATTGTCCGCATATTCATAGTTCCATCTTTTAGTCCTTTGAATAATTTGGCTCTAATCATAAAGTTGAACATCTCATATTTTTCTTGCTTTTTTTCAACGGCTGTATGAGCCATAGCTAAGTTCGCATACGAGTAATAAATTAATTCTCGAACTGTTTCAATTTTCTGTTTCGCCATGTCTGTCCTTTGGTTCGATTGTCTGTCGTGTCATTTTTTACAATGACCGCCAACTCCTAAATATACGAAAGTTTTGTCGTACTTTCTGTATTTTTTTAGCTTTCGCCAAGATTTTATTGCACTTTAAATGTCGTACTTTTGGGGGTACTAGATTTACTGACCTGTGAACTCTCTATAATAGAAAGACAATCTAAGACATCCAAATTCATTTGTCATCCAGATTGAGCGAGTCAAACGGGCTTTTAATTTTTTCGAGTGTACGCTGGCTTACATGCGTATAGCGCAGGGTCGTTTTTAAATCGTTGTGCCCCAAAAGTTCCTGAATCAATTTGATGTCTGTACCTGCTTCGTGGAGATGCGTTGCATAGCTGTGACGCAGACTATGAAACGTAACATCTTGCAGGATTCTGGCTGCATTTTTGGCTCGATGAAAAATCTGCTGTAAACTGCGCGTACTATACGGCTCGCCCGCATACTGTCCATCGAAAAGCCAATCGTTGGGATGATAGGCCACGTAGTATTTTCGCAAAAGCTCCAGAATGCCCTGCGACAAGCCCACCATACGGTCTTTTTTGCCCTTTGCCCCTCTGATATTAATCACCATTCGTTCGGAATGGATGTCTTTTATTTTCAGGTTTACCACTTCACTTACGCGCAATCCTGCGGAGTAAGCGAGGTAAATCATGGTTTTGTGTTTGAGGTTTTCCAGTTGCCCAAATAATTTTTCTACCTGGCTTATTGCCAACACGTTAGGTAGGGTTATACGTTTCTTCGGTCGCGGTATTTCGATGAAAATACGCTGTCGCCCAAGTACGCTCTCAAAATAAAATTTCACCGCATTCATCCGACTATGAATGGTGTTTTCGGAAAGTTTGAGGGTGTTGATGCAGTATAAAAAGTAGTCGCGTAAACGCTCTACACTCAGTTCGTCCACGAGATTGCCTTTCAGCACATACAGAAGTTGTGCAAATTCATTGCGGTAAGTCTGAATGGTGCTTTGGCTGTAGGCTTTTAACTGAAGGGTTTCAACGAATCGCGCTAAAGCCTGTTGATTGATCGGGTGAATTTGACTCAGTACTTCTTTGCCAATCGGTTCTGTTTGTAGGCCGAAACGTTGTCGATAAGCCGGAATGTCCAGCACATACCAGGCTTTTTGGGATTGACTCCAACGCACCCCTGTAAGCTGACGCACGAGTGCCTGATCTTCCCTGCTGTAAAGGAATCTGATCAAAATGATGGCTTTGTCGCGGTGGCTAGCGAGTTCGAATTGCCATGCTTTGGGGATTTCATGCAGCATTGGTTTCGGAGCGTTTATCCAGCATTATCAACTGTTCCCCAACTACCTCCGTTACGTAGCGTTTGTTGCCCTCCCGGTCGTCGTAACTGCGGGTTTTCAACTTGCCTTCGACATACACCAAACTGCCTTTTTGCAGGTACTTGTGGGCTAGTTCGGCCAGGTTTCGCCACAGCACTACAGTGTGCCAGTCGGTGTTTGACTGTGTTTGACCGTTCTTGTCTTTAAACGATTCGGTCGTAGCCAGCGAAAATTTGGCCACGGCTACGTTGCCGTCCAATTGCTGAAAATCGGGGTCGGCACCAAGATTTCCGATCAACGTCACTTTGTTTAGGCTTCGCATACAGACAGATACAGTTGTTTGTGATGAAGCCCGGCACCTTTCCAGATACCGGGCTTCATCACAAAACTATCAAATCGTTATGCCAACTCAAACCGGTCTCGGTTCATCACTTTGTCCCAGGCCGCTACGAAGTCCTGAACAAACTTGGCTTGTCCGTCGCTACGCCGACGACCGGGGCCGCAGTACGGATATTCGGGTAGTGGTGAAAGCGGAGTGAAGGGGTGCAATCTTTACATGCGTTTGCGACCGGCTCATTCTTTTACGAAGACAAACTCCTTGCGGAAGACAAATTTCCTGACCTTGAATGTAAACTCGTTTTTGCTGGTTACAGTAACCAAAATAGTGAATGTATCGTTGCCGTCAGGGTCTATCAACATGCCCTTGTACTGCTTTGGGCCAACGGGCTTCAGCTCCTTAAAAACAACCTTGCCTTTCTTGTCTGTTCCCGTGAAATGATTCGCTGACTGGACGATTGTAACAACTTTCTCAGGATGGTTTTTATCGTGCCAGTTCCCCATTATCTCTGTTTGGGCACTGGCGGTTGTGAAAACGAACCCCAAAAAAGCGGCCACAACCGTTTTGCTTAACGTCTTTTTTTTCGGGCCGCTCGTAAGCCCAAACCAGGGCACATAACCGTCTACAAAATGCTCCACGTGGATCGCTGACTTGCTGATTTTCAGATCTTTCAATGCTTGTACTATCCCTTCTTTCAGCGAATCCGGTCCACAAATGTAATAGGACGCATTGGGGGCAACAGTCAGATCGTCTTTGGTGATGCGTTTTATACCCGAAATAAAATCTACATACTCGAACTGAGAACACTGCTGCGCCAATCGACCTAACTCCTCCCGGAAAATGATATTCTCTTCGCTTGTGTTGGCAAAAAGCAACGTCACGTTGCTGTGCGGCTCAAACCGGAGTATTTGTTTGAGCATACTGTACAACGGCGTAATGCCGCTACCACCGGCAACCATAACGTAGTGTTTTGCCGCTGCTGCTACAGGAGTAACGGTGAAATCGCCAACCGGAAGCAATGATTGTACGGTATCGCCAACTTGAGCTGTGTTGTAAAAGTAGTGCGACACCTCGCCTTTGAGCTTCACGGTTATTCGCAAGAAATCATCGACATCTGGCGAGGAGCTTAATGAGAAGCAACGGCTATGCGTTTTTCCGTCCACGGTAACCCGAAGTGTCAGATATTGTCCGGCCTTGTAGTTGTAAAACTCCTTGTCGGTTGGCCTGAAATACACAGACACCGTGTTGTCTGTTTCTTTGACTAGTTTGCTGATGGTCAGTGTCCTATATCTTGTATTGTCAACAATGACTTCGTCTTTACGATGATGGATCTCATCGAATGTGCTGGTTGTGGTATTGAGTTCTGTACCGCAGACAATATCCCAGAACCGGAAAAACAAACCATAGTTGCCATTATACTGTGTGTGGTGCAGGCTGTGGTTAGTAGCCGTAACCAACATGTTGAACGGAGGCATGCTGAAAAACTTGGGGAACAGCTCATAACCAAGATGCGACTTCAAATTGTTGAACGTTCCCAATACCTGCATTATACCTAATGCCGTCATGGAAACAGGCATAACCATCGCTACTGGCAAAATCCAGACTGTAAGCCATACGGCCTCTATCACGTGGAATGAGGTGGACGTGTAGGGATTGACATCCAGACTTTTGTGGTGCAGGGCATGCACGTATTTATAAAGGGTTGGGTGGTGCATGGCCCGGTGACTCCAGTAAAACCAAGTGTCGGATATGATGAGCATGGTTAGCACGGTGAGAGCTTCGTACCACCAACCGTATTGCCCCGCTTCTACGTAAAATTTAGTTAACCCGTTGTCTTTGAATGATAAGATAACCAGCGTAAAAGCCGTACTGCCAAGAAAGGACAGCAGCGTTGCGCCGATCTCTTCTTTTATTTGAGGCCAACCAGCCCTTCTGGAAAGTTGAATTTTGCGATTGCTGAGTCTGTTTTCAAACAGCTTCCAGAAAATAAAGTAAGCCGCACTCATAATGATGAGTGCGGCAACGACGGTGGTCAAATACTGTTGTGCAAATCCTAACATGATCTCGATTTGATTTAAAATCGAAGGCAAAAGTAGAATCGCAGACACAGGGACCACTTCACATTTGTTACTTAATCAACTGCCTTCTAATTCGGCTCAGGCTTTGGGGTTTTATGCCCAGATAAGACGCAATGTATTGAACAGGAACATTTTGTATAATGTCGGGCTGTTGTTCAAGTAGCTTTTTATACCTCAATTCGGCTGTGAGCGTGGCAAGGTCATTGGCTCGCAACTGAGTAGTAGCAATGGCTTGCTCAAAAATTGTAAGGCTAAATTGTTTAAAGTTTTCATTCTTGTTTATCAACTCCATTAAGCTGATTCGCTCGGCCTTATACACATCACAATCCGTAATGCATTCTAAATTTTCTTTTGATTTTCTTTCGTGAATGAATTCCAGGAAGGGGGTAATAAACGCATTGGACGAGGCAATGAATGTCGTTACCTCATCGCCATTATCATCATAATAGAACAGGCGCATGAATCCCTTCACGATGAAATACAGGTACCTGGGAACTCTGTTTTCTTCTTCTACGATACTGTTTTTTGAGAAAGTTATAAGCTCGAAATAAGGCGCACAGATTTCCTTGTCGCTTTCTGTCAGCTCAACTTGTGTACTGAATGCTTTAAATAAATTATCTATCATGTTCCGAGGGGGGCGGGGGGCGGATTTGCCCAAAGAACGCCCCTATCAGGTAGGTGCGTTTGGTTGCGAAAGTACAAAAAAAGCCCGGCACCTTTCCAGACACCGGGCTTCCTCACAAAACTATCAAATCGTTACTTCAACTCAAACCGATCCAGGTTCATTACCTTGTCCCAGGCCGCTACAAAATCCGTAACGAACTTGGCCTGTCCGTCGCTGCTGCCATACACCTCGGCAACGGCCCGAAGTTCAGAGTTTGAACCGAACACGAGATCGGCGCGGGTTGCCGTCCAGCGGGGTTGGCCGGTGGCGCGGTCGGTGCCGAGGTAGTTTTCTTTGCTATCGTCCATTGCTTTCCAGGCGGTGTTCATGTCGAGCAGGTTCACGAAGAAATCATTGGTCAATTGACCGGGGCGCGTGGTCAATACGCCGTGCTTCGAGCCGTCGTAGTTGGCGTCGAGGGCACGCATACCGCCCACCAGCACCGTCAGTTCTGGGGCTGAGAGGTTGAGCAATTGAGCTTTGTCGATCAGCAGTTCTTCGGTCGAAACCCGTGACACGCCGTTACGGTAGTTGCGGAAACCATCGGCCATTGGCTTTAGATAGCCAAATGACTCCACGTCTGTCTGCGCCTGTGAGGCATCCATCCGACCCGGCGTAAACGGAACCGTGATCTCGTGACCCGCATCGTTGGCGGCTTTCTCAACGGCGGCACAACCCGCTAATACGATCAAATCGGCCAGCGACACCTTCTTGCCGCCCGTCTGGGTAGCGTTGAACTCTTCCTGAATGCTTTCCAGAGTGCCCAACACCTTTTTCAGGCGAGCCGGGTTGTTGGCTTGCCAGTCTTTTTGGGGAGCTAACCGAATGCGGGCACCGTTGGCACCACCCCGTTTGTCGGAACCCCGGAACGTAGAGGCCGATGCCCAGGCCGTAGACACTAACTCAGCCGTGCTCAGGCCCGATGCCAGAATATTGGCCTTCAAAGCTGATACGTCGTTCGCGTCGACCAGCGCATGGTCAACAGCCGGAATAACGTCCTGCCAGAGCAGTTCTTCGGCGGGTACGTCGGGGCCGAGGTAACGGGCGCGTGGCCCCATGTCGCGGTGGGTCAGTTTGAACCACGCACGGGCGAAGGCATCGGCAAATTCATCGGGGTTTTCGAGGAAACGACGCGAAATTTTCTCGTAAGCCGGATCAACCCGCAACGACAAATCCGTAGTCAGCATCATTGGCTTATGCTTCTTGTCGGGATCGTAAGCGTCGGGAATGATATTGTCTGCGTCTTTGGCAACCCACTGATGCGCTCCACCAGGGCTTTTAGTCAGTTCCCACTCGAAACCAAATAGGTTCTCGAAGTAATTATTGCCCCACTGCGTTGGGGTGGTGGTCCAGGTTACCTCCAAACCACTCGTGATTGTGTCGGCACCTTTTCCCGTGCCGTAGCTATTGCCCCAGCCAAAACCTTGTTCCTCAATCGAACCTGCTTCCGGCTCCTTGCCAACGTGGTCCGACGGTGCGGCCCCGTGGGTCTTGCCAAACGTGTGTCCACCGGCAATCAGGGCAACGGTTTCTTCGTCGTTCATAGCCATCCGGCCAAACGTCTCGCGAATGTCGTGGGCAGCGGCCAGTGGGTCGGGGTTGCCGTCGGGGCCTTCGGGGTTTACATAGATCAACCCCATATGAGCGGCTCCCAGCGGATCTTCGAGCGGGCGCGAGTGCATAGGGCGACCGGGGTCTTGGTCGGACGAAATTACGCCGTGACCAGTTACTCCCGGTGAACCTTTGCCATACCGGGCGTCGTTGCCGAGCCAGGTTGTTTCAGAACCCCAGTACACGTCCTCCTGCGGCTCCCACATATCGGGGCGACCACCGGCGAACCCAAATGTTTTGAAGCCCATCGACTCCATCGCCACGTTACCCGTCAGAATCATCAGATCGGCCCACGAGATCTTCCGGCCATACTTTTGCTTAATGGGCCAGAGCAGTCGGCGCGATTTGTCGAGGCTTGTGTTGTCGGGCCAGCTATTGAGCGGAGCAAACCGTAGCATACCGGCTCCGGCTCCTCCGCGCCCATCGCCCACGCGATACGTGCCCGCGCTGTGCCAGGCCATCCGAACAAACAAGCCCCCATAGTGGCCAAAGTCGGCGGGCCACCACTCCTGCGAATCGGTCATCAGGGCGTGAAGATCGTCCTTCACCGCCTGAAGGTCGAGGGTTCTGAATTCTTCGGCATAGTTAAACGACTCACCCATCGGGTTCGATAGTTCCGAGTGTTGCCGCAGAATGTTCAGTTTCAGTTGGTTTGGCCACCAATCGCGGTTCCGTGTGCCACTCCCGGCTGTCTGATTCATTTGTCCACTTGTGAACGGACATTTAGCCGCACCGTTTGTGCCATTACTACCGTTGCCGTGGAGGCTATTGGTTGATTCTACTTGACTCATTGGTCGTGTATCGGTTTGTTGTTACGTTAACGTTTTACTGTAGATGAGGAGCATCGTAAACAATTGTTCAAAATTAGTGCCTTCTCCACAATGGTTTAAACTATTAACGAATCTTATTTGACGGCACAACGCCGTAAAAATTTTCTTTTGCGTTAATTTTCGGACCTAAACAACCATATACCATGCGAAATGCTCTTGTATTTGTCGTAACCCTTCTGCTTTCGACCCCTTTAGTTGCTCAAACTGCCACCGATCCGGGGCAAGACCCAACAGCGGCAACAACGGCCTTGTTCAAAGCATTGCTCGATGAGGATAGTAACAAAATGCTCGCGCTAACCACCGACGACTTTGCAATTATTAGCTACGACGGGCAAACCGCCGACCGCGATCTGATGGGACAGGCCCTTAGTGGGGGGATTCTGGTAGTCGATGCGCTCGCGCCCACGGGAACCCGTGCCCGTACCTACAACAACGATGCAGCGGTGGTGTCCGGCTCCACTAAATTCAAAGGCAATTTGCAGGGGACGGCTTTTGACACAGAGGTAGTCTTCACTGCCACTTGCGTTAAGCAAGGTAATACCTGGAAGGTAGCGAGCGTGCAATTTTCTGGAAAGTAGATTAATGAGAGGAGGAAAGAAGAAGGCAGGAAGGGAGGAAAGAAAGAACTTCCTACGACGACTCATACAAAGTCAGTCTTCCTGTGTTTATGCGTTGATTTACCTTCTCCTTTCCTCCTTCCTCCCTTCTCCTTCATTGTGCCAAACCCCCGCGCCAGCAACCATTCCGCAAGGCCGGTTTTTGACCGACTCAGTCGAGATTGGGCGACCATTTCGGTATGCACTCAGTTTCAGCCATCCGGTTAGTGAGGATGTACTATTCCCCGATTCGACGGCGTTCGCCCCCTTTCTGATTCGTGACAAGACGTTTTTGCCGACTCGCTCAACCGCCGAAATCAGTACCGATAGTGCCGTTTACACGTTGGTTTCGTTCGAGACGCAGCCCCAGTCGACCTTGCGCGTACCGCTTTATATTGTTGGTACCGTCGATTGCACAACTGTCTTTTCAACGACCGACACCGTGTTTTTCCGGTCGCGGCTTCAAACGGCCCGGCCCGACACATTGCGGCTTCGGGCTTCTACGCAGCTAATGCCCCTTCGGCAGGAATTAAATTACCCTGTGCTTGTGGCCGTTTTGGGCAGTATTGCGCTGATTTTAGCTGTACTGTATGCCTTGTTCGGGCGGGTTATCGACCGCCAATTTATGTTGTTTCAGCTCCGGCAACGGCATCTCAGTTTTTTGCGGGAATACAACCGAATTGTTCGCACACTAAACCCCGAAACGGCTTCTGAGGGAGCATACGGGGCGGTAGTACGCTGGAAAGCGTATCTCGAACAACTTGAACAGCAGCCGTTTTCGACCATGACAACCCCCGAACTCGTTGAGCGAATTACTACCCGTCCTGTGGCCCTGCCCGACATACGCGAGGGAGCCGTTGAGGAAGCTCTGCGCACCGCCGACCGGATGATGTACGGGGGCGCATACACCGATCAGTCGAACGAGGCTATGCGACTGTTACGGACGGTGGCGGTGGCACTTTACACCCAACGCCGTGTTCTGACAGCACAAACCAACGTCGCACAAACGGGGCCTTCTACACCCGAAACCGTATGAACGAACCCTGGTATTCGCCTGTTTGGTTTAGTCTGCGCCGGTGGCAGTCATTTCAGTTCGATGACCGGCTCGTGCTGTACGGTATTTTGGGGTTTGCCTTGTTGTTTCTGGTTCGCCGGGTGTTGCATCAGCGGTCGCGGCAACAGTTGAGCTTGTCGAATGGCTTTGGGGGGGCTAGGGGTTTAGCAGCCCAACTAATAAATAGCGGACGTTATTTGATGCCTCTTAGCTATTTTTTGGGTATCAGTTGTGTGTTGGTGGCATTGGCACGCCCGCAGGTTATCCGCGAACGACGGGAGGATCAGTCGCCCGGAATCGATATTGTGCTGGCTATTGACGTATCGTCGTCGATGGCCGAGACCGACCTCAAACCCAACCGGCTGGTTGCGGCCCGGCGCGTGGCCGAGCAGTTCGTAAACAACCGTAAAAACGACCGCATTGGATTAGTTGCTTTTGCGGGCGAAGCCTTCTCGCTCTGTCCGCTCACCACGGATTACGCCTTAGTCCGGCAATATTTGGCCGAGCTTAACCAAGGTCTCATACCAGCGTCGGGCACGGCCATTGGCGACGCACTGGCCCGTTGCATTAACCGCCTGCACACACCCGACGGAACCGCCCCCCCAACCGACAGCACACAGGCCGACAAACTAGTTATTCTGCTCAGCGACGGCGAAAACACGGCCGGGAACCTCGACCCCGAGTTGGCAGCCCGTTTGGCAAAGGCATACGACATCCGTATTTACACCATCGCAGTTGGCCGCGAAATGTCCGCAAGTCGGCTTGTTCCCGACACGACCCAAACGCAGGCGTCTATGGATGTGGGCGTTCTGAAAACGATTGCCCAAATTGGGAGTGGTAGTTTCTTCCGGGCCACCGACGACGCCCAACTCAAACGAATTTTTGGGCAGATAAACCAACTCGAAAAGGCCCCCGTCCGAACACGAGTATACCAGGACGTACACGACTATTACCGAGTTTACCTCTACTGGGCACTGGTGTTTTTTATGATCGCCCTATTGTTGAAGAGTACTATTTTTGGGAATACCCTGGAAGACTGATTACAGAGAACAGAGAACAACGAACAGCCAACAATATTGGCGGCAAGGAAAACTGTTCACCATGAAAACTGTTGACTGCAAAAACTGTTCACTGTGATGTTGCAATCGTTTTACAATGCAAATGTGACCGAGGCCGGGCTTGACGAAGTAGGGCGGGGTTGTTTGGCGGGGCCGGTGGTGGCGGCTGCGGTAATTTTACCCCCAACCTACACCCACGCCATCCTGAACGATTCTAAGCAACTCACCCGCGCCCAACGCGAACAGGTCCGTACCGACGTTCTGCGCGACGCCCTCGCCTGGGCTGTTGCCGAGGTGTCTGCCGAAGAAATTGACCGGATTAATATCTTAAAAGCCAGTTTCCTGGCCATGCACCGCGCTGTCGATCAACTAACGGTACGCCCCGAGCACTTGCTGGTCGACGGAAACCGCTTTGCGCCGTATCCGATGACGCCCCATACCTGTATCATAAAAGGCGACGCCAAGTTTTTGTCGATTGCAGCGGCTTCGGTGGTGGCCAAGTGCTATCGCGATGAGCTGATGGAGCAACTAGGGGAGGAGTTTCCGCAGTACGGATGGGCGAAAAACGTGGGGTATCCAACCCCTGTTCATCGGGCCGCTATCCGGGAACATGGCTCTTGCCGCTGGCACCGGATGAGTTTTCGGCTAATTTGAAGCCACTATAGACGGGATAGCAGCTTTGGGTCTTTTGTAAAGAGGAACCGTGCTGCAAGGCTCACCAAACAACAACGACTGCACAACGGGCTTAAGCACCCGCGTAATCTCGACATAAGCCGCCGTAGGAACAGGAACTTTACTACAACCCTTGATTACTACGCGTGCGTCGCGGTAATCGTCGGGGTTGATACGGGCAATGGCGTCGAAATACAGTTTCTCCTCCAGATCTTGTAATGAGCCAAACACGATTGTTGTGGCGTGGGGCTGCAAATGCAGCGTTAGCAGCATATAGGCCCAAGTGGGAACAATGGCATCTTCGGTGCAGGTTATGGCCACATTTTTGTCCGCGTACTGACTCCAGTCGTGCGTTTTCAGGAACTCACGGAAGTCTTTCTCCTTCAGAATCAACCCCATAAACAGGTTGCCTTTCAGGTCGTATACTACCCGTTCGCCAGGATGATAATATTCCTCCAGATCGAGCGTAACAAGGCCACTGTTGGCCACGCGGTTGATGATTTCCATGTTGCGTCTGAACTGTGATTACGCTGATTAATTGATCTACCTTGGTTCATGAAAAATGTCATCACAGTAAATCAGTTAATCAGCGTAATCATAGTTCGGATTATTTCTTGCTTTGCTGATACCGTTGTTCGGCGGCATTCCAATCGACAATGTTCCAGAACGCACCGATATAGTCGGGACGACGGTTCTGATAATGTAGGTAATAGGCATGTTCCCACACGTCGAGACCGATAATAGGGAAGCCTTTCACGTCGGCCACGTCCATCAGGGGGTTGTCCTGATTTGGCGTTGAGGACACAGCTACCTGACCCTCGCCCGTGGCCACGAGCCATGCCCAACCCGAGCCGAAGCGCGTAGTTGCCGCCTTCGTAAACTCGACCTTAAAGGCGTCGTACGAACCGAATTTCTGATTGATGGCTTCGGCTAGTTCGCCTACCGGCTGACCGCCCCCATTGCCCGACAGGATATTCCAGAACAGCGTGTGGTTGTAATGTCCACCCCCATTGTTCCGAACGGCCACCGGATGCTGGCTCACATTGGCCAGTAAATCGTCCAGCGACTTATTTTCCATGTCAGTACCAGCCACCGCGTTGTTGAGGTTTGTCACATACGCGTTGTGGTGTTTACCGTGGTGAATCTCCATGGTTTGCTGGTCGATGTTGGGTTCGAGCGAGTCGCTCGAGTAGGGTAGCGGATCTAAGACAAATGCCATTGTTTGAGTTGATTTTAATGAAACTGATCGTTCGTCGGGTTAACACGGCACGCTAGTTTTATGTTCACGGGGCATAAAGAGCGAACGAAACAAAGAGTGAGATAGCGTCTGACCAGATTCCATTCATCCTTTATCACGTTCGCTTCACCGCATCTTGCGAAAAAACTGCTCCAGCAACAATTGACTCTCCTCGGCCAACACCCCCGTTTCGATGCGGGTTTTGGGATGGAGCAACAACGGCTGTACCCGACTGTAGCCTCGCTTGTCGTCGCTTGCCCCGATCACTAGTCGGCTAATCTGCGACCAAAACAGGGCACCTGCACACATCACGCAGGGTTCGAGCGTCACATAGAGCGTGCAGTTAGTGAGGTATTTGGCATTTAGATGGTTCGATGCTGCTGAGATAGCCAGCATTTCGGCGTGGGCCGTCACGTCGTGCAGGCGTTCGGTCTGGTTGAAACCCTTGCCAATCACTCGGTTCTGACACACGACCACCGCCCCCACGGGAATCTCACCCACATTGGCGGCTTCTTGCGCTAGTTGCAGGGCAATGTTCATGAAATAGTCGTCGGAGAACATAGTAGCAGTAGGCAGTAGGCAGTAGGCAGTTGGCAGTTGGCAGTGACCAGTAGCAAGAACGTTTGCGCCTGCCTACTGCTACTGGTCACTGCCAACTGCCTACTGCCAACTGCCTACTGCTTCAATATGCGTCGGGTAGTCTGTTTATCACCTACCTGAACCCGAAGCAGGTAGATACCCGTCGGTTGGTTGGTGAGATCAAGCATTATTTGTTTATCACGGGTTTTTCGCTGGAGAATCGCCCGTCCATTGAGATCGGTGACTGTAAGCCCCGCATTTGTGTGATTTAGTGGCAGATCAATATCGACTGTCAGAATCGAGGTGGTAGGGACCGGATATGCGTTAACAGCTTGTCCTAAAAGATCATCTTCAACCCCCAAAACGGGCAACACACGCACGACCGCCGTGCCCGACACAGGCCCAAAACCGCAGTTGTTCACGACTGAGGTTAGCTTATAGGTTGTGTTACGCAACGGCCTGATATCGAGCACGTGCGGGTTGGCATTTGTCGCCACCGTCAGACTACGCAGACTGTCGGCATACGCAAACGTCCAGGGTCCGTCGCCCGTGAAGGTTATGTTCAGTTTGGCGGCCTGCCCCTCGAAAACGTCCTGCGTACCGACCAAAATAGCCGAGGGTAACGGGCGAATGTTCAGGAAAACCGGGCTTGGTTTGCCCAAAACGGCAATGCCCGGATTCGACCCAACCACGCGCAGATAATACAACCCGGCCGATATGCTGGCCGGAATACTTACCGATATGGGGCCTACTTGCCCGTTGCCCACACCTACTGTTGTCGACACTCGACTCGTGCTGTCGGTTGCAATTTCGACCCGAAAAATATTTCCCGCGTTGAACTCACCATTTGTTGTAAATGGCACCGAAAAGCCAGTGCCCGCGCAGGCCACCGAAGCTGGTAGTGTACCTGTTGTGATGGTTGGTATACGCACAAAAACAGTTGCCGTGGCCGGGTTGCCGGGTAAGCCCTGCCCGCACACATTGGTTACACTAGCCACCTGAAAAACGGTTGTTTGGGGTGGCATCACGTTCACCGTTGTTAATGTATCGTTGGTGGTACCGGCTGTCCCATCGGAGAGGGTATAACCAAACGGCGGGACCCCCGTAAAGCGTAGTTGCAGCGGGGCCGTGCGGCCCAGATTCACTGTCGTAGAGCCAAGCAGAGAGAGAGTGGGATTCGTATTCACGAACAGTCGGATGCTCGACCGGGCACTGTAACAGCCATTGGCTCCAATCTGATAAACGTAAAAGATACGCCCGCCGGGAGCTGTGGCGTTGAGCGTGATAGGTGAAGGGGCGTTATTGGTTAAGTTGCCGTTAGGATCGAGCCACCGTAAACTACCGCCCGCTTCGCCGGTAGCTTGCAACGGTGTGGTTTGGTCGTTCCGGCAATAGCTCACCGACGTTATGCTCACCACCGGGGCGGGGGCCGTCCGAACGGTTACGTTCAGCGTGGAGCGGGGGCCTTCGCAGTTATTAACCGTTTGTGAAACTTGATACTGAATGGTTTGCAGGCGGTCGATGGGGGGCGTGGGCGTCGACGAGAATGCGTTTCCGTCGATGTTGTACCAGCGCAAATTCTGGCCCTGTGCCGAAAGCGGTTGCACGGCCTGTGCGGGCTGGTCGGCCTGGGGCAGGCAGAAAAACAGGTCGTTAACGCCCGGAGCCGATGGCAACGCGTTGACCGTCACGACCAACGGTGCCCGTGGCCCTTCGCAATCGTTCTGGGTTTGGCTTACCTGATACGTAAACGTACCTACCGAGTTCGTAGGTGGGGTAGGAGCCGTAGAACCCCCGTTGCCCGAAGGATCGTAGTACCGTAACAAGGTTCCCGAAGCCTGAATAGGCCGCGTAGAGCCGTTTTGGCACAAACTCATGGGGGTAACGCTCGGCGCAGTTGGTAAACCCTTTACGTTTACTGGCAACGTAGCAGTGGGGCCATCGCACCCGTTGAGACGCTGGAACACGGTGTAGGTGAGAAGTTGTGCTACATTGTTCGGAACCGTGGGTGGTGTTGTCTGCGTGGCCCCCGATGGACCTGTCGACCAGATCAGCGTAGCTCCCGGAACGCTACTTGCTGTGAGTGTCGGTGCGGGTTGGTTCAGACAGAACGCCAACCCCGATACACCCGGCGCATCGGGTGTATCGCGTACGACAACCGGAATAGCGGCCCGTGGTCCTTCGCAACCATTGGCAAATTGAGCTACATAAAACGTAGTCGTACCTACAAACGTGTTGTTAACAGAGGGGGGCGTTCCGGTAAATGTGCCACCCGTTGCACTGGTTCCATACCACCGCAAATTAGACCCCGTTGCACTCAACGTTGGGGCTGCTTTGCCTTCGCAAAAAGCGGCTGGTAGTACTACTGCGGGGGCGGTCGGGATGTTGTTAATCGTTACGGTTGCCGTGGCGCGTTGGCTTGTGCAGCCGTCGGTGTTTGTTTGTTGCACCTGATACGAAAGCGTTCCGGTGGCCGAGGTCGGTGGACTAGGCGCGCTGGGCAACCCCGCACCACTCTGATCGAACCAGACTACCGATGCGCTTTGCACAATGCCCGAAACGGTTAATTGCCGGGGTGTTTCGTTCAGGCAACGATTCTCCGGCGTAACGGTGGGCGTGGCAGGTGTGGCCGAAACCCTTACAACGTATGAGGAAGGAGAACTGCCGCAGTTGCCTGTAAACTGCCGTACATAATACGTATAGGTGTTTGGGGTCGTAGGGGGGGCTGGTTGGGTAATTTGAGTGGTCCCAGCCGCGTCGGAATACCACCGGACGTTGGTTCCATTCACGGTTAATGCCGACGGTGCCGCCGATTGGCAATAGGTTAGCGAGACCGACGCCAACGCCGAGGGTGCCGCCGAGACGTTAACCGCAACTGGACTGCGCTGCGTACTCTCGCAACCGTTTGCAACAGCCCCCACCTGGTACGTTACACTTGTTGGCGTACTCAAATTCTGCGTGGGTGCTGCTCCGTTGTTAGGCAGCAGCGCACCCGCCGACGAATACCACCGGAACCCCGCCCCGCTCGGCGAGAGAATCTGGGGCGTGGGACTCTGGCAAAGATTCTGCGGATTCGTTACTGAAGGTGCGCTTGGCGTGTTATTCACCGTGACCGGGATCCCAATTCGCGTGCTCTCGCAACCCGTTGTGTTCTGACTGACGTAAAACGGCCCAATCGACCCGGCAACATTGGTGGATGGCACAGTAGGCACAATTGCAGGGCTTGGATTGTTGCTATTTGTGCCGTACCAGCGAAGGTTAGTGCCTGTGGCGTTGAGGGCTGCCCCCGGTATAGTTGAACAATACAATGGCTGGCTTGGGGGCAGTACCGGATCAGGCGATTTGGCCGTAACTGTAAACGTAATGGTACGACCGGGACTTTCGCAGAGACCAACCAATTGCGTTACGGTGTAGGTGTACGTGCCTGCGCCCGGAGCTGTAAAATTATAAGTAGCCGAGTTGTTCTGAACCAGGCCGCCACTCTGATCAAACCATTTCAAGGTAGAACCTGTGGCCGTCATCGAGACAGGCGACCCCGCACAAATTTGCCCAGCCGGACTGCTGATGCCTGCTGGTGGTGCGGCTGGTGAAATTCCAATGTTAACTGTCGTGCTGTTAAGCACCGGGTTTGTTGAGACAACCCTCATTTTATAAGCACCAGCAGCCAATGTGCTTGGCATAGTGCCGAGCAACTGATACGTAACGGCAGAACTAGGACTAGCCGTGCGCGTGGCAATAATGGTTGGCGTTGCCGGGAATGTCCCGTTGGCGGTTGAAAGCTCCACGTTGAACACGTTGTTAACATTAAACGAGCCAGTTGCTGTAAAGGAAGTAATGATTCCACCCCCAGCAACTACACATTGAGCTGAATTTGTCGGACCTATGATGTTTTGTGCATGAAGCCGCCCCCCACTCAATAATCCTACACACAAAATAGCCCAAACACAGGAGTAAAGCAGTCTCTGTTTCATAGAGGTAAAACACTGGTGAATACGCGCCCAAAATTACGGGCATTTATGCAATTGAAGTCGATGTGGTTCAAGCAAAGAGTACGACAGGCAACAAGTTAGATGCCGTTGCACCACGGTGTATGAACATGTACCACAAAAACCCGGCCAGTACAAACCCTGCCCGTTTGACAATGGGGGACTAGACTCCTATAAAAAAACTGGGAACTGATTGTGGAAATCCCGCCGTACCTGCATCAACTCAAAAATGCAGCGTTGACTACTGTACGCACGGTGTAGATTTGAAAAACTACTAAAAGAACTATGAACAAGGGACCCCCAATATTACAATTTCAATGTATGTTATGCCCAGGGCATATCTATTAAGAAACAAGCTCTTACGGCTGTTTAGCAGGGGTATCAGAGGGTTAGCTCATCTTGGAAAAGTAACACAACCTATTTCTGAATTTCTACTGAGGTTAAATTTTTTGGTCGCGGCCCTTGCATCGAATTGCTTTCAAAACCCTACTTTTGTCTAAGCCTTGATGCATGTTCACCAAAATTTTATTGCACCAAACGCGATCATTGTAAAATTTTTGACTTTTTTTGACGAGCGAAAATCAAACTTTTAATTTAACCCTTTAGTACTAGTTCAATGAAAACACAGAATCCTGCTCCAGCACCCGCCAAAGTTGCCGCACCGAAAAGAAAGTCCGGTGGCCTGAACCCGGCATTAGTAATCCCGATCCTGTTAGTGATTGGTCACTTGGCTTACTATCTCATTTTTGGTGACGGCAGTCACTTTCAGGATGGCGACAACACAAAGCAGCCACTAGCGGGCGATTTCTTCGGAATCATCTTCAAAGGAGGTTTTATTGTACCAATCCTATTCACCTGTTTCCTTTGCGTGTTGGTGTTCTCGATTGAGCGTTTCATCACTATTGGGCGTGCCAACGGCTCTGGCTCTGTAGATGATTTCGTTTTGAAGGTGAAAAACCTGCTCGACAAAAACGAGGTTGATGCCGCTATCCGTGAGTGCGACAAGCAAAAAGGCTCGATTGGAAACGTGGTGAAGACGGCTCTGCTTAAGTATCAGCAACTGGCTTCAGATACTGAAATGTCGAAGGAGCAAAAATTAGCAGCCCTCTCGAAAGAAGTTGAAGAAGCAACAACGCTTGAGTTGCCAATGTTAGAGAAGAATCTCGTAATCATTGCAACGCTCGCTTCGGTTTCTACCCTGATCGCCCTCCTCGGAACGGTAATCGGTATGATCCGGGCGTTCTCGGCAATGGGTGCTACGGGTCAGCCCGACACAGCGGCTCTGTCGAACGGTATTTCGGAGGCCCTTGTAAATACGGCTGTTGGTATCGGTACGGCTGCTATCGCAACCATCATGTATGCTTACTTCACGAGCCGCATTGATGCCCTGACATACAACATCGACGAGATCGGTCTGAGCATCCAGCAAAACTTTGCCGCTCACAACTAAGCGTGCAGTTCATCTGGTACTCAGTTTACACTTTAATTGGTAACGACACATGCCACGAGTAAAACCCAAACGGCACGGATCTGGAATGGATATGACCGCGATGGTGGACGTAGCCTTCCTGCTGCTGACGTTCTTTATCCTGACCGCCCAGTTCCGGGTGCAGGACGCGGCAACCATCGAAACGCCCTCGTCAATCTCCGGTATTAAGGTGCCCGATAAGGACATCATGACCATTGGCCTGAGCAAAGAAGGAAACGTTTATTTCGGTATCGATAATCAGCAAAAACGTCGGGATATGCTCGACAACTTTGCAGCGGCCAATGGCCTGTCGTTTACCGAAAAAGAGAAAAAAGCGTTTTCGCTCCTATCGAGTTTCGGTGTGCCAAAAAATCAGCTCAGAGCATTTCTGAATCTTGATCCTGAGCAACGCAATGCCTTCAAGCAACCCGGTATCCCAATCGATACAACGGGAGCGGGTCCAGGTAATGAGTTGAAAGACTGGGTTTTTAATGCCCGGAAAGCGAACAACGATCTGCGGATTGCCCTCAAAGGCGACAACCTTGCGAAGTTTCCAAACTTCAAAAATGTGTTGGGAACGTTGCAGGCGCAGAATATCAACAAGTTTAACCTGATTACGGGTACGGAAGCCCCGCCCGCAGGTTGGAAAAACGACGATTAATTTAGTTTTCAGCTTACTGTTTTCAGTTTCCATTTTACAGGCCTTATCGACTGTGAACTGGAAACTGAAAACCGAAAACATCAAACGATATGTCAGAAATAGACACCTCCGGTGGGGGTGGTAAAGGCGATGGTAAGGTAAGGGCCAAGAAAGCGTCAACCAAAATTGACATGACCCCCATGGTGGACCTTGGGTTCCTCCTGATTACCTTTTTCATCCTCGCTACCACCCTCAGCAAGCCTTCGGCAATGACGCTGAACGTGCCGGATAAAACGCTTAAAGAAGAAACGGAGCCAATCAAAGCATCGAATGTAATGACGATCTTTCTTGGCAAGGACAATAAAGCACACTATATTTTCGGGAAAGCTGCCTCAGAAGAGCCGGAAGTAATAACAGTTGGCTTTGGGTATGACCTGCGGAAAGCCATCCTGACAGAAGGCCAGAAAGTACCTGCCGACAAGTTTGTAGTGGTTATAAAGCCAACCAAAGAGGCCACCTATCGCAACATAGTGGACATCATGGATGAAATGACCATTACCAAAATGAAGCGGTACGCCCTTGTGGACGAATTAACTCCAGATGAGAAAATACTTCTCAAGGATAAAGTAAAGCTAGACATTTAATAAGACCATGGCAGAAACGACAGCGAAACCAACACTAGATGATATAGTGTTCGCGAACCGAAACAAAGCGTATGGGGCTTACTCACTGCGAAAAGGGTATGCGAGTACGGTAACTCGTGCCTTGTTAATTGGCGCAGCAGTGTTTATTCTGGCGGTATTGGCACCAACCATTATCAATGCCATTACGCCGGATAATAGCGATGAGTTGTCAATGAAGGAGGTGGATTTGATGAAACTGCCACCCCCACCCATCGACCCCAACGAACCACCACCACCGCCCCCACCACCGGTTGAGTTGCCGAAGGTGAACACGGTGAAGTTCCTCCCGCCCGAAGTTAAGCCGGACGAAGAGGTTCCTGAAGAAACACCTCCCCCAGCCGTTGAGGAACTGAAGGAGGCTGTTGCCGCTGAGAAAACGCAGGAAGGTGACCCCAACGCCGAAGAGGTAATTGTGGCCCCTGAGGAAACGTCTGGCCCTACAAAGGTTGAGGTAGCCGTGGAAGCCCCTGCCCCCAAAGACGACGAAATCTTTACGGTGGTAGAGCAACAACCTGAGTTCAATGGCGGTCAGTCGGCCATGTACGCATGGTTGGGCAAAAACCTTCGTTATCCGGCAGCCGCTCAGCGTGCTAACGTAGCGGGACGGGTGTTTGTGAGCTTCGTAGTTAACACCGACGGAAGTATTCAGGACGTAGCCGTTCTGAAAGGCCTTGGCTTCGGTACAGACGAAGAAGCGCAACGAGTTGTGAAAAGCATGCCCAAGTGGAAGCCCGGTAAGCAATCGGGTCGTCCGGTTCGGGTAAAGTATAACCTGCCTATCAACTTTACGTTGGAGTAATGCGGCAGCGAAATAGAGTATCGGAGCGATTGACGCTGGTTTTGGCGGCTCTAGCTTCGGTGGCATACCTGGGGGGAGGCATCGCACTGATAGCCTCCCCTCAGCAGTTTGTCATATTCCCCCCGCCCGGTTTGTTGCGCTACGGCATGGCCGCCCTCCTGATTTGGTACGGCGGCTCACGGGCCTACCGTGCCTACTACCTGTATAAGGACAGTCAATTTGACGACGATTAAACCAATTAAACGCAACGTTATCTAACCAATGTAAGGCAGCTTTTGTGGAATCATTGGCTGTTTTGCATCAACTACGCGATGATAAAAGCCTCACTTTGTTTGTTAGCCTGTGTTGCCTTCGCAATGGGCTGTACTTCCAAAAAGCAGCAAGAGCTTGATACGCCATCACGCGGGACAATTACAGTAGTGTCCGACGAATCGTTTCGGCCACTGGTTGAACAGTTAACAGGTACCTACTCGGGTATTTATCCGAACGCTAAATTCAACGTTGTTTTCAAACCAGAGAAAGAGGCCATTACTACCATGCTCCGCGACAGTGCCCGGCTTGTGTTTTGCACGCGCCCACTGTCCGAAAATGAGCAGGCCGTGTTGAGGGGACGTAAGATCATCGGCAAATCAGAGCGAATAGCTACTGACGGTGTTGCCCTGATTACGGGAAAAGCCAACTCCGACAGCCTGATCACAATGAACGAACTAAAAGGACTTTTTGCCGGACAGCTCAAGAATTGGGAACAACTGAAGGGGGGTAATCAAAATGGCCCCGTCACGTTGGTATTCGACAACGGTAACGGAAGCAATATCGACTTTGTGCTTCGTACGTTCAAGGTTAGTAGCATTGAGGGGTTGCGCATCTTTACTGCAAAGTCAAATCGGGATGTTATTGATTATGTCAGTAAAAACCCACGTGCGTTAGGGTTCATTGGCGTTAACTGGATTAGTGATGGCGACGAGCGGTTAACTGCCGAACTCTCGCGTGACCTGCGCGTACTGGGTGTGTCAGATAAAGCAAATCCAGTTTCAGTGAAAGACTACTACCAACCGTTTCAACGAAGCTTGGGCTTACAGGATTACCCATTACGCCGACCGTTGTATATTATCAGTCGGGAAGCGCACTCGGGTTTAGGGGCTGGATTGATCAATTACCTGGCCCGTGACGCTGGAAGCCTTATTGTGGAAAAATTGGGTCTTTGGCCCACCAGGCCGTATAATCGGGAGGTGATTTTGCAGAATTAAGTAAATTTTTTGGTCTGCCTGCAATTTTTTATTTTTGCGGCTTGTTTTTAAAACAGTAGCAACTAACTTTTCTTACCAACCTGAAGTACATGATGAAGATTCAGAAAAAATCGCTATTGACAACCCTTGCACTAGGTGCATTGTTGTCAGCTCCGGTATTTGCGCAGGACGTTCAGACGGGCTTGAAAGATCTGGAGTCGGAGCGGTTTGCTAAAGCTGAACAGACGTTCACGCAGTTGGCAAACAGCTCGCCAACGGCTGACAATCAGTATTATCTTGGCTATTACTATCTCCGCACTAATCAGTTGGACAAAGCGCAGGCTGCCTTCGAGAAAGGGGCTGCTGCTGATCCTAAAGGCCAATTGAACAACGTTGGTTTAGGGGCGGTTGCCCTTGCTAAAGGCGACCGTGGGGGAGCGAAAGCTAAAATTGATGCTGCCGTTGCGGCAACCAAAGGCAAAAATGCGGACGTTCTGTTCCGTGCCGGCGAGGCTTACACGCTGAACGAAAAAACGAATGATCCGGCTGAAGCTCTTAAGCTGCTCGACATGGCGGCCAAGCTGGACAAGAAAGGCGGTGGTAGTGCCGATCTTAAGATGGCGCAGGGTGATGCCTATTTCATCAAAAATGATGGAGGCACGGCTGTATCCCGCTACGAAGATGCCCTGATGGCGTCGCCAAATCTGGCTGAGGCTAATTATAAGATTGGTCGGTTGTATTTGCGGGGTAAGAACTACAAACTTGCTCAGGAATTCTTCAATAAAGCCATTGAGAACGATCCTGAGTTTGCCCTGACCTACCGCTCACTGGCTGACGCCTTTGCTGGCTCACGGGCCTACAAGCGTGCGGCTGAGAACATGGAGAAGTACGTAATCAAAAGCAACACGACTGATCCTGAATACCTGACTACGGTAGCCAAGTATTATTTTCTAGCCAACGACTATCTGAAAGCAACCAGCTATCTGGATCAATTGAAGGGGAAAGTGAACGACCCCGTTCTGGACCGGATGTATGGTTGGGCATACACGGCTCTCGGCAAAAACGATCAGGCTGTAGAGTCGTTGAATAAGTTCATTGCCGCTGCACCGAAGAAGGTAATCTACGACGATTACAAGTACTTGGGTCGGGCATACGGGCAGTTGGGAACGCCCGAAGCTGACTCGCTGGCGATTATCAACCTTGAGAAAGCGGCTCCTGAAGACACAGTCGATAACTTGTATCGCGAGATTGCCAAGAAATACAACGACAGCAAGCGGTATGATCGCTCATTTGGATACTATAAGAAAGCGGTTGCAACGGGTAAGCCCCTCAACAACGACTACCTGAACATGGGACTGGCGGCTTATAACTATGGCAATCAAATTGGTCGTAGTATTATGAAGGAAGACACGGCAGGGGCCAAACAAGTGCGGAAGCAGTGGTTTCTCCGGGCTGACTCGTCGTATGCCAAATTGTCTGAGATAACACCAGCCTACTCGGCTGCCTATTATTACCGGGGCGTATCGAATTATTACGCTTATCCGGCGGTAGAGGCTTTGAGTAATCGGGCGTTTGTGCCTCATCTGGAAAAATTCGTTGAAATGGCCCCGCAGGACATTGCCGCCGATGCGTCGAAAGCTCCTCAATTCAACCGATTGTTGGTTGCATCCTACAATTTGTTGGTTGCAGATGCTGTAATTCGTAAAGACGATGTGAAGGCAAAAGAGTATGCTAATAAAATTCTGGCCATTGATCCGAACGATAAGCGTGCTAAGGAATTCCTGGAGGGGCCAAAAGCAGCGCAGCCTGCACCAGCAGCTACAACGCCCGCCCCGGCTACCAAGCCTGCTCCGAAGGCACCTGTCAAGAAAGGATCTGCGAAATAAACAGTTAGTATATGTTTTCAGTGAAGAGCGGCCCAACTTGGGCCGCTCTTCGTATATGTAGGAGGACATAAAAGCGAACCTGCAAAAACAGTCGTATTGATTTTTAACGAGCCGTCGTAACTTTGCGCCCTCTATAACTAGACAATCACAGCCCACTTCTAAACCATATGCTTAATCTTGTACTGTTTGGCCCGCCGGGTGCGGGCAAAGGCACACAAAGTGAGAAGCTTATCGCCAAATTTCAATTAGTTCACCTGTCGACGGGTGATTTATTGCGTTCGCAGATTGCCGCTGGCACTGAACTGGGTATGCGTGCTAAAACGCTCATGGATGAGGGCGTTTTGGTGCCCGACGAGGTTGTGATTGGCATGATTGATAGTAAGTTGAACGAAAACCAGTCGGCTCCCGGTTTCATTTTCGATGGGTTTCCTCGTACGGTGCCCCAAGCGGAGGCACTTGATGCGTTGTTGGCTACATACAATGAGCAGATTACGACCATGATCGCTTTGATTGTGGAAGAAGAGGAACTCACGCATCGGCTGTTGAACCGGGGCAAGTCGTCGGGTCGGCCCGACGATCAGAATGAGGATTTGATTCGGCGACGGGTCAATGAATACAACCAAAAAACAACACCCGTAGCCGGTTATTACAGCGGCCAAGGCAAGTACGCAGCGATTGATGGCGTGGGCGAGATCGACGAGATTTTCGAAACCATTTGCCAGAAAATAGCCGATGCTCAGTCGAGCTAGTGCGCAACGGCCACCAAGGTATTGCTGTATGGATAGGGGAGAGGTGGCTAAAACGAGAGCATGGCATCATCGAATTTTATTGACTACGTTAAGATAAATTGCCGTTCGGGAGCCGGAGGAGCCGGTTCGTCGCATTTTAGGCGCGAGAAACACGTGCCAAAAGGTGGCCCCGATGGGGGCGATGGCGGTCGGGGGGGGCACATTATTCTCCGGGGCAATTCGCAACACTGGACCCTGCTTCACCTGAAATATCGTAAGCACATCAAGGCCGATCCCGGTAAGGGTGGAGAAGGTGGTCGCCGGACGGGGCACGAAGGCGAAGATGTGATTCTGGACGTACCACTCGGCACCATTGCCCGCCTTGCGGAGACAGGTGAGCAAATTGCCGAAGTAACCACCGATGGGCAGGAGATTATTTTGCTGCCTGGCGGTCGGGGTGGTCTTGGCAATGACCATTTCAAATCGCCAACTCAACAAGCCCCTCAATATTCCCAACCCGGCGAACCGGGTCAGGAAGAGTGGATTATTCTGGAATTAAAACTTCTGGCTGACGTAGGCCTGGTGGGTTTCCCGAATGCCGGAAAATCAACACTCTTGTCTGTTCTATCGGCGGCTCGTCCTGAAATCGCCGACTATCCATTTACAACGCTGGTTCCTAATTTGGGTGTAGTTGCCTACCGCGATTTTAAGTCGTTTGTCATGGCCGACATTCCGGGCATCATCGAAGGCGCGTCGCAAGGCAAAGGCCTGGGACTGCGTTTTCTGCGCCACATTGAGCGCAATTCAGTGCTACTATTTATGGTGCCGGTCACGGCCGAAGACATTCGCGCTGAGTACAATACGCTTGTTAACGAACTACATCAGTACAACCCCGAACTTTCGGATAAAGACCGACTGTTGGCCATAACGCAAGTGGATTTGGTAACGGACGAGGAATTGGCTACGATAAAAAAGACGTTACCTGATCGTATCAAGACCGTCTTTATTTCGGCGGTGCAACAGCAGGGGCTTACCGAATTGAAAGACGCCATTTGGCAAACATTATTGGAGGCACAACCCCCTGTTGAGACCGAAGGATAAGTTTTTCACCCTCCTTGTAAACAAGTAGAGTTACTTTGCTCATGATGAAAAATTTTACGTTCTGGGCAGCTCTCACCAAGCTGCTTCTCTTTTCTTTAGCGGTATCTGCACAGATTCAAATCACTTTTCCCACGACGCGTGCCGTTTTTCAACGAAATACGGCCAATCAGGCGACCGTTCGGGTGGCTGGTTTTTACACAACCGCGTTAAACCGCGTTGAAGCCCGCCTTACGGCTATTAACGGTGGCACAAGCATTGACTGGCGAACGGTACAAAACAACCCGTCGGGGGGTAGCTTCGTAGGCGAGCTAACTGGCGTAACGGGCGGCTGGTATCGGCTCGAAGTCCGGGGAGTTTTCAACGATCAGATTGTAGGTGGTTCCACGCTGGAGCCGGTTGGCGTTGGCGAGGTATTTATTATTGCCGGACAGTCGAACGCACAGGGCGACCGCCCCACGGGTTTGCCCGCCAGCGACGACCGGGTTAACGCGGCTATCGTAGGTCAGCAAAACGAATCTGTTACTGATCCGGGTTATCCTGTTTTTAGCAAGGTTGACAATAATATCGTGGTGGCCCCACGAGGTAACGGTCCTTATTATTGGGGTCGTTTGGGCGATTTGTTGGTACAACGCTTGGGTGTCCCGGTAATGTACTTCAACGTGGGCTGGGGGGCAACAACGGTTAGAAACTGGCGTGAAAGTGCCGAAACCGGACAGACTACCTATGTGTATTCTGGAACGCCAATGCCGCGCAGTCAACCATACGCGAATCTGAAGCAGGCAGCTCAATTCTATGCAAACATGTATGGGCTACGGGCCATTCTCTGGCATCAGGGAGAAGCTGATAACTTCACAAACACAACGACTGACCAATATGCTGGTGATTTGCTGTGGTTGGTGAACAGAATCCGTCAGGAAACAGGCAAAAATGTACCGTGGGTGATTTCGCGGGCCTCATTTGATAATGATCTGGCAGTATTTGGCCGCGCCAAGAACGCGAACGTGATTGCGGGGCAGAATGCAGTTATAAACCCGTCGGGGGGCGTTTTTCCCGGACCTACCACTGATGATTTTATTACAACGGCTGACCGTCGTGACAACACACACCTTTCAGATCTAGGACTCACGAAGGTGGCGGCTCAGTGGAATGATGTTTTAAACGACAATTTTTTTAACAACGCTCAGGCTATTCCACCTGCTCCTATACCAACTATCTCAACGGGTTGCCCCGGAAACAACCGCGTTACGTTTACGCCGAGCGCGCCGTTTTCGAGTGTTGTTTGGGAGACGATCAACGATCAGGGGCAGGTTACGGGCACCGAGGGCGGGCCAAGCATTACCAAAAGTGCCGGACCAACCCGTTATCGGGCTAAAGTGCGCGATGGTTTGGGCAATGTGAGCTACACAGGAGCCGTGCGTGTGTCTGATGGTCCAAGTATTGCGGCATCAGGGCCAACAACCTTTTGCGAGGGCGGAGCCGTGAACATCACGGCCAACTTTGACAATAACATTTCGTTTGTAAACGCACAGAGCAACGCCGTTGTCGGTACGAACCGCACCTTGACGGCCTCGGCGTCGGGGAGTTTCTTTGCCCGGTATCGGGATGTGAGTGGTTGCGATTTCAACTCATCACCCATCAGCGTGCAGGTGAACACGAACCCACCCGCACCCGTGATTGCCAACGACCGCCCCACTACGTTCTGTGAGGGAGACAATACCACGCTCCGGGCCAACATCGACAACGTTCGCTACAATTGGACTTCTGGCGATAACAGTCAGGCAATTACCGTTCGTCGGGGGGGCACCTATCAGTTGACCGTCACAAACGGGAATGGCTGTACCTCGCCCCAATCGAACGCAGTTACGGTGGTTGTAAATCCAAATCCGGCGCAACCAACCATCGCTGCAAATGGCCCCACTACGTTTTGCGCCGACCGGAACGTGACACTCACGGCCCCCGAAAGCGCGTCGTATGCGTGGAGTACGGGGGCAAACACACGCTCGATCACGATAAACCGGGCAGAGAGTTTCTCCGTTCGGGTCCGTAATCAGTTCAATTGTGTATCGGCAGAGTCGCCATCGCTCACAGTTCGGGTGAATCCGTTGCCCAACGCACCAACCATTACAGCGTTGGGGCAAACCACATTCTGCGAGGGGAGTCAGGTAACGTTAAGTGCCTCAAACGGTTCGCGCACATTTTGGTCGTCGGGCGATTCGACACAAACCGTAGTAGCCCGCACAACCGGGAGCTACACAGCCCGGAGTCGCGACAACAACGGGTGTATTTCACCCCAAAGTAATGCCGTGACGGTTACGGCACGGCCTGTTCCCGGCACACCAACCGTAAACCAGATTGGTACATTTACGCTGCAAGCCCTTAGCTCGTCGAATGGAAACGCAACTTACAGGTGGTATCGCGGAGCCGACTCGCTGAATCTGCAAACGCCTGTTATCAAAGCGGGTTTGTCGGGGGCGTATCGAGCACGAACCTACATCGTGTACGGCCCGACCCTGACGTGCTATTCGGCCTTTTCGCCCAATTTCACCTATACTGTCGATCCAAGTTTCAACGGCCTGAGCATATATCCAAATCCTTCGCCTGCGCAGCAGATTACTGTTGAGACATTGGAGAATATTCAGAATGCCACCGTTACACTGTACACTCTTCTGGGGCAGGAAGCCGCTTCGTTTTCGGTGCCTCAGTTTTCTGAACGGCTGTTACTGAACCTCTCGACTTTAGCCCCTGGTCAATACCTACTACAGGTTAGAGCCGCCAATTTCAACGTTTCTAAGCGAATTCTGATAGGAATGTAAACCGAAGAAAATTTTTAAATGTGTGTTTTCCTGGCAAAAACCCCGGTCTATAAGCCGGGGTTTTTGCTGTCCGATAGATAAAAGATGAATTGTATTTTATAAAGGCATACTAATTTTGTGCGTTACGAGTTATTTTCTTTTGGAGTCAACCTTGCGCAAGCTTATCTAAAAAATGATGGCTCTTCAATTAGTTTGGGATGATTTTTGAAGGGCTAGTTAGTTAAGCTTGCTAAACACCTATATGAAACAAATCATACAACGAGCGTGCTGGGCGATAGTGATCGGTTTTGGCTTGCTGACTACCAAAGCAGCAGCACAAATTATACGGATCACCTATCCTGAAACGCGTGCCGTTTTTCAGCGCAACCTCGATCAGACGTCTAACATATACGTTTCCGGCAACTTTTATCAGCCAACTGATAGTGTTCAGGCGCGATTGGTGGCCGAGAATCCCGGACAGGGCCTGGCAACCAATTGGCAAACGGTGCAACGAAACCCACAGGCCGGAATTTTTCAGGGATCGGTGCGAGGCACGACGGGCTGGTATCGGTTGGAAGTACGAGCCTTTGCCGGACGCGAAGTCATCGGCGAGGATGTAGTCCGCAAGATCGGTATTGGTGAGGTGTTCATTGTAACGGGGCAATCGAATGCACAGGGTTTCCAGGATCTGGGGGCCGTTGGTGCCACCGACGACCGCGTGAACTGCGTTGACTACGATAACACCAAAGACAATTCCCTTGCCGATCCACCCGCGCCCAAGTTTCAGCAATTAAGCGCGAGTGCCTTGATTGGTCCCCGTGGGCAGAGCGCGTGGTGCTGGGGGATTTTGGGTGATCAAATTGCCCGACAATACAATTGTCCCGTGTTGTTCATTAACACGGCCTGGGCCGGCACGACCATTCGGAACTGGACCGAGAGTGCGGACGGCAAGCAAACCAAGAACATCTTCCGAATTGGCACCCCCGACGAGAATTTCCCCACGGGTATGCCCTACGGCAACTTGATCAATGCTATCCGGTATTATTGCTCTTTGTTTGGCTTGCGGGCCGTTTTGTGGCAGCAGGGCGAAACCGATAATATTCCGCTCAATTTGGGTCGTCAAGAGTATTCAACGCTCATGCAGTACCTGATCAACAAAACCCGCTCCGATACTGACCGGTATCCGGCCTGGATTTTGGCTCGCTCGTCATATAATCAGGGCAAAACAAGTTCAAACATTGTTCAGGCGCAGAGCGACGTTATTAACGTGTACAACAACAACGTGTTGCCCGGCCCTTTTACTGACCCCATTCAGATCCCGCGCCCCGGCGACGATGTTCACTTTGGGGGCGATGGGTTGCGTCAGTTGGCACAAGCGTGGTACAACAGCATGGGGCCGGTATTTTTTGCCAGTTCGTTACCACTTTTGCCCTTGCCACAACCAAGTATTACAACTGCTTGTGCTACAAACGGTAGCACCGTAACGCTGCGTTTGCCCGACGGCTACACGAACTATACCTGGCGCACAGGCGAGAAGACCCAAACGCTCACCGTAACCACCCCCGGTGTGTACCGAGCCACGACCAAAGATTTGAAGGGAAACACCTATTTGTCGCCTGCCGTTGAGATCACAACACCTATTCAGCCAACGCCCCCTACTGTGGTCTTGGGGCGGCAACCGGGGCAAGCGGCCACAGGCGAACAGCAAGTTTGCACCGACTCGGTGCTGACATTGGTAGCAACCTCACCCGTGAACAATCGGCTTGTTTGGAACACCGGAGCCGTAGGCCGTACACTGTCGGTTGGGGCGGCTGGGGTTTATACGGTGCAGGCTACAAACTTGTTCGGTTGTCGCTCGGTAGCTTCGGCACCCGTTAATCTGGTGGTGCGGCCCCGGCTTGTGGTGCCAACCATTTCGCAGGCGGGTACGTACTCACTCAAAGCCGAGGTCCCCACAAGTTCGGGGTTTGGTGACCTGTTCGACTGGCGTCGGGGTATCAACGCGCTTCAAAATCAGAATACGTCGGTGGCCAAAGTGGGTAGCAGTGGGCAGTATAGCGCACGGGCCAAAACCATTTATACGCTCGCTAACGGTAGCAGTATTACCTGTTATTCGAGCTTCTCAAGCCCGTTCGACTATGTTCTCAATGAAGCTGATCAGGGTATGAGTGTGTATCCAAACCCCTCGCGCGACGGCAACGTGTATGTAGAAACCCTCGAAGACCTGCCCAATGCTGAGATCAATGTGTACACGTTAGCAGGGCAATTGGTGTTTACCAAAAAAGTAAACTCACTCAACACCCGGCAATGGTTACCCCTGACCACAATGGGCAAGGGACAATATGTCGCACAGGTTCGGTCGGCGGGTTACAATGTAGCCAAACGCTTTGTTATTGACTAGTCAAAACCTTCTGGATAAAGCAGGGAGCCTTCTCGTTTGAGAAGGCTTTTTGTCTTTCATAACTTTTCTGCCAAACAGTCGGTTAAACCGCTGTGTCTAATTTATGCTTAACTTGCGCCGTAATTTAGAGAGGAGAAATTATGAATGCAGCCTACGTACCATCGGACTATCTACCGGTGTTTGTTCAACTCCTGCTGGCCCTTGGTTTTATCGTTACAACGATGATCGTAACGCACTCCATTGGCCCAAAACGGAAGAGTCAGAAGAAAGACGACCCGTTCGAGTGTGGAATTCCAGTTGTTGGTGATGCCCGTACTCCCATTTCAATCAAATATTTCCTAATTGCCATTTTGTTTGTTCTGTTCGATGTGGAGGTCATTTTTATGTACCCCTGGGCCGTGAACTTTAAGCAATTAGGCTGGTTTGGTTTTGTTGAAATGGTGCTATTTATGGGCTTGTTACTGGCGGGTTTTTACTACATCATTCGCAAGGGAATTTTGAAGTGGGAATAGATGCCCTCAGACAAATTATAACGACACACAAATCGTTATAATCTAACATAGCAATACTCGCTAAACAGATGTCAACAAGCGTTAAAATGGTCGAAGCTCCTCCTAGTTACGATGGGGCGGGTTTTTCGGCAACCTCTCTCGATAAGGTAATTGGAATGGCCCGTGCCAACTCGTTATGGCCGTTGCCGTTCGCTACGTCCTGCTGTGGTATCGAGTTCATGGCCACAATGGGTTCACACTACGACTTTGCTCGGTTTGGCTCGGAGCGACCAAGCTTCTCGCCCCGCCAAGCCGATTTGCTCATGGTGATGGGAACAATTGCCAAGAAGATGGCTCCAATCGTGAAGCAGGTGTATCTGCAAATGGCCGAGCCTCGCTGGGTGATTGCGATGGGAGCCTGTGCTTCAAGTGGGGGTATTTTCGATACCTACAGCGTGTTGCAGGGCATTGATCGGATCATACCTGTCGACGTGTATATTCCCGGTTGCCCACCCCGCCCTGAGCAGGTGATTGACGGACTGATGCAAATTCAGGAATTGGCCCGAAACGAGTCGCTCCGCCGACGTAATACCGACGAATACAGTTTGCTACTCAATTCTTACGGAATACAATAAAGAGTGAAAGAGTGAATGGGTGAAAGAGCGAAACAAGCTCCTGACCGCCCTTTCACTCTTTCACCCATTCACTCTTTCACTATGCTAACCAACGAAGCGGTTGCTCAGGATATTATCGGGCGTTTTGGCGAGTCGGTATCCGACTTCGACGACCCGTTCGACCTGTTGACACTGACCGTAAGCCGGGAGCAACTGATCCCATTATTGCAGTACCTGAGAGACCACAAAACGTTTCAGATTGGTTTCCTGACCGATCTGACGGGGGTTCATTATCCCGATAGCCCTGGTCGCGAGTTTTGTGTCGTGTATCACTTACACAGTCTGATTAATAATTACCGGATTCGACTGAAAGTGTTTGTAGCCGAAGACGATATTCACATTCCTACGGCTACGGTGATTTACGAATCGGCCAACTGGATGGAGCGCGAGACGTTCGACTTCTTCGGGATTATCTTTGACGGACACCCCAAACTGGAACGCATCCTGAACATGGACGAAATGGATTACTTCCCCATGCGCAAGCAATATCCACTGGAAGACGGTACGCGTGAAGACAAAATTGACGCACTATTCGGACGATAAACATGGTTACTGAAGACCTAAGCATAGATGCTGTTGGGGCGCGGAACACCCCGGCCACGCCAGAAGGCCCCATTCAGTACGTCAACGAACTGACCACGCTGAACCTCGGCCCGACACACCCGGCTACGCACGGAATTTTTCAGAACATCCTGCAGATGGATGGCGAAAAAATCGTGTCGGGGGAGCAGACGATTGGCTACATTCACCGGGCTTTTGAGAAAATATCGGAACGGCGTCCGTTTTATCAGATCAAGACGCTTACTGACCGGATGAATTACTGTTCATCGCCGATCAACAACTTCGGGTGGGATATGACCGTCGAGAAGTTGCTGGGCGTTGAAGTGCCCAAGCGGGCGCAGTACATCCGGGTGATCATGATGGAATTGGCCCGTATTTCTGATCACCTGATTTGCAATGGTATCTTGGGTGTCGATACAGGGGCTTTCACAGGTTTCCTTTATCTGTTCGAGCAGCGCGAGGAGATATACGAAATATACGAGGAGGTGTGCGGTGCCCGCCTGACGACCAACATGGGTCGGATTGGGGGCATGGAGCGCGATCTGTCGCCCGAAGCCATCCGCAAAATCCGTAAGTTTATCAAGGACTTCCCGCCTGTGATGCGCGAGTTTGAGAGCTTGTTCAATCGCAACCGGATTTTCATGGACCGCATTGTCGACGTTGGGGGAATCTCTGCCGAACGCGCCCTGAATTACGGCTTCACCGGACCAAACCTGCGGGCGGCTGGTGTCGACTACGACGTACGCGTGATGAACCCGTATTCGTCGTACGAGGACTTCGAGTTCGATATTCCGGTTGGTAAGAGTGGTGACACCTACGACCGCTTCATGGTTCGAAACGAGGAGATCTGGCAGAGTTTGCGGATTGTTGAGCAGGCTATCGAAAACCTGCCAGAAGGGCCTTACTTCGCCGACGCGCCCGAATACTACTTGCCACCAAAGCAGGAGGTGTATAAAAATATGGAAGCCCTCATTTATCACTTCAAGATTGTGATGGGTGAGATCGACGCGCCGGTAGGGGAGGTGTATCATGCTGTGGAAGGAGGCAATGGCGAACTGGGTTTTTACCTAATTAGCGATGGCGGTCGCGCACCGTACCGACTCCACTTCCGTCGCCCCTGTTTCATTTATTACCAGGCTTTCCCCGAAATGTGTAAAGGTACTACCCTGTCCGATGCCATCGTGATCATGAGTAGCCTCAACGTAATTGCGGGAGAATTGGACGCGTAAATCGGTTGCGTTATGAAAAACTGGCCTGAATTAGTCTTTAATTCACATTATCTGACTGCTGTTGAAGTGAAGAAGTCGCTCGAAGCTGGAGACGTCATGGATGCTGAAGAAGGAGTGGAGCAGTTGATCGAAGCTATGGCAAGAGCTGACCGTCGGGCGGTCAAAAGTCAGCTTGTGCGGCTGATGATGCATATTATTAAATGGCACGTGCAACCGGAGCGACGCTCAATAAGTTGGGTAAAATCTATTCATAATGCCCGTATTGAAATAGCTGATATACAGGAAGAAAGTCCTTCTATCAGCAACGAAATTATAAGCAGTTTATGGGATCGGGCGTTTGACCTAGCCATAAGCGAAGCTGAGGACGAGATGGGGGGACAGAAAATTTCTGTCAAATCGCTCTCGTGGAATGAAGTTTTCAATGACGAATACACGCTTGAAGCATGACGACTGAGACGAACAACACCATTCAGTTTACGCCTGAACGGTTGGCGAAGGCAAACGAGATCATTGCCCGTTACCCCGAAGGCAAGCAAAAGTCGGCCCTGTTACCGTTGTTGCACCTGTTGCAGGAGCAGGAGGGTTGGACACCCGCTGAGGGCATGGATTATGTTGCCGAGCTACTGAATATCGAACCCATTGAGGTGTATGAGGTAGCTACGTTCTACACCATGTATCACGTGAAGCCGGTTGGTAAGCACGTGATCGAATACTGCCGGACAGGCCCTTGTTGCCTGATGGGTGGCGAGGAAGTGTTCGCCCATCTGAAGCAACGCCTGGGTATCGAGGCCGGTCAAACCACGGTTGATGGGCAGTTCACGATTAAAGAAGTCGAATGCCTGGCAGCTTGTGGGATGGGGCCGGTGTTTCAGGTTCGCGAGAAATATCACATGCATCTGACTAACGAGCGCGTTGACGAAATCATTGACGAACTCTCGAAATAACCCACACAATGGCAACGAAGATATTAACTGAACATGTCGCCGTTCCGGGCATCGAAACCTTCGACGTGTACCGGAAGCAAGGGGGCTATACCGCTGTTGAAAAAGCACTCAAGACTCTCTCGCCTGAGGCCGTTGTGGAAGAGGTGAAGAAAGCTGGTGTGCGGGGCCGGGGGGGCGCGGGCTTCCCAATGGGCATGAAGTGGAGCTTTCTGGCGAAGCCGGAGGGCGTTCCCCGTTACCTGGTTTGCAACGCCGACGAGTCGGAGCCGGGTACGTTCAAGGACCACTACCTGATGAAAAACCTGCCCCACCTGCTCATTGAGGGCATGATCGTGTCGAGCTTCGCGCTGGGGGCAAACAAGTCGTTCATCTATGTGCGGGGCGAGTTGATGTACGTCATTCACATCCTCGAGAAAGCCATTGCTGAAGCAAAGGCGGCTGGCTTCCTGGGTAAAAACATATTGGGCAGCGGCTACGACCTCGAACTCGTGGTGCAACCCGGTGGTGGAGCGTATATCTGTGGGGAAGAAACCGCCCTGCTCGAATCGCTTGAAGGTAAGCGTGGCAATCCACGTAACAAACCGCCATTCCCAGCCGTGAAGGGTCTTTATCAGTCGCCAACGGTAGTGAACAACGTGGAGTCGATTGCCACAACGCCCTGGATTATCAACAACGGGGGGGACGCCTATGCTGCCATTGGTATTGGCCGCTCAACGGGAACCAAGTTGATCTCGGCTTCGGGCCATATTCGCAAGCCGGGGGTGTACGAGATTGATCTCGGCGTTTCGGTTGAGGACTTTATCTATGCTGATGAGTGGTGCGGAGGCATTCGCCCTGGTCACAAGTTGAAGGCTGTAGTAGCGGGTGGTTCTTCTGTTCCCATCCTACCTGCCGATAAAATTTTGACTACTGCCGCTGGCGAGAAGCGACTGATGACCTACGAATCACTGTCGGATGGTGGTTTTCAGACAGGCACCATGCTTGGGTCGGGTGGTTTTATCGTGTTTGACGAGACGGCGTGTATCGTGCGCAATACCTGGAACTTTGCCCGGTTCTATCATCACGAGTCGTGCGGGCAGTGTAGCCCCTGCCGCGAGGGAACCGGCTGGATGGAGAAGGTTCTTCACCGGATTGAGTACGGTCACGGACATCAGCAGGACTTAGATTTGCTAGTCGATGTAGCTAAGAAAATTGAAGGTAATACCATTTGTCCTTTGGGCGATGCAGCCGCGTGGCCCGTTGCGAGTGCAATCCGGCACTTCCGCGACGAGTTCCAGTGGCACATCGACCGCCCTCATGAGGCAACGCAGCCGGGGGCCGTTTACAAAGGCGATATGGCCGCGTCGGCGGACCGGTTGGTGTGATAAACGAGTGGTGATATGGAAGAGTTAGAAACCTTACGGCGATTGATTGAGGAGCAAGATTATCAGGGTGCCCTAACGCTCATCGATGAGATGGACGAAATGGCAAAAGACGATAAGATTACCAAAGTTGAAAGTTTCCTGACGGTTTTGCTGATTCATCTTATCAAAGAACAGGTTGAGAAGCGGAGTAGCAGTTCTTGGGAGCGATCAATCAGGCATTCGCTGGTTGGTATTTATAGAGCCAATAAGCGCAGAAATGCAGGTGGGTTTTATCTAAAGCCAGATGAATTAAAATTGGCTATAGACGAAGCATTTTCTTTTTCACTGGAAGAAGCTGCCCAAGAAGCGTTTGGAGGGGCTTATAAGCCTTCTCAGTTACTGGATATGATTGATGCTGAATCGATCAAGGCGGATGCTTTCAATCGAATTATGGAATACAAACCTTGAGTAGTTCATCAGAATGGAAGATATAAAACCACAATTGTTCAAGGTCACGGTCGACGGTATCGAGGTTGAAGTAGAACCTGGTACGACCATCTTGCAGGCTGCCCGGAAAATTGGGCCGGACGTGGCCCCACCGGCTATGTGCTACTATCAGCCTCTAAAAGGCAGTGGTGGCAAGTGCCGGGCCTGTCTGGTGCGAGTTGCGGCTGGGTCGGCAAAAGACCCGCGCCCGATGCCCAAGCTAGTGGCCTCCTGTATCACGCCTGTGCAAGACGGTATGGTGGTCGAGAACGAGTCAAGCCCGCAGGTGTTGGAAGCCCGCAAAGGGGTTGTTGAGTTTTTGCTCATCAATCACCCGCTCGACTGTCCCGTGTGCGATCAGGCGGGCGAGTGCGACCTGCAAAACTTCGCTTTCGATCACGGCGCGGCTCAAACCCGCTATGAAGAAGACCGCCGAACGTTCGAGAAACAAGATTTAGGGCCGTACGTGCAACTGCACATGACGCGCTGCATCTTGTGTTACCGTTGCGTTTACACCGCCGATCAAATCACGAATAAGCGCGTTCACGGTGTGTTGGGCCGGGGCGATGCGGCTGAGATCGGCACATATATTGAGCAGGCCATCGACAACGACTTTTCGGGTAACGTGATCGACGTTTGCCCCGTTGGTGCCCTCACCGACAAAACATACCGATTCAAAAACCGGGTGTGGTTTACCAAACCCGTCGATGCCCACCGCGACTGCCCGACTTGCTCAGGAAAGGTAACGCTCTGGTATCGGGGCGAAGAGGTGATCCGCGTTACGGCCCGCAAAAATGAGTGGAACGAGGTGACGGAGTTTATCTGCAACACCTGCCGTTTCGAGACCAAAAAAACAAGTGATTGGACTATCGACGGACCAACGCAGGTAGCGCGTGGGTCAGTTATCACGGCCAATAAGTACCGGGCTGATCTGGAAAAACCCTCATTCGGGCAACGACTGGCAGCGGCTCAGTATAAGCCAATTGACGATAAGCGCGACACCTCACAACTGAGCATCCAACAACTACCACCTGAACGCTTTGCGAAAGCCGAGTAAAAGTTTCATAGTTGTAGAGTTGTAAAGTTGTAGAGTTCTCTGGCTGAAATCAACTTTACAACCTTACAACTCTACAACTTCTCAACTTAACCAAATGGATTTAACCATTCTCCTTACCAAGGCCATTATTATCCTCGTTATCTTCGGCATCACGCTGTTGATTGCGACCTACTCGACCTACGCCGAGCGGAAGGTGGCCGCTTTTTTGCAAGATCGTTTGGGGCCAAACCGGGCGGGTCCGTTTGGCTTGTTACAACCCATTGCCGACGCGGGCAAGATGTTCTTTAAAGAGGACTTCATTCCAGCACAGGCCAACAAATGGCTGTTTATCCTGGGGCCATGTTTAGCCATGTTGACCGCCCTGATGGCCAGTGCCGTTATTCCATTTGGCGACAGTATCCGGTTTGGGCAATACGAGATTCCCGTGCAGGGCATCGAAATCAACATCGGTATGTTGTACATCTTCGGCGTGGTTTCGCTGGGTGTTTACGGCGTCATGGTGGGGGGCTGGGCCTCGAACAACAAGTTTTCGTTGTTGGGAGCCATTCGGGCGGCCTCACAGAACATCAGCTATGAGGTAGCCTTGGGCATGTCTATTATCGCCGTGTTGATGATGACGGGTTCGTTATCGTTACGTGCTATTGTGGAGCAGCAGGCGACAACGGGCTTCTTCGGCTGGAATGTGTTTACGCAGCCCGTGGGCTTCATCATCTTTTTAGTTTGTGCGTTTGCCGAGTGTAACCGTACCCCGTTTGACTTGCCCGAGTGCGAGACCGAACTAATTGGTGGCTACCACACCGAATACAGTTCTATGAAACTGGGCTTCTATCTGTTTGCTGAGTACATCAACATGTTCGTGTCGTCGGCGGTGATTTCGTCGCTATATTTTGGTGGGTATCACTTCCCTTTTGCAGCACAAGCTCACGATGCCCTCGTAAACGCTTTGGGAGCAAACACTGGTCATAACGTGGCTACGGCACTGGGTACAGTTGTATTCTTCAGCAAGATTTTCTTCTTCATCTTCTTCTTTATGTGGGTGCGTTGGACGGTTCCGCGTTTCCGCTACGACCAGTTGATGAACCTTGGCTGGAAATCGCTCATACCATTGGCAATGTTGAACGTTGTCATTACTGGGGCAGGGTTGTTGTTCAACTTTAACTATGCTACCTGGATTGTCGTGATTGTAGCGGTGCTGATGATCGTCGTATCGTCGGCGCGTGCGCCCAAAGGTGCTGTAGCGGTACAGAGAACCTAAACCCACTACTCAAATGCAATTAACGAACCGATCAAAACAGGTTAGCAACAAGGAGATGACGCTGGCCGAGAAGATGTACCTCCCGGCTATTTTGCAGGGGCTGGGGATCACGATCAGCCACTTTTTCAAGAAGAAGCCGACAATTCAATACCCTGAGGTAAAGCGGTATTTAGGACCGATTTTCCGGGGACATCACGTCTTGAAGCGTGACGAACAGGGCCGCGAACGTTGCACGGCTTGCGGGTTGTGCGCGGTTGCCTGCCCGGCTGAGGCCATCTCTATGGTGGCGGCTGAACGTGTAAAGGGCGAGGAAGGTCTTTACCGAGAAGAGAAATATGCGGCAGTGTACGAGATCAATATGTTGCGCTGCATCTTCTGTGGACTTTGCGAAGAAGCTTGCCCGAAACAGGCTGTTTACCTGCGCCACGACCGTATTGTGCCCGTTTTCACCGAGCGTGATAACATTGTGTATGGTAAAGACAAACTCGTTGAAAAAATGGACGACCGCTACGTGCGAAACAACCCAAGCGTACAAGCTACCCCCACCGAACCCAGTCTTTCACGGTCAGTAGGATAAACATGAACGAACTTCTAACGCATTTCAAGCAAATCTCGGCCACAGGCTATCTTTTCTGGGGCCTCGCCCTTATAACCGTACTCAGTGCTATTGTGGTTGTAACGGCCCGTAACCCCATTCACAGCGTGCTGGCGTTGATTGGTACGTTCTTCTGTTTGTCAGGTCATTATGTTCTGCTGAACGCTCAGTTTCTGGCGGCTGTCAACATCATCGTGTACGCGGGGGCCATCATGGTACTATTCCTGTTTACGATCATGTTTTTGAACATGCGGAAGGATGACGAAGAGGCAAAAACGACAACAGCCAAAATTGCCGCCGTTATTGTAGGTGGCACCTTATTGGTGTTGATGTTGGGGATTTTCAAGGCCGCACAAGTTGGTACGTACAATCCAACGACGTTCGATAACAAAACGGGTTTGGTCGAAAATCTTGGCATGCAACTCTACGGCGAATATCTGCTTCCCTTTGAACTAGCGTCTATTCTGTTCCTTGTGGCTATGGTCGGAGCCGTCATGCTCGGCAAGCGCGAAGCTGGCGACCGGCATTTTTAGGTTGATTGTGACTAAGTTGTTTCGCTATTTGGGAAGATTTTGTCATCCCGACGCAGGAGGGATCTACTCTGGCAATTGTCAGGATGGCCGTTAAGAAAGTAGATCCCTCCTGCGTCGGGATGACAAAACTTGAACTAAAAAGGCCAGAACGGGAAACCGTTCTGGCCTTTTTAGTTCAAGAGCACTAACCGCTAGTATCCCGTGTTCTGCGGGAATACCGATTTGCCATCTGCTTCCTTAGCACTCCGGTCGATCTGCGTTTGCGGAATTGGGCGGACGTTATGGATTGCCGAGATAGCAGAAGCCTGTGGGTTGTGAAGCTTTACACGCTCCACCAGCAGACCCCAACGCTTCAGGTCAATCCAGCGCGTTTGTTCACCAGCCAACTCACGGGCGCGCTCCTCAATAATGAGTTCGAGGTTCATATCTTTGGCAGCAATCAACATGGCATCTTTCTTACCAGCCCAACCCGCCCGGAAACGAACCGCATTGATGGCTGTAACGGCATCGGCTATGTTGTTCGATTGCAGCGAGGCTTCGGCCAACATCAGATACACATCGGCAAGGCGGAACGCGAAATAGTCGCGGCTACCAGCTTCGTAGGTCAAGTCGGGACGTTTTGTGTCGAAGAATTTCTGGAGTGTCGGGAACACGGCCTCGTTGTAGGCACTTGGTACCAACACCTGGTATTTCTTGGCCGCCCGTTGTGCCTGTGTCCACTCAACGCCCGGAATAAAGATGGCCGTGTCGCCGGCAGCAAACGATACTTTAGATTTTGAGTTATCAAATGATGCTGCATTGAGGTTATTACCGGGGTTGTTACTCAACCACGTATCGCGGAACGTTTTCTTGTAGCGTGAGTCAGTGCCCCGATTAGCAATAGCAAAAACTGTATTCAACAGGTAAGCTGTTGGGCGAAGCCGCTTGAATGGACGACCGTAGAACACGTCGCGCTTCATACCGGGTTGCACGTCATACTGCATCCCAAAGTACAAGTGCAAGTTGTTACCGCCGTTTACGGCCCCAACGCCATTCGTCAGGTTCGTAAGTGGGTCTGAGGTGTATTGAACCGCAAAAACCACCTCGCTATTAACCTGATTATTTTCGTCGAACACACTGGCAAAGTCATCGAGCAGTTTGTAGCCGTAAGCTGTAGTCACATTCTTGCAGAGCGTAGCCGCCCGGCTAAAGTCGTCAGCCGCTTTAGACGACGAGTACGCTTTGGCTAACAGCACCTTTGCCAGCAATACCTCGGCAGCGGGCTTGGTAGCCCGGCCATACTCAGCAGCCTGCGCTTTGGCTTCAAGGTCTGTGATGGCTTCGTTCAGATCTTTAATGATGGCTGCATACATCTCAGCCTCCGATGCCCGCTTGGTGTCTTTGGTGGGAGCCAGTGTTTCGGTCATACGCAGATCAACTCCACCCCAGTGCATCAGCAGCAGGTAGTAGTAATGCGCCCGCAGGAATTTGACCTCGGCTACACGCAGTTTCTTCACGGCATCGGTAACGCCCGTTACGGCTGCAGTACGATCAATAACAGCATTACAGGTGTTGATGCCCCGGTAGAGTTCATCCCAAGTTTGGGCCAGATAATCAACTGTTGGGTTGAGTTGTCCGTCATAAAAATGGAATCCTTTGTAAGAACCATCGGCTCCCGTGGCATAAATATCGGTGCCATACTCGGTCATCGTGAGGCCCTGTTGCGTGCCATAGTAGTTCCGCAGGGTCGAATAGGCAGCTCTAACGGCATCCTGATAACCTTTGGGCGTGTTGATGTAATTGTTGCCAATACCCGACACTACTTCTTCGTTCAGAACGTCTTTGCAGGACTGACCCGCCAGCAAGAGCGTAGCCAGTCCGAGAACTTTAACTGATTTTGTTATATGCTTAAGTTTCATTGGTTCAATGTGTTTAGGGTTATACTAACCCGAAGTCGATGTTAGAAACGAGCGTTCAGACCTATCGTGAATACCGATGTAGCGGGTGTAACACCGACTCCTCCGGCAGCCAAACCCGTTGTTTCGGGGTCAACGCCGTTGTATTTGCTCCGATACTCCGACCAGATAAACGGCTGCTGAATGCTCGAATACAGGCGCAACGACTCCATACGGAGTTTGTTGGCAGTAGAAGCAGGCAGCGTATAGCCGAAGTTGATGTTTCGCAGTTTTAAGAACGTTCCATCGAAGTAGATTAACGTACTGTTATACACTGGGGCTTCCTGTGTGCTTTTTGGCCGAGGGAACTCATTGGTTGGGTTGTTAGGTGTCCAGTAATCAACTTTCATTTGCTGGTAACGGCCCGCCAATGCGTTGTTGCTGCGGTGGAACTCGCTCCGAATCAGGTTGCCCACCCGTGCGAAGAAGAAGAACGACAAATCGAACCCTTTGTAGGAGAACCGGTTGGTAACGCCCGCACTGAACTTCGGAATGTCCGACCCGATAATCACGCGGTCGTCGGCATTGATTTTGCTATCGTTGTTGGTGTCCTGTACTTTAATCTGACCTACCTCGCTGAGATATGCCTTTGCCTGATCGGCTTCGTTAGTTTGCCAGATACCTACTTTTTTGAAGTCAAAAATAGTACTTAACGGCCGACCAATGAACCAGCCGTTCCCCACATCATCGACCTTGCCGTTATAAAGAGAAAGGATGGCTTCGGTGTTTTTGGTAAACTGGAAATCGGTTGACCATTTGAAGCCCCCGGCTGAGTTGATGTTGTACGTCGTTACGCCCAACTCAAAACCCCGGTTGCGGGTTTCGCCAACGTTGCGGGTCACAGCGTTAAAGCCAATAGAGCCGGGTAGTTGATCGGCAAGCAACAGAGCCGTTGTGTTGGTCTGATAGAATTCCATTGAGCCTTGTACGCGTCCACGGGCAAAGCTAAAGTCCAAACCAATATTTGAGGTTGCCGACGATTCCCAGCGCAAATCCGGGTTGCCAATGGTGCCGGGCCGGAAACCAAATGCCGCCGTTGAACCCCAGGCATAAGCCGTGCGATTCAACAGACCTTGTGTTTGGTAAGGCGTTACGGCCTGATTACCTACGATACCATAACCTGCCCGGAGTTTCAGCAGATCGACCCAAGGGACACTCTTCATGAATGGCTCATTGCTGATATTCCAACCGAGAGCCAGCCCAGGGAAGTTACCATACTTGGTGTTCTCACCAAACCGGCTCGACCCGTCGCGACGAAGTGTAGCGGTCAACAAATACTTGTCGTTGTAATCGTAGTTCACACGGCCCATATACGAGTTGATCGTCCATTCTACCAGACCGCTGCCTGTCCCCAGTACTAAGCTGGCGGCTCCCATGTTGTAAAACTGCTGGCTTTCAGCCGGCACTCCCTGTACGTTTGAAGAAAAGCCTTCAAGCTTATCACGCTGAATTGAATGCAGGGCAGTTACGTTCAAGTTGTGCTTACCACCAAACGATTTAGTATAGTTCACAATATTCTCCAGCGTCCAGTTAAAGCTGAAGTCAGTCGAGTTACCTGCTAAAGGGTCTCCTAACTTACGGGCGTTGGTTGCTGCGCCGACAAAGCGGCCCAGGCGTTGGTTCGTGAAATCGGGGCCAAAGTTGACCCGATACTTCAGTCCATCAATAACCTTTACCTCGGCAAACAGACTGTTGAAAATCCGATACCGTTTGCGTTGGTCAACCTGAGCACCCGGCACGATTTCGGCTAGTGGGTTGGTCAGCAGGGCATCGTTGGTGGGCGAGAACATTAGGTTACCCTGATCGTCGTAAGGAACAGACAACGGGTTTTGGTTGATCGAAAACTGATACGGGTTCAGGCTTTCACCGTTCCGCAAACTGTACATCATGTAGGACGAAAGGCCAATTTTCAGAGCTTTGTTTATCTGATGGTCAATATTGGCCCGGATTGAGTAACGGGTAAAATCAAGACCTTCGGAAATGCCTTTGTCCTGAAAGTACCCCGCCGATACATAGAACTGCGTCCGGTCGTTACCGCCCTGAATGCCAATTGAGTGATTCTGCATAACACCGGGTTTCAGAAGCAGGCTTTGCCAGTCGGTATTGGTGCCATTGGCCAAGCCCTTTGCCACGGCGGGGTCCCCACCCAAAACGGCTACTTTCGCATCGGCAACGGGGTCAATAACGCCCGTTGGTACAGGGTTATTATTGGCATCCCTGTAGCCGCCTGTAGTCCGGTAGGCTTCCCGAACATACTCAGCGAACTCGGGTCCTGTGAACGTCTGAACCTTATCAAGCGAGTTCGATTGCCCCACGTAGGTATCATACGAAACGGTGGTTTTGCCTTTTGTGGCACCCCGTTTAGTCGTAATCAGCACAACACCGTTGGCACCCCGCGCTCCGTAGATAGCCGTTGCGGTGGCGTCTTTCAGTACCTCCATCGACTGCACGTCGCTGGGGTTCATATCTTCGTAACCAGCAGCCAACGGAATTCCATCCACAACATAAAGTGGGTCGTTGCTCGCGCTAAACGACCGACGACCCCGAATCAGAATCCGGGGAACAGTGCCCGGCTTTGAACCCGTTTGCGTTACATCGACCCCGGCAGCACGACCTTGCAGGGCCTGACCGAGGTTTGTAATGGGCATTTCCTGAATCTCTTTAGCACCAACAGAGGTAATGGCTCCCGTTAACTGACTCTTTTTCTGGGTACCGTAACCTACTACGACTACCTCGTTCAGCGTACGGTCGTCGGCTTTGAGCTGAAGGGTAATTTCGCTGCGGCCACCCAAATCCACTTCTTGTGCGATGAAACCCACTGATGAGAAGACCAGCGTAACATTGCCATCGGGCACCGATAGCTTCCAGTTACCGTTGGCATCGGTTGTTGTCCCCCGAGTAGTGCCCTTTACAGCTACGTTAACACCTGGTAAGGGGCCGTTATCGTCGGATGACGTGACTCGCCCGGAAACGTTGCGTTCCTGACGGTCGGAGAGATGAGAAGCAGTTCTGGTTGAGGGTGATAGAACTGCCGCCCAGGAGGGAGTACCAGCCAGCAACGACAGCAAACAGGCTGACGTTAACCAGCGGCCACTGGATGGAGTAAACGAATTCTTCATAGGAATTTTTTCCGTGAAACTGAATATAGAATGAACAGAATTGACCTTTTCTGTCAAAGAACTGGCTTATTCCCATCTACTACTTGCGTATGCCTATTTAAGACTACCTTAATGTAAGCCCCTCTTACCGCTTATTGATTCTATACGCCATTGAGCCTTTGTGGTTGTGAGTCAGCTTACAAGCCTATTATTTTTGGCAAACTCCCAATCGTATTCTATGCAACTGACTATCCAAAATCTCTCCAAGACTTATGCAAATGGTGTGAAAGCACTTGATAACGTCTCACTAACAATACCTACTGGTATGTATGGCCTGTTAGGGCAGAACGGAGCCGGTAAATCGACCCTTATGCGTACGCTTGCCACCCTTCAGGATGCCGACAGCGGCTCTGCCCAGTTAGCTAACATTGATGTATTAAAAGACAAAGAGACCGTCCGGCGAATGCTGGGTTATTTGCCGCAGGAGTTTGGTGTGTACCCAAAAGTGTCGTCGACCGATCTGCTGGACCATTTCGCCATTCTGAAGGGCATCACCAATGGCCGCGAGCGGAAAGAACTCGTTGAGGCCCTGCTTCACCGCGTAAACCTCTACGAACACCGCAAAAAAGCCGTTAGTAGTTACTCAGGCGGTATGAAACAGCGGTTTGGCATTGCCCAAGCCCTTATTGGCGACCCCAAGCTCATTATCGTCGATGAACCCACGGCGGGCCTTGACCCCGGCGAGCGCAACCGCTTTTATAACTTACTATCGGAGATTGGCGAGAATGTCATTGTGATTCTCTCCACGCACATCGTTCAGGACGTGATGGAACTCTGTAACAATATGGCCATTATTCATCAGGGGCGGGTTTTGTATGGCGGATCGCCACAAGCAGCCGTGAAGTCGTTGGATGGTAAAATCTGGGCGAAGTCGATCAGCAAAGCCGACCTGCCTACTTACCAGCAAACGCACACAGTGATCTCGAACAAGCTGGTAGCCGGAAAACCGCTGATTCACGTACTAAGCGAGGGACGACCCAGCGACGGCTTTGAGCAGGCGTCGCCCGATTTGGAAGATGTGTTCTTTTCAACCATAAACGCCGGTGCCCATGTTTAAGCACATCTTTACGTTTGAGATCCGCTATTGGCTCCGGCAACCGATGGTGTGGGTATTTATGTTCGTGAACATCCTGATGTTCACCTGGGCCACAGCCTCCGACGATCTAACGATTGGGGGTTCGTTTGGCAATATTTTCAAGAACGCGCCTTACGTTATTCAAAATCAATTTGGGGTCTGGAGCATTTTCGCCCTGCTCATGACCACCGCCTTTGTGCAGAGCGCGGCCACCCGCGATTTCAGCTACAAAACGAGTCAGATTGTCTTCTCGTCGCCCATCAGCAAACTGGCGTATCTGGCAGGGCGTTTCCTGGGTTCGTACATCGTTGCATTGATTCCGTTTTTGGGGATCTCCATTGGAATTCTGTTTGGGCAATGGGTTGGTATCATTACAGGAGCTACTGAGGCCGAGCGGTATGGACCCATTGTTTGGTCGGCCCACGCGAACAGCTTTCTCACAATGGCCATTCCGAACACCTTTTTATCGGGGGCATTTATTTTTATGTTGGCTGTGCTCACCCGCTCGTCGATCACGGCGTTTATTGGGGCCATTGTGTTGCTCGTGGCGCAATTGATCGCAGGCAACTTCCTGAGCGACGTGGAATATGAGCACTTAGCCGTTTATTTCGACGCGCTCGGTTTCGGTCCATTCCAACTCGTTACGAAATACTGGACGGTTAACGACAAAAACACCCTTTCGGTTGGGTTAGGATATCCGCAAATGCTCCTCAATCGGGCTATTTGGGTAGGCGTGGGTGTTCTGTTGTTGGCACTGGCCTACGTGCGGTTCTCGTTTGAAGAAAAATCGAAGGCCGTCAAAAAATCAAAACGCGATTCATTACCCGACGATGCCGCAAGCAAGGCCGTTTTTGCGCCCTTGCGCCCGTTACCCGTTGTTACGCAACACACAGGATACGGCGTACAATGGGCGCAGATGATCCGGGTGTTCAAAACCGATTTTGTCGGAACCATAAAGGGGACAGCCTTCATTGTCATTCTGTTTGCGGGCTTGCTGAACATGGGCTTTTCGCTGCAATATGCCGACAAGTTTTATGGGCTGACCTCATACCCCGTCACCTATCAGATTATTCAACAGATTCACAGTACGATTGTGCTGTTTTTGTCAGCAATCATCATCTTCTATTCAGGCGCATTGATCTGGAAGGAGCGCGACGCCGATTTGGATCAGATTTACGATTCGATGCCCCACCGCAATTGGTCGGTGTTTGTAGGCAAGGCCCTCGCTATGGTTGGTATCCTGGCTATTGTTATGGTCCTGTGCCTGCTGGCGGGTGTCGCGACGCAGGCCTTGAAAGGCTACACAAACTTCGACTGGAAACAGTACCTCACCGAGTTTTTCGTGCTCGACATCCTGCGTTTCATTCCGGTCATTGTGCTGTCGATGCTCATCCACACGCTGGTCAATAATAAATACGTGGCGTTTTTTGCTGTGGTTGTCGTGCTGATCGCTAACCTATATATATGGGAGCCACTCGACGTGCAAAGCAATCTGGTGCAGTTCAATGCCTCGCCTAACCATACGTACTCCGACATGAATGGCTACGGCCCATTCGTCGAAACGTTTGCCTGGTTCAGGGGGTACTGGCTTTTGTGGACGGCTTTACTCACCATGGTCGCCATTTTATTCTGGGTGCGGGGGAAAGACACCGCCTGGCGCAATCGCTTCATGTCGGCTCAGGCGGCTTTAGCCGGACCAAACCGGCTCATCGTGGGTGGATTAGTCTTTGCGTTGATTGGCGTTGGTAGCTGGATTTTTTACAACACCAAGGTTTTGAACACCTACGAGACAGGCAAAGCAGGCGAGAAACGAATGGTTGCCTATGAGAAGGCGTACAAAAAATACCAGAACCGACCACAGCCCCGCATCACCGACGTCAAATATGACATTGCTGTTTACCCAGAAGAGCGCAATCTGACGGTGAAAGGTACCATGCAACTGGTGAATCGAAGCAGTTTTCCCATCGACTCCATTTTTGTGTCATTGCCGAACCGTTTAGCCTATACGTTGTCGATTGACCGGGCTAAACCCGTATTGAATGACGACAAGTTACAATTCCAGATTTACAAGCTCAACCCCGCCCTTGCCCCCGGCGACTCGATGGGTATGCAGTTCGTAACGAAGCGAATCCGACAGGGTTTTGAGAACGAAGTGCAGTTTACAAAGCAGATTAACGAGAACGGTTCGTTCTTCGACAGCTACGATATCTGTCCGCAAATTGGCTATCAGGAAGCAGGCGAGTTGGGCGATAAGAACGACCGCCGGAAGTATGACCTCCCCGAACGTGCCCGGATGCCTGCCCTCACGCGCAACTGCACCGACAAGTGCATGAACACCTATCTGAACAACAACGCCGATTGGGTGATGGTCGAAACCACCATCAGCACCTCACCCGACCAAATCGCGGTGGCTCCCGGCTCGTTGTTGAAAGAGTGGAAGCAGAACGATGAACAGGGCAAGCCCCGACGGTATTTCCAATACAAACTCGACCATCCATCGCTCAATTTTTATTCGTTTATCTCTGCCCGGTACGAGGTGAATCGAAGTAAGTGGAATGGGATCGATGTGGAGGTGTATTACGACAAACAGCATCCCTACAACGTGCGGAACATGAGTGAGTCAGTCAAAAACTCGCTGACTTATTTCACGGAAAACTTTGGGCCATACCGCCACAAACAAGCCCGTATAATCGAATTTCCGCGTTATGCCCGGTTTGCGCAGGCGTTTCCTGGCACCATGCCCTATTCAGAGGCTATTGGTTTTATTTCAAAAATTGACCCGGAAACCGACGTTGACATGGTCAAATACGTGGTGGCGCATGAGATGGGGCACCAATGGTGGGCGCATCAGGTGGTAGGTGCCGAGATGCAGGGGGCAACGTTGCTCTCGGAAACGCTCGCGCAATACTCGGCTTTGATGGTGATGCAAAAGGCGTATGGACGTGACCGTATGAAGCGGTTTTTGAGTTTTGAGGTTGACCGCTACTTAGACTCGCGGGGTTCGGAGTCGCAAAAGGAGGTGCCGCTCGAAAAGGTCGAGAACCAGGGGTATATTCATTACCAGAAGGGAAGCCTGGTTATGTTCAACCTGAAAGAAATGCTGGGTGAGAAAACGGTGAATACCGCCCTGCGCGATTTAGTCCAAAACTACGCCTACCGCAAGCCGCCCTATCCGAACGCCTATGCACTCGTAGATCGCTTAAAGTCTAATACGCCCGACTCACTCCAATATCTGATTAAGGACCTGTTTGAGCAGATGACCATTTTCAACAACCGAGCTACGGCAGCATCAGCCAAAAAGCTGAGCGATGGTCAATATGAGGTCACGGTCTCGGTTCAAACCGAGAAATACCGCGCCGACTCACTTGGCCGCGAGACGCCCGCCCGCCTGAACGATTGGATCGACGTAGGTGTGTACGGCAAACCAGCTACGGGAAAGAAACAAGGCAAATTGTTAGCCGTTCGGCGCGAGCGGTTTAACAAAAAAGAGGGAACCTACACGTTCAGGGTTAAGGAAGAACCCTACGAAGCGGGCGTTGATCCGATTAGTTTTTTGGTCGACCGGATGCCGGGGGACAACTTGAAGCGAATAACGTTGTGATAAAATAGCACCAGTAAGCATCAAACCGTGGTGATTTACAAAACCCGCCGTAAGGCGGGTTTTGTTGTGTTAAGGGCACTCTATTAAAAACAGAAATCCTAAACAATTTTTGCTCAACAAACGGTTAAATGAGAGTTTTAGGATGCTCTGCTTAAACCTCTTCTAAATTAAAAGAGGGGTTAAAATATCAAAAGTCAACGTTTGGGTAAACAGCAATCGTGCATTACTTTTGTGTGCCAATAAAAGTTGGTAAGAATCATGTATAATAACTCACAAGATAAATTACTGAGAATGAGTCGTTTGTCGAAGTTTTGCGGAGCATTGGCTCTTTCGTTGGCCCTTTTATTTAACGGTAGCCAGACGAATGCGCAGGACTCGGTGGCGGCAGCCGGTGGTGGTCCGGCAGCGGCAACACCAGCCCCAGCGAGTGGCGGTGGAGACGTGGAGAAGGGCAAATCGTTGTTTAACAACAACTGTGCTCAGTGCCACGCAGTTACCGAGGAAGCATTGGTTGGACCAGGCCTGAAAGGCGTTCGGCAACGGACTCCCGGAGAGGCTTGGTTGCAGAAATGGATTCGTAATTCATCGGCTTTGATTGCTACTGGCGATGCGTACGCAGTTCAGGTGTTCAACAAGTACAACAAGATTCAGATGTCGAACTTTCCGAATCTAACGGACGACGACATTAAAAGTATTCTTGACTATGTTGATTCTGCAAACGCTGCGCCCGCTGCGGCAGCGGTAGTTGGTGGAGGAACCTCGGCAGCCACTTCAACTCAAACGGGCGACGGAGGTGGTTCACCATCAAGCCTGTTCACGTTCGTGCTGGTTGCCCTGCTGATCGTGATGCTGCTTGTGTTGGGGGTGTTGCTCGTTATCGTGACTATCCTTTCAAAAGCTGTTCAGCCGGTTGGTGTAACAGCCGAGGGTACAGCCGCAACAGGAGCTTCGTTGGTTGATCGTCTGCGGACGGGCCTAACAAACACGGTCAACAACTCTATTGTGCGTTCGGTCGTGATCTGGCTTTTCGTTTTGGTTGCCACAAAGGCTATTATCGACGGCACGTTTAGTGTCGGTATTCAGCAGGGCTACGCACCAAAGCAGCCCATCCAGTATTCACACAAATTGCACGCTGGTCAGTACAAGATCGACTGTAACTATTGCCACACGGGTGTGAATAAGGGCAAATCGGCCACGATTCCGGCGGCCAACATCTGTATGAATTGCCACGGGGTCATCAAGAAGGAGTCGCCCGAAATTCAGAAGATCTACGCGGCTATCGAGCAGAACCGCCCTATCGAATGGGTTCGGGTTCACAACCTGCCCGATCTGGCGTACTTCAACCACGCGCAACACGTAAACGTTGGTAATATTCAGTGTCAGACCTGCCACGGCGAAATCGAGAAGATGGAAGTTGTGGAGCAACGGTCGTCACTCACAATGGGCTGGTGTATCGACTGCCACCGCAAAACGGAGGTAAACACCAAAGACAACGCCTATTACGACAAACTCGTAGCCCTACACAAGAAAGAGACCAAAGAACCTCTTAAAGTTGCCAATATCGGTGGTCTTGAGTGTTCAAAGTGCCACTACTAATTCGATCATTCATTTACACATGGAGAATACGACCAAACGGTATTGGAAGGGTGTTGAAGAGTTGCGGAACGATAGTGAGTTTGTAAAAAATGCAAACTCGGAATTTGCTAACGTCAACTCAGAAGAAGACCTGTTGGGTAAAGACCCCCAACGCCGTGATTTCTTAAAAGCAATGGGGTTTGGTATGGCTGCTGTCTCACTGGCAGCCTGCGAAGCACCCGTTCGGAAAGCCATTCCGTACTTAAATAAGCCTGAGTTCACGTTCCCGTCCATTTCTGATTATTACGCTTCGACGTATGCTGAGAATGGAGATTATGCCCCAGTCCTGGTGGAAACCCGCGAAGGTCGCCCTATCAAAATTGAAGGTAATCCAGCTTCGAGCATAACAAAGGGCGGCACAACTGCTCGGGTACAAGCTTCGGTCCTGTCGCTGTATGATATCGACAAACTGAAAGGTCCCAAGCGTGGCGAAACGGATGTCAAGTGGGAGGTGGCCGACCGCGAAATCATTAACCAATTGAACACGGTTGCTGGTCGGGGTGGTGCTATTCGGATTATAACAGGAACGATCATCAGCCCATCCACCAAAGCGGTTGTGGCTGATTTTGTTGCTAAATACCCAACGGCCCGCCACATCCAGTACGACGTGAATTCGGTGTCGGGTTTGATTCAGGCAAACCAGATTTCATTTGGTCAGGCCGTTGTTCCGTCGTATCGGTTCGATAACGCTCAAACAATTGTGAGCATCGGGGCCGACTTCCTTGGCACATGGGTGGCTCCACTCGACTTTGCCTTACCCTACGCACAAGGTCGCAAGGTCGGAGCAACCAAAAAAGACATGTCGCGTCACTATCAGTTTGAGACCATTATGTCGATGACGGGTAGCAACGCCGATTACCGGGGTACCTACAAGCCTTCGCAGGAGGGTTTGGTAGTTGCTTCTTTATATAACAAAGTAGCTGCTAAACTAGGTGGCGCGTCGATAGCTGGTGTTACGGCAACAGAGGTGCAGTATCTCGATAAAGCCGCTGCCGACCTTGTTGCTTCACGCGGACGCGCTTTGGTGGTTTCTGGTTCTAACGACCCGAACGTTCAGATTGTCGTTAACGCGCTGAACAGCCTGTTGGGCAGCTACGGCTCGACCATCGACCTCGGCACACCGCTCAACTACCGTCAGGGTAACGACGGACAGATGAACGCCTTCATTAACGAGGCCAAAGCGGGCACCGTGCAGGCCGTTATGTTCTTCGGAGCTAACCCGGTCTACGATCACCCCCGTGGTGCTGAGTTGGCCGACGCTCTGCCGAAGATGGCCCTGTCGCTGTCATTCGCTGACCGGGCTGACGAGACCGCTTCCTTGTGCAAATACATCACACCTGCTCCTCATTATCTGGAGTGCTGGGGTGATGCCGAACCCAAGCGCGGATTCTACAGCATCACGCAGCCAGCCATTACGCACATCTACAAGACCCGTCAGTTCCAGACAAGCCTGTTGACATGGGCTGGTCGTCCGAATGATTTCCAGGCATACTTGAAGAACTACTGGCGCACAAACCTGTATTCACAGGCAAGTGGAGCCGGTTCGTTCGACCAATTCTGGATTCAGACCTTGAACGACGGTGTGTTTGAACCTAACAAAGGTGCTACTGCTGCCTCAAGTGCGTCGTTCAACGCGGGTACTTTGGGAGTGGCGGGTTCTGCCATCGCCCAGCGTTATCGTCCAACCAACAACATCGAGCTAGCTCTTTATGAAACGGTAGGTGTCGGTACGGGAGCATTGGCAAACAACCCCTGGTTGCAAGAACTGCCCGATCCCGTTACGAAAGCGTGCTGGGATAATTATGCTACCATTTCGCAGAAAACAGCCAAAGAAAAAGGTTGGGAGCAAGGCGATATGGTCAGCGTATCGGTCGACGGTAAAGCCGCTATCGAAGTGCCTGTGCTGATTCAGCCGGGTCAGGCCGATAACACGATTGGCGTTGCCATCGGGTATGGTCGCGAGAAAGCTGGGCGTTCTGCCAACACCGTTGGCAAAAACGCTTACCCGTTTGTGTCGATCACCAACGGCTACATTAATCTCTCGGCAGTAAATGCTAAAGTAGAAGGTGCTTCGGGTCGTCGCGAGATTGCGCAAACGCAAACGCACGAGACCGTAATGGGTCGTCGCGCTGTGTTGCAGGAGACTACGTTGGCAGCTTACAAGAAAGATAAAGCGGCTGGTAGCTATCGTCCGAAAGTTGAAACATCAGAAGGACCGGTAACGCCTACCGACATCACACTCTGGAATGGTTACGGTAAGCCCAACCACTCGTGGGGTATGGTTATCGACCTGAACTCATGTATTGGTTGCGGAACGTGTATTGTCGGCTGTAATTCGGAGAACAACATTCAGGTAGTTGGTCGCGACGAGGTAATTATGCGTCGCGAAATGCACTGGATGCGTATCGACCGCTACTACAGCAGCGATGGGGAAGAAGGCGATTATAAAGCATTAGAGGTTGCCTCGGCTAATCCAGAGGTAACGCATATGCCCATGCTGTGTCAGCACTGCTCAAACGCTCCTTGCGAGACGGTTTGCCCTGTATTGGCCACGACACACAGCACAGAAGGCCTGAACCAAATGACGTACAACCGTTGTATCGGTACGCGTTATTGCGCCAACAACTGTCCATACAAAGTGCGCCGGTTTAACTGGTTCAAGTACTTCGACAACGACAATTTCGATTACCATTTCAATAATGACCTCGGTAAGATGGTCATCAACCCCGACGTTACGGTTCGTTCGCGGGGTGTAATTGAGAAGTGCTCGTTCTGTGTGCAACGTATTCAGGAAGGCAAGCTGACCGCTAAGAAAGAGCGTCGTCGGTTGCTGCCCGATGAGGTTCAGGTGGCTTGTGCGCAGGCTTGCCCGACCAACGCTATCGTGTTTGGGGACATGAACAACCCTGAAAGCTCGATCTCGAAAGTACTCGCTACCGAACTGGAGTCGCGGGCTTTCCACGTACTGGAAGAAATCAACGTTCGGCCCCAAATATCGTATCTGACCAAGATTCGGAATAAAGACGAAGGCCCGAAACAAGAGTCTGTTCAGGAGTCGCAAGCATAGTTCGTAGAAAAGACAACGTAATTAATTAAGATAAAACCATGCATGTCACTTCGTCCGTAAGAACTCCATTAGTTACCGGCGGTAAAACGTACGCCGATGTAACGGAGGACGTGAGCAGACAGGTAGAGGGTCGTCCGACTCGCGAGTGGACAATCGCTTTTACCATTTCGGTCATCGTACTGATCTATGGCACCGCCTGCGTTTGCTGGACCTGGTGGGAAGGTCTGGGCGTTTGGGGGTTGAACAAGACTGTAGGCTGGGCCTGGGATATTACCAACTTCGTTTGGTGGGTAGGTATCGGTCACGCCGGTACACTGATCTCCGCCATCCTGCTGCTGTTCCGTCAAAAGTGGCGGACTGCCGTTAACCGTGCTGCGGAGGCCATGACTATCTTCGCCGTATTGTGTGCCGCAAGCTTTATTGTTATGCACATGGGTCGCCCCTGGATGGCCTACTGGGCCTTGCCACTGCCAAACACGTTCGGTTCACTGTGGGTGAACTTTAAGTCGCCCCTCGTTTGGGACGTGTTCGCTATCAGCACGTACTTCACCGTATCGCTGGTGTTCTGGTACATGGGTCTGATTCCTGACCTCGCCACCATTCGCGACCGCGCCCGTAGCAAAGTGTCTCGCTACATCTACGGCGCATTGTCGCTCGGATGGAACGGAGCAGCCAAGACGTGGGCACGCTACGAATACATGAGCTTGATTCTGGCGGGTCTATCGACACCACTCGTACTCTCGGTACACACGATTGTAAGTATGGACTTTGCTACCTCGGTTATTCCAGGCTGGCACACTACCATTTTCCCTCCATACTTCGTAGCAGGTGCTATCTTCTCCGGCTTCGCAATGGTGCAAAACCTGATGCTGATTATCCGGGTGGTGTTCCGCCTAGAAGATTACATTACGGTCGAGCACATCGAGTCGATGAACAAGATCATCACCTTGACGGGTTCTATTGTGGGAGTTGCTTACCTGACCGAGTTTTTCATCGCCTGGTATTCGGGTGTTGAGTTCGAGACCTACGCGTTCATCAACCGGGCAACCGGACCATATTGGTGGGCATACTGGGCTATGATGACCTGTAACGTAATCTCGCCACAGCTTTTCTGGATTCGTTCGGTTCGTCGTTCGGTGGTTTGGACGTTTGTTCTGTCGGTTATCGTGAACATTGGTATGTGGTTTGAGCGGTTTGTAATTATTGTTACGTCCCTTCACCGCGATTACCTGCCATCGAGCTGGGCCATGTTCCACCCAACGTTGTTCGACATCAGTGACTACATTTTCTCGTTTGGCTTCTTCTTTACGCTCTTCTTGTTGTTTGCCAAGTTCCTGCCGGTTGTTAACATGGCTGAGGTGAAAGCAATCATCAAATCATCGTCGGAGAAACTGCCCGTATCTGTATCGGGTGTTGCCAAAGGCGAGCGTGTTGCTAACCCAACATTTAACAAAGACGCTGAATAACCCACGCACTCACACGAAACAATGTCAGATTCACATAACAACGGTGGCAAATTTCTGGTCGGCATCTTCGATGATGATGATGTGGTGCTGAAAGCCGTAAAAGAAGTTAAAGAAGCAGGGGTACGGATTCATGAAGTGTACACGCCCTTCCCGATTCACGGGTTGGATGTCGCACTCGGTCACCCCCGCACTAAATTAGGTATCGCTGCTTTCATGTTTGGTCTTAGTGGCACATTGACCGCTTTATCCTTGACAGCCTATACCGAAAAGTTCGACTGGCCAATGATTGTAGGTGGTAAGGACTCTTACTCATTTCCGGTCTATATCCCGGTCATTTTTGAGCTTACAGTTCTCTTCTGCGCACTGGGTATGGTTGGTACATTCATCGTATCGAATGGCCTCGGCCCAAGTGTTAAGCCGCTTATGTTCGATTTGCGTACGACCGACAACAAATTCGCGATGGCTATTGATTTGAGCAAGAACGGACTGGGTGAAGGGCGAATTGAGCAAATTCTGAAGGAATCAGGAGCGGCTGAGGTTAACGTTAAGCAGTTTTAATCGGAAGGTCTACAACAATGATAGTTCGAAAAATAACACTTGCATCGCTGGCCTTTATGGGCATCATGACCCTGAACACATCCTGTTCAAAAGATCATGATGACACCGGGGTAGAGTATGCTCCTCAGATGTACGAGCCGGTTGGTTATGAACCCTACGAGCAGGTCGACTCTAATAAAGTCAATCCGATGGGGCTTAATATGCGGATGCCAGCTCAAGGCACGGTGGCCCGTCCAAACTACCATACTCGCTTTGGAACAGGAGACAGCTCGTCAGCCGATCTGATGATCTACAACATTCCAAAAGATAGTATTGCCATTGCTGAACGCACGTTGACAAATCCAATCCCAGAGACTGAAAAGACGCTGGAAGAAGGCAAACTGCTGTACGCTCGCTATTGCACTCACTGTCATGGCGAAGGCGGCAAAGGCGACGGTCTGGTTGGTAAACAATATAAGGGGGTTCCCAGCTATTCGGCAGACGCCTACAAAACAATGAACGATGGACACGTTTTCCACGTCATTACGCACGGTAAAGGTCGCATGTGGCCACATGGCTCGCAGATGACACCGGAAGAGCGGTGGAAAATCGTTCAGTACGTTCATAAACTACAACAAGGTTAAAATCTAAACGAATGGCATCTGTTCACGCAATACCATCGCTGGAACAAGAATACGAATTCACAGGTGAATCCAAGCGTCGGTTGCTGATTGGCATCGGAGCGGGGGTTGCCCTGGTTGCAATTGGTGCTTTTTTGCTCGCATCCGGCGTTGGAGAACACTCTCACGAAGTGGTTCAAGGTCAAGGCCATAGTACTGGCCACGAAGGCGAACACGGCTATAAATGGACAACTCGCCTGTGGGCTAACCTGTGGTTGAATGGCGTCTATTTTACCGGCATTTCAGTCATTGGCATGTTTTTCATTTCGTATAACTATCTGGCTCAGGCAGGCTGGTCGTCCGTATTTAAGCGGATTCCCGAAGCAATGCCTGCTTTTTTGCCGGTAACAGCAGTAGTTATATTGGTCACCTTCTTCGTAGCTGGTCACGATTTATTTCACTGGACTCACGAGGGTTTGTATGATCCCAAAAGTGAAGATTACGACCCTATCATTGCAGGTAAGCACGGGTTCCTGAATACACCGTTCTACATAGGCCGGTTGATCTTCTACTTTGTTGCCTGGTATGGCCTGTGGAGGCTATTACGTAACTTTTCACTTCGTGAAGACCTTGAAGGTGGAACTGAATATTACGACAAGAGCATCAAATTTGGTGTGGTGTTTCTGGTTGTATTTGCTGTTACCTCGTCTACCTCAGCCTGGGACTTCGTGATGTCAATTGATTCACACTGGTTCTCGACCATGTTTGGCTGGTATACGTTGGCAAGTTGGCACGTGGCAGGTCTTGCCGTTATGACACTTACCGTTGTGACGTTGCGCGAGCGCGGCTACCTGCAAGCCGTTAACGAGAATCACCTGCATGATTTGGGCAAGTTTATGTTTGCGTTCAGTATTTTCTGGACATACGTGTGGTTTGCGCAGTTTATGCTGATTTATTACGCCAACTTACCTGAGGAAACCATCTATTACAGAGAGCGTTTTAGTGGGTACGGCGGCATCTACAAAGCTCCGTTTTTTATCACCTTATTTCTAAACTTTGTCTTTCCATTCCTCGTTCTCATGACAAGGGATGCGAAGCGAGTTACGAACATTTTGAAGATCGCTTGTTGGGGTATCATCGTTGGTCATTACTTCGATTTTTATACCAACATTATGCCCGGCACGGTAGGTGAGCATGGTGGCTTTGGACCGATTGAGTTCGGTATGATTTTGATTTTTGCCTGTGGTTTTATGTGGTCTATGTCGGCACAGCTTGCCAAGGCAAATCTGTATCCGAAGAACCACCCGATGATTGAAGAAGCAATTCATCACGACATTTAACACCTCGTACGTTTATGATCTACATAGTTGGTTTATTAGCAGTTATCTTCCTGGCTATGGCAGCCGTGGTTGTATCTCGTATGGCAGCCGTAGTACGGAATGTTGGCGGGACCGAAGATGGCGACGACAGCAGTTACACGGGCATTAGCAACAAAATCAACGGAGCCATGTTTATGGTGTTCCTGATTTTAGGTGGCATAGCGGCAACGTGGTCCTTCATGCACTCGACGCAGTATTTTTTGCCTGAGGCATCCTCGCCACATGGTCGGCGAACCGATGAGTTGTTTTGGATTTCGATGGCTATCGTTACGTTCTCGGCTGTTCTTACAAACGTAATTCTGTTTTATTTCTCTTATCGGTATCAGGCCCGTAAAGGGTACAAAGCAGCGTATTACCCAGAGAATCACAAATTGGAGTTGATTTGGACAGTGGTTCCGGCTGTAGTAATGGCTGTGATGGTATTTACAGGATGGCGTGCTTGGCGCGACATTATGTCGGAAGCCCCACAAGGTGCCCAGGAGATCGAGATCGTTGGCAAGCAATTCAACTGGATTGTACGCTACCCTGGTGTTGACGACAACAAGCTCGGTAATTACAATTACAAGCTTACCGATAACAATAATGAGGTGGGTATCGACTACTCTGACGAGAAAGCATTTGATGACTTCACCTCGACAACGGAAATGCACATTCCTGTGGGAAAGCCAATCGCGTTGAAGATACGCGCTCGTGACGTACTTCACAGTGTGTTTATTCCGCACATGCGGGTGAAAATGGACGCCGTTCCAGGTATGCCAACGCGCTTCTGGTTCACCGCCGACAAGACGACTGAGCAGATGAAAAATGAGCTGAACAATCAGGACTTTACGTATGAAATCGCTTGTACCGAGGTATGTGGTCGGGGACACTTCTCCATGCGCGTTCGGTTGATTGTTGAAGATGAAGACTCATGGAAAAAATGGTGTGCTGAGCAGAAACCACTGCTTACCTCGTTTCCTGAGTATGCTTCTCGGATACCGGCTAATCTAAAGGCAAAAGCGGCTAAGTATCTCCCCGCCGACGCTGCTGCCCCTTCTGATAGTACAACGGCCTCGACCCAGCAGGGCGGTGCGGCTGCAAGTGTTTCTTTGCGTTAATTGTAATTACGAACCTATCCAAACAGATGGCAACAGTAGAAACGAATCTCGCCCCTCACGCACATGTAGAGGAACACGAGCATCACGAGCCAGATAGCTTCTGGCGCAAATATATCTTCTCAGAAGATCACAAAACGATTGCAAAGCAGTACCTGATATCAGGTATTTTCTGGTCAATTATTGGTATTAGCATGTCGGTGATTTTCCGACTTCAACTGGGCTTCCCCGACATGGAACTTGGCTTTCTGAAGCCAATTCTGCGGGGTTGGATCAACGAATCGAACAAGCTTGACCCGAACTTCTATCTGGCTCTTGTTACAATGCACGGAACTATCATGGTGTTCTTTGTATTGACGGCTGGCTTGAGTGGAACATTCTCAAACTTCCTGATTCCACTTCAGGTAGGTGCCCGCGATATGGCATCGGGATTTCTAAACATGCTTTCATACTGGTTCTTCTTTGTGGCTAGTGTGTTGATGTTCGCTTCACTATTTCTCGAAACTGGCCCCGCTGGTGGAGGTTGGGTAATCTATCCACCATTGAGTGCATTACCACAGGCCCACATAAGCTCGGAATTGGGTATGACGCTGTGGTTAGCTAGCATGGCCCTGTTCATTGTGTCGCAGTTGCTTGGTGGTATCAATTATATCACCACTGTAATCAACTTACGGACGAGGGGCATGTCTTTCAGTAAGCTGCCGCTAACCATTTGGGCGTTTTTCCTGACGGCCGTATTGGGACTTATCTCGTTCCCGGTACTGCTCTCAGCAGCACTGTTGCTGATTTTCGACCGGTCGTTTGGCACTAGCTTCTATCTGTCGGAAATCTACATCAATGGTGAAGCTTTGCCGAACGTGGGTGGTAGTCCTATTTTGTTCCAGCACTTATTCTGGTTCTTGGGTCACCCCGAGGTGTACATTGTGATGTTACCTGCCTTGGGCATTACATCGGAGATTATTGCAACCAACGCTCGCAAGCCAATTTTTGGCTATCGGGCCATGATTGCGTCTATGATGGGCATAGCGTTCCTGGCATTTATCGTGTGGGCACACCACATGTTCGTTACAGGCATGAACCCGTTTTTAGGGTCAATCTTTATGTTCCTGACGCTTATTATTGCTGTTCCTTCGGCAGTTAAAGCGTTCAACTACATCACGACACTCTGGCGCGGTAACATCCGGTTTACACCGGGTATGTTGTTTTCTATTGGTCTGGTATCATTCTTTATCTCAGGTGGTGTAACGGGTTTGATTTTGGGTAATTCAGCGTTAGATATCCAGTTACACGACACCTACTTCGTAGTGGCTCACTTTCACTTAGTGATGGGTGCTTCGTCGGCTTTTGGTCTTCTGGCAGGTGTGTATCACTGGTTTCCAAAGATGTTTGGTCGTTTGATGAACGAGAAACTCGGTTACGTACACTTCTGGATGACCTTCATTGGTATCTACTGCGTGTTCTTCCCGATGCACTACATTGGTATTGCAGGCTTCCCACGTCGGTATTACGCGTTCACAAGCTATGACTTCACGAAGAATATCTTCGCTGATATGAACTCGTTCATTAGCATAGCGGCCATTATCACATTCTCGGCTCAGTTCTTGTTCCTGTTCAACTTTGTATATAGCTTGTTCCGTGGTAAGCGTTCACCACAGAATCCGTGGAAATCCAACACATTGGAATGGACTGCACCGATCAATCCGGGCCACGGCAACTGGGTGGGCGAAATCCCTGCTGTATACCGTTGGCCTTATGATTACAGCAAGCCAGGCGCAAAGGATGACTTTATTCCTCAGAACGTGCCTTATTCGCAAACTCCAGAGTCGAATCTTCCTCATGAGAATGAGCTGATCGGTTTAGAGAAAGAGATAGAGGCTCAAAACTTGAATGATCAGTTTAAGCAACCTCATTAATTCTAAAGAGATGTCAGCTCTCTATTGACTGTCAATAAAAAGATGACATCTCTTCGTCATAATCAGCAATTTCGGAGACTGGCTCTTCTAACGGTCGCAATTATCTACCTCGTTATTTTGGCAGGTGGGATCGTTAGAGGAACCGGCTCCGGGATGGGCTGCCCCGATTGGCCAAAGTGCTTTGGCCAGTGGGTTCCGCCGACCGATGTGTCGCAGCTACCCTCCAATTATCAGGAGATCTACAGTCATCGGGGATACGCCGATACGATCTTTAACCCGGTCAAAACGTGGATTGAGTACGTTAATCGGCTCTTAGGCGTTCTGACTGGGTTTTTTATTTTCCTTACTCTTCTGGCATCGCTTCGCTACTGGCGAACAGACCGACTCATTACAATACTGAGTCTTATCGGGTTTGTATTGGTAGGGTTTCAGGGTTGGCTCGGCTCAAAAGTCGTATCAAGCATTCTTGCCCCGTGGATGATCACCCTCCACATGTTGGTAGCCATTGTGATTGTTGCGGTTCTCCTATACGTTACTGCCCGTTCATATGCAGACAGCGTTGGAATTGATGGGTTCCAAACAAAACTATTCAGCAACCGCTTATTATGGTTAAGTACGGCAGTGTTACTTGTGCAGATTCTGTTGGGAACGCAGGTAAGAGAAGAAGTCGATCATGTGGCTCATCAGTTAGGCGATGCAGGGCGAAGCGAGTGGGCCGATAACTTGGGTATTCGTTTCATTATCCACCGATCATTTTCGTGGGTAGTTGTGGGCACTCAGTTAGTCTGGTACTGGTACTTTAGAAAAGAGATCACCGGGGGCCTTATTGCCACTTTTGGGTATTGGGCAGTTGCCCTAACTGGAGTTCAGGTAGCAACGGGCATCATTTTGGCTCATTTCGGAATGCCTGCCTACGCGCAGCCCATACATTTGACGATTGCTATCGTTGCATTGGGAATACAATTCGTGCTGATTTTGTTCTTAAACAAGAGGCAGTTGCTGGCTAATTAGGCGAAAGGATATGATGTCTGTAGAAGAGAAGGTAGAGTTAGCGCAGGTTTCGATACGGTCTACGTTTAAGGCGTACGTTGAGTTGCTAAAACTCCGTTTGGCCGTTATCGTGGGCTTGTCGGGCGCGCTTGGCTACATGCTGGCAACGTCTGGTTCATACAATGTGGGGTTGATTCTTCTGTTCAGTGTTAGCGGTCTGATGATTACGGGTGCTGCAAACGCAACCAACCAGGCTCTTGAGGTCGAACTTGATCGGATGATGAACCGAACGGGTAAACGTCCGTTGCCATCGGGCCGGTTAACAAAGCGCAACGCATTGTATTTTGCCGGGTTGTTGCTGTTCGGTGGCATATTGATTCAAGCATTGTGGTTCAATCCATTAACGGCTGCTATATCGTTCGTTTCCTATTTACTGTACAGTTTCGCGTATACGCCTTTGAAACGGGTGGGATCAATTGCTGTGTTTGTGGGGGCTATACCAGGGGGGCTTCCACCGTTGATTGGTTTTGTTGCCGCTAGAGGAACAATTGATTTGGAAGCTTTGGTTATGTTCGCCGTGCAGTTTCTATGGCAGTTTCCGCACTTTTGGGCGGTTGCCTGGGTGCTCGATGACGACTATAAACGGGCCAACTTCCGTCTTTTACCACTCGACAATACAAAATCGCTGAGAACAGCCGTGGTGGTCCTGGTGTTTACGTTGGTGCTTGTGCCATTCAGTTTGCTGCCTACATGGATGGGCTACACTGGCGAAATATCGCTTTGGGTTGCTGTGGTGGCGGGTTTGGGGTTCATAGCCTTCAACTGGCGTTTAGTGAAGCAGGGCACGGATCGGAATGCCCTCCAAATGATGTTTTATTCGTTTTTGTATCTGCCATTGGTGCAGATCGCTTACGTTTTAGATAAGCTCTGATATGAAAGAGGAATTGGAAAGTATCGATTACACCCTTGAAGAGCCTGATGAAACCCTTTCAATGAACCCTAAAAAGTTCATCATGTGGCTTTTCATTGTTAGTAGTGTCATGTTCTTTGCCGCCTTTACGAGTGCCTACCTAGTACGTCGGGCTGAAGGGAATTGGTTAGAATATACCATTCCCGCTGTGTTCTCGTACAGTACGGCCGTGCTGCTTTTTAGCAGTTTAACCATACATCTGGCGTATCTGGCAGCAAAAAAAGACAGATTTGGGTTAATGCGTACGGCGATAAGCATTACTTTTGTGGCCGGAGTGATATTCCTGTACATGCAGTTTCAGGGATGGGTTCAGTTGGTCGACCAGAAAGTTTTCTTTGTAGGTAACCCGGCTGGTTCGTTCATGTATATTTTTACATTGTTTCACGGACTCCATTTAATTGTCGGCTTAATTATTTTACTCTTTGCCCTTAAGGCCGCTTTTCAATTGAGCATTCATGCGAAGAGTTTAAACCAGTTGGAGATTGCCGCCACATACTGGCACTTTTTGGATGTGCTCTGGCTATATTTGTTCGCATTTTTAATCTATTTCCATTAATCAGTAGGGTTAGGCCCTACTACAAATTATTCGCATGGCGACGACAGTAACAACGGAGTCAACCGCAGTTTTCGACAAAAAAACCTGGATGGGTGGTGTCGAACCAATGAACGCGAGTTATGGAAAACTCATGATGTGGTTTTTCCTGATCTCAGATACGTTTACATTCTCGGCTTTGCTCGTAACATATGGTTTGATTCGGTTTAGCTTTCCAGCGTATGACCAAGCCATTCACGGAGCTTTCCAGTTCTCAACGATGTATTGGCCAATCCCCGACAAGGTGTATAACGCCTTTCCGTTCGTTCACGGAATGGACCTGCCACTTGTGTTCGTGGGGTTGATGACATTCATCCTCATCTTCAGTAGCGTAACGATGGTGTTGGCTGTAGAGGCAGGTCACCGGATGGATCGCCCAACGGTTGAAAAATACATGCTTTGGACAATTCTCGGTGGTTTTGCTTTCTTGGGCTGTCAGGCTTGGGAATGGACCCACTTTATCCACGGCACTGAGGAGGGAATGCAGGTTAAAGACGTTGTTGATGGGGGAGTTCGGACGGTGTTTGGAGCCAATTTGGTGGAGAACCAATATGGCCCTCCTGCCTTCGCCGACCTGTTTTTCTTCATCACAGGTTTCCATGGTACGCACGTATTCAGCGGGGTGCTGCTTAACATTCTGATTTTCTATCGCACTGCAACTGGCCTGTATCAGCGTCGGGGCCACTACGAGATGGTTGAGAAAGTCGGTCTGTATTGGCACTTTGTTGATCTTGTCTGGGTATTCGTATTTACCTTCTTCTACCTGGTTTAATTCTGAACGATCTCCCACGATTTTACTATAATGGCAACGCATAGTCATCACGATAATCATGCCGGTACAGAGGTAGCACCGGCACAGACTGGTCAAATTTGGAAAGTATTCTGGATTCTGGCAGCAGTAACAACGTTAGAGTTTATCATCGCCTTCTTCATCAAGCCAGGCTATTTCAAAACGTCATTGTTTGTAGGGCTTACGGTTGTTAAAGCCTTCTACATTGTCGGTGAATTTATGCACCTCAAACACGAGGCAAAAGGGTTAATTTGGGCGATTCTGCTTCCTTGTTTGTTTGTAGTTTGGTTATTGTTAGCCCTTATGATGGAGGGTGGCTCAATTTTCATGCTACGATAGAGCAACACTCTTTAAGAACGCGGTTGACGCAGATGTTCCGATGCAGGCTCGCTTAGATTATTTTAATCGGCGAATGTATCGGCTTTATCCGCATCAACCGCGTTTTGCTTTGTACCAAACACAACCTACCTATGAAAAAGACCCTGGTAATCCTGTTACTTTTGATCCCGGCACTAGGCTATATATTGCTGCGGGGGTTTGGTCAAAATCACTACGCCCTACGCCGATACATACCCGTAATTGATTCAACGACGGGCGAACCGTTGAAGGGCAAACAGATCAACGATTTTGGCCAAGAGGTGGTTGACACACTCTTCAGAACCGTGCCCGGTTTTCGATTAACCAATCAGGATGGAGCAATCACCGACAGTTCAGTTATTAAAGGCAAAGTTCACGTTGCCTCGTTTTTCTTTACGCGCTGTGGTACGATCTGCCCCAAAATTTCCAGTCAGTTAACCCGTGTGCAGGATGTTTTCCGCGACAAACCCGACATTGTTTTCTTGTCGTACTCCGTCGACCCCGTAAATGATCAGCCTGCACAGTTAAAAGAATACGCGAAACGCTACAACGCCATCCCAGGCAAATGGTATTTTCTGACTGGCGACAAAGCTCAAATTTACACGCTGGCACAACGCGGTTATTTCCTGCCTGTGGTCGATCACGGGGTTAGTTATGACAAGCCCGACGAAACTTTTATCCACAGCGAAAAGTTAGTTTTAGTAGATAAGCGTGGTCAAATCCGAGGTTTTTACGACGGAACAGACAAAGAAGATGTCGACCGACTTATTCTAGAAACGCGTGTCCTTTTAGACATTTACAATAAGCAATAACCATCAACTAATGCAACCCGCACTGATTGCCGATGAGCGAAAGGCCAGCCGCATTATCAACATACTGGCCGTGGTTATACCCGTAGCTGTAGCAGTTATGCTGGGTATCCGTCTGAAAGTTGATTTGGGTAGTTGGACAAATAATTTGCCTTTTTTTAATGCGGTTATCAACTCACTTACGTCTGTTTTGTTGATAGCTGGTCTTTATTTCATCCGACAGAAAAACGTAACGGCCCACCGTATTACCATGTTGAGCGCATTTGTACTGGGAGCCGTTTTTCTGGTTAGTTATATCCTTTACCACATTACTCACACATCGACGCCGTTTGGCGGAGAGGGCTGGATTCGTCCCGTGTACTACTTCTTGTTGATCTCGCACATCGTATTGTCTATCGTGGTGGTGTGGTTTGTGTTGCGGGCCGTTTACTTTGCTCTATCCGGGCAAATTGCACGGCATAAAGCTACTGTCAAATGGGCTTATCCCATTTGGTTGTACGTTAGTTTAACGGGAGTAATCGTGTATGCCATGATTGCCCCGTATTACACCTTTTAATAGAAACACCAACCATGAATGTTCTCGCAAAAGTTATTTTTCTGGCAGTTGCCCTGCTCGTGGTTTTGACCCCGGACGTTTCGGCACAGTGCGCTATGTGCCGGAGCGTAGTTGAGAGTACAGTGAGCAATGGCCGGAGCGTTGTTGCGTCCGACCTTAACTTCGGTATCGTGTATCTGCTGGTGGCTCCCTATTTATTGGTTGCAGCAGTGGGGTATTTCTGGTATCGGAACAGCCGAAAAGAATATGAGCAACGTCTCAAAATCTCAAGCCGTGTTAAGCGGGCTATGTCCTCGTTGTAGGAAGGGCAAAATCTTTCAAAAGCCGTTCTATTCGCCAACGGGTTTCGACAAGATGCATGAGCATTGCCCTCACTGCGGCTTGCGCTACGAAGTAGAACCGGGGTATTTTATCGGAGCTATGTATGTTAGCTACGGTTTTTCCGGTGGGGCCGCACTAGTTCTGGCTTTTTTGCTCTTCTACGTTTTTGGAGATCCAAGTGGCTGGATTTATGTTATCGTCGTTGTTACGGCAATTATCCTGATGGCACCCATAAATTTTAGGCTTTCCAGAGTTATATGGCTGCATTACGTAGCAGGGATCAAGTACGAGAAGGGGCTTTAAGCCCCTTTTTTGTTTTCCTGAAAAAATTCTTGATCCACCGTGCAACCAGAACCACAACAACCTGCATCTTCGAGTTGAAACGTCCGCAATATGGTGCGCCTACTACCTTTTTTTCAGTCTGAAAGCCAGCTCATAACAGCTTTGAAGCGGGGCGAAAGCCGCGCTCAAAAGCTGGTTTATGATCGGTATTCAGGGAAAATGATGGCGGTTTGTGTTCGATATGTTGCCAATAGGAGTGATGCCGAGGAGGTAATGATCGACGGATTTATGCGGGCGTATGGGCGAATTGCCCAGTTTCGGGAGGAGGGAAGTTTCGAGGGGTGGCTGCGCCGAATCATGGTAACCGAGTCGCTGATGTTCCTGCGACGCACTAAATCATGGCGGCAGGAAATCCCAATCGACGAACTCACTACTGAACCCGACTATGCCTGGGCCGATACATCACTGGAGGCCAACGATTTACTTCGATTGGTGGGTCAATTGCCCGAAGGGTATCGGACCATTTTTAACTTATATGCTGTTGAAGGCTACTCGCATGCCGAAATCGCAGACGAATTAAGCATTAGTGAAGGAACATCGAAATCGCAACTGAGCCGGGCACGTAACTGGCTACAGGCAAACCTTGCAAAACTTGAACGAGAGTATGGACAAGCCAACGGAACAACAGCCGTTAGATAGCCTCTTCCGGCGTAAATTGGACGAAGCATCGGTGCAGCCTGGTGCCGACGTCTGGGATAGGTTGAGCAGTAGGCTAACAGCCGCACAACCCCTCCCGGTTGAAAAACCAACCCGCCGACTTGGGGTGTTCTGGTACGGGTCGGCGGTGGTGGCAGCGGCAGCTTGTTTGTGGCTGGTGTTTGTGTGGACCAGCCCCGAAAGGTCACAAGTTACAGTCGCCACAACGTCCGGGATTACGCAAACAAAATCATCCGCTCAAAAATCGGGTGAAGGGCAACAGAAAGAGCAGTTGCCACTGGCTAACCAGCAATCTGATCGGACGCAACTGGCCAATAGTAACATAAACGCGAAGGCTAAACAGGGTAATTCAAGCGAACAAGCGAATCGGACAGAGCTGCAAAACAGGGTTCGGTTAGCAAGAGCTGAAGAGAAGGCTGTAGAGACGCAACGGGTCTCGCCGTCATCTATGGGCAACGAGGTACTAGAAAAACCAGTTGTGGCACAACTACAAACTCAAGCCAACTCCCAGAAAATAGCAGAACCAGTAGGGCAGCCTAATCCGATTGCAACAGCTACGTCCAAATCGCAAGAAACCATCAACGAAACCCAACGGACGCTCATTGTTCAGGTGCCGGACATACACAAGACACGGCACGAATCGGTAATGACTAGTGAGGAGAACAATTTGGCGCACACAGCTTCTGTAGAGTCGAAAGAGACCAAACTAAGTCGGGCGTTTCGTCAGATCAAGCGTATCAAAGAGGGTGAAGTGTTCGCCAAAGTCGATAATGCCCGTGGGGACGACGATGAAAGCGGTTTGTTTGACCGGCTGGTTCGTTCAGGACGTGCCAAAGACAATACAACTAAACAACAAAAATAATGAAACGACTCACTGCTTCACTGCTTGTTTGTCTGCTGACCACCTTTGCCGCCAGCACTGTCTGGGCGAACATCTCCGGCGACTCTCTGGTCATCCAGTTTGCGAACCGGACCCGGATGGTCATTTATGCTCCCGACAAAGAAGGCATCAAAAAACTCTCTCGCTACGATTTGAACAAAATTGTCCGCGAGATGGGCATGAAGCTCGACTCTGTGCCCAATGGGCAAACAACCATCAGTATCGATAGCCAAAACGGTGACCGTTACCTGCGCGACACGGTTTTGGTAATCAGAACAAACAGAGAAGGAAATGGGCGTAGTATTCGCATAACCTACAAAGGGGATGAAAAGGACAAGCGCGATACAAACCAAACGGTGCGAGAGTACTCTACAGAACGCCTTCAGCGCAAGCGGTCATCAAAAAACGATTGGAAAGTAAAAACAGATTTCCTGATCGGGCTAAACACACTCATTACGCAAAGCGAAACGCCCCCGTACAACGCCGACAGCTACGCGCTTCGTCCGATTGGTTCACGATTTTTTGGAATCAGTTTTAGTCAGCGGCCCACCCTTGCCAGAGGGAAAAACGCCCGACTTAGTCTGCACTATGGATTAGAGATTAATTGGAACAACTTTATGTTCGACAATGACGTCACAGTTCGGCGTGCTACTACGCTACAATTTCCAGAGAGGGTTGAATTTGTTCCTATTCAAGACAAATCTGAAAAAAGTAAACTGACCATCGCCAACCTGCAACTGCCAGTTGTTCCGCGCGTAACGTTCTACAACAACGACGGTCGGCGGGTTGCCCACCTCGGTATTGGCGGATTTGTTGGCTACAGAGTTGACAGCTACACAATGATCAAATATGGGCGAGGCAACAAAGAGCGCGACCATGATCGCTTTTTCCAAAATGATTTGCGATACGGACTAATGGCTCACATCGGAATTGGCAGAACAAGTTTCTTTGCAAAATACGACCTAAACCCAATCTTCATGCTAGGTCAAGGCCCCGACTTACGGGCACTAAGCTTTGGTATCTCTTTGTGAGAACATAGCTACTGTTAAGCGGTATTTGTAGCCTAGTAAGCCATTCCTCTCCCCCGGTTTCTGCGCCGGGGGAAATTATTTTTGAGCCACATATTGACATCAGCCTAAAAAGCACTAATTTTGCAACTCCAAACCGAGAGGGTAGCGGAAAAAAGTTCTTTAACACCAATTTTGGGGAGTTTCCAGAGTGGCCAAATGGATCAGACTGTAAATCTGCTGGCGTACGCCTTCGGAGGTTCGAATCCTCCACTCCCCACGAAACAGTGAACAATTATCAGTGAGCAGCCAACAGTTATTATTGACTATTGTTGGCTGCTCACTGATAATTGAAAAGCGGGAGTAGCTCAGTTGGTAGAGCGATAGCCTTCCAAGCTATAGGTCGCGAGTTCGAACCTCGTCTCCCGCTCAGTACAGTGAACAGAGATCAACGAACAGTGAACAGTCTCAACTGCTTACTGTTCACTGTTCGTTGATCTCTGTTCACTGTAATTGCCTTCTTAGCTCAGTGGTAGAGCACTTCCTTGGTAAGGAAGAGGTCGTCGGTTCAAATCCGATAGAAGGCTCAAAGCCCGTCATGCTGATATTGGATGTTCAGATTGGCAAGGCTCTGATAGCGAGTGTCCCCCAAAGGGCACTTTCTTCGTAAAAAAGCAAATCATCCAACGAAACCAATAACAGTTCATTAAAGCGTTTTTTAAACATGGCAAAAGAGAATTTTGACCGTTCGAAACCGCACGTTAACATCGGTACGATTGGTCACGTTGACCACGGTAAGACGACGCTGACGGCAGCCATTACGAAAGTATTAGCCGGAAAAGGCCTGGCTGCTATGCGGGATTTTTCGTCTATTGATAACGCGCCCGAAGAAAAAGAGCGTGGTATCACCATTAACACATCGCACGTTGAGTACGCAACAGCCAACCGTCACTACGCACACGTTGACTGCCCAGGCCACGCCGACTATGTGAAGAACATGGTAACGGGTGCCGCTCAAATGGACGGTGCTATCCTGGTAGTTGCTGCTACAGACGGTCCAATGCCCCAGACTCGTGAGCACATCCTGCTCGCCCGTCAGGTAGGCGTACCCCAGTTGGTTGTCTTCATGAACAAAGTGGACATGGTGGATGATCCCGAACTGCTTGAACTCGTTGAGATGGAAATCCGCGAGCTGTTGAGCTTTTATAACTTCGATGGCGACAACATTCCTGTTATCCAGGGTTCTGCCTTGGGTGGCCTGAATGGCGAAGACAAGTGGGTTGAGACGATTGAGCAATTGATGGACTCAGTTGACTCATTTATCCCACTGCCTCCACGTCAAACAGAATTGCCGTTCCTGATGCCTGTAGAAGACGTATTCTCGATCACAGGTCGTGGTACAGTAGCTACGGGCCGTATCGAGCGCGGTATCATCAACTCTGGTGAGCAGGTTGAAATTCTGGGTATGGGTGCCGAAAACCTGAAGTCAGTTGTTACGGGTGTAGAAATGTTCCGTAAGATTCTTGACCGTGGTGAGGCTGGCGACAACGTAGGTCTGCTGTTGCGTGGTATTGAAAAAGAAGCCATCCGTCGTGGTATGGTTATTTGCAAGCCGGGTTCAGTGAAGCCACACGCCAAGTTCAAGGCTGAGGTTTACGTACTATCGAAAGAAGAAGGTGGCCGTCACACACCATTCTTCAACAAGTATCGTCCTCAGTTCTATTTCCGCACCACCGACGTAACGGGTGAAATCATTCTGCCAGCCGGTGTTGAGATGGTTATGCCTGGCGACAACATCACTATAGAAGTGACGTTGATCAACAAGATCGCTATGGAGAAAGGTCTTCGCTTCGCTATCCGCGAAGGTGGCCGCACCGTTGGTGCCGGTCAGGTAACGGAGATCCTCGACTAATACGAGAATACATAAAACAAGTGCATCTCTAACAGGGATGCACTTGTTTTTTAAATAGGTTCTCGTAGTTTTGCACTCCGTTTCGACGGGCAATACATACGGGTGTAGTTCAAGGGTAGAATAGCGGTCTCCAAAACCGTTGATGGGAGTTCGAATCTCTCCACCCGTGCCAATTTTTTACATAGATGGACAAGTTTACTTCGTTTCTGAAAGCTTCCTGGGAGGAAGTTCAGCACAACGTGACCTGGCCAAAATTCAGCGACCTACAAGCTTCTTCAACGCTGGTGCTTGTGGCGTCGCTAATTTTTGCGCTATTAGTGGGTTTGATCGATTTCGTCTTCGAAAACGGTCTCAACGCCTTCTATCAATCATTTTAATTTGGGATTTGGGATCTCGGATTTCGGATTTGTTGCTTATGCCGGATAATGCTCGTGCGTCAGCCCAATCCAAAATCCAAAATCCCCAATCCGAAATCCAATATCATGGCTGAGATACAGTGGTATGTGATTCGGGCCGTATCGGGTCAGGAGAAGAAAATCAAATCCTACCTCGATAACGAGATTCTTCGGCAAAAGTTGGAGGAAGTAATTCCTCAGGTACTGATTCCGTCGGAGAAGGTGTATGAAATGCGCAACGGTAAGAAGCGCGTTCGGGAGAAGTCATTTTTCCCCGGTTACATTTTAATCTCGGCTGACCTGGGTAATAACCGCGCCCTCGACATGATTTTGAATATGCCCGGCGTGTTGGGTTTCCTTGGGAACTCACAAACGGGTACAAACTCTAAAGTTCCGGTGCCGCTTCGTCAGTCGGAGGTGAATCGGATTTTGGGACGGGTCAACGAAGAAACGCAGGAGGCAGCCGCTCCAACGGTTGGGTTCCTAAAAGGCGAGTCGGTGAAGGTAATCGATGGGCCGTTTGGCGGATTCGTAGGCACGGTAGAGGAGGTGTTTGACGATCGTAAGAAACTCAACGTTGTTGTGAAAATCTTCGGTCGGAACACCCCTGTTGAATTGAGTTACGCGCAAGTAGATAAAGAGGTTTAGCCGAACAGGTTAAGTCTCGGTACGTGGGGTTCATGCTTCCCAATATGGAACCCGCTGCCGAAGAGTAGTACCGATTGATGAACGTTGAGTGGGCATTGTGACGTGCCGACCGACCGGAGGCAATCACGATGGGCCGCCACGCGGCCATAAAATTCACCAAGACAATGGCAAAAGAAGTAGGTGGCTACGTAAAGTTGCAGGTTAAGGGCGGTCAGGCCAACCCCTCTCCTCCAATCGGTCCGGCTTTGGGTTCCAAGGGTTTGAATATCATGGAATTCTGCAAGCAGTTCAACGGACGGACGCAGGATAAGATGGGGATGGTATTGCCGGTGGTGATTACGTATTACAAAGACAAGTCATTTGACTTTGTGATCAAAACCCCACCTGCACCGATCATGCTGATGGAAGCTGCCAAGTTGAAAGGCGGCTCAGCGCAACCGAATCGGAACAAAGTTGGCTCAGTAACGTGGGATCAGGTACGGACAATCGCAGAAACGAAAATGCCCGACTTGAACGCCTTCAAAATTGATTCGGCGATGAAGATGATTGCCGGTACGGCTCGCAGCATGGGAATTACGGTGCAGGGTAAAGCCCCCTGGGAGAACCAGTAAGCAATTGTTGCCTAAAGCAATTTACGAGACATGGCAAAACTAACCAAGAAACAAAAGGAAGCGATGTCGAAGTACGACGCTTCGAAGTCCTACTCGCTCGAACAGGCAGCCGGGATTTTGAAGGAGATTTCGTACACGAAGTTCGACGCTTCCGTGGATATTGACGTTCGGTTGGGCGTGGATCCGCGTAAAGCCGACCAAATGGTACGTGGCGTTGCTACGTTGCCCCACGGTACGGGTAAAACGGTTCGCGTGTTGGTGCTTTGCACCCCCGACAAAGAGCAGGAAGCTAAAGACGCCGGTGCCGACTTCGTTGGCCTCGACGACTACATCCAGAAGATTGAGCAGGGCTGGACGGACATCGACGTGATTATCACGATGCCGACCGTCATGGCGAAAGTGGGTCGTTTGGGCCGGGTTTTAGGTCCACGTGGCCTGATGCCAAACCCAAAATCGGGCACGGTAACGCTGGAAGTAGGTAAAGCTGTACAAGAGGTGAAGGCTGGTAAAATCGACTTTAAAGTTGATAAGCAGGGTGCCATTCACACGAGCATCGGAAAGGTGTCGTTCACCCCGGAGAAACTCGCCGAAAACGCACAGGAGATCATTGCTACGTTGATGCGTCTGAAGCCTTCATCGGCAAAAGGCACATACATGAAGGCAATCAACCTGTCGAGTACGATGAGTCCCGGTGTAAACATTGACAAAAGCACAGTAGCAGGAATCTAACATGACACGGGAAGAAAAAGGAGCGATTATAGACGAACTAGCCCTGAAATTTCAGAGCAGCCCGTTCTTCTACATCACGGAGGCCAGTGGCATGAGCGTTGCTGAAGTCAATGAACTGCGCCGGAAATGTTACGAAAAAGGTATTGAGTACAAAGTGGTGAAGAACACCTTCATCAAAAAAGCACTTGAAACCCTCGAAGCGGATTTTACGCCGTTTAACGATACGGTTCTGGCTGGTCAGTCGGCAGTGATGTTTCACGCTGAGAACCAGAAAGCACCGGCCCAACTCATTAAGGAGTTCCGTAAAACGAACGACAAGCTGAAGTTGAAGGGTGCCTCGATTGACAGCAGTCTGTTCATCGGTGCGGATCAACTCGATACGTTGATCTCACTGAAGAGCCGTCAGGAGTTGATCGGCGACATCATCGGTCTTTTGCAATCGCCTGCCAAGAACGTGCTTTCGGGCCTTCAGAGTGCGGGTGGCAAACTGGCTGGTATCCTCAAAACGCTTTCCGAGCGCGAAGAGGCTTAATTTCTTTGTTGCAGGCGAGTGTCTGCAACGTTTCCAACAATTGTATCACAATCAAATAAGAATACTAAAATGGCAGATTTGAAAGCGTTCGCTGAGCAACTCGTAAACCTGACGGTAAAAGAAGTTAATGAACTAGCTGCTATCCTGAAGGACGATTACGGTATTGAGCCAGCAGCAGCTGCTCCTGTTATGATGGCCGGTGGAGGTGGTGGTGATGCCGCTCCTGCTGTAGTCGAGAAAACGTCGTTCGACGTAGTTCTGAAAGCCGCAGGTGCTAGCAAACTGGCCGTTGTGAAACTGGTGAAAGACCTGACTGGTCTGGGCCTGAAAGAGGCTAAAGAACTCGTTGACACAGCACCAAAGCCTGTTAAGGAAGGTGTAGCGAAAGACGAAGCCGACGCGCTGAAGAAGCAACTGGAAGAGGCTGGTGCCGAAGTAGAGATCAAGTAAGCAATCGCTCGTTCCATAGTACTCCAAATAGGGGAGGGCCTGACTAACCGTCAGGTCTTTTCCTGTTTGGAGCGTTTTTGTCTATATAAGGGGGAGACGGACCAAACTAATTGGGAGGTCTATACGTTACCCCTCTAATGCCCCCTTGGGCGGGTGACGCCTAGGGCATAATTGAGTCGATTTAGTTGCCTTATTTACTGGGGCCGGAGCGGAATCGACTGTACAAATGTAATGGCTCAAACATTGGCTACAAACGCAAACACCAACAGCATGCGCAAAAATTTTGCGACGATTCAGCCAGTAATCGGATACCCTGACTTCCTGGATATCCAAATCAAGTCCTTTAAAGATTTTTTCCAGCTTGATACCCCATCAGACCACCGTTCGCAGGAGGGTTTGTTTAAGGTGTTTCAGGAAAACTTCCCGATCTCCGACTCACGTGAGAATTTTGTGCTGGAGTTTATCGACTATTCGGTCGATCCGCCAAAGTACTCTGTCGATGAGTGTATTGATCGGGGGCTAACCTATTCGGTGCCGTTGAAGGCTAAGTTGCGACTGATTAATAATGATCAGGACAACGAAGACTTTGAGACAATCGAGCAAGAAGTGTTTCTGGGAAACATTCCGTATATGACCGAAAAAGGCTCGTTTGTCATTAACGGAGCCGAGCGGGTTATTGTTTCTCAACTCCACCGTTCGCCGGGGGTGTTCTTCTCGATGAGCAAGCACACCAACGGTACCAAGCTGTATTCGGCGCGGATTATCCCGTTCAAGGGGTCGTGGATTGAGTTCTCGACGGACGTGAACAACGTGATGTATGCCTACATCGACCGGAAAAAGAAGTTCCCGGTAACGACGTTGTTGCGGGCCATCGGTTTTGGTTCAGACAAAGACATCCTGGATTTGTTTGGACTTTCTGAGGAGATGCCAGCTACGCCAGCAAACCTGAAAAAGGCTGTTGGTCGTCGGTTGGCGGCACGGGTTCTGCGTACATGGACGGAAGACTTCGTTGATGAGGACACGGGCGAAGTAGTTTCAATAAGCCGTAACGAGGTGCTCCTGGAGCGTGATTCTGCCATTACGGTCGATGACATTGATGTGATTACAGACTCAGGCCAGAAGTCGGTCATCCTGCATAAGGAGGACATGAACATGGCCGACTACAATATTATTTACAATACACTGCAAAAGGATAGCTCAAACTCGGAGAAAGAGGCCGTTGAGCAAATCTACCGGCAGTTGCGTAATGCGGATGCCCCTGACGAGCAAACTGCCCGTGAGATCATCCAAAGCCTGTTCTTCTCGGATAAACGGTACGACCTCGGCGACGTGGGTCGTTATCGGATCAACAAGAAGTTGGGCCATGAGATTGCTTCAGACACGAAGGTGTTGACAACGGAAGACATTGTCTCGATTGTGAAATACCTGATCGGTTTGATCAACTCGAAAGCCGTTGTCGATGATATTGACCACCTGAGCAACCGTCGTGTTCGCACGGTGGGTGAGCAGTTGTATTCGCAGTTTGGTGTTGGTTTGGCACGTATGGCCCGGACCATCAAAGAGCGGATGAACGTGCGGGATAACGAAGACTTCAAGCCGGTTGATTTAATTAACGCCCGGACGCTGTCGTCGGTCATTAATTCGTTCTTCGGTACGAATCAGCTTTCGCAGTTCATGGACCAAACCAACCCATTAGCCGAGGTGACGCACAAGCGTCGGATGTCGGCACTGGGACCAGGTGGTCTGTCGCGGGAGCGGGCGGGCTTCGAGGTTCGCGACGTTCACTACACGCACTACGGTCGTTTGTGTACGATTGAAACCCCCGAAGGTCCGAACATTGGTCTGATTTCGTCGCTTTGTGTCTATGCCAAGATCAATGGTATGGGCTTTATCGAAACGCCCTATCGGATAATCGAAAACGGTAAGGTGTCGCTTGACAAGCCGGTAATGTATTTGACCGCTGAGGAAGAAGATACGCACTACATCGCGCAGGCCAACGCAGGCATCGACAAGAAAGGTAACTTCACGGGCAATGATAAACTCAAGGCACGTTTTGAAGGTGACTTCCCGATGGCCGAACCCGCTACGGTAACGTTCATGGATATTGCCCCGAACCAGATCGTGTCGGTGGCTGCGTCGATGATTCCGTTCCTGGAGCACGACGACGCCAACCGCGCCCTGATGGGGTCGAACATGCAACGTCAGGCAGTTCCGCTTCTGCGTCCCGAAGCTCCTATTGTAGGCACGGGTCTGGAGGGTCGCGTGGCTGTTGACTCGCGTGCGCTGTACATTGCTGAAGCCGATGGTGTTGTTGAGTTTGTTGACTCAACAAAGATCATGGTGCGTTACAATTTGGCTGCTGATGATCGGCTGGTTACGTTTGAGGACGACGTGAAAACGTACAGTCTGATCAAGTTCCGCCGGACAAACCAAGATACCTGCATCAACCTGAAGCCAACCGTTCTGAAAGGCCAAAAGCTGAAGAAAGGCGACGTGCTCTGCGAGGGCTATGCTACGCAGAAAGGCGAACTGGCTCTTGGACGCAACATGAAAGTGGCGTTCATGCCCTGGCAGGGATACAACTTTGAGGATGCTATCGTGATTTCGGAGCGTGTTGTGCGCGAAGACATTTTCACGTCGATCCACATTGAAGAGTTCGAACTGGAAGTACGCGACACGAAGCGGGGCGAAGAGGAACTGACCTCGGAAATTCCGAACGTGAGCGAAGAAACGGTTCGTAACCTCGACGAGAACGGCATTGTGCGTGTGGGTACGGAGGTGAAGGAAGGCGACATCCTGATCGGTAAGATTACACCGAAAGGCGAAAGCGACCCAACACCAGAAGAAAAACTGCTCCGCGCCATCTTTGGTGATAAAGCCGGCGACGTGAAAGATGCCTCGAAAAAAGCACCACCTTCATTGAAGGGTGTTGTGATTGATACGAAGCTGTTTTCTCGTCCGTCGAAAGAAGACCGTGGCAAGCACAAGGAAGAGATCAAGGTGTTGTCGAAGAAATTCGCCCGCGACCTGACCGCTCTGCGTGCCCGGATGATCGACAAACTCTCTGACCTGCTCGATGGCAAAACCAGCGCGGGCGTGAAGCATAAGTTTGGCGACGAGATTGTAAGCAAAGGGGTTAAATTCAACCGAAAGAATATCACCGACAACCTGTTCCCCGACAAGAACCCGTACCGCGACGAAAGTGGCTACTCGGTTCCCGAAGAGGTGAACATGCTGGCCGATGTGGTTCTTGAAAACTGGACCGACGACGCACACACGAACCAATTGGCGGTGCAGGTAGTGAAAAACTACAACACACGCCGGAACGAGGTGACAGGCCGGTTCAAGCGGGAGCGGTTTACGCTCGAAGTAGGCGACGAACTGCCCGCAGGCATTGTGAAACTGGCTAAAGTGTATATCGCCAAGAAGCGCAAGCTTAAGGTGGGTGACAAGATGGCCGGTCGTCACGGAAACAAGGGTGTGGTAGCCCGGATTGTGCGCGACGAAGACATGCCGTTCCTCGAAGACGGAACGCCGGTCGATATTGTGCTGAATCCATTGGGTGTACCATCCCGGATGAACCTCGGTCAGATTTACGAGACCGTATTGGCTTGGGCTGGTCAGAAACTGAACCGAAAATACGCTACGCCGATCTTCGACGGGGCAACGGAACAGCAGGTGGTCGACGAATTGGACGAGGCAGGTTTGCCAAGCTTTGGCCGTACGTACTTGTACAATGGTCTGACGGGTGAGCGATTTGATCAGCGCGTAACGGTGGGGATCATCTACATGCTCAAACTCGGTCACTTGGTTGACGATAAGATGCACGCCCGTTCGATTGGACCCTACTCGCTCATTACGCAGCAGCCGCTGGGTGGTAAGGCGCAGTTTGGTGGTCAGCGGTTTGGCGAGATGGAGGTGTGGGCGTTGGAGGCCTTCGGGGCGTCGAACATCCTGCAAGAAATCCTGACGGTAAAGTCGGACGACGTGGTGGGCCGTGCGAAAGCATACGAAGCCATCGTGAAAGGCGAAAACCTGCCGAAACCAAACATTCCTGAGTCGTTCAACGTACTCGTTCACGAGTTGCGTGGTTTGGCCCTTGAGATTACGCTTGAATAACAATAAAATCTCCATATTTCATGTCGTTCAAAAAGAACAAGAAACTCAATAGCGACTTCTCCAGCGTGACGATCAGTCTGGCGTCGCCTGAGTCGATTCTGGAGAGTTCATACGGCGAGGTTACGCAGCCCGAAACGATCAACTACCGGACCTACAAGCCGGAGATGGGTGGTCTGTTCTGCGAGCGGATCTTCGGCCCGGTGAAAGATTGGGAGTGCCACTGCGGCAAATACAAGCGGATTCGCTACAAAGGCATTATCTGTGACCGTTGCGGTGTGGAAGTAACGGAGAAGAAAGTTCGCCGGGAGCGGATGGGCCACATCGAACTGGTGGTGCCCGTTGCGCACATCTGGTATTTCCGTAGTCTTCCAAACAAAATTGGTTATCTGCTGGGTCTGTCGACCAAGAAGCTCGACCAGATTATTTATTACGAGCGGTACATCGTTGTGCAGCCGGGGGTGAAAGCCGAAGACGGCATCAACCAACTGGACTTCCTGACGGAAGACGAGTACCTCGACATCATCGACAAACTGCCCGGTAACAACCAACACCTCGACGATAAAGACCCTAATAAATTCATCGCCAAGATGGGGGCCGAAGCGTTGGAGATGCTGTTGTCGCGCGTTGAGTTGGACAATCTGTCGTATCAGCTTCGTCACGCGGCTGCTACCGATACGTCGCAGCAGCGCAAGGCCGAGGCTTTGAAGCGTTTGAAGGTTGTAGAAGCATTCCGGGAGGCTAATGGCCGCATCGAAAACCGCCCTGAGTGGATGGTGATTAAGATGGTTCCGGTAATTCCGCCCGAACTGCGCCCGCTCGTCCCCCTTGATGGTGGCCGTTTCGCAACGTCCGATTTGAACGACCTGTATCGTCGGGTTATCATTCGGAACAACCGTCTGAAGCGTCTGATCGAGATCAAAGCTCCCGAAGTAATCCTCCGCAACGAGAAGCGGATGTTGCAGGAAGCTGTCGATTCGCTGTTCGACAACTCACGCAAGGTGAACGCCGTTCGTTCGGAGGGTAACCGCGCGTTGAAGTCGCTGTCGGACATGCTGAAAGGCAAGCAGGGTCGTTTCCGGCAAAACCTGCTCGGTAAGCGTGTCGACTATTCAGGTCGTTCGGTTATTGTGGTTGGGCCAGAGTTGAAAATGCACGAGTGTGGTCTGCCGAAAGACATGGCCGCCGAGTTGTTTAAGCCGTTCATTATCCGCAAGTTGATTGAGCGGGGCATCGTGAAAACGGTGAAGTCGGCCAAGAAAATTGTTGACCGTAAAGACCCGGTTATCTGGGACATTCTGGAAAACGTACTGAAGGGTCACCCTGTATTGCTCAACCGCGCTCCAACGCTGCACCGGCTCGGTATCCAGGCATTCCAGCCAAAGTTGATCGAGGGTAAGGCAATTCAGTTGCACCCGCTGGTAACGACGGCCTTCAACGCCGACTTCGACGGTGACCAAATGGCCGTTCACGTGCCACTGGGTCAGGAAGCCATTTTGGAAGCGTCGATGCTGATGTTGGCCTCACACAACATCCTGAACCCAGCCAACGGCGCACCGATCACGGTACCGTCGCAGGACATGGTGTTGGGTCTGTATTATGTGACAAAAGGTCGCCGGAACCTGCCTGAGTACCCCATCGTGGGCGAAGGTATGACGTTCTACGGAGCCGAAGAGGTGATCATTGCCATCAACGAAGGCAAGGTATCGAAGCACGCTAATATCAAGTGCCGGGTGAGCCTGCGTAACGAGCAGGGACAGTTGGAGACGAAGATTATCGAAACGGTAGCAGGCCGGTTGTTGTTCAACCAGTTTGTGCCGAAAGAGGTAGGCTTTATCAATGAACTGCTCACCAAGAAGAAATTGCAGCAGATCATCGCCCTGATCTTCAAGATTTCGGGTGTGGCGAAAACCGCTGAGTTCTTGGACAACATCAAAGAGCTTGGTTTCCAGATGGCCTTCCGGGGTGGTCTGTCAATCGGTTTGAGCGACGTGATGATTCCAGAAGCCAAGCAGGGTCTCATTGACGAGGCCAAGCAGGGTGTTCAGGGCGTTTGGGATAATTACCTGATGGGTCTGATTACGGAAAACGAGCGTTATAACCAAGTCATTGACATCTGGACCCGTGTGAACTCGAAAGTAACCGAGACGCTCATGAAGCAGTTGGAAGCCGATCAAGGCGGGTTCAACTCGATCTTCATGATGATGCACTCAGGTGCCCGTGGTTCGCGCGAGCAGATTCGTCAGTTGGGCGGTATGCGGGGTCTGATGGCCAAGCCACAGAAAAACCTGCAAGGCTCTGTAGGTGAGATCATTGAGAACCCAATCTTGTCGAACTTCAAAGAGGGTCTCGACGTATTGGAGTACTTTATCTCGACGCACGGTGCCCGGAAAGGTCTGGCCGATACGGCCTTGAAAACTGCCGATGCCGGTTATCTGACCCGCCGTTTGCACGACGTAGCCCAGGACGTAATCATCAGCGAGAATGACTGTGGTACGTTGCGCGGCCTGCAAGTGTCGGCGTTGAAAGACAACGAAGATATTGTTGAGCCACTGTCGGAGCGGATTTTGGGTCGCACAACGGTTCACGACGTGTATGACCCGCTCAAGAAAAACGAGGACGGCACTCCGCTGTTGCTCGTGGCTTCGGGCGAGTTGATTACGGAAGAGATCGCTGCGGCTATCGACGAAACCAGCATCGAGACGGTTGAAATCCGTTCGGTACTGACTTGCGAATCGAGAAAGGGTGTTTGTGGCAAATGCTACGGACGGAACCTGGCATCGGGCCGTATGGTCGACATCGGTGAGGCTGTGGGCGTAATTGCCTCGCAGTCAATCGGTGAGCCGGGTACGCAGCTTACCCTCCGTACCTTCCACGTGGGTGGTACGGCCTCGAACATCGCCGTTGATGCCTCAATCCGGGCTAAGTTCGACGGTTTGATCGAGTTTGAAGAAATGCGTACAGTGCAGTCTGAAGATAGCGAAGGCAATCCACAGACGGTCGTAATGGGCCGTTCGGGCGAGATTAAGATCGTGAATCCGAACGACCGCAACCAAGTCTACATCAGCAATAACGTTCCGTATGGCGCGTTCCTGCGGGTGAAAGATGGCGACACCGTGAAGAAGAACGACGAACTGAGCGCGTGGGACCCCTACAACGCTGTTATTCTTTCCGAACTGACAGGTAAAGTGTCGTTCGACGCAATCGAAGACGGTATCACCTACCGCGAGGAGTTTGACGAACAAACGGGCTTCCAAGAGATGGTAATCATCGAAAGCCGCGACAAAGCCAAGAACCCGTCGATTGTTGTCAATGGCGTGAGCACGCTGCTGGAAGATATCACCGAGAAAGGCTATAACCTGCCGGTAGGTGCTCGTTTGGTTGTGAAAACAGGCCAAACGATCAAGGCCGGACAGCCGTTGGCGAAGATTCCGCGTAACGTGGGCAAAACCCGCGACATTACTGGTGGTCTGCCACGGGTAACGGAATTGTTCGAGGCCCGGAATCCATCGAACCCGGCGGTTGTGTCGGAAATCGACGGTGTGGTATCGTACGGAGCCATCAAGCGTGGTAACCGCGAAATCTTCATTGAGTCGAAAGACGGTACAAAGAAGAAGTACCTCGTACCGCTGTCGAAGTTTATCCTCGTGCAGGACAACGACTTCGTACGGGCTGGTGCTCCGCTTTCGGATGGTGCCATTACGCCGAGCGACATTTTGGCAATCAAGGGACCAACAGCCGTTCAGGAGTATCTGGTAAACGAGATTCAGGAGGTATATCGCTTGCAGGGTGTGAAGATCAACGACAAGCACATTGAGGCCATCGTGCGCCAGATGATGCAGAAAGTGGAGATCATCGACTCAGGCGATACCAACTTCCTCGAAGGTCAGGTTGTTGATAAGTGGTCGTTCCGCGAGGAAAACGGCAAGGTAATGGACGCAAAAGTGGTGATGGATGCCGGCGGGGCCGAAAACCTGAAGCCCGGTCAGATTATTTCATCACGTCGTTTGCGTGATGAGAACTCGAACCTGAAGCGTCGTGACTTATCGCTCGTGGTTGTCCGCGACGCGATGCCAGCCGTTTCGCAGCCGACGCTGATGGGTATCACTCAGTCGTCGTTGGGTACGGAAAGCTTTATCTCGGCAGCCTCATTCCAGGAGACCACGAAGGTGTTGAGCGAAGCCTCGATCCGGGGTAAAAACGACACGCTGGAAGGCCTAAAGGAGAACGTGATCGTAGGTCACCTGATCCCAGCCGGTACGGGTGTTCGTCGTTACCTGAACGCGATTGTCGGCTCGAAAGAAGAGTATGAGACCGTGACCGAATCGCGCGAGCAGTTTGCCCGCAGCAAGAAGCGCGTAACGGCCTAGTTCCAAGTTGAATAGAATGTAAAAACGCCCCGGTCAGTAATGATCGGGGCGTTTTTTTGTTAACGTTGCTCAATACACATTGTATTCTTCCGGGATTACGATGTCAAATCGACCGCCCATTAGTGAATAGAGAATAATGGATGCGAGCAGGACGAAGAAGGATACGATCAGGTAGAAGTGAATTTTGGCTGAACTTTCGCCTACTTTCGGGCTTATCTTGTGTTGGTGTACGTTGGCTATGTGTAATCCGATGACCGACACTCCAATGAAGTAGTAAGGAACGAAATAGTACAGCCAAGGTTTCTGAACGACAACTCTCGACGCAAAATAGAAGTTGGTATCAAATCCATGAAGGAGTCTTTGTCCAATGGTAGCAGGAATATGCTGTAAGACGAAATAGGCAAATACCAGCCCTGAGTACATCTGTATTCTCTCGTAACGGGTTTTATCTCTCTTCTTTAGCAATGCAAGAGCAAGTCTAACCCCTGAAATAATCTGAATCGCGAAGCAACAAACCAAGGTGATCTCGATAGCTGTATTTCTGTAGAATATCCTGAACGTCTCTAAAAGCTCTTGATGGGTTTCTACGCCAAACCAAGCCATTGCGTGGTTGAACAGGTGTAGAGCGATAAAAACAGAGACTATAATTCCCGTGATTCTGTGAAGCTGCTTCATGCTACGAAATTTAGTTGGCACAAAGGAAAACCGCTTCGTTTTGAAATCATTTGACACAGATCAAATTCGTCTTTCGGGCTTACGGATTCTACTTAGTGTCTCCAACGTCATGCCTAAATAGGAGGCAATGTGCGTGAGGGGTACTCGCTGTGTGATGTCAGGTCTGATTCTTACTAGATTTTCATATTTCTGTAAGGCTGTTTCAAATTGAATCGAAACAACTCGCTGCTGGAGTTGCAGCATTGTTTTGGTTATGACCAATTTGCCTAATTTATCAATTTCTCTATATCTCTCTGAAAACAGAGCTATATCGTCTGTCGAAACTTCCAAAAGAGTACTTGGCTCTACTGTTTCTATATAATGGGCACTGGGTTTACCTAAGAAGAAGCTATTTATTGATATGATAAAATCATTTTCAAACGCAAACCAATCCGTTATGTCTTTTCCGTCTTTCAGGTAATATGCTCTTGCCGAGCCTTGCACGATAAAATAAGTTTTGTCGGCAAACTGACCCTCTTTGACTAGTATTGTCTCTTTGTCAAGCGTCAACATTTTTGAGACCTTGACCAACTCATGTTTACTCTCATCGGTTAGGGTCAAGTAATGATGTTCTATACGCTCTATTATCTCGTCAACGGTCATGGGGTCGCTCTGATGCGCTTAGAAAACAGAAATCACTAAACGGTAAAGCAGCACGGCACTTCTTTTTTACCTTTGTCAACGCCCAATCTCAGCGGGCCAACCCTCCTAAACCCCCTTCACCATGCGACTTACCTTACTTACCTGTTGTCTGATCGTTACCGGCACTATGACCCACGCGCAAAACGCAGCCCCGAAGGCCCCAATAAAACCTAAAGAACTCACGATTCATGGCGATACGCGGGTCGATAATTATTACTATCTCAACGAGCGTGAGAACCAAGAGGTTATTAGTTACCTCAAAGCCGAGAACGCCTATCTGGATGGGGTTCTCGCTCCCGTAAAAGACCTGCGCGGGAAGCTGTTTGAGGAAATGAAAGGCCGCATCAAGCAGCAGGACCAATCGGTGCCGTACAAAGAGGGGGCTTATTATTACCAAACCAACTTTGTTCAGGGGGGCGAGTACCCGATTTATGTCCGCAAGAAAGGATCGCTTACGGCCCCGGAGGAAGTGATGTTCGACTGCAACCAACTCGCAAAGGGCCACAACTACTACAACTTAGGTGGCTACGAGGTGTCGGACAACGACGAACTGGCCATTTTTTGCGAGGACACGGTGAGTCGGCGGTTGTACACGCTGAAGGTGAAGAACCTCAAAACGGGCGAGATCTACCCCGAAGCCATCCCGAACGTCGAAGCGGGCGGTTTTGCCTGGGCTGCCGACAACAAGACGCTGTTTTACGTGAAGAAGGACGTGAAAACGCTGTTGGGGTATCAGGTGTATCGCCATGTGCTGGGCACCAATGCGAAAGCCGACGTACTCGTGTACGAGGAGAAAGACAACCAGTTTTACATGGGCCTGTACCGGATGAAGTCGAAAAAGTACGTGGCTATCGTGAGCGACCACAACGGTATTACGACTGAATACCGACTGCTCGACGCCAGTAAGCCAACGGGCGACTTTGCCGTGTTCTATCCCCGTGAGCGCGGGCACGAATACGACCTGCAACACTACCAGGATAAGTTTTATGTGCGGACCAATTTCAAGGCGCAGAACTACCGGTTAATGGAAGTTACGGAAAACCTCACCCCCAGCCCCTCTCCTTCAAAAGGGAGAGGGGTGCAAATGACAGACCGTGCTAGCTGGAAAGAGGTGATTCCACACCGGGCCGATGTATTCCTGCAAAATCTGGATGTGTTTGCCGACCACCTCGTGCTGGGTGAGCGCAAAGAGGGTTTGGCAAAAATTCGGGTGATCAACCAAAAAAGTAAGGCCGATCATTACCTCGAATTTGGAGAACCGGCTTATGTGGCGGGTATTTCCTACAACCCGGAGTTCGGCACGCACGTGCTGCGCTACAGTTATGCCTCGCTCACCACGCCCGGTTCTACCTTCGACTACAACATGGACACGAAGGAGAAAACACTTCTGAAGCAACAAGAGGTGTTGGGCGGCTTCGATAAGAGCAACTATGTATCGGAGCGGGTGTATGCCACCGTGCGCGATGGCGTCAAGGTGCCCATCTCGATTGTGTATCGCAAGGGAACAAAGAAAGACGGTTCGGCCCCGCTCTTGCAATACGCCTACGGTTCGTATGGCAGCAACACCGAACCGGGCTTTAGCTCAACCCGCCTGAGTTTGCTCGACCGGGGTTTTATTTATGCCATTGCCCACATCCGGGGCGGGCAGGAAATGGGTCGGCACTGGTACGAAGATGGGAAGATGTTGAAGAAGAAAAACACCTTCAACGACTTCGTAGACTGCTCGAAGTTTTTGATCCAACAGAAATACACGAGTCCCGACAAGCTATTCGCGTTGGGTGGCTCGGCAGGTGGTTTGCTGATGGGTGCGATAGTGAATCAGGCCCCCGAACTGTACCGGGGCGTGGTGGCTGCGGTGCCGTTTGTCGATGTGGTGACAACCATGCTCGACGAAACCATTCCGCTCACAACGGGCGAGTGGGAGGAGTGGGGCAACCCCAAAAACAAGCCCTACTACGACTACATGAAATCGTACTCTCCCTACGACAACGTGACCAAACAAGCCTACCCGAACCTGCTCGTGACCACCGGCCTCCACGACTCGCAGGTGCAGTATTGGGAACCCGCCAAATGGGTGGCTAAGCTCCGTACCATGAAGACTGATAACAATCAGTTGCTCCTGCACACCAACATGGAAGCGGGTCACGGGGGCGCGTCGGGGCGGTTTGAGGCCTTAAAAGAGATTGCGCTCGAATACGCGTTTATGTTGAATTTGCTGGGCGTACAGAAATAAAACTATCGCCAACGCATCCGTCATGCGTTGGCGATCTATCTTTGACTTTCTGATATTACTAACACCCTCATAACCATGACAAACCGATTAGCCCTCATTGCCTCTTTAGTGGCAGTACCGACACTGGCACTGGCCCAGCCCAAAAACGATACGGGTGGCATGGACACCCTGATTATTGTTCTCGCCGTTGTGGGGGTAGCCGCCGTAGTTTATTACCTGAGTACCCGCAAGAAATCCTGATCAGCGAACATGGTTTATCGTTATCAGTAGTGGTATAAGTCGATCCACAACCTGACTGGTTCGGGGCAGGAAAAAGCCCATTTTCTTCGGTTTATATTGAACCTGCCGATTAGGAACCAGCCGATTTCCAAAGGCCTCTTTCACCCGTTGGGGAAAGGGGCCTTTTTGTTGGTTTAGGGTTTGAACCAGGCTCGCCATATCGTCGAGCTGGCGGTCGGAGAACAGGAAAAGCATATACTCTAAACCCGGCTTGCCTTTTAGTTCGAGGGTTTGGTTAGTGGGGTAAACGGTTCGGTTATTGGGCGCAATTGGCAGATGCCGGGGGAGGGCGGGGACTTGCAGAATAGCCACACTGTCCGACTCGGTGGCAGTCAGCAGATAGAGGTACGTTTGCTTTTTGGTGTCTACGCGGAATGTGAGCTTCGTACCGGTTCGGAGCGGTTTGTTGAGGGTGTAGGTTGTCAGACTGGTGTCGGTGGGCATGAGCCGGAAGGCGGGCTGAGTTCGGGAGGCCCCCGTAAACAGAACCACGTCAGTGTCGAGCCGGACCGGAGAGACATCGGTATTCAGATACGCTTGATAGCCGTACTTGGTAAATTGGCCGAATGTGTCGTACGACATCCAGAAATAACCCCCGTCGCCCCACCCACTTCCCCAACTATTAATCAATAGACTTTTTTAGCCTATTTTTTCTAACTTTTGTTCAAAATGCTTGCGCTTCGTCCAGCGATAGTTGTGTAAGCTACAGGCCGTTTGAAACACT
>RDXN01000002.1 GCA_004292855.1 Cytophagales bacterium
TTGTACCTGAAAGCCATGCAAGCGGCTTTTGCCGAACTGACCGTCCTCAAAAATCAACTCAGTCAACATCCAGAAATGACCTTGGCGTAACATCAGTTAAGATCACTGAATTTAAACTTTGAGCCATCACATTGAAAAAACTGAAGACTGAAAGTATAAGAATAACGAAAGATTTCATAAAAAATTTGTTTTTAAGTACTTATTGATCAACCATCTTTACAAGGTCAGTACCAAGACTAAATCAATTGACACATAAACTCTATTATCTGCCGATTGTGAGTTTATGCGTCAATTGATCCAGTTGTCGTATCTGAAAACAACACATATTAATTTCGCTCTGATAAGGCTAGACTAATATGTGTAAACTGGTTATTATAGTTCGTGGCATTGAACATTATAACCCGTAATCGTACTGCTCCCATTGATGCTACCTCCCATCTTTGATTCAGCATAATTTACAGCGCTTTGCTGACTAGCGTTCGTCTCGACTACTATAGAAGCGCAACCACCACCTGCAGTGTCGAAGGTAATCGTACATTTGCCTCCTTTGACTGCCTTCATCTGCTCTCTTGACAGCGTCTGCCCTGAGAAACTCGCTAACATTGTCTTCATGTTAATTGATTGGTTAAACGTGAAAAACTGATTTATCTTGATTCGGCCAAATCCGTGTCCAAAGCTGTTTTTGCAACAGCATAGCGTAATAGTTGCTGTAATTCAGCTAGTTTATACACCTCCGGCAGTTTATACCCATCGACGAACAGCGTCGGCGTAGCGTCAATTTTAGCTGCTCGACACCAGTCACAATGCTCTTTCACCTGCTCAAAAGGTGTCTGTTCCGGGTCAGCGGGCCAGCGCGTTGCCCATTGCCCGTAGTCTTTGGCATCGGGTGTATACCAATTACTCAACGCATCTGCTTTGTCGGCTAATGCCAGCAAGTGCCGCAACATGGTGGTGGTACGTCCGGTGGGACCATCGCAGGCCAGAAAAATGATTTCGGCGCGTAGGTTTGGGCGTTTACTCAAGAGTTCCTCTACCACCCGGTGCATTTTGGCACAGGGGCCGCAGTAGGGATTAGTCACTACCGTCAGCACGTGTTCGGCATCGGGATTGCCCAGCGTAATGAGTGCGTCCGGTCGCCAAAGCGGGGCTTGCGGCTGTTTTTGGAGCAGGGCAGCAAATAGATCCGGGTTGTTTTTGAAACGGGCCAACTGTCGGCGCAATGACTCGGTTTCGTTCGCCTGTTGCCAAAGTGGTTTGCCTATTAGCCACAGAACCGTTGGGAGCAAAAAAGAGGCTGCAAAACCAGCATATGCCGGGAAACTAGTTGGTAGCGTAAGTGATTGATTGAGACCTAGTAACCCCTCCACCAGCAAAACAGCCTGCACGCTCAGGCAGAGAGCGCACCATTGCCGGGCCACCCGTGCCTGATAATAAATGGAGAACACCACGTACGACAGCGACAGCAACGCCATCCAACCTAGCAAAGGCGTAACCTGTGGTTGGGTACTGCTCAGGAAGGCGGCCAACAAACCACCCGCAAAATAAACCAGCCCCACATCGGACCAATGCACGTTGCCTATAATGATACCTGCCGGAGACTGTAATACATTCTCACAACCCGCTTTGCTCAGGGCTTGGCAAAATCGGTCGGTGAGGGCGTTGGCGTGGCCAAGTTGCTTCATCACCAGGGCAATGCTCAGGGTCAGACCAACGGCTTTGGTCAGTAGCCAAACGGCTTGCAATCCGGTCAGCGTGGACACGGTAACGCTCAGAGCCAGTAACAACAGGAGTCCAACAGCGGCAACCACCAGCGGTAAACGGAGGGCGTTCAACCATTCAATTCGGCGGTGAGCGGCATAGTTGACCTCGCCGGATAGCTCGGTTTTTTCGGCCAGTAGCACCACGCCAGACCAATGGGTTTGGAACTGTTCGAGCGTTTCGGTTTGGCGTTGGCCGCTCGTCGGCTCCACAAACGTAAGGCTGTCGTTTGATACAGATTCTACCAGCACATAAAACCCACTCTGGGCGGTGTGGTAGGCCATGAAGGGCGTGGGCAGTTCGCGTAGTTGCTCTACTGAGTTCAGGTTCAGGGCCGCGTTGTCTACCTGCCATTCGTCGAGCGCGTCGCTCAGGCTCAACAGGCTCGGATAGTCGGGGTGGTTCTCCACCGTTTGCCGGATGGTCGTTCGGCTAACAGGCACCGCTAACTGCCGCAGCCACACCTGTAGCACGGCCACCGGATTGGTTGGGCCGGGCTGTCGTAAGGGTTGTTGGGTGGTTAGCGTCTGCATCGAGAACGGTTGATTGTGCGTTGACTACGACAAACCTAGTTCATTGCCTGAAAATTTGTTATGTATGTTTTATGCAACTTTATGCGTGTTTTATGCAAAAATGACCGTTTACTAAGTCAGTGCTGGAATATGGAGGACTTTATGTTTCTTAAATATCTGATAGTTAGATAGATATATAATTCATAAAATTTGTAAAAAATAGTTTGTTATCAAAATTTGGAGAATAGATACGAAAATGCACTTTTGCTTATGTAACCGAACTTATCCTACCTCTATGCCACTAAACGACAATATCCGCCAGTACCGTAAAGATCATGACATTTCGCAGGAAACCATCAGCGATACCCTCGCCATGACCCAATCGAACTACAGCCGCGTGGAGAAGGGAACCGTTGACGAGAAAATGCTTATCCGTATCGCCAAAGCTCTCAACACCACCCCCGATGTCCTGCGGTTTTATCACCTGCCGCCCAAGCCTACCGATGAGCAACAGACCCGAACCCTGCTTGCCCAAAAAGACGAGATGATCGCCCTGCTAAAAGATCAATTGCATCGCTTACACGAAGAAAACTCCCGACTCCATGCCCGTTTGGCAGACTGTTTGCAGGGGGGGGGAAGTGAGCTTTATACGTAAACAAAAAAAGCCCCGCATCGCGGGGCTTTTTCATGCAGCTTAGTTATTCTTACCGGGCTACTTCAACACCCACCCGGCGGCCTTTGATCTGATTGCCGTCCATGACTTCGACAACCTTGTTCGCCATGTCGCTCGGTACGTCGACAAAGGTGTGGTTATCGAAAATGTCGATGGAGCCGATGCTACCGCCCGAAATCTTGGTTTCGCCCGCAATGGCACCTACAATATCACCCGGACGGACAAAATCGCGACGGCCAATGCTCACGAACAGGCGGGTCATATTAGCCTCACGCTCGCGGGGCTGACGCGGTCCGTTACGATCATCACGTGGGGGACGTGCATCGCGCGGTCCGTCGTTACGGTCCCCAAAACGGCTTGGCCCACGATCCGAATTCTTATCCCCAAATCGGCTGCCTCCTCTTGGTGCGTCGTTACGGTCCCCGAAACGGCTACCACTCGAACGGTCGTTGCGGTCCCCGAAACGGCTCGGACCACGATCATCACGGCCACCACGGCGATCACCATAGCGGTCGTCGTTACGCGGTCCGTCGTTACGCGGTCCGTCGTTACGGTTGCGGTCGTTAACACCCCGGTCACGGCGTTCGCGACGGTCGTCGTCGAGGCCCAGGTTCTGATCGGAGAATTCGTTTTTCTCAACACCCATGCTCTGTTTCACCAGAGCGGCCACAACCTGCTCGGTCGAGAAACCAGCGTGGTGCAATTGCGTCAGAACGTCGTCATATAATTTCAGGTCAGCGGTGTTTGAGGTGATTGTCTCGCCCAATTGCTCGATAAACCGGGCCTTGCGGATACCCACAATGTCCTCAAACGACGGAATAACGCCTTTTTCAACCCGAACTTTCGTGTAGTTCTGAATCTCGCGGAAGCGATATTTTTCGTCGCGGCTCACAAACGAGAACGCCCGGCCCGACTTCCCGGCGCGGCCTGTGCGGCCAATCCGGTGTACGTAATATTCTTCGTCGAGCGGAATATCGAAGTTGATCACCGCGTCGACATCGTCAACGTCGATACCACGAGCGGCCACGTCGGTAGCCACCAGAATGCTCGTTGTGCCCTGCCGGAACTTCGACATCACGTTGTTCCGCTGTGCCTGACGGAGGTCGCCGTGCAGACCCTCGGCCATGTAGCCGCGCACCTGCATCTCCTCAACGATCTCATCGACCTTGCGCTTGGTGTTGGCAAAAACGAGCAGCAGTTTCAGGTCGTACGTGTCGATCAATCGGCACATTACTTCGACTTTGGCGCGTGGTTTTACCTCGAAAAACACCTGCTCGATGTTCGTGTTGGTCAACTCACGCTTCACTACCTTCACCAGGATCGGGTCTTGCAGGAACCGCTGCGTGATCGACATGATCGGCTTCGACATGGTAGCCGAGAACAACACCGTTTGGCGTTCCTGCGGCATGTCTTCCAGAATACTCTCAATATCTTCGCGGAAGCCCATGTCGAGCATTTCGTCGGCCTCATCGAGAATCATCATTTTCACTTGACCTAACTTGAGCGTATTGCGCTCCATGTGGTCCATAACGCGGCCCGGCGTACCTACAACGATGTGGGCACCAGCTTTGAGCGACCGAATCTGCCGCTCAATCGAGTCGCCACCGTAGATGGTTTCTACCCGAACGCCCCGCTTGTGCTTTGAGAGTTTCCGAATCTCGTCGGTTACCTGGATAGCCAACTCACGGGTTGGGCACAGGATCAGAACCTGCACGTGCCGGTCGGAAGGGTCCACGATTTCGAGGGCAGGAATACCAAATGCGGCTGTTTTGCCCGTTCCGGTTTGCGCCTGACCAATCACGTCGCGACCCGACATAATAGCCGGAATGGCCTCCGCCTGAATCGGTGAGGGCGATGTAAAGCCCATATCCGTAACGGCCTGAAGAATATCAGCCGACAGGTTAAGTTGAGCAAACGCCCGCTGATTCGGATCGACCAACAGGGCTTCTACCGTTACCGGACCTGCACTGGTGGCTGGCTGAACGGTGATTGTTTCGATTTCGGGTTCAGCGTCGACTGCCGGAGCCACTTCGGCAACGGGGGCATCAACAGGCGTTTCGTCCGGGGCCATTTCGGCTACGGGCGTTTCGGCTACCTCTGCTTTTTTAGCTTTTGATTTTTTCGGAGCGGCCTTTTTTGCAGGCGCGTCCATTTCTGGAGATTCGATCTCCGTTGTTTGATTCACTTCCATGAATGATACTGTAATAAGGATGAAACATCATCCAAGCGAAGTGAGTGTGCCGGTGAACGGCGCGATGCTGTTGTGATTGACCAAAAAACCGCCCCTGCGGTTGCCCTCTATACCCTGACAAGTCCCAACTCCAGACCCAATGCTCCGCCCGATGCGGAAGCCAGCAGACAACAAAAAGACGATGATTGACCCACGCGCTAGTGTTCCGCCTAACGGAACGTCCACACAGATAACCCACCAAAAGACACTCGGATGGCTCTGTCAGACCTACTTAATGCGCAACGGAAAAAAGGAGAGACAAAGCAATGCAGCAAGTGTTGCCCTACGCGGGCCGCTTGAAAACTTGCGCAAAAGTAAGAAGAAATATCGAAATGAGCAAACGAGGACTAATTAATTTTGTATTATTCTGATATTGACTGTCTACAGCGTATCTAGTTTTACCCTTAACAACGCTTGTTCGGCCCGCGAGTTGGTTAAGGTTATAGCCCGGTTGTACTGCTGCCGGGCCAGCTCGGGTTGCCCTTTTTGTTTGTACAAATCACCCAGAATAGCGTGGTAATACTGGTTGTTTAGTTGCGTATCGAGTTGCAAAACGGCAACTAATGCCTCATCGAGTTGCCCGACCTGCGCCAACGCAACGGCTCGGTTTAGAGCCACCAGGGGGGAGGGCTTTACCCCATACAACAGGTCGTAATACCCTAAAATGGCGGGCCAGTTTGTCTGCTCAAACGAGGGCGACAGGCTGTGCAACAACGCAATGCCCGCTTCCAGGTGGTACGAACTCAATACCGCACCCTGCGCCGACAAACCCAGGTAATGTCGACCCTGCCGGATTAGCCCCTGATCCCACTGCATGCGGTTTTGGTCGGGCAGCAGCACAATGGCTCCCTCATGATCAAGGCGGGCATCGAATCGGGCGGCCTGCAAACAACACAGGGCCAGCAGCGCATGGGTTTGTGGTTGAGCCGTATGCGGATAATCGGTCAGTAACAGGCACAGACGTATGGCCTCGGCACACAAATCTCGGCGGATAATCTGGTCGGGGTGCGAGGACGTGTATCCCTCGTTGAACAAGAGATAGATACTCTGCAAAACGGCGTCGAGCCGGTTGGCGAGTTGCGGGCCGGTTGGCACGGCAAGCACCGATGCTTCGCTCCGCAGTTTTTCTTTGGCCCGGTAGAGCCGTTTGGTAATGGTTTCCTCGGTGGTCAGGAAGGCATTGGCAATCTCCCGAACACTCAGACCACCCAGAATTTTGAGACAAAGCGTCACCTGCGCATCGAACGACACCGACGGATGGCAACAGGCGAATAACATCCGTAACTGACTGTCGGTGAAGGCGTCTTCGTGGAAAATTGGCTCATCCATGCGCATCGCTTCGGTTTCATAAATCAGGTCAACATCTATCTTTCGGCGGGTAGCTTCGCGCCGAACGTGGTCGAGCGCGCGGTTGCGGGCAACCCGGTAGAGCCAGGCAGCGGGGTTGTCGGGGATACCGTTGAAGGGCCAGCTTTTGAGGGCCGTGATCATGGTGTCCTGCACGATGTCTTCGGCGAGTTCGAGCTGATCGAACCCTAACATGCAGGTCAATACCGATACCATCCGACCGGCTTCGTGTCGGAACAGATGCGCCACCAATTGTTTCGGTTCGGATGGTATCGGTTGCATGGAGCGCGATTAGCCGAAATTCTGGATTTGACGGATCTCAACTTTTCCGTCCATCTCAAAAACAGGGCACCCCTTGGCGTACTCAACGGCCTCGTCGTAGCTGTCGGCCTGCAACAGCATGAAGCCGCCCACCATTTCTTTGCCCTCGGTGTAGGGGCCATCGGTCATGGTTTTGTTAACCCCGGCCAACACCTTGCCGGTGGGCAGCAACCCTTCCGTTCCGAGCATTTTGCCCTGCGCGGCAAGCCCCCCAATCCAGACGTTCCACTTTTCGATTTCGGCCTGCAACTCCTCCGGCGATTGATCCTGAAACGCCATTTCAGCATTGGCCGAATTGTGGAAAATGAGCATGAACTTCTCCATGATGGTAAAATAGGTTTTGTACGTGAATAACTGATTTCGCCTTAAAGACGAACGAGAGAAGCGAAACCGGACAGGGGAAAGCGAAAAATTTTGAAATTATTTATAAACCTGCACCCAGCCTTTGTAGGAGCGTTTGAGGGCTTCGTTATAAAGGCGATAGTAGTAGAGCGCGGGCGGTAAGTTGCCGCCATCCCAATCATTCTGATAAGCCCGCGACTCATACACCTGTTGGCCCCACCGGTTGATAATAGTCAACTGCCAGGGGCGGTTTTCGATGTTCCGAATCACAAACCGATCATTGCGCCCGTCGCCTGGACTTGCAACAGTATAGTGGAGATTTTTTAGGCGGCCATTGCGGACGTGTAAAAATAAGAGGTTCTCTGACAATTTCTGGGATTACCTTTATTTATGCAAGAAACCGACTTCTATCAGCAACTACTCGGTCTGCCCCATTTGCAGGTGACAGGTGTGGC
>RDXN01000045.1 GCA_004292855.1 Cytophagales bacterium
AGTGTTTCAAACGGCCTGTAGCTTACACAACTATCGCTGGACGAAGCGCAAGCATTTTGAACAAAAGTTAGAAAAAATAGGCTAAAAAAGTCTAATGTATTGGTTCAAATGCGGTAAGAGTTCTTTTTGAAATCCATCCAACCGGGCCTGAAGTTCCATCAACTGGGTTATACCCCAGTGCTACCGTCCCGTGAAGAGAAAGAATGCCAGGACTCTTTACAAAATCCTGATTTCTTACATACGCTTGGTACAAAAATGGATCCCAATTGAATGTGGCAATCACGTCTTTTGAATGTCTTAGAGATAATATTAAGTAATCGTAAACAGTTGGTTCGTCAGGTAGCTGAAGCTGACTAAAGTATTTGTGTATCCTTTTTTCTATTTCATCTATTTCCCTACTAAATCGCTTTGTACGAGATAATTTGCTGTGAAGTTTCTCAAAATCTTCCTTGAAAATTTTGATATCTTCTGGAAGCCCATTGACAATATCTTGAAGCCCCACGACGTCAACGATATTCCTCATAAGCGGCAAAACTTTGCCATTCTTTTCTGGATTCCTCAACGTAGAAGCGTAGGAGGCTCCTGCTCCCAAAATCACAACATGAGTTCCTCCTGCGTGTACTTTTTGAATTTCTTCTTCTCTAGTCATAACCTTTAAAAATGCGTTTGAAAATTGATCGGCGTCGCGTCGGTTGGGGTAAATCCGGGGGAAAGATGGAGGGTTAGCATGGCATTTTGCGTTATTTTTACACAAAAACAAGATCACGAATTGAATCCGCAATTCATTTTGCGTAAAATTTACAATAAACAAATTTAAGTCCTAATTTTTTGTCATCCCGACAGCGGAGGGATCTACTTCCTATAGGCTCAAGTTGATTACAAACAAGCTAGATCCCTCCGTTGTCGGGATGACAAAAAACTCTGTGCCAATACTCCTTTGACTCTGTGGTTAAAAAAACTACCGAATATCAAACAGGAACCCCTCTTTCTGCATGGTTTCGTACCGCTCCCGGTCGAAGGTGTAGAGCGAGGCCGGGCGGCCTTTGTCGGGGCTGATTTTTTCGGGGAGTTCGGTCAGGATGCCGAAGCCGAGGAATTTTTTGCGGAAGTTTCGCCGGTCGAACGCCCGGTTCAGGATGGTTGCGTAGAGCCGTTCTAGGTCGCTGAACGGGAATTTTTCGTCGAGCAGATTCAGGCCGATGGGTTCGTAAGTGAGCTTGTTTCGCAGCCGTTGCAGGCCCATTTGAATGATCTCCGAGTGGTCGAACGCCAGCGGAGGCAACGCATCGACCCGAAACCAGGCCACGTCCTGCGCATCCGTGCTGGCCACGATCTGGAAATCGGACGGACGTAACAGGCCCATGTAGGCCACACTCACAATGCGTTGGCGCGGATCGCGCTCAACGGCCCCAAATGTGTAAAGCTGTTCCAAAAACCGCGTTTGAATGCCCGTTTCCTCGCGGAGTTCGCGTTGTACGGCCCCTTCGAGGTCTTCGTCGGGCAAGACAAACCCGCCCGGTAAGGCCCATTGGCCCCGGAAAGGTTCGTATTTTCGGTTAATCAGAGCTAAAAACAACTGCCCTTCGCGGTAACCGAAAACTACGGCATCGACGGTCAGTTTTATTGAATAATCGGGCGAACTCATGGCGACAAAAACGGCAATCTAGGGCTTTCCGCACCTTTACGCAACTGACTATTCCGAAACCTCCGTATGCCCCCCTCCACTACCCAACCCATTTTTGAGGGTTAACAGCTCTTATCGGTTCAAGCCAATAACAAACTCCGTCCCGACGCTCTCATGAGCTTCCCCCTCATGGGATTCGCTTTCTACACTCGTCACTTCCAGCGTTCCGCCGTGCCCTTTGGTGATGATGTCGTAGCTCAAACTCAGACCCAGTCCCGTTCCCTCGCCCGTGGGCTTAGTGGTGAAGAACGGCTGGAAAACCTTCGCCCGAACGGTCTCGGGCATGCCCGCGCCGTTGTCGCGGACGCGAATCTCCACTCCATACCCAGTCTGCGCAGTCGATACCCATACCGTTGGCACATACCCCGCTTCGCCTTTTTTCGCCCTCTGTTGAATAGCATAGAATGCGTTGTTCAGCAGGTTCAGCAACACCCGACCGATGTCCTGACCAACCAAGTTCACCAGCTCCAGCGAGGGGTCAAAGTCGGTTTCCATCGTCACATTAAACTGGTCTGCCGGTGCGGATTTATCGTTAGCCGGATCGCCGGGGGGGCGGCCTTCCGAACCTCGCAGGCCATGACAGGCTAGCCGCAGATACTCTTCGCAGAGCGCGTTGAGATTCGTGAGTTGCCGCTCGCCAGTGCTGGCACGGGAGTGTTCCAACATGCCTCGCACGATGTTGCTGGCCCGTTGGCCATTCTGATGGATGCGTCGCAGGTTTTCGGTTAAATCGTTGGCAATCAACACGGCTTCTTCCGTTTCGCCGTTGATTAGGGCTTCTTTTTGTTCAGCCATCAACTCGACCGACACCTCCGAAAAATTGTTGACGAAGTTGAGCGGATTCTGAATCTCGTGAGCGATTCCCGCCGTCAACTCGCCCAGGCTGGCGAGTTTCTCTTTTTGGATGAGCTGGGCCTGGGTACTGCGGAGTTCGGTCAGGGTGCTTTCCAGGCGGAGTTTTTCTTCGGCCAACCGGACAGCCTGTTCCTCTTTTTTCTGCAAGTCCAGAAATCGAATATAAGCCTGCTCAAAAACACGCGCCACTCGTTTCAAAACAGCAAAGTCAGCATCGGAAAAAAGTTGCCCCGTCCAACTATTGGCTCCCAATAGGGAGTTTTTTTCAGCCATAAACGAGGCTGTATAACCGGGAACACTCAGAATAAATTGCCGACTTGCTTCCGGTACTGTTTCCAGATCATTGTGGGCAAACACATACTGAAAATACCGGTTTTTCTCCTCAAACGAATAGTGTCGATTAAAAATAGGGTTACCCATCTCTTTGGCATGCCAGACATCCTGAATGATCGGGTTGTTCACAAACGCTTCGGCATCGTAGGGCAAATTGATTTTGGTGGGCGACTGGAAGGGCGAAACAACCCAGACTGAAGCATCCTCCGATCCTTCAGAAAAAACATGAATGGCCGCTCCGCCATCGAACACTAGCCCCAGTTCTTTGAGTTTATCGAACAAGACCACTAACACGCTCTTGAGTTCGTCGGAATGGTGCATGGCCAGCGAGGTGGCCCGAATCTTTTCCAGAGCCGCTTCAATCTGAGCTTCGCGAGTCTGGGCTTCGGCTTTTTGCAGGTCGAGGTAGCGCGTATAGGTCAGATCAAACACACTGGCGACCCGGTTCAACAAATCGAAATACTCGGCAGTAAGCGGCTCAAACGTAGACAGGGTGATGTTGCCGAAAGGGCGAAACGACGCATTCAGCAAGATTCGCTCCGACGACCGCATACTGGTTTTAACGGCCTCGGGCAGTTGGGCCAGTTCAGTTTCGCCAAACTGATAGTCGTTCCACTGTTTTTTCTCCTCGCCTTGCAGCACATACGTCCACTGCTGTTCGCGGTTTTTCCAGGCTTGCACATAAGCCAAAATAGGCGGAAGATCACGATGTTTCACATAATAATTCATGGGCTTGTCGGGGGCCTCGGAATTGGCCATCCACCAAACGGCATCATTCGTTTGCTCGTCGTAGGTCATAATCACGCCCCTGACCAGATGAATGCCGAGGTGGGTGCATTCGGCAAACACATAGCCAATCAGCTCGTTGATCTCCTCGGACGTGCGCATGGACATGGCCCGGCTTCTGATTTTTTCAAGCGCGGCCTCCACTTGCAGCTCCCGGTTTTTGGCTTCCAGTTCAGTAGTTCGCTCCGTTACCTGCCGTTCGAGGGTTTCGTTTTGAGTTGACAGAATGTGTTGCTTTTCAACAGCAAGACCTTCATTTTCAATTAGTTTCTGTTGAAGAACCCGGTTCGTTAGCCCAAAATCGTAGCCCAGAAACACGGCAAACGCTACGCATATACTGAGCATCGAACTATTAAACAGGGGTACTTCCCAGCCCCCTTCAAGCAGGATAAAACCCGAAAAGTGGAGCGAGAAAATTAACCAGCAGACAAGGCAGCAGATACAGCCTGCCAGCAGAATCCAGGCTCCTTTCCGATGCTGACGAACCGCTTTGACAGACACACGGGTGATGTCGATACTAATCAGATTACTAAAAACCTGCCCATAAAGCAACCAGCCCCACCCATACACCAACGCTCCGACCAGTACAGAAATAACCCCAAAAAGAACCATCGACCAGTAAAAAAATCCTTTGGTGGATTGAAAGGTGGCATATACCGCATTGAGTAGTAAAATATAGCCAATCGTTTGCAGGACCATAATCCCGTTTTTGATTCCGTAGAACGATTCGATGAAATCGGGCGACCGCAAAAACGAGAATATATACCAAAAGAAGGCGAAGAGCAGGGCATACACCGCGAAATACAGATGAGCTTTCCGAACCGGGAAGAACACAAAAAGGGTAAAAAAAAGCAGGGAAAGTATGGCATAAACAGCAGCTTTGGCGATGTCCAGATTTTGGTCGTAGGCATAGTGGTCCACGTAATCCGAAAGGGCCGTATCGGTTGGCTGCATACGAACCCTAAACAGCCGGTTGGTATAGCCGAAATGGGTGGCATAGCGGATGTTGGGCTGGACGGCATACCGAACTGCCAGCACCTGAACACCACCGTAGCCAGTCGAAGCTGAAATAGGGCGATCTTGCGGATTAAACGCCCTGATTTGGTCGGGTTTAGTACTCAAAACGCCGAACTGATGAATCAGTTTGCCGTTCAGGTACACCTCAGAAGCCCCCGATTGCTGAATCCTCAAGCCCAATGGCCGATTGAGGCTACTATCTATTGCCAGTTGCAGCCGCAGCCAGAACACTGTCCCGTCTTTGGGGATCTGCGGCAATTGGAAAATGTCTTTTGTGGGGTCGATGCTCGCCCAATCTGAATCGTCAAAATTGGGTTGGGCATAGTTGGGGTTGTCGCCCGTGTGGAACTTCCAGCCGCTGGTTTGGGCAACACCCACCCGGTTTAGGAGTACTAGCAATACAATGAGTACAAAAGGCCCGGCCAGCCTTCTTAGTTGTTTCATGGTCAATTGTTTAGTGGGCACTTTGCTTTCTTAGTCGTAAGTATAGCGGTTTCGCAAACGGAACGCAACTTCGCGCACACAGGAGCCTTAATCCGTATCTTTACGCAACTGACTGTTCCGTAACGCCTTATGCAAACCCCCGCTACCCAAACCATTTTTGACGATCTCCATGCCCTCCTCGGCGACCGCCTAACCGCCGATACGCAGACCCGCAATGCCCACGGCGCGGGGTTCAGCTACCATGCTTGCCAACCACCCGACTGGGTTGTCTATCCAAACTCGACCGAAGAGGTAGCCGAAATCGTCCGACTGTGCGCCCAACATCAGGTTCCGATTGTGCCATTCGGCGCGGGCACTTCCATCGAAGGGCACATTCTGGCGTTACACGGGGGCGTGTGTATGGATTTGAGCCGGATGAACACGATTCTGGACGTCAACACCGACGATTTGTATGCGGTTATTCAACCGGGCGTAACCCGTAATCAACTCGATGGCCGGCTCGATGGCAGTGGTTTTTTCTTCCCCATCGGGCCGGGCGTCAACGCCACGTTGGGCGGCATGGCAGCCACGCGGGCATCGGGTACAAATGCCGTTCGGTACGGCACCATGAAAGACAATGTGCTGGCCCTGACGGTTGTTTTACCCGATGGGCAGATGATCAAAATAGGTAGCAGAGCGCGCAAATCCTCCACCGGCTACGACCTCACGCGGTTGTTTGTCGGGTCGGAGGGGACGCTCGGCATTATCACCGAGCTGACCATCCGGCTCCACCCCTACCCCGAAGCGATCCAAACAGCGATCTGCGCCTTTCCGTCGGTCGATGCGGCTGTTTCGACGGCCATCCGGGTGATCCAGAAAGGGGTTCCGATGGCTAAAATCGAGTTACTGGATGCCCTGATGCTCCACGCCATCAACCGATATTCGGACACGAATTACCCCGAAAAACCCACCCTGTTTTTGGAGTTCAACGGCTCGGCGTTGGCCGTTCAGGAGCAGATTCAAACGGTGGAGCGAATCGCACAAGTGTTTGATGTGGAAGGGTTTACGTGGGCGCAGGACGAAGCAAGCCGCCAAAAACTCTGGCGCGTTCGCACCGATGCGGCCCCCTCGGCGTTGGCCCTACGACCCGGCTCTACGCCCTGGAGTACCGATGTTTGTGTACCGATCTCCAAACTCGCGCAGTGCATCGCCGAAACCCAGGCCGACATCGCACAAACCGACCTGACCGCCCCCATCCTCGGTCACGTAGGCGATGGTAATTTCCACGTCGCCATCCTGATTCACCCCGACGACCCCGACGCGCTCGAAAAAGCCAACTGGTTAAACAGTCGCATGGTACACCGGGCACTCGCAATGGGCGGCACCTGCTCCGGCGAACACGGTATCGGCGTTGGTAAACTAGCTTATATGGAGCAGGAACACGGCAACGCGTTGGCCGTGATGCGGGCCATCAAGCAGGCTCTCGACCCGCATAACTTGATGAATCCGGGGAAGTTGCTGCCTGCGTGATTGGCGGTAAGGCTACGGCGTGGCTTGCAAGCCACTTGCCTGACTAAAATGCCGAATCGCCGAACGGTTCACTTTCCGCTCGGCATGCCACAACTCATAGTTCTTTTGCAGGTTTACCCAGAACTGGGCTGTGTTGCCAAAGGCTTCGGACAACTTCACCGCTAATTCAGGGCTGATGCCAGCCCGCTCGTTGACAATAGCCGACAGGTTGGCCCGGGCAACACCCAAGCCTTTTGCTACTTCGGTCACGGTCAAATTTCGTTCTTTGATATAGTCCTCCCGCAGAATCTCGCCGGGGTGGACAGGGGGTAAGTTGCGCTTCATGGTTAGTGATAATCTACGTAGTCAACATCATACACGTCCCCCCCTTCAAACCGAAAGATGATGCGGTAGTTGGGGGTGATATTAACTGACCAAAACTCGGCTAGATCTCCCGTGAGCTTATGAATGCCTGACCCCATCTGCTGAATATCACTGACGGAAGAAAGGGCATCCAACTGGTCAAAGAGTCGGTTGATTTTGCGCAGGTAGGCAGCGGGCAGTTTAGAGCCGTTGCCGGTTTCATAGTACTGCTGTAAACTTTTGTGTTTAAAGTTGACAATCATAGCCTGCTTTGTAGCGTGTAATATTACACATTACAAAGCGCGAAGTCAAGTTGGGAATTCGGTTAGTGTCAATTCTTGCTCAATAGGCTCATCGGAGGCTGTTCGGTCGTGAAACACAAACCCGTCTCTGCCGGAGGTTATTTCGCGCCAGTGGGCACCCTTTAGGCCGGGCCGTCGCTACGGCGGGGGGTAAGGATGGATAATTCTCAAACCGCCTTGCACCTACCCTTTTCGCCCCCAAGCAAAAAACAAAAACGCCTGACAATTATCTTGTCAGGCGTTGCACTTGTACCGGGAGCCGGACTCGAACCGGCATGTCCTTGCAGACAATGGTGTTTGAGACCATCGCGTCTACCGATTCCGCCATCCCGGCCTGAAATTTTCTTTCTGTTACTAATTAACACAAAGTCGGTAGCGTTCTGCTGAACGTGGGTGCAAAAGTAGGGGTTTAGAGCTAATCTGCAAGCTTTTTAGTGTCTTTTCAAGCTATTTTTTTCTAGCGTGACTCCCATACCGAATAATAAAAGGGTTGGGCCTATCGGTTAAATTTTTCCATACGTTTGGTGGATAGTTCTTAAACCATTCATTAACAAGTGATTCTCATGAAAACCCGTTTATTAACCCTGCTCGGCCTGTTGATGGCAACAGCCTCAATGGCCCAACTAGAAAACAACAATACTCTGTCGGTTACCGTCGACGGTAAGGAGTACAAAACCCAACCCCGCCGGATTATGGTTGGCAACATGTGGTGGGTAACGGCCAACGCCATCAAGCCCGACAAATCACTCCGCATTTGGTTGGGGGGCTACCTCAAACCCGATCAGATCGACGAAGGCACCTACCTCGTTGTCGACGCCGACAAGTCCGACACGAAAGAAAACCGCCGACGGGTCGAAGCGTCGGGGACGTTTAAGGGCCTGGCAATTATCAAGTACGTAGAGGAAACCAGAGAGCCGCGCATGGAATATCACGTGGGTAAGTCGCAGAACAACGATGAAACCATTGTGGTGAAAAAAGCCGCCGACGGCTCCATAACAGCCACGTTTAGCGGAAAACTAGCCGGGAGTTATTGGAAAGAACGGACCTCGGCCACTGTGTTTGGGGGCGTAGGGCGGCTCGTAAACAAAATGGAAGACAAGGTAATTACGAAGGCTACGGGCTACGAGTCGGACATTGACCCGGAGGGGAACGGCTACAAACGACAGGACAAAACCGATGTGATCGAGCTAACAAACGGCACGTTTATGCTCAAGATGAAGTAAAGAGATTACTCGAAAAACAGAACCCTTCCTAGTCCATTTTGTTGAGATCAGACAACTACGCTGCTCAACGAAATGGACATTTTTTTTGACGTCGACTGGCGTGCCTTGTTTGTGCCCGAAGTCGCCCTGCTCGAATTGGTGATTCGGGGGACGCTCACCTACTGGTTCTGCTTCCTATACGTGCGCTTCTTCCGGCGGGGGGCGGGCCAACTGGGCGTCACCGACCTGTTGCTCATTATCCTGATTGCCGATGCCGCCCAAAACTCAATGGCGGGCGACTACAAGTCCATCACAGAAGGCGTTGTGTTGGTCGGCACGCTCCTGTTCTGGAACTACGCTCTCGACTGGCTCGGCTTCAACACCAACCTATTCAAAAAGCTGGTTAGCCCCGAACCCGTGACGCTTGTTAAGGACGGGCAACTCCAACAACACAACCTCAACGCCCAGATGATTTCACAGGATGATCTCAACGGAATCCTCCGTGAAAATGGCATCGACGACCTCAAGAAAGTAAAGCTCTGCCAACTGGAGGGTACGGGGAATATTAGTGTGGTGCAGCGGGAGGGGAAATAGCGTAAATTTGTGAAAGCGTATCGTCACGCCTATCTTGGCGATTAAGATGCTAACTGATCCCCATGAAAAACGAACCTATCGACCTGAACGACTACCATAAGCAGCAGAGCGCACGCTTAGCGAAGGAAATCTCCGAGCAGCCCTTAGTATCGTCCGAAGCGTTCACTAAACAAGTGAAGCGGCTCAGTTCGAAGAGCCGCAGACAGTCATAAAGAGTAGTATGATTCGGTCTGGTACATAACATTGAATCGCCTCTATTTCAAAATTTTATAGTAAGTGTCACAGTCGCCGTCTATACAATTTAATACAGATGAACTGGAATGGCTATTCAATGTGAATGCTTTATTTTGATAAGTACAGATAAATTGGCCGTTTTTAAACTCTATGTTCGTGCATTTAGGACTTAAATATGGTATAGCATCGTGTATATTGATTATCCCTTTATAGTTGTCTAAAGTAACTATAGCATATTTGTTCAAAATGGCATCACTCATTTCCTGATAAGCAAGACAGTCTGTAGAAATTCCTGATGGGTCAATAAAGCAGAAGCCACCTCTAGCGCATTCACCCAAAGCGTAGTTTCCTACAAAAGAGCGAACACTCCTAAATTGATTGGCTGATACAGGTTCTGTACCACCGCTTGTATAGCTGTACAAAGCATACGTACTGTTTTTCAATCCCCAAAATAACTTTAGCTCAATTGAGTTTACTACACTATCAAATTGGCAGGTGTATAATTCTTTAAAATTGTGGTCTAGTATACCAAGCTTTCCGTGCAGCTTTATTTGTCTAAATCCATTTCTATCAGGCTTGCCCACGAAATCATAAATGCTTGCTATTAAATCGCCATCTTTTACAAATAAGTATTTACTACTGTCGGTAATTAGACATACGTCTGAATTTTCTGTATCGAATAAGACAAATTTTTGGTCATTATTCCGTACAAGAACTCTACCTTTGTAGCTGACTACTGAATTGAACCCCGCAGAAGTAGGAAACCTTCTAGCAAATGAAATACCATATTTATTAAAACTTGTCGGGGGCTCGTCATACTCATTAAAACTGTATATTATTTCGCCTAAATCAATAAACTTACCCTTTCTATCAACAAGTCCAACGTTATTATCGCTTATTGAAGCCCAAGCTAAATCTCTGTTGCCAAAATTTGTTACGTAAGCATAGTAGGGTTTTATAACAAATCCATTCACTGACAATGATGCGGAATTTAACGTGGTGAACCCCCATTTATAAGAATCCTCTTTCACTCGAATATAACCTTTATAGTCAGGCTTGTCTTCAATAAAATAATACCTGCCAACAATCTCAACGCCAGATAGATTAATGTAAGTGAATTTTCCATCTATTTTACATTTGAGGTAATTCAAATTTTGGTTGAAAAATGTAATTGTCTGATATTTCGGGCTGATGACCGTCCTATCTCTAATAATAAAAGCACCTGTTAATCCTTTGCTATTAAATCGTAAGAGGCCCGGTACGGTTTCTTCAGATTCATCGTTGAAATCGCCTGTGGTGGTAATTAAATTTTGACACTTGTTCTCTCCATCCAATAAACAGAAGTCAGTCCCTTTCTTCCCAAGAATAAGATTATGGTACCTTGATAATATTAGAAAACTATCATACTCGACATCTATAACCAACGAAAAAAAATCCCCATCTTTCTGTAAAAGTCCAGATTTGTTGTTACTAGTTACTAGGATATATCTCCCCATTAATAGCTCGATCTTCTCGAACTCAGTAGTAAGTTTTTCCTGTTTGGAGTTTGTTAGTAAATACTTTCCGTTGGGCATTTTGAGTTTAAAAACGCCAATGTTGCCAGCAAAGTTTTTTTCATAACTTACGAAACCATTCTCATTTCTCTGCCCACTAGAATTCACAAAGTAGTAAGTTGTGTCAATGCTAAACCTTCCTATTATTGCTACTCCATTGTCAAAGTCTGTAGCGAAAGGAAATCTATCACATTCGTTGTACTTGTTGACTGACAAGCAATTAGCACCTTTTTGGTAATAATATCCTCTACCTTCCCGAACGCGACTAATGCCATTTGATTCAGGATAAATAACTTTTAAACCACGAGAAATTAATTCATCATCGCTTGTAGGGACTTTAATAAATCTTTTGTTTTGAGCATTTTTGAAAATGGAATAACGCCCCTCCCGTATTCTTATATTTACCAAATCACCATAGCATAATCGAATACTATCAGATAAATTTTTAACCGCATTTAAAGCAGTAGCCTCATTTTTGGGTTGCTCTTTAGCCTCTATTGGAATTAAACTGTCGTAAATCTCTGTTTTTCCATTTTCAAAAATAAATATATTTATATTTATAGTTTTGGTGTAATAATTGTTGTTGATTACTTGAGCTTGTTGAGCTATTCCTCCTTTACCCTGAAAAGTATTATATTGAGTATGACTTACTTTGATTGGTTTACATATTTGAGAGTAGGCGGTCCCATAAGTAAGCAACGAACACAAAAATACATTTAAAGTTTGCAGTGCGAACACATTTATCATAATGAGATTAGCTATTCAGTTCAGTAGTTATTGTTTACTATTGTCTGCGCTTGTTGCGCTGTTCCACCTTCTCCCTGAAAAGTATTATTCTGATTAAAAGGGGGATGTTGCGAATTTTGCGGAATTCCTGTTTTCCCCTTTTTCGACTGTTGTTTTGAGTCGTTTTTTGCCTTCGTTAATGAGGGCTTGGGGGGGGATTGAACATGAGATGGCAATGGTGTTAATTCGTGTACCTTGTCATCTTTTTTAAGGAGTAAAGGTCCAAATACTGTTATCAAAGCCACAATTATTGCACCAATAGTGCCAATTATGGCTACTGGTACAGTTTTATCTCTCGGAGTCTTTTTATTAGAATTCATATAGAGTTAGTAGAAATCTAAAAATTAAAGTATATGGCCACAATTATAATAACACATAAACAAAAAACAAAACCCCCGCTTCCGGTCTCTCGACCAAAAGCGGGGGGTATAGTAAATCACACTAATCAGTTTAATCAGTGTAATCAGCGGTCCTACATCATGCCGCCCATGCCGCCACCGCCGTGCGAGTGACCGCCACCGGCTGGAGCCTCTTCGGGTTCGTCGGCAATCAAGCACTCGGTGGTCAGGAGCAGGCCGGCAATCGAAGCCGCGTTCTCCAGAGCCAAACGAGTTACCTTTTTAGGGTCGATTACACCGGCTGCAAACAGGTCTTCGAACGTGTCGTTTTTGGCGTTGTATCCAAACCCACCTTCGCCTTCTTTCACCTTGTTTACCACCACTGAACCTTCGCCACCGGCGTTGGCAACAATCGTGCGAAGGGGCGATTCGAGGGCAGCCCGGATGATGTTCACACCCGTTTTCTCGTCTTCGTTGATCGTGTTTACACCGTCGAGGGCCGAGATAGCACGGATCAGCGCGATACCACCACCCGTTACGATGCCTTCTTCAACCGCAGCGCGGGTTGCGTGGAGGGCGTCGTCAACGCGGTCTTTCTTCTCCTTCATTTCTACCTCGGTGGCAGCACCGATATAGAGAATGGCCACACCACCCGACAACTTAGCCAGACGCTCCTGCAATTTCTCGCGGTCGTAGTCCGACGTTGTGTTCTCGATCTGTGCTTTGATCTGGTTTACACGACCCGTGATCTCTTCTTTCGCGCCAACACCGTTCACAATCGTGGTGTTGTCTTTGTCGATGATGATCTTCTCGCACTGACCGAGGTAATCGGCCGTTGCGTTTTCGAGTTTGTAGCCACGCTCCTCGGCGATCACAGTACCACCCGTCAGGATAGCGATGTCTTCGAGCATAGCCTTCCGGCGGTCGCCAAAGCCCGGAGCCTTCACGGCGGCAACTTTCAGCGCACCCCGGATTTTGTTTACTACCAGCGTAGCGAGTGCCTCACCGTCAACGTCTTCCGCGATAATCAGCAGCGGACGACCCGTTTGAGCCACCTGCTCCAATACCGGCAGCAGTTCTTTCATCGATGATACCTTCTTCTCCGAAATCAGGATAAACGGACGCTCCAGTTCGGCCTCCATTTTCTCCGTGTTCGTTACAAAGTAGGGCGACAGGTAACCCCGGTCAAACTGCATACCTTCAACCGTCTTGACTTCGGTTTCGGTACCACGCGCTTCTTCAACCGTGATTACGCCTTCTTTGCCTACTTTCTGCATGGCTTCGGCGATCATCGAGCCAATTTCGTCGTCGTAGTTGGCCGAGATAGTTGCCACCTGCTTGATTTTGCTGAAGTCGTCGCCTACAGTCTGTGCCTGCTGGGCAAGGTTTTCTGAGACAGCCTTAACTGCCTTGTCGATACCCCGCTTCAGGTCCATCGGGTTGGCACCAGCGGCTACGTTTTTCACACCAATCGAATAGATAGCTTGTGCAAGAACGGTGGCCGTTGTTGTTCCATCACCAGCCTGATCGGCCGTTTTTGATGCAACTTCTTTCACGAGTTGTGCGCCCATGTTCTCCATGGCGTCTTTCAACTCGATTTCTTTAGCTACCGTCACACCGTCTTTGGTGATGGCAGGTGAGCCGAATTTCTTATCGAGAATAACGTTGCGACCTTTAGGGCCGAGGGTCACCTTTACCGCATCAGCGAGGGTATCAACACCCTTTTTGATTTTCTCGCGGGCTTCGGTATCGAAAAATATTTTCTTAGCCATTTCCTTAAAAAAGTTGAAAAGTTGTAGAGTTGAAAAGTTGTACAGTTGGCCTGAACGATATTCTCTTATCAGCTACCAACCACCAAAACCAGTCACTCAATTTAAAGGATTGCGAAGATGTCTGATTCGCGCATGATGAGGTACTCTTTACCGTCAACTGTGATCTCCGTACCGGCATACTTGCCGTAGAGAACCGTATTGCCTACCTGAACCGTCAGTGGCTCGTCTTTCTTGCCATTACCAACGGCTACGACCGTGCCACGTTGGGGTTTCTCTTTGGCTGTGTCGGGAATGATGATCCCGAAGGCCGTCTTTTCTTCAGCCGGTGCTGCTTCTACGAGCACGCGGTCTGCGAGGGGTTTTACGTTCACTGCTACGTCTTCCATTGCTGTTGTCATGACAGTAATGTGATTAAGGTTATTAAAAATTGGTTTAACACCGATTAGTATGACATTCCACGGATTACCAAATCTTGTGCCAGACAACCTACCCTGTCAAAATTTCAGTTTTCAGACAAATCTGCTGATTTTCAGGATAAACCCAAATGTTTTGATTGTGCAGTATACAGTTTGCCGTACAGAATTTGGCAATTCAGCGTTTGTGACATAACTTATCCCGATATAGTAAGCTTCCCCACGCACATGAAAACACTAGATGCAGATTGGCTCACCAAGGATTGGATCGACGCTGAATATAAGAAATATGTCGTTTTGGCTTATTTACAGGCTGTTCGACAACGGTTCGATGCCTATAAGCTTTGTCCTGACATTCCAGAACTGCGGCACCATTACGAAACAAGTCTTCGTTTTCAGAGGGGCAAAGGTACGCTGAATGCCAACTTCCCCAAGCGTGTATCGGGAATTACAGGCCCCCCTCCCCAAATCGAGTATAAAACCGAGCTAACGGACGACCCGCTCATGGCCGAAATGGATCAAATTGTGTCGTTTGCTCTGCCACGCTTCAACCAGATGCTGACAGAAGGTCAGCAAATTTGGCAGGATGTGGCCGGTGCCCTGACGCTCGAACCGGTCGGTCTGTTGCCCATCAAGCCCGCCGAGGGGTATTTGTTTCTGCACTTCCGGCAGGGCTACGAAACGGCCATCTATCAGTTCACCGCTACGCTCTACACCAACGGCGAACCGGGCGGGCGGTTCGTTCGGCTGTCCTTCCTGGACCGCGTACGTCGGGGACTGACCACCCCCTTCGAGGCCCTCAAGCTCGACCTCATCCGGCGATACACGCACCTGCCCAACCCCGCCACCTACCGGCTGGAGAGCCGCCACCTCTACCCCGAAGAAGAGACGCTACTGCCCATTGCCCGGCAGATGCTGGCGCGGGCAGTAGCGTAAATCATACAACGTTTGAACTCGTTTACCGCCGAGCCGCCTGATAATACTTCATGGCTTCGGGCAGTTGGCTCTGAATGTCGCGAATCCGGCGTGCGTCGGAGGGGTGCGTTGAGAGCAATTCGGGTGGTTTGCGACCATTGCCTGCCTTCGACATGCGGGTCCAGAACTGAACGGCCTCATTGGGATTGTAGCCCGCCATTGCCATAAAGATCAGCCCCAGTTTGTCGGCTTCCAACTCCTGCTTGCGGTTGTGAGGCAACGCCCGCCCAACTTGGTAAGCTGCGGGCAACACCACGCCGGCAGCCCGCAGCAATAACGCGCTAGTTTGCTGAGGTCGGGCCTGTGCCACGGCTCCGAAGCTTGCCTGTGCGCCCTGCAAGAGGCCACTAGCTACCAAACTCTCGCTCATGCGCTCATTGCCGTGTTCGGCGAGGGCATGCGAAATTTCGTGGCCCATCACCACCGCCACCCCCGTTTCGTTTTGGGTGTACGGCAAAATACCCGTGTAGAAGGCCACCTTTCCGCCGGGCATGCACCAGGCATTTACCTGCGGGCTTTGGATGAGCGTAAACTCCCACTGAAACCCCTCGACCCGGCTGGCGTAGTTATTCGACCGCAGATAACTCTCCATAGCCTCGCGAAGGCGGTTGCCCACGCGCTGAATCATCTGGGCATCGCTCCCCGACCGAATCACCCGGCTTGTGTCGATGACACCCCGGTAGTTAGAGAAACTGAGGGGCAGCAGTTGACTATTCGGGATCACGGCCAATTGTCTACGACCCGTAATAGGCACGCGCTGACAGCCAATAAAGATGGCTACGGCCAGCATAACGATCATTGCTTTTTTCATGGTCTATGTTGAGTAAATTGGAGACGTCCAACGTCTAAAATCTAACGTCCAACGTCTTTGTTTAGCTTTTTTAGGGCTGGGTTCGGTCGACCCGCCTATAGTCCTTAGATTTGTGACGCGTTTAATCGTTTAATGGGTAGGTCTATAAACTTACTCTGCTGCTGAGTATGAAAATCATTTGCGTCGGTCGTAACTACGTCGATCACATCCGGGAACTAAGCAACGAACAACCCGATGACCCCGTCATTTTTTTGAAGCCCGAAACGGCTGTTCCTCTCAAAAACGAACCCTTTTTCTACCCCGACTTTTCGCAGGACGTGCATCACGAGGTCGAGATTCTGGTGAAAATCAACCGGGTGGGTAAGAACATCGAGGAGCGGTTTGCCCACAAATATTACGACGAAATCGGCGTGGGTATCGACTTTACGGCCCGCGATTTGCAGAGTAAGCTGAAAGCAAAGGGACTTCCGTGGGAACTAGCCAAGGCGTTCAATGGGTCGGCCCCGATCTCGCCCACGTTTGTTCCCAAAACTGATTTTGCCGATCTGAACAACATCAACTTTCACCTCGACGTCAACGGTGAAACCCGGCAACAGGGCAACACGAGCCTGATGTTGTTCAAGATCGACTATCTAATATCGTTTGTGTCGCGGTATTTTCTGCTCCAAAAGGGCGACATTCTGTTTACCGGCACTCCCAAAGGCGTTGGCCCCGTTCAGATTGGCGACACCCTGACAGCCTACATCGAGGACCGGAAATTGCTTGAACTCAACGTTAAATAATTCCCCTTCCGATTGAAGACATTCCGTTCACACTACTTAGCTTTTTTCCTCAGCTTAGGTTTACTCCATAACGCGCTTGGGCAGGTTGCTACCCGCCCCAATGCGCCAGTGCCCGCCAAAGCAATTGTGGTGCCCGGTTATTTCCTGTTTCCGATTCAGCCAGGGCAACAAAATTCGTTGTCGGGCGGAATGGGCGATTTGCGGAGCAACCACTTTCATGCGGGGCTGGACATCCGCACGGGTGGGCGCGAGGGCCTGAACGTTTACGCAGCCGCCGACGGGTATGTGTCGCGCATTGCGGTGTTCACGGGCGGCTATGGAAACGTGATTTTCCTGAAACACCACAACGGAACCACCACCGTGTATGGCCATCTGAGCGCGCTCAACGACACCTTGGGCACCTATCTGCGGCAGGCACAATACCAAAAACAAACCTTTGAAATTGACCTGCGCCCGACGCCCAATCAGTTTCCGGTGAAAAAGGGCGATGTAATTGCGCTATCGGGCAACACGGGCGGATCGGGGGGACCGCACCTGCATTTCGAGATTCGCGACGACCGCGACAACCTGATTAACCCCCTGCTTTACAATTTCTCGGAGTTGCGCGACGAAGTTCCTCCCTATTTCGAGCGGGTTGCCCTGCGCACCCTGACGCCCGAATCGCGGCTGAACGGCGAGTATGCCCGGCAAGGCTTTACCCCCGTTCGGCGGGGGGATGGCACGTATGGTTTGAGTCAGACGGTGACGGCAACGGGGCTGCTCGGTCTGGAGATTCTGGCCTACGACAAAACGACGGGGTCGCCCTACCGCAACGGCATCAACTGTGTGGAGGTAAAGCTCGACGGGCGCGAGATGTTTACCTACAACATGAACTCGTTTCCGCACGAGGAGACCCGGTTTATCAATGTTCACATGGATTACGAAACCGAGCGCACCTTTGGGCAACGTTATCACCGTTGCTACGTGGCCGATGGTAATGGGCTTACGCTTTACCACACTGATCAACCAACCATTCCCACCCGGCGCGGACGCCTACCCATGATGGACGGACGCCCGCACGAGGTGTCGGTAACGCTATTCGACCTGTACCAGAATTCGGCGGTGTTGCGTTTCACCGTCCAACCCGACACCACCGCAGCTACCCGGCCCCTGACCCTGAAACCCGGCCTGAACGGTGCCGAAGCGGCTACCGTCACCACCGATGGGAACATATTAAAATTAGCCGTGCGCAACCTGCCCGACACCGTTGCCCCCCCGGCAACCTTGCAAGAGGGTAAAGCATCGACCCAACAACCGGCAAGCTACGTACACAACAACGCGGCTGTTTACCTCATCGACCTAAATCGAACCCTGCCCGATGCCGTGCAGGTTGGCGCGGGCCGAGTGGCCACCAACCTGAAAAAGCGGATTACTCCGGGTCGCGACGAACGGTACGAAGACGCAAATCTGACGCTACAATTTGGCCCCAAAACGTTGTTCGACACGCTCTATCTGGCCGTTCGGCAGGTGCCGGCCTGGGGTTTTGAGATCAACCAGAACACGATTCCGCTCAACGATTATCTAACAGCAACCTGGACCACGTCGAACGTGACCGACACGATGCGGACCCGGATGTATCTGGTCGACAATAGCGGGCGGGAAACGTTTTTGGGTGGCACTTGGCAAAAAAACAAGATCACCTTCCGAACCCGCGAGTTGGGTCGATTCCAATTGATGACCGACACAACGCCCCCCAAAGTGCAGTTTGCATCGGTAACGCCCAAAGGCATTTCGGCACGCATCGCCGACGACCTGTCGGGCATCCGGTCGTTCCGGGCAATGGTCGACGGGCAGTGGCTGTTGATGCAATATGATTACAAACGCTCACTACTGTGGTCGGACAAGCTCAACCCCGACGAACCCCTCCCCGACGGGGCCGAGGTAATGCTTGAAGTGACCGACAACGCAGGCAACGTAACGGCCATTCAGGCAGTGGTGCAAACACCGAAGCCTAAAGCGAAGCCCAAACCAGTGGTGAAGCGTAAGCGAAGACGATAAGAGATAAGCACCGTTTTTTGTCATCCCGAAGCATGAGGGATCTAGTCTGTGATCACTCAAATTGATTATTGTTGAACTAGATCCCTCATGCTTCGGGATGACAAAAAGCCTGTGATAAAAAAACAATATGTCCAAACTAAACATAGGCGACCTCGCCCCCGATTTCACGACGACTGACCAGAACGGAAACCCGCTGACATTGTCGGATTTGCGCGGAAAGAAAGTTGTTTTGTACTTTTACCCCAAAGACGACACGCCGGGTTGCACGGCGCAGTCTTGCAATCTGCGCGACAACTATGCCACCTTACGGGCCGCAGGCTACGAGGTTCTGGGCGTGAGCGTCGATGGCGAGAAATCGCATCAGAAGTTCATCAACAAATACGCGTTACCTTTTTCGCTCGTCGCCGACGCCGACAAACAGGTTGTGGAAGCGTACGGGGTTTGGCAGGAGAAGTCGATGTATGGCCGCACCTACATGGGCACGGCCCGCACGACATTTCTGATCGACGAAAACGGTACCATTACGAACATCATCGACAAAGTCGACACGAAGAATCATACGGAACAGATACTGAAATAGTCATTGATTGTCATTCTTGGTCAGTTATAGTCATTCATAGCTGAGTGAACAACTAATTGCCATCAATGACAACAAATGACCAAGAATGACCACTGATTATGGAACTACAACAACTCGAAAATACCGCCATCGCCGTTCGGCGCGACATTGTGCGGATGGTTAATGCCGTTAATTCAGGGCACCCCGGCGGCTCGTTGGGCTGCACCGACCTTTTGGTGGCTCTTTACTTCGACGTGATGCACCTGAAAACCGACGCCGACGGCAACGTGGTGTTCGACATGGACGGGCAAGGCGAAGACCTGTTCTTTTTGTCGAACGGCCACATCTCACCCGTATTCTATTCAGTGCTGGCGCGTCGGGGGTACTTCCCGGTGTCGGAGTTGGCTACGTTTCGTAAGTTGGATAGCCGGTTGCAGGGCCACCCCACTACCGCCGAACACCTGCCGGGCGTTCGGGTAGCGTCGGGGTCGCTGGGACAGGGAATGTCGGTGGCTTGCGGGGCCGCTTTCGCCAAAAAACTGAACGGCGACGACACCCATGTATACGTCCTGATGGGCGACGGTGAGCAGCAGGAAGGGCAGGTTTGGGAAGCGGCTATGTTTGCACCCCATCACAAGCTCGGCAACCTGACCGCCATCATCGACCTGAACGGTCAACAAATTGACGGCCCCACCAAACTGGTCATGAACAACCGCGACCTCGGTGCCAAATACGAGGCTTTCGGCTGGAACGTCGAGCACATGGAAGGTAACAACATGGCCGAGGTGGTGAGTAAGTTGAAGGAGGCCCGTAAAGACGCGGAGGTACCAACAATGATCTTGATGCACACCGAAATGGGCTTCGGCGTTGATTACATGATGGGTAGCCACAAATGGCACGGGGTAGCCCCCAACGCCGAGCAGTTGGCCGTGGCCCTGAATCAATTGCCCCTAACGGCAGGAATGGCCGATTATTAGCACGTGTAGAGACGCAAAATTTTGCCGGTCCGCCGGTGCGGTCTCACCGCCGGATGGTTTTATTTGAAAATTGCTGACGCGAGTGAGACCGCACCGGCGGACCGGCAAAATTTTGCGTCTCTACACACACGGAACCGGATGCAAATCAAACGCCTTGTTATCGAAAATTTTAAGTCAATCCAAAAGATTGAACTTGAGAACCCCAATCCGTTCACGGTCTTTGTCGGCCCCAACGGGTCGGGCAAGTCGACTATTTTCGAGGCATTGGAGTTTGTAGATATTTCTCGTGGGTATGATTCCGCTCTGAGTTTGTTTGGCGGTGAACAAAGCATTGCGCGTGTACAGAATCCTGAAGCGGAATTCAATTTTCAAGCAACGATTGACAACAAAGTTTATGTAAAGTCCAATCGGTCGCACAGGTCAATTTTTAAAAGTACGGAGAGAGAGAATGACTCTCAAGCAGTTTCACAAATGAGCAATTTCTCCCGGCTTTTCGTTGGTAACAGAGAATTAGTAAAGTTAAAGGTTTCTGACGACCAGTATCTAGCGTTAGATGCTTCTAATCTCGAAAAGGTTCTCAAACGGGTTCTTTCAAATCAAACGTTAAGGAACGAGATTGTTGAATGGCTGGAATTGTTTGTGCCGGAGTTTAAAGCAATTGAAGTTCAAGCAAATCCTTTCGATGGTAAAGAAACGCTGCTTTGGTACGAGCAACACACCGAAAAGCCCTTTACCAAAGACCTCATTTCCGACGGCACCTACAATATTCTGGCTTTGTTGACCGCCGTGTACCAAAGCGACGACAAGCCACAGTTTCTGTGCATTGAGGAGCCGGAGAACGGTCTGCATCCGCAGGTGGCTGGCGAGTTAGTCGATTTCTTCCGCATTATGTGCGAGGAGCGCGGGCATTACATCTGGCTCAATACGCATTCTAAATCAATGGCCGAGCGGGTGCGTCCAGAGGAGTTTGTGGTAGTCGACAAGAAGAACGGAGCAACCCAGGTGCAACAGTTTCGCAAGGAAGATTTCTTCGGAATGCGTGCCGATGAAGCCTGGCTTACCAACTCACTAAACGGCGGGCTGGCATGGTAGATATTGGTTTTATTTGCGAGGGCGATACCGAAGTGAAGATTGTGAAATCGGAAGGTTTTCAGGCATTGTTGGGCGACTTAGAACTTCGTTGTATCTACCCTATTGAGGATGCCGATGGCAATTGTAATCTCCTGCCACATAAGTTAGAGCCTAAACGAAATAAATTAAAAGCTAGTAGAGCCAACTGTATAGTGGTTCTGACCGACTTGGATAAAGATGAATCGGTTCGGGCAACCAAACAGCGAATTACAGAAACCGCAGGCCAACATATTGTTGTGGCCGTGAAGGAAGCCGAATCGTGGTTTCTGGCATCCAGCATTATTTTGAGCATCATTGTCGGTGAGCCTGTTTGGTTTGAGCAACCTGAACATGATGACGAGCCATTTGAAACCATTCGACAACTGTTTTTGGAGAAAACGGGCCGGGGCGTGGGCACCAAACCCATCCTGGCCCGGCGGATGCTCAAATACGGTTTCACCATTCAACAAGCCGCTGAGCACCCCAACTGCCCGTCGGCACGGTATTTTTTAACAACTTTGCAAACCCTCGCTTCGGCGAATTGATAATTGCTGCCGCATAGGAGACCGGTCCGCCGGTGCGGCAAAGTTTTGCGTCTCTACATACAAAATACGACATGAAAAAATACGAATACACCGAGAAGAAAGATACCCGTTCGGGCTTCGGCGCGGGGATTTATGAATTGGGCAAGACAAACCCCAATGTGGTTGCCCTGACCGCCGATTTGGCCGGGTCGCTCAAGTTGGAGAACTTTATCAAGGACTTTCCCGACCGCTACGTGCAGTGCGGCATTTCGGAGGCCAACATGATTGGCGTGTCGGCGGGGTTGACCATCGGGGGCAAGATCCCGTTTGCAACGACCTTCGCCAACTTTGCCACGGGGCGGGTCTACGACCAAATCCGGCAGTCGGTGTGCTACTCGAACAAGAACGTCAAGATTTGTGCCTCACACGCGGGCCTTACGCTGGGCGAAGACGGAGCCACCCACCAGATTCTTGAGGATTTAGGCATGATGAAAATGCTGCCCAACATGACCGTGATCAACCCCTGCGATTTCAACCAAACTAAAGCTGCTACCCTCGCCATTGCCGAACACAACGGCCCGGTATACCTGCGCTTTGGCCGCCCGGTGATCCCGATCTTCACCCCCGCCGACCAGAAATTCGAGATTGGCAAGGCCTGGCATGTGAACGAGGGCACGGCGGTGTCGATCTTCGCGACGGGCCATTTGGTTTGGGAGGCCATCAAAGCGGGCGAGATGCTGGCCGAAGAGGGTATTGAGGCCGATATTATCAACATTCACACGATTAAGCCGTTAGATGAAGAGGCCATTCTGGCGTCGGTTCGGAAAACGGGTTGCGCGGTGTCGGCGGAGGAGCACATGCTCAACGGGGGCCTGGGCGACAGTGTAGCGCAGGTGTTGGCCCGTAATTTGCCGAGTCCGCTTGAGATGATTGGTGTTCACGATACCTTCGGCGAAAGCGGCACCCCCGACCAACTGATGCAGAAATACGGCCTCACAGCCGCCAATATTGTGGCGGCCGCCAAAAAGGCAATGAAGCGTAAGGTGTAGTAAGGTGTAGAGACGCGATACCTCGCGTCTCACTCGCGTCAGCAATATTGTTAAAAAAAGGCTGACGCACAGGAGACGCGAGGTATCGCGTCTCTACGCACAAACCCTAAAAAATGACTGACCAGGAACTCTTAGAAAAATTTCGCGACCCATCGGGCCGGAACTATGCCTTCAATCTGATGGTGCGCAAGTACCAACAGAAAATCTATTGGCATATTCGGAAGATGGTCATCGACCACGACGATGCCAACGACCTCACGCAGGAAACGTTCATCAAAGTGTGGTCGAGCCTGGAAAATTTTCGGGGTGACAGTCAGTTATATACCTGGATTTATCGCATTGCTACCAACGAGTGTTTGAATTTTCTGAACAAGAAACGCCGACGCTTTTTTCTGCCCATTGGCGACGTAGAAGGCGAGTTGATGCAGAAGCTCGAAGAGAACAGCGACTTCACGACATCGGGCAACGAGCCGAGCGGTGAGGAAGTTCAGCTCAAGTTGCAAAAAGCCTTGTTAAAATTGCCTGACAAGCAGCGTCTTGTGTTTAACATGAAGTATTTCGACGACATGAAATACGAAGATATTTCGGCGGTCACGGGTACGTCGGTGGGGGCGTTGAAAGCATCGTACCACCTGGCGGTGAAGAAAATAGAAGATTTTATCAATAATTCGGAGTAAGGATTAAACCCCGGTTGGCTTAACCTGTCAAATACCTGATATTGATCCACAATGTGTTATGAATGAGAAGCATTACATACGGTTAGACGAACTCGACACGGGGCATTCGCTCCGGCAACACCCATTCGAGCAGACCAACGCGGGGGTTCCCGATGGTTATTTCGACAAGTTGCCTTCGATCATCCAGGATCGGGTGGTTCAGAAGCAACGGGGTTGGTCGGTGAGTTGGTCGTGGCAGCGGTCGGTGGCTTCGCTGGCGGGGGCTGGTTTGGTGGCGGCTTTGGTTTGGGTCACGTGGCCCGCCCGGCAGGAGTCGCTTGGTCAGGAGTCGCTGGCGCAGGTAAGTGATGCCGCCATCGTGAGCTATCTGGAAGATCAGGGCATTAGTTCAGCCGATTTGGCCGAATACGAACCGATTCAACATTCGTTCGATGAGGACGCGATCAAGCATCAGCTTGAAACCATTGAACCCAAAGACATCCGCGACAACATCGACCCCGAGTTGATGGCCGAAGATGAAGCAAATATTGGCTCTTAACGACTTTTATAAATACACCTGAGCAATGAGAAAACGCATTTTTGTCAACCTGTTGTGGTTTGCCCTGGTTATGGGGGCTAGCACCATTCACGCACAGGATGGCGATGGAAGACAGAAGATCGAGTCGAACAAAATCGGCTACATCACAAATCGGATTAACCTAACCACCGATCAGGCTCCACAGTTTTGGCCCGTTTACAACGAGTATAGTGGCAAAAAGCAGGAGTTGCAGCGCAAAATCCGGCAGTTTGGCAACAAGGCCGTTCAGCCCGGCACTGCCGAACCCGATGTGTTGCGTAGCCTGAATCAGAGTAACGACGCCAAGCAAAAACTGGCCGATCTGGATCAGGAATACATGCCCCGCTTCCTGAAAGTGATTTCGGTGGGTCAGTATGCCGAGTTGCAGAACGCCGAACGGACGTTCAACAAGATGCTGATTGAGCGGTTGAACAAGGATAAATAGCTATTAGGCAATCGACACCTTACTGTTTCACGTATTTAATGACAACGGTTCGGCCCTGCGCCGAGCCAGACTATGGAAAAATATAAGCCCGGCTGCTCTTGCAACCGGGCTTTATTGTTTGTGGTTACGTTTGTCATGGCTCCGGCCACCCGGCCCGAGGAACGAGGGATCTAGCCACCTATCGTCCAACTTGAACGTTATTTGAGTAGATCCCTCGTTCCTCGGGCCGGGTGGCCGGAGCCATGACAAAACAGCTTCTAAATAGTGCAATCAATACTCTTTCTAATACCGATCAACCTTAAACCGGGAGATACCCCCTTCAAAAACGATGTTGATCTTCTTTTTGGCGGTATCGTACCCTTTGGTTTGCATGACTCGGTCGCTTACTTCTTCAAAATCATCGAGTTGATTCACGTTTAGGCCACCTTGTTTTTCAACTCGGCAACCCACGCCCTGTGGCACCCGAACCACTACCGAAGCCACGCCCGATTTTAGGTCAACATCCATCAGATCGACGCGGTCGCCTAATTTGATCTCTACATCGGCTGCACCGGCTTGCACATTTAACTTCTTGACGGCATAGCGGCTTAGGTCAAAATCGCCTTCGCCTGCGCCCAGATTCAGGTCCATCGTCCAGACGGGCTTATCGTTGAGCTTGACGTCGATCCGATTGGATAGTTTGCCATCTTTAAATTCGGTTTTTCCCTCGTTGGGCCGCAGTTCAATGGTCGGGACGCGGGTTGTTGGGTCGCGCTCCACTTCCATTTTGTAGGTGCCAATCGACTGCTTAGCCTCGGCTTCGATCAAGTTTGACGTGGTTTCATCAATCGAGAACCGACCGGCACCGCCCGCAAATTTCAAGGTGGCTTCGGGCGTGTCACCATCCATCGACTCTACGAATTTCGAGACACTGGAGGTTTCAATGTCCGAATCACCGTCGTCGTTATCGGCCTCATTGTCGTTATCGTTGTTCGTGTCATCGTCGTCGTCGTCGTTGTCATCGTAACGGTATTCCCAGCGATCCCCATCGCGGTCCCAACGGTCGTGGTGGCGATTCACGAAGCTAAACAAGGCCACCGGAGCGGCAACAGCCAGCAAAACGGTAGTAACGACAGCCGCCCCATTCCGTTGGCGTTCAAGAATCAAATTGACACCAGCCAGAATCAGCAGCACCGGCCACAGGTTGCGAACGGTCTCCCAATCGACGGAGAGCCAACCCAGGTTACGGGCCAGGAACAGGAAGCCAATCGTAACAAAAAATATACCCCAAAAGAGTCCTCGGTTCATGGTTTTGAGGACGTTGGACGCTGGACGTTGGCTATTGGATAGTGGGTCTTGGACTTTCTGAGAAATCCTTGATCCACTATCCAATGTCCACTATCCAACATCCAGCGTCGATTAAAGGTCAGTTTTATTTGTATCAAATGGGTCCCGGCGGGGTGCGATGCGGTCTTTGAACAACATCCAGACACCAATGGCGATCAGGATGAGCGGCCACAAGTCGCCGAAGTCGATGTTGAACCAGCGGTCGAGCAAAAACAACACGCCGAGGATAATGAGCACTACACCGCCGATGAGGTTGCCCTGCGAGCGGTCCGATTTACTGGGGTCGTACGGATTCATGGTAGAAAAAGTTGGATTTGAAAACAGAACAGGATCGCTCAGCACCCCGAAACGGCGTTCGGGTAATGCGATCCACAAGATAGCATAAATGATGGCTGCTGGTACGTGAGGGATAAAAAAGCCGATAACAAACAACACCCGGATCAGCGTTCGGTCCGTGTTGAAATAGCGGGCTAAACCAGCAGCCACCCCGCCTAACATGGCTTCATCGCGTAATCGTTCGAGTCGAGTTTCCATTGTATTTGTGTGTTTTGGGTCTATTGACGAATCAAAGGTAGACCACCCTGCACACGCCACAAATGCGATTCGTAAGAGTGGATACGGGTGTTGATGAATGCGTGTTTTTTATGATAGTTGGTAATACAAAGTAGTAGGCAGTGAGCAGTAGCAGTAGGCAGTTGATCGCCGGAGGGGCTGCCTACTGCTACTGCCAACTGCTCACTCATTTTCAAGCATCTCCAGAATATCCATCATCTCGCCAAAGTCGCGGCTGCCGGGGCGGTCTTCGGGGCCGCCCGTTAGAGCGATACCTCGGATCGGCAGTTCTGATAAGCGTTCGTGGAGGGTAGCCGGTGAGATACCTACCCCCAACAAAACGGCGTGGCGGGTTGCGAGTTGGCCAATTACCATTTTTAGATCGTCGTCGAGGTGCAACGGGGCATTACTCTCAAGCAAGATGTAGTCGGCGTTGGTTGGGTTGGCCTGAACGAGTGCATCAAGTTGTTCGAGGGTTAATCCAGCCAGATTCACGCGAAGAATAATGGGTTTACCAATTGTTGAGAGCGTGGGCAGCAGGGCGGCCTCGTCGATCTGTAGCAAATCGGGTTGGTAAGCGTCGAGCAGTTGGCGAATTTGGTCCAGGTCGGTTTCGTCCGTTTCGCCCACAATTTGTACGCCCGCCAGCCAGTTACGGATTTCGGTAAATCGGGCCGGGTCCACATAGTCGGGCGAGGTTGCGTCCATTGAGAAGCCGAGCATATCGACGCCCATGCCCGCGCAATAGCGGGCATCGCTGAGATTGGTAACGTTGGAGATTTTGACGAGCGTTGACAGCATTGTGAGGGTAATGATGAATGCGTAATGATAAATAGTCTGCGAAGGTAGTAGACGTTGCTTTTTGTTCAGTTCGATATGAACAAGAAATGTTCAGTGTCGGACAGAACGTGTCCCATTTCGGACACCGTCGTTGACCAGAAACCTCCTTTCCCGCGCTTTTAGCCCTGTTCTATGGTTTGGCTCTCTATTTGTTCTACAAATATTGATTATACCAAACAGCATGAAACGGACATACTTGGGCGAGTTTGAAGAAGTGGTTTTGCTGACGGTCGCGGTGCTGGGCGAGGGTGCCTACGGCGTGGCCATCACCGACGAACTCGACCGGCAAACGGGCCGCTCGGTCAGTATCAGCGCGGTTCACGCGGCCCTGCATCGCTTGCAGGAAAAGGGTATGCTCTCGTCGCGCATGGGCGATGCCACAGCCGAGCGCGGAGGCAGACGCAAACGCCTGTTTACGGTAACGGTGCTGGGGAGCCGAACCCTGCACGACATCCGGGCCGTGCGCCAGCAATTGTGGGAGTCGATTTCGCCCAACGCCCTTCCCGCCATCTCGATATGAAACCGAACCCCCATGCAACTCCGCCCCGCTGGGCCGACCGCCTGCTGACGTGGTTCTGCGCTCCCCACTTGCTCGAAGAAGTGCAGGGCGACTTGCACGAGCGGTTCGTCCGGCGCGTGACCCTCTTTGGGCTATGCTCGGCCCGGCGGCAATATGCCTGGGAGGTGCTGGGCTTCTTGCAGCCCTTTTTTCTCAAACGTCAACCTCAAGAATATTCACCCTCTTCCCTCAGTCCTGCTATGCTACGGAACTACTTTACAATCGCCTTCAGAAATCTATCAAAAAACAAGGTTTTTTCGATGATTAACATTGTCGGTCTGGCTATTGGCCTGACTGCCACCATGCTTATTTTGCTTTACGCCAAAGACGAAATAAGCTACGATAGATTTCATGCAAAGAATCCAAACATCTATCGCATTACGAGTGCCTGGTCCAAACCGGATGGCAGTCTCGACCACAAAGACGGCAATACGGGCGATTTTCAGGGGCCTAAGTTCAAGGAAAAAATACCTGAAATGGAGGCTTTCGTAAGGGTTCAGTCCGACATGAAAAATGTGCGGGGCAATGGCGAAATCAAAGGCTATGAAGTATTGTTTACCGATGCCAATTTCTTCTCGGTTTTCAGTTTTCCGTTGTTGAGTGGAAACCCTGCAACGGCTCTGCAAAAACCCAATACCATCGTGATTTCGGAAGAAATGGCCGAAAAATACTTCAAAACAAAAGAGGCTCTGGGCAAAATCCTGGAAGTGAAAGAAGGAGATAAATTTGTTCCATATCAAGTTACAGGTGTAGCCCAAAAATGTCCTCAAAACTCCTCTATCAAATTTGATTTTTTGCTCCCTAAAGTCGTTGATCCGAAGGATTACGCTACGAATGAAAACTGGTTTAATTTCTTTCAAAACACCTTCGTTGTGCTTCATCCCCAAGCCGATGTAACGAAGGTAGAGGCAAAAATGAAGCAAGTCTACGAATCAGACGCTGCTGAAACGATTAAACTGATGGCCACGAAATTTGATGAAAAAAATAAAGCCGGCTATTTTCTACAACCGCTTTTGGAAATGCACCTAAGCACCGAATTACCTGCCGGAAATGGCCTGGTCGATGCTAGTAATCCTATGTTTTCGTATATTCTGACAGGTATTGCCTTGTTTATTTTGCTCATTGCCTGCATCAATTTTGTTAATCTCACGGTTGCACGCTCGCTCAAACGGGCCAAAGAAATCGGTGTCAGGAAAGTGGTGGGGAGCAACCGAAAACAACTGATTTGGCAGTTTTTGGGCGAGTCGTTTATACTGAGTTTTATCGCCTTCGTCTTGGCACTTCTATTTATTCAGTTGGTTTTGCCTACGTTCAATCAACTTTCCAACAAAGCCCTCTCGCTCTCTTATTTGTTCGATGCAAGGCTGGTCATTGCTTATGTCGGAGTTTTCTTTGCAACATCTTTACTGTCAGGATTTTATCCTGCCATTATGATGTCTGGTTTTAGTCCCATTCAGACCCTTTACAACCGATTCAATCTATCGGGCAAAAGCTACCTCCAAAAGTCACTTGTGGTGTTGCAATTTGGTCTGGCTTCGTTTTTGATTATTGCCACACTCACCATCTTCTCCCAGTTCAATTACCTCATCAATAAAGATTTAGGCTATGATGAAACGAACGTGGTTATGGTGAATTTTGGAGAATGGATATCGCGAGATAAAGCCAATGTTCTGAAGACCGAACTATTGAAAAACCCCAATATCCTTCAGGTAGCTTCCAAAAATGCTGGATTTATGGCGACACTTGCCCGAGTGAACGGGCAAAAAGAGATCAATTTTGCTTACGAAACCATCGACGAAGATTATTTTCCGTTGTATAGAATCCCAGTGAAACTCGGACGTAATTTCTCAAAAGAATTTGCTGATTCTACCCACTCGGTCATTGTCAATGAAGCCTTCGTGAAAGAAGCAGGCTGGAAAAACCCACTCGGGCAACTTGTTGATTTTTGGTACAATGAAGAAAAATATACGGTGGTTGGGGTCGCAAAAAACCATCATTTTGCCGACCTTAATCAAGCGATAAAACCACAACTATTTACCATGAAAAATGGTCGGTTGGGTAAAGTGAATATCAAAATCAAGCCAACTACTGAATCGGCAAGTTTGGAACACATTGAGAAGACCTTCAAAAGTCTTTTTCCGCTCAATCCCTACGTTTATAACTTCAGGGATTTAGAAAACAAGAAGGCGTATGAATCCGAAGCCAAATGGAAGCAAATCATGCTTTTTAGCGCAATTTTGACCATTTTCATTAGTTGTATTGGCTTGTTTGGCTTGGCTACGCTGTCGGCAGAAAAACGGACAAAAGAGATTGGAATCCGTAAGGTGTTGGGGGCTTCGGTGGCCAACGTTGTGTCTTTGCTCTCTACCGATTTCATCAAATTAGTAAGCCTCTCGTTTATCTTTTCGTTTCCGGCGGCCTATTTAGTCGTCCAAAAATGGCTTGAAAACTACCCATTCCGCATTGAAATCAATGCCTGGGTTTTTATCATAACGGCTGCCCTCACGATTTGTATCGCTTTGCTAACCGTCTCCTTCCAAAGCATCAAAACGGCCTTGACGAACCCGGTCAAGAGTTTGCGGAGCGAATAACGGCTCCCGATTTGATCGCGACCACCGAGCCATCGGCCAGGAAAACCGAACGGGGTGGCCCCTCGAAATAAGGAGCAAAGGCCGCCCCGTACAGGGTTTCGACGTCGCAACGAACGGAGAAATCCTGCACCGGGTAGATGTTCCACTGCGGATGTACGACTTCATATTCCGACGTTCGGCCTTCGGCTTTTCGCTGGGCCGAACGTTTCCCGTTGCGTGCCGTATAGCCCCAATAATGTTCTGTGATAAACTCCTCTTCGCTGCCGGGGATCAGCGCGTGCCCAGAGCGGTCGGCCCGGACGCGGATGTGGTTCCAGTCGGGCCCGACTTTCCATTCGTATTCGATGTACTGCTGATCTCCCTCATTTCGCCAGCTATGCCGCATGGGGTGTGTGGCGTAGGGTTCGCCGTAGAGGGTGCGGGCCACGAGGGTGATAGCGGCTTTAGGCACAATCTCCTTCACGAACACCACGCCCCGTTTCCAGCCTGTTTCGGTTTTGCGCCGGACGTAGAAACGCAGATTGAACTCTTCGAACTCTGTGTGAAATGGCACGGCCACGGCCCCTAACATCTTCACCTTTTGGAAATAAAACCCGACCAAACTCCCGTAGCAAACGCCGTTGAATTCGTCTAATTCGGTGCCGTAGGGAACGAGTGGTTCCAGCACGCGCCGGTCGATGGCGTAATTGGCAAAAATCAAATTCCGCCACTCGGCGGTCAGGAAGGTAAAGGCCACTGGGCAGCGTTGGAGTTAATTACCAGAATAACCACTTGTGCGCTCAATGGTTTAGGAGGATAAAACGAGTGAGTTACAAACCCTTTATCCACTCAATACACTCGGCCTCGTTCACAATAGACCACGAGTGCGGGTGTCTTGTTCCATTGCTTCGGTAGCCTTTTCGGTCCGACTGCACAAATTCGGCTCGTTGATTTCCCAGTAGCAATAGCCGGTTAATCAACTCCGACGAAGCCGAAAAATTAGCTTCAAACGCGCTCCGTCTGCGCTCCCGGAGATACCAATTGATATCCACTTCGTGGTAAACCCGGACTGCCGTAGCTGCAAGGTGACGCTCGTTGCCGGGTTCGGTTAGTTCTCTGTGAAAAGGAGTTAGGCCTTTGTATTTCAGCAAATTATCTTTAGGTATCCCATGTTCCCGCGTCATAAGCTGCTGCACAAAACGTGCTTCTGCTACGCCCACTTCGGAAAAGTTTTTGGCCTTTTCCCGGTCAAAATAAGCCCACAAATCGAACAGATCAACTGGCGAATCTATGGCAAATACGCCTTTGGGATTTATGGGATAGTCAGCCGGAGACTCCTTGCACAACTCGACGTAGCGCAAAGCGATGGTGCCACCCGCCGAAAAACCACCCAACACAAATTGGTCGGGGCGCACACCGTAGCGTTTGATAATATCCCGAAAAACCAGATTTAGTTTGGGCAGTAAGTCGGCATCGACGTACAGTTTTGAGCCACCACTAACCGCCACCACAAGTATATCATTCGTGTAAGCGACATTGTGTAGTTTAGTTTCCGGGAATACGGCCTCAGCTCGGTCAGCAAAACCCGGCAACAAAATCAACACGCTCGCAATTCGTCGGCTGGCGGGTTCAACGGTCAGATAATAACCGCTGATGCTATCCTGCTCATTGACAGTTATTTTCGTGATGGTTTGGGCTTGTACTACGGTCAAACACAACAACAATGCGGCTGACAACACAATATATTTCTTCATAGCTTTTCAATTAGGAATCTGTTTTGCAGATGTCGCAAAGGTCACAATTACGCTTTAAATAGCTGACAGGCAACATCTTAAAGAATGTTAAAGAAACGCTCCAAAAAATATTTCTCGTTCGCCTGTAACCTTCCCAACCATCGGCGGTTTCCCCGTCGAATCACCTAACACCCAGCCTGTACCTGCTTGAACTCACTGACTGACAATGCGCTGATGCTCCGGGTAAAAACGGGCGATTTGAGCAAGATGGGCTTGCTTTTCGAGCGATACCATCGTGAACTTTTCGGCTTCCTGTATCACATGAGCAACAAGGCCGATGCCAGCGAGGACATGGTGCAGACGGTGTTTTACAGGATGCTTAAATACCGGCACACCTTCACCGGCGAGGGAGCCTTCCGAACCTGGATGTATCATTTGGCCCGCAACGTACTGGTCGATACGATACGGCAGAACAAACGGTCGGCCTACCATCAGGACGTGGCCGACTATGCCGACCGGATTGGGGGCGGTGCGTTGGCCGACGAGCAACTGCACAAGACTGAAGACGTGACCACCCTTCAGGATGCGTTGGCTCGGCTAACCCCCGACCACCGCGAGGTACTGGTGATGAGCCGGTATCAGGAGTTGAAATACGAAGAAATTGCCCGGATTCTGAACACGACGGAAGGAGCTGTGAAAGTGCGAATTCACCGGGCCATGAACGAACTGAAGAAAATCTATTTTGCGCTTGAACATGAACGATGATCCCATAGACGGCCTCGATGAGCAAAGCAACATGCTCTGGCAACGCATGGGCAACGTGCCCACACCTGAACCCAGCCCCGAAATGCGGACGCAGTTCTACACCATGCTCGACTCGTTTGAGCAGGAGGAAAAGGCCAAACCGCAGTCCGTTTGGACACGGATTCAGGAAACAGTCAAACAGCGTTGGTCGGTGGGTTTGGCGGGACAATTGGCCTATGGGTTAGTGCTGTTGAGTGTTGGCGTGGCGGCTGGTGTTTGGTGGCAACGCCCAAACAATGAGCAAGTTGCATACCAGCAACGGATCGACACGCTCTCGGTACAGGTTGGGGAAATGCGCCAGATGATGATGCTCTCGCTGTTGGAAAACCCCTCGGCAACGGAGCGGCTGCGGGCGGTGAGTTATACTAAAGACATTCCCGAAGTTGACCATCACGTAATCGACGCGCTGCTGACCACGCTGGACAACGACCCTAACGTGAACGTGCGCCTGGTGACACTCGAAGCTCTCGCCGATTTGGCCCACGACGCACGGGTTCGCGAAAGGCTGGTGCAATCGCTCACCCGGCAGGAGTCCCCCCTGGTGCAGGTTGCCCTCGCCGACGTGATGGTGAAGTTGCAGGAGAAACGCTCGCTCAAACCACTCCGCCAACTGCTCCGGCAAGACGGCCTCAACTACTTAGTAAAAATCAAGCTCGAACAGACGATTAAGGAGCTATCTTGATTGAGCGGTTTTGTCATCCCGACCGGTCCGCCGGTGCGGCAGGAGGGATCTACTCTGCCTATGCTCAAGTTGATTATAAGTAAAGCTAGATCCCTCCTGCCGCACCGGCGGACCGGTCGGGATGACAAAAATCAACCAATCAAAACCATGCAACATCTCATTCTCCCCCTACTAACGGGGCTTGTGCTTTCTTGTGCCCAAACGGTGGCACAATCGCCCGAACACACGGAGCGGATCAGCAAGGAATTTACCCTGCCCAACGCCCCCGCAGCTAGTGTGCTGGTCATTTACAACATCAACGGCTTCATCAAAGTCGACGGGACGAACGGCGACAAAGTAAGCTTCGACGTACGCAAGCAAATCACGGCGAAAACCACCGAAGTTCTGGAAGAGGGCAAACGGGAATTTAAAATCCAGTTTGAGCAGCGGGGCGACACCATCATGGCCTACATCGCCGAGCCATTTGATTCGCGCCCCGACCGCAACAATTGGCGGGAGCGTAACGACAAGCGCATCGACTACGATTTCACACTCGACTACACGGTAAAAGTGCCCCACGCCATGAATCTGCGGGTATCGACCGTGAACCGGGGCGACGTAACCGTGACCGACGTAGCGGGTAATCTGAAAGTAAACAACGTGAACGGAGCCATCGCGCTGACCAATGTTCGGGGAGCCACGGACGTGCATACAGTCAATGGTAATGTGGATGTGAATTACGTAGTTAGTCCGCCGGACAAGTCGTCGTATTACACGCTCAACGGCAACATCCGGGTGAGCTATCCGGCCAATCTCTCCGCCGATTTGCAGTTCAAAACGTTCCAGGGCGAGTTCTACACCGACTTTCCAGAGATGGAAATTCTGCCCGCTCAGGTCACGAAGAACCAGGAGCAAAAAGATGGAAAAACGGTGTATAAACTAAACAAAACAACCGCCTTCCGCATCGGAAAAGGTGGTAAAAACCTCCGTTTCGAGACGTTCAACGGCAATGTGTACATCAAAAAACAATCCTGACAATCATGACTAACCTACTAAAAATCACCATTCTCTCTCTGCTGACAGGCGCGACACCTCTTTTGGCTCAGAACGAAGTAAAAGAGCAGTTAACGGTTCCGCTGACCGACCCCGGCAAGCCCGGCTCACTCGATGTTAGTCTCATTAATGGCTCCATCCATGTTGTGGGTCACACCGGAAAAGATGTACTAATTGAGGCCACTACGCGAGGAGGCAAGACGAACGGAAGTGAAGGTGGGCGCACGGACACCCGCACCAATAATCGAAACAGTAATCGCGATGATGAACCAGGCATGAAACGCCTTACGCCAACGAACTCGTTCGAACTGGAAGCCGAGGAGAAAAATAACCGGGTTCATGTCTCGACAAACAGTATACATAAGCCCGTTGATCTGACCATCAAAGTCCCTCAACGGTTCTCGCTAAAGCTCCACACCATTAATCGGGGAACCATTACAGTGGAGAATGTAAGTGGCGAGTTGGAAATCAATAACGTAAACGGGGCAATTACGCTCACCAACATTGGCGGCTCGGCAGTGGCTCAAACGGTGAACGGTAACTTAGTCGCTACGTTTCGCGAGGTTGACTCAAAGACGCCGATGGCTTTTTCGACCCTCAATGGCCGCATCGATGTAACGTTGCCAGCTTCGGTGAAAGCAAACATCAAGGTAAAGTCGGACCGGGGCGATGTGTTCAGCGATTTTGATATTGACATCGACAAGCGGCAGCCGCAGGCAACTCGCTCTACTCAGGCAGGTATGTATCGGGTCGCACTGGAGGACTGGGTCTATGGCAAAATCAACGGCGGAGGCCCCGAAGTGATGATGAAGAGTATGCAGGGAAGCATTTATATCCGAAAGGCGAAATGACCATGCAACATTCTCACCGTTTCCTACATCTTTAGTTATCTTGCCCCTATCGCGATCCCTATCAACCTGCATGAGACGAATTACCTGTACCCTTATTGGTTGGCTGCTTGGCTTTAGCCTGATGGCCCAAACCGCACCAACCAACATCGATTCCATTCCTAAAAAACAGTACTTCACGCAGCGACTTGCGGGGACACCGATCAAGTTAGACGGTATTCCCGATGAGCCAGGTTGGAATACAGTCGATTGGGGTGGCGAGTTCACGCAGTACCAACCCAACGAAGGCAAAGCACCCTCGCAACAAACGAAATTCAAGGTTCTCTACGACGATAAGTACCTGTATTTCAGCTTCCGATGCAACGATACGGCCCCCGATTCGGTCATCAAGCGAATGAGTCGGCGCGACGAGTTTCCGGGCGACTGGATCGAGGTGAACATCGATGCCTACCACGACAAACGCACCGCATTTTCGTTTTCGCTCTCCGTGTCGGGCGTGCGGGGCGATGAGTTTATTTCGCAGAACGGCAACAACTGGGACACAAGCTGGAACCCGATTTGGTCGGGCAAAACGCACCTTGACTCGTTGGGTTGGACCGCTGAAATCAAGATTCCGCTCAGTCAGTTACGGTTTGGAAACGAAGCCGAAAAGATGTGGGGCCTCCAGGTTACCAGGCGGTTGTTTCGGAAAGAAGAACGTTCCATCTGGCAATATATCCCCCAAAATGCGGGTGTTTGGGTCAGCGGATTTGGCGAACTACACGGCCTGAACAACGTGCCCGCCCCCAAGCAAATCGAACTGGCTCCGTATGTGGTGGCCAAAACCGAAACTTACCCTCGGCAGGAAGGCAACCCCTTTGCCACCGGCTCCGACTCGAAACTCACCGTGGGCATGGACGGCAAAGTAGCCGTAACGAGCGACCTGATTCTGGACTTCACCGTGAATCCCGACTTCGGGCAGGTCGAAGCCGACCCCTCGCAGGTCAGGATCGACGGATTCCAGAATTTCTTCGAGGAACGGCGACCCTTTTTCATCGAAAGTCGCAACATTTTCGATTACCAGCTTACCGGCTCCGAAGCAGGCGACGACTACGACTCCGACCTATTGTTTTACTCCCGCCGAATTGGCAGTTCGCCCCACGGCAGACCCTCTTTGGGCGAAGGTGAGTATGCCAGCATCCCGCAAAATACGGCCATTTTGGGCGCGGCCAAGTTTTCGGGCAAAACCAAAAAAGGCTGGAGCATCGGCATTCTCGAAAGCATCACGCAACGCACCATGGCCCAAATTGACGATGAAGGCGACCGGCGCAGAGAGGCCGTAGAACCGCTCACAAGCTTCTTTGTGGGTCGCTTACAGAAAGACATAAACGCCGGAAACACGGTGCTGGGGGGCATTTTTACGGGCGTAAACCGCGAAAATAACCTCAACGACCGGCTCCACACGGGGGCGTATTCGGGCGGGCTTGATTTTTTGCACTATTGGAAAAATCGCACCTGGTATGTCCGGGGCAACGTGGTGTTCAGCCACGTGGTTGGGTCGGCAGCCGTGATCGCCAACACACAACGGGCGTTCGAGCATTTGTTTCAACGCCCCAACGCCACCGAGGTGAACCTGGACCTCACCCGCACCTCACTCACGGGGACGGGTGGCACCGTTCGGTTCGGGAAAACTGGTGGCAAATCGGGTAAATTGGGGCAGGTGTTCAAGTTTGAAACGGGCCTTACCTACCGCTCGCCCGAACTGGAACTGAACGATATTGGCTTCATGCTCACTGCCAACGAGATCAACCATTTTACCTGGGCGGGGCTGCACTACCAAAAGGCGTTTTCCATTTTTCGCTCGGCCCGGCTCAACTACAACCATTGGTCGCGCTGGGATTTTGGCGGGCCGTTTATGTATCAGGCGTTCAACACCAACGCCCACGCCAACTTCAAAAACAACTGGCAAATCGGCGGTGGGGCCACTTGGAACGCCTACGTGGTATCGAACAATGCGCTCCGGGGCGGGTCGTCGATGCGCCGACCAAGTGGCATCAATCAGTGGCTCTATCTTCGGAGTGATTCGCGCAAAAAGGTGCTTGCCAACCTTAATATTCAAAACACGTGGGGCTTTGAGCAAACCACCCGCAATCGGAATTATAACCTGACTCTTCGGCTGCAACCGTTAGACGCCCTCAACATTAGCCTAAGCACGGGCTACAGCCGTACCTGGCGCAGGCAGGATCAGTTTGTCCAGAACGTGACATACAACGGTCAACTCCGCACCATCGTGAGCGAAGTCGATCAGGAAACGATGCGTTATACCCTGCGTTTGAACTACAACATCACCCCCGACCTCACGATTCAGTATTACGGCCAACCGTTTATTACGCGGCCTGTTTACACCAACTTTGCCTACGTGAGCGACCCACTCAACCCCGTGTTCGACAAACGATTCCGTCGATTTGCTGCGGACGAAATCAGCCTCCAAAATGGGCGGTATGCCGTCGATGACAACCGCGATGGTAAAACGGATTACAGCTTCGGCAAGCCCGACTTCACCTTCGTGCAGTTCCGGTCGAATCTAGTAACGCGCTGGGAATACAAACCCGGTTCCGAAATCTACCTCGTCTGGTCGCAGGGCAACACCCCCGACGTAGCCACCGACCCCGACACGCCCATCAACAACAGCCTGTTCGACAACGTGTTTGGCGGACAGGCCCGGAATATTTTTTTGGTAAAGCTGACCTACCGCTTCCTAAAGTGAGGGGGATACTTCTTGCAAAATCTTAGTTACTTTGCCCTAGTTGCTTTCCTTAACTTCTTTATATCATGACAAACGAACCATCAAATCGACGGGCATTTGCCCGGACTCTGGGCCTGGGTACACTTGGTGCCGGTGCTCTTTTACTCCCCGACACCGCACTGGCCGGACCACCAACGGTTAGCAACAACATCAACCACGTCGGCCCCAAAGAAGGCTACACACCCCTGATCGGAACGCTGATTTCTATGCTCGACTGGGTCAGTAACACCGTCACCCTGTATCATAGTAAACTGACGGTTGAGCAGTTGGACTACCTGCACGACAAAGACTCGAACACAATTGGCGGGCTGATGATGCACTTAGCCGCTACGGAAGTTATTTACCAGGATATTACGTTCGATAATCGGCAAGACTTTTCTGCAGCTAATAAAGCCAAATGGGGCGTTGCTATGGATCTGGGCGAGCCGGCCCGGCAACAGATCAAAGGGAACCCATTGAGCTATTACAAAGAGGCTATCGACCAGGTGCGGGCGGCCACCAAAGCCGAAATGAAAAAGCGCGACGACGCCTGGCTGCTGACCGGCGAAACGAAGGAGTGGGACTGGAATAATTACTGCAAGTGGTTCCACGTCACCGAACACTACGCCAACCACCGGGGCCAAATGACCTGGTACGCCAAACGGATGCCTAAGTAAAGAGGGAATGGAATTGTCCTAAATCGTGTTGCATGAAGGATCGCCAGTCGGGAGCTGGCAATTATTACCATAAATCGGAGGGCTTTGAACCCTCGCAGATACAGAAATGAGCAAACACGGACGCATTCTGGTCGCCATGAGTGGCGGCATCGACTCGTCGCTGGCAGCCGTTATGCTGCACGACGAAGGCTACGAGGTCATCGGCATGACCATGAAAACCTGGGACTATGCCTCGTCGGGCGGGACCAAAAAAGAGACCGGCTGCTGTAGCCTCGACAGCATCAACGACGCCCGCAATGTAGCTGTCAACCTCGGGTTTCCCCATTACATTCTGGACATTCGGGCGGAGTTCGGCGACTCGGTCATCGACCATTTTACGGGCGAGTATCTCGAAGGACGCACGCCAAACCCCTGCGTGTTGTGCAACACCCACATCAAATGGGATGCCCTGCTTCGCCGTGCCGACCGGCTCGACTGCGAGTTTATCGCTACGGGTCACTACGCTCACATTCGGCAAGACGTAGAAGGAGCTTCTGCCGGTCGGTACGTGATTTCGAAGGGTATCGACACGCTTAAAGATCAGTCGTACGTGTTGTGGGGCGTGTCGCAGGAGAGTTTGAGTCGGACCAAGTTGCCGCTGGGACATTTGCGGAAAAGCGAAATTCGCGCGATGGCCACCGAGCGCGGGTTTATGGAGTTGGTAAACAAATCGGAGTCCTACGAAATCTGTTTCGTGCCCGATAACGACTACCGGGGTTTCCTGAAACGGCGCATTCCGGGCCTGGAAGCCGAAGTAGCTGGGGGTAATTTCGTCATGGAAGGTACGGGTAAAGTACTTGGCAAACATGAGGGCTATCCGTTCTATACAATCGGCCAACGTAAGGGCCTCGGCATGGCGTTTGGGCAACCAATGTTCGTGACCGAAATCCGCAAAGAAACCAACGAGGTTGTGTTGGGCGTGGACACTGATTTGTTCCGCGACGGCATGCTGGTAAGCAAGCTAAATCTGCAAAAATACGCGCAACTCACCGAGCCGCTCGACACTATTACGAAGGTCCGCTACAAAGATTCCGGCACCCGTGCCACGATCACCCAAACCGAGCCGGACCGCATCGAGGTGCTGTTTGAGCAAGGTGTCTCGGCCATTGCACCGGGGCAGGCTGCCGTATTCTACGAGGGCGACGATGTAGTTGGCGGTGGCTGGATTATGAAGAGCTTTCGGAAAGGTTAATTTGTTCACCTTTCAACCTGCTCCTCCACACGTTTTTCATCGGCAACGGCTTCCACGCGCTGTTGCCGATTTTGTCGTTCAAATACCTGCATCAATACGATAAAATACGAGAGCAACAGCGGGCCGATCACCAGGCCCAGAATACCGAAAATCGGGACGCCCAACACGATACCCGTAAGCGTGATGAGTGGATGCACGTCGCCCATCTTCCTGGCAAGCATGATGCGGAGCAAGTTGTCGATGTTGATAATGACGATTACGCCTACGAGCAGAATACCTATCCCCTCGCCTGTTGCGCCCTGCGAGAACTTGATGAGTGCGGCAGGCCCCCAAACGAGCGGTGTGCCAAGTACCGGAATGAAGGCCATAAAAAACGCAACCATGCCCCAAAAAGCCGGGTCGGGTGTGCCGAAAATCCAGAGTGTTACGCCCGTCAGGATGGCTTGCACAAACGACACCAGAGCCTGCCCCAACACATTGGCGTTGACGTTGTTTTTGAGCGACTCGCCCAGTTCATCGAGCGTATTTTCGTCGAAGGGCAAATACCGTCGGAGGCCCTTGATGAACGTTTTTTCCTGCGTGAACATGAAGTACAGGGCGAAATAGAGCAAGCCCAGAATGACAATAAAGTCGAGGGTGCCGCCCAAAATCGACGGAAATTGTTTGCTGGCAAAACTCGCTCCCTGCGTTGCCATCTGCTTTATGTTTTGCTGACTGGTGATGGTGAAGCCCGTTGCCTTCTCCAACTGATTGACCAGGCTCAAAATTTGTTTGGGATCGCGGGCGTATTGCTGAATCCGGTCGACCAACAACACGCTTAATGTGGCAAAGGGCATGATGATGACGATCAGCGAAAACAGCATCAGCAACACCGTGACGAGGGTTTTGTTCCACTTTCGTTTTTGCGTCAGGGTATGAAACCACGGGCGAAACACAACAAACAAAATAGCCGCCCCCAGAAACGCGGTGGCGTATTGCCGTAGCCCGGCAATAATAAACCCAGCGATAATAATCAGGCTGGTAATGAGCAGAATCCGCTGCTGACGCGGGGTATAAATATTAGACATTGGACATTGGATTTTAGATATTGGATTCAGGATTGCGCCGAAGAAAAGTCCGACATCCACAATCCAATATCCAACGTCTTTTCAACATTCCGTTGCGCTGAGGGCCAGCCCCGCTTCGGAGGTTTCTTTGTATTTAGTCGACATGTCGCGGCCCGTCGCTTTCATAACCTTGATTACCGAATCGAGGCTGATTTTCTGATTTGACGGTGTGCCCGCCGTAGCCAGCAGAAAGGCGTTGTAGGCTTTCACGGCCCCCATCGCGTTGCGCTCGATGCACGGAATCTGGACGTAGCCGCCGATGGGGTCGCAGGTCATGCCCAAGTGGTGTTCGATGCCGATTTCGGCGGCTGCTTCGACGGCCTCTATGGATTTGCCCGCGCACTCTGTCAGGAAGGCCCCGCCCATTGCTGAAGCCGTGCCAATCTCGCCCATGCAGCCCATCTCGGCTCCCGATATGCTCGCGTTGTGTTTCACCAAAAACCCGACAGCCGCAGCCGCCCACATGCCCCGCCGGAGCGTAGCGCGGTCGTAATGAAAATGGTGTTTGGCCAGATACGTCAGCCCCGGAATCACCCCCGACGCGCCCGACGTGGGGGCCGTAACCACAATCCCACCAGCCGCGTTCTCTTCCGAAGCCGCCAGACAATACGCATTCAAAAAAATCAGGAACGAGTCGCTCGTTTGGGCCAGTCCTTTGGCCTGTTGGAACAAAATGGGTGCTTTCCGGCGCAAGCGTATGTTTCCCGGCAAAACCCCTTTCTGCCGCAGCCCCCGCCGAACGGCCCGGTGCATGGTGTCCAAAATCGCGTCGATGCGTCGATTAATTTCCTTATCGGGTAGGCCCGTGATAGCGCGTTCGTTGGCAAGCATGAGGGTTTCGAGCGTGAGTTTATGGACGGTCAGGTGCGCCTTTAGCTCCTTCATGGTCTGGTACGGATACGGTACCGAAACGCTCCCCGGCTTGGCTTCGGGTTCGCCCTTGCGGATAATGAATCCGCCCCCAATGGAGTAATATTCCTCTTTTAGCAGGGTCTCGCCAACCACATCCGTCAAGCGCAGAACCATGGTGTTGGCAAAGGGTGAATCGTACTTTTTGCGCTCAAAATGAATATGTTGCGGACCAACGTTCAGCAAACCAACCGCATACGTCTGCGTCGGGTCTTTGAGCAGGGCCGTGAGTTCGTCGGGGTCGGTGGTTTCGGGTTGCCAGCCGAGTAGGCCCGCCACTACGGCGCGGTCGGTGCCGTGCCCCTTGCCGGTCGCACTGAGAGAGCCATAGAGGTGAACATGCACTTCGGTGGCCCGTGCCAACACCTCAGTAGGCAGTTGCGCAATGCGTTGCCGAAAATCGAACGTGGCTTTCATGGGGCCGATGGTATGGGAACTCGACGGTCCCGGCCCTATTTTAAACAGGTCGAAAATGGAGGTAGTGATGAACGAGAAGGTTGCCATACGGCCAGTTGAAGACAGATGATGTGCTCAAACATACAAAAAACGCGATGCTTCGGCTTCGCGTTTGTGAGCAATCAAACATAAATCGGTTTTTTTATGGACTCACCAAGTTCAAACTAACGTTCACATAGGGCGCATTACGGAGCGTGTTCGTGAAAATGGGCTGCTCGTTCGCTACCGGGTTTTGGGTGCCCAACACGTCGTATCGCCAGTTGATAGCCACGCCCGCCTGTACGGCCAACCAGACAAAACCAGCCAGCTTACGCTCGTAGTTCAGACGGGGTTTTATTTCGCTCCGGCGCAAAAACAGTGGATTGCGTCCGGTCAAGTCATTACCCAGGAAGAACGAGTTTCCCTCTAGCTCGTAGCCAAATGACAGAAGGGCGTTTGTGCCGAAGTTGCGCCGGATGGCCGCCCGTGCGGGCAAAATAGCCTCGATACCCCACTTGGTGTTAAATGTTCGGTTGTAGAGTAACACAGGCAAGTGGAGCAGATTACCCCCGCGATAGGTGCGCGTGAGGCCCAACCCCCACATGAAGTTGTCGTCTTTTTTCCAGCCGAAAATGGCCGAGCCGCTGTAGGTGAAGTGGCGGCTGCTCAGGTCGCTAAAGCCACGGTAGTTACCATTCGCGTCGGCGTTGCCCTGTATAATCAGAAAATGTTTGTTATTAAGCGGCTTGAAGATTGTCGCATTGAAACCTGTGGTGCGAAGGCCCTGATTCAATGTATTTACAAAACCATTGAAATTAGTATTGCTCGTTTGAGCAGTCGTGTTCCAATACGTCAAACCCAGGTTCAAAATCAGGTTTGAGCGTGAAATAACGGGTGTATTGTAGGCCAACCGAATGCCCCGATACGCATTGATATTCGTGTCTACCGGCCTATCACCAAGTATCGTTCCACCAGTTGAGGTGATCTGTCCGCCAAACTGACTCTCATAACCCACTGAAATCAGGCGGGTTGGTGTAATGTAAAGCACCTTTTGTGTGGCAAAGGTTTTCACCTTGCGGTCGTCGGCGTCGGTAAACTCATCGAAGTTTAGATCGTCGGGCGCGGCCGGTTTGGTCGTGTCGGCGGGGGGCGCGGGTTGGCGGTTTGGTTGGGCCAGCACCGGAACGCTTGTCAGCCCAATTAGCAAAAATATCTTGATGAAGTGTGTATTCATGGTTGTCAAAAAAGGGAGCGCACCAACCGATGCGCCCCCCGTGGTCTAGGTGGAATAGAACAGGTTGTTATTTTTTGATTTGCCGCTTCCAGACGTCCGTCCGGCCAAACATCGACACGCCGATGTAGCCCCGCACTTCGAGCGTATTTTCGTCCACGAGTTTCATCTCGCAGGAGTAGTCGTTACCGCTTTTGGGTTCGTACACGCGACCTTCTTCCCATTTGTTGTCGCCTTTGTAGACGAAATCGCGGAGATTTTCGAGGCCTTTCAGGGGGCGGCTGCGGAGGTTTTCGTCAGGGTTGCTGATATCGGTGCGGGGCTTGCCTGCCTCGTCGTTAGGCACTTTGAGCCACACAACCCGCCCGAAGTATTTATCCCCTTTCTTGTAAATCTGTACCATGCCGGTGCCTTCGCCGTTTTTCCAGACCCCCAGCACGGCATCAGGGTTGTTTGCCCAAGCTGTCATGGTGGTTAGCAGCAGGAGCAATACAACCCAGAAACTCGTTCGTTGCGCAGTCATTTTTATTCGTTTGTCGATGATTGTACCGAGTAAACTGATCTTTTACTATTTTGTTTAAAAGTAATGCTATCATTTGTCTTAATAACGCCCCTAACAGTATAGAGACCGCCCCAAACCGCTTTTGCCCGAAAGCAAATCCTTTCCTGATATGTCTCGTTTTGCGTTTAATCGCCGTCAGTTTTTGCAGGGCACGGCCGCCACATTAGCCCTTGCCCCCCTCGAACTCCCCGCCATGCCCTTTGGCCCCGCCGACAAGACCTACAAAGTGGGTTTGATTGGCACGGGCTGGTACGGCAAGAGTGATTTGTTCCGCCTGATTCAGGTGGCCCCCGTGGAGGTGATCGCCCTCTGTGATCCCGACAAAAATATCCTCGATAAAGCCGCCGACCTGGTGAGTCAGCGGCAACACAACAAGCAGAAACCCAAGCTCTACGGCGATTACAAAAAGCTATTGGCCGAGAACAAACTCGATATCGTTATCATCGGCACCCCCGACCATTGGCATGCCTTGCAGTGCATCGACGCCGTAAAGTCGGGCGCACACGTGTACGTGCAGAAGCCCATCAGCGTCGACGTGATGGAGGGCGAAGCGATGGTGGCCGCTGCCCGCAAATACAACAAGGTGGTGCAGGTGGGTACGCAACGCAAAAGCACCCCGCACCTGATCGATGCCAAAAAGAACATTATCGAAGCCGGTTTGCTGGGCAACATTAAGCACGTTGAAATGTGTTGCTACTTCCACATGCGGGCCAACGGAAACCCGCCCGTGGAACCCGTACCAGCCTTTTTCGACTACGAAACCTGGACCGGCCCCGCGCCCCTGCGCCCCTACGACGGCCTCCCGCACATTCGCTGGTGGCGCACGTTTAAGGAGTACGGCAACGGCATTACGGGCGATATGTGCGTCCACATGTTCGATACGGTGCGGTGGATGCTCGGTTTGGGCTGGCCCAAGCGGATTAGCTCGCAAGGAGGTATTTGGGTGCAAAAAGACGGCAAGTCGAACATTTCGGACACGCAATCGGCGGTGTTTGAGTACGACGGGCTGAACTGCGTGTGGCAACACCGCACCTGGGGCACGGCTCCCAACCCCGACTACCCGTGGTCATTAACGCTGTACGGCGACAAGGGGACGCTTTGGGCCAGCACCATGCAGTACGACTTTATTCCGGTCGACACCAAAAACGGCAAGAAGATCCACATGGACGTGGTCTACGAAAAAGAGAAATACCCCGAAGACAATACCGAAGAGCGGATTGAGCTAAACGCGGCCCCAGCCACGCGCCTGCACATGCTCGACTTTATCAAAGCCATTGAGAATGGCGGCCGCCCCGTTGCCGACATTGAGCAGGGCCACATTTCGACAGCAAGCTGTATTCTGGCTAATATTTCGATGGATTTAGGCGGTCGTGCGCTCGTTTACGACCCCCAAAAGCGCGTCGTGATCAACGACCCCGAAGCCACCAAACTCCTCGAACGCCCCTACCGCAAAGGGTACACACACCCGGACCCAAGGAAGGTTTGATGGATTGGTTTTTTGTCATCCCGACGCAGGAGGGATGACAAAAAATCAGTCTAATCCGCCCGATTCGTTTAATCCGCACGGTCCGCAGGTGCGGTTCCTAAACTGGTTTCCACCGCCACAGATACCGGCAGGCGAGCGTCCGGCAGGGTCGCCAGGGTTCGGCGAGTTCGTGGAGCCGTTTAATAAGCGAGCGGCCCGTTTCGGTGAGGCCGTAGGCGCGCACAATCTTCTGCCGAATCACCAGGTCATCGACGGGGAACACGTCGGGGCGATCCAGCACAAACATCAGGAGCATCTCGACGGTCCAGCGGCCCACGCCCTTGATCGGGATGAGGTATTGCACGATTTCTTCGTCGGTGAGGGTGTCGAAGAAGGGCTGATCCATGCGGTTTTCGAGCGCGAACGCGGCCACACTTTGCAGGTAGTTGATCTTCTGAAACGACAGGCCCGCCGTTCGTAACTCCTCGGTGGTTTTAGCCAGCAATTGAGCCGGAGCGGGGTAACCTTCGGCCTCGGCGGTCTCCGAAAAAAGCATCCGAAACCGGCGGAAGATGGCGTCGGCAGCTTTCACTGAAATTTGCTGCGAGACGATGCTTTCAAGCAGAGCCAAGTACACGCGGTCCGTGGCTGGGATGGTTTCCCAGTTGTAAGCAGGGTTCGGGAAGGGCGTTTCCCGGATGATTTGGGCTAAAATGGGGTCTTGCGCGAGGTGCGCGAGGGCAGGCCCATGAATCGGGTCGATTAATTCGCTTGATAACATCGTCGTAGGGAGTCGCGAAAGTTACCCTATTTTTGCGACCCGATTGCAATACGAAGCCCGATCTACCCCTTGAGCCGACGCCGATACAAAGCCGCCCAGAAAACCGCAGGCACCTCGCCCGGAACCATCACGTATGTGGGACGCGAGGTCGAACATGCAACCCGCATCACTCGCATTGAATTTAACCAGAACGATTACCGCGTCGACGATTCGGGGCGGCTCAGCGCGTGCCAGTTGCCCCACATCGAAGCTGAACATATCACCTGGCTCGACGTTGATGGCATTCATCAAACACACGTAATCGAAACCATTGGCCGACAGTACAAGCTACACTCGCTTCTGCTCGAAGACGTGGTGAACACCGAACAGAAACCCAAGCTGGAGTTCTACGACGACAATATCCTGTTCGTAACCCTCAAAATGCTCCATTCCAGCAAACAAGTGGACGAGGTCGATGCAGAGCACATCAGTTTCGCGCTGGGCAAAAATTTTCTGGTGTCGTTTCAGGAAGAGCGTACCTCCGACATTTTCACGCCCGTGCTGGAACGCATCAAAGCGTCGGCAGGCAAAACCCGACGCAACGGAGCTGACTACCTGCTCTACGCCCTCATGGACGTGGTGGTCGACCAGTATTTTGAGGTACTCGACCACATTGGCAGTCAGTTAGATAAGCTCGAAGATCGGATTGTGCTGGGGCAAATAACCGACAACTCGCGCATCGAGACCCGCCAGCAAACCCTGCCCGAACTGTATAACCTCAAACGCGAACTCACCTACACCCGGCGCGTCGTGTGGCCCCTGCGCGACATGATCGGGTCGTTGTTGCGGGAGGAAAACGCCCTCATCCAACCGGGCACCCTCCCCTACCTGCGCGACCTCTACGACCACATCACGCAGGCAATCGAAACCATCGACTCCTACCGCGAACTCATTCCCGGTCTCATGGACGTGTACCTCTCTACGGTGAGCAACCGTATGAACTCGGTTATGAAAACGCTGACCATTTTCTCGGCTATTTTCATGCCCCTCACGTTCATTGTCGGTATTTACGGCATGAACTTCGACTACATGCCCGAACTTCGCAGCCCCAACGGTTACTACTATACGCTTGGCGCGATGGCGGCTATCACAACCGGCCTACTAATATACTTCCGCCGTCGCGGGTGGCTTTAATTTCTATGCTCTGGCTCACTGACTCTCGGCAACTCCTTACTGCCCCCGCGAACACGCTTTTCTTTGCCATACGGGGGGAACGACACGATGGGCATCGGTACATTGACGAACTCTACGAACGGGGCGTGCGGCAATTTGTAGTCGAGCGGGAGGCCATGCGACCTGCGTGGGCCAACCTAACCGATGCTCACTTTATCGAGGTTCAGAATGTTTTAGGGCAGTTGCAGCAAATGGCTGCACAGCACCGGCAACAGTTTACTATTCCGGTAATAGGCATCACGGGCAGCAACGGCAAAACCATCGTAAAAGAGTGGTTGGCTCAACTACTCGCCGGAGGGTCGGCCCCCACCGACTACGTTATTGCCCGCAGCCCCAAAAGCTACAATTCGCAAGTGGGCGTTCCGCTGTCGGTTGGGGAGTTGAACGAGTCGCACACGCTGGGCATTTTTGAAGCGGGCATCTCGCAACCGCACGAAATGGCCGCACTCGAAGCCATTATTCGCCCCACCATCGGCGTGTTTACGAACATCGGCACGGCCCACGACGAGGGGTTTAAGAGCCGCAAACAAAAGGTGGCCGAAAAACTCCGGCTTTTTACCCACGCCCAAACGCTCATCTACCGCGCCGACTACGCCGACATCGACGATGAAGTAAACATGCTTCTGCGGGCCGTGAATCCAAACATCCGGCTCATACGCTGGTCAACCGCCCTCGACTCGGTCGACTACCGGGCCAATGTACAGGGCGACAGCCTGCGTCTGAATAGGCCGGACGGCACCGTAACAACCCTGCGCCTGCCCTTTACCGACCCGGCTTCGGTCGAGAATCTGACCCACTGTTTATTGACCCTGAATGAGTTAGGCATTACGAATGAGGCCGATCTGCAAAAACGCCTGAACCACCTGCGTCCGGTTTCGATGCGGCTAGAACTGAAAGAGGGTGTTCAGAATAGTGTGCTCATCGACGATTCATACAACAACGATGTGGCAGGCCTGCAACTCGCGCTCAATTTCCTGAATGGACAGCAAAGCCGACCCCGGCAGGTGTTGGTACTATCCGACGTGCTGCAATCGGGTATACCCGACGATGAACTGTATGAACAAATCGCCCGAATAGTCGCCGAGCAAAAACCAGACTTGTTCGTAGGTGTTGGCCTGATGATGGGGCACCATAAAACTCGTTTTCCGGCTACCAGCCTGTTTTTTGAGGACACCGACGCCTTACTCAACAACCTCCGTCCCGACTGGTTTCGCGACGCCACAGTACTCGTAAAAGGGGCGCGTAGCTTCGCGTTCGAGCAGGTTGTGAGCCGGTTGCAGCGTAAAGTACACGGCACGGTATTACACATCGACCTCGACGCCCTCACCCACAACCTGAACTACTACCGCGCCAAAGCCCCCAACACCAAGATTATGGTGATGGTGAAAGCCTTCGCGTACGGCAGCGGCAGCACCGAAATAGCCCGGCTACTCCAGTTCAATCGGGTCGACTACCTGGCCGTTGCCTACGCCGACGAGGGAGTTGCCCTTCGTCAAAACGGCATCGACCTGTCTATCATGGTCATGAACCCCTCCATTGAGACCTTCCAAACCCTGCTCGATTACCAACTCGAACCCGAAATCTACAGCATGCGGCTGTTGAAAGCGTGGGGAGATTTCTCAAGGAGTGTGGATAGTACTCGGGCAACAACTCCTCACTCCTATCTCCTACATGTAAAAATCGACACGGGTATGCACCGGCTGGGATTCCTGCCCAACGAAATACCGGACGTGCTCAACTACCTCGCCGAACGCCCACATCTACGCGTCGCCACGGTGTTTAGTCACCTGGTTGGGGCCGACGATGCCTCGTTCAACTCGTTTTCGCGGCAACAGTACGACCGTTTTATCAACGCTGCCGAAACGTTGGAGCACGGCCTGGGCTATCGCCCAACGCGCCATCTCCTCAATTCGGCGGGCATTATTCGGTTCCCGGAGTTTCGGCTCGACATGGTTCGGCTGGGTATCGGGTTGTATGGTGTTGAAAGTAGTGAGACCGAACCGGGGCAGGTGTTGCCCGTGGGCACCCTGCGCACGGTGGTTAGTCAGATCAAAACCGTGCGGGCGGGCGACACCGTGGGCTACAGCCGCCGAGGGGTACTCACCCACGACGCCCGTGTTGCGACTCTCGCCCTGGGCTACGCCGATGGGTACGACCGGCGGTTTGGTAATGGCGTTGGGATGGTTTGGGTAAATGGCACCCGTTGCCCTACAGTTGGTAACGTGTGTATGGACATGACCATGATCGACGTAACACACGCCAACGTAGAGGAAAGTGATGAGGTTGAGGTATTTGGCTCGAACGTAGCCATCACCGAACTAGCCCGTACAATTAATACAATCCCTTATGAACTGCTCACAAACGTGAGTGAACGAGTTAAACGAGTTTTTTTCAAAGAATAAAAAATAAACACTCTTACATAGATAATAACATACTATTAAAATTTAATTTTTTATTAAAGAATATTCTCCCACAAATGAGCCTTTTTTTATAAGTTTGAGTCACAATACCATAAATGTGATCGATGATGAATTCTTACCCTTCGGGTCAGTCCCTACTGACCACGCTGCTATGTGGCATAGCCCTCGTTGGCTGTCAACCACAAGCCGACATCCTCCCCTCCGAATCCAGTCAGGCCCGTATGGCCCCAATAGCTTCACCCAATTTTGTTCCTGGTGAAGTGCTTGTCCGTTTGAAAGACGGAACCACGAGCGAAGCCGCATCACGGTTGTTTGGCACAATGAACATCAGCAGTTCCGAGCGTATCCTGACCAGCACCATGCAACGGGCAGGCGACATGACGGGCGTAATGCTGGTCACTACCGGAAACGACGTTCTGGCAACAGTCGACGCCCTGAAGAGCCAACCCGAAGTTGAATACGCCGAGCCAAACTACATCTACAAAACAATTGCTACCTCAACCGACACGTATTTCACGAACGGGTCGCTATGGGGCATGTGTAGCAGCAGTTCGCGTCCTGCCAATGCGTTTGGTTCGGGAGCGGCCTCTGCCTGGACAGCCAACCGGCTTGGGTCGGCCACTGTCATAGTAGGCATTATAGATGAAGGCGTTATGGTAGGCCACAACGATCTTACACCCAACATCTGGGTAAACCCTGTTGAACGGGTAAATGGCCGCGACGACGACGGCAATGGATACATAGACGACATGAACGGCTGGGATTTTGCCAACAACAATTCCACTGTTTACGATGGCGTAGCCGACGATCACGGCACCCATTTGGCGGGTACAATCGGGGCTGTTGGAGCCAACAGCCGGGGCGTTGCCGGTATTTGCTGGAACGTGAAAATGATTAGCCTTAAGTTTATGAGCACTACGGGCGGCACTACGGCTAACGCCATTCGTGCTATCGACTACCTTACTGACTTGAAAAACCGGCACCGGCTCAACATCGTAGCCAGTAACAACTCCTGGAGCGGGGGAGGTTATTCGCAAAGCCTGCAAAGTGCCATTGAGCGGGCTAATACGGCTGGTATCCTGTTCATTGCGGGGGCTGGCAACGGTGGTGCCGATCAGATTGGCGATAATAACGACGCCGTACCAACGTATCCGGGCAGTTATCCAAACGCTAACATCATTGCCGTAGGAGCCATCACATCAACGGGTGGTCGGGCTAGTTTCTCAAACTTCGGAGCACGTTCGGTCGACATTGCCGCCCCTGGTGCGGGCATCTGGTCGACGGTACCCGGACCAGGCAACACGTCGAGCTATGCCTCGTACAACGGCACGTCGATGGCAACGCCACACGTAACCGGAGCTGTTGCCTTGTACAAGTCGATGTACCCCAATGCAACCGCAACACAAATCCGTACGGCTATTCTGGCTAAGGCGGTTGCCACCCCTTCGATGGCCGGGCGTTGCATGACAAACGGACGCCTGAACGTAACAACGTTCTAACACGAATTTTTCAGATAGCTACAGTATAGTTGACGCCGGTGGGTATCGTTCGCGATGGTCACCGGCCTTTGTTTTAATGAGGATAGGTTAATGCGGCATGAAGAAACTTTGTAATTTTGGCCCCTCAATCGCATAATAACACCAATCCCTCATGGTATCAATCAAACAAAACCTGTCGGTAATGGCCCTGCTACTTCTATCGCCGATCCTCGGCAGTGGGCAGCGGATGGCCGCAAATCAGTCTGGCCAACGCGCAACCCCTATGAGTACAACCCAAAATCCACTCTTGCAGCCGTTTGCTACCCCACACGAAACGGCTCCGTTTAACCTCATCAAAAACGAGCACTATTTGCCAGCTATTAAAGAAGGCATGACACTGGGTCGCAAAGAAATTGATGCCATTGCCAACAACCCCGCCCAACCCTCGTTCGACAACACGATTGTGGCTCTCGAACGCACGGGCGATCAGTTGGGCCGGGCGGTGTCGGTGATGTTCAACCTGAACAGTGCCGAAACAAGCCCTGAATTACAGGCCGTTGTCCGCGAAGCCTCCCCCCTACTCACCGAATACGGCAACGATATTACGCTCAACGAGAAACTGTTTGCCCGGATCAAAACCGTCTACAACAACCGGAAAGCCCTCAAGCTCGACCCTGAAAGCGCGATGTTGCTCGAAAAAACGTATAAACGTTTCGCCCGCAACGGAGCCAACCTCAACGCGAGCCAGAAAGAGCGGTTGCGGACCATCGACAAAGAGATGTCGCAGTTGTCGCTCCAGTTTGGCGAGAACGTCCTGAACGAAACCAACGAGTACGAAATGCTGGTGACCGACGAGAAAGACCTGGTCGGATTGCCCGATTTTGTGCGCGAAGCAGCCAAAAGTGAAGCTAAAAAGAAGAACAAAGAGGGCTGGCTCTTCACGCTGCAAGCCCCAAGCTACGGGCCATTCATGCAATATGCCGACAATCGGGCGTTGCGCCAAAAATTGTTTATGGCCTATAACGGGCGTGGTTTTCACGGCGACAAAAACGACAACTCGGCCAACATCCAGAAAATGGTAAACCTGCGCTACGAGCGGGCTAACCTGCTGGGCTATAAAACCCACGCCGACTTTGTGCTGGAAGAGAGCATGGCCGGTTCTAAAGACAAGGTGCAGAGCTTTCTGGACGAACTGGTGGCCTACGCCAAACCTGCCGCCGAAAAACAACTTGCCGAACTGAATACGTACGCCAAAGCGCATGGCTTTATGGGCAACCGCGTGGAACAGTGGGACTATAGCTACTACTCGGAGAAGTTGAAGAAAGAAAAGTATTCGCTCGACGACGAGACGCTAAAGCCTTATTTTAAGCTCGAAAACGTGCTTGATGGCGTGTTTGCCATTACGAACAAGCTCTATGGTCTGACGTTCAAAGAGAACAAGAGCATCCCGGTTTACAACCCCGAAGTACGTGCTTATGAAGTGTTCGACCGGGACGGCAAATTTGTGGCTGTGTTTTATGGTGACTATTTCCCCCGCCCCGGTAAGCGCAGCGGTGCCTGGATGAACGACGTGCAGGGCCAAAAAATCGTGAATGGCGTGAACGTCCGGCCCCACATTGTCAACGTGTGCAACTTCTCGAAGCCCACAGAAACGAAGCCCTCGCTCCTGACGCATTACGAAGTGGTTACCTTATTCCACGAGTTTGGGCACGCGCTCCACGGCATGTTGGCCAACGGGCAATACGAGAGCCTGTCGGGCACGAGTGTACCGCGCGATTTTGTTGAACTACCCTCGCAGGTGATGGAAAACTGGTGCTACGACCCCGAAGCTCTGCGGTTGTTTGCCCGTCATTACCAGACCAACGAGGTGATCCCGAACGAACTGGTTGAGGAAATTCGCGCCAGCCAGAACTTCATGGCGGGTATGGCCAATCTACGGCAGTTGCGCTTTGGTCTGGTCGACATGTACTGGCACAGCCAAAAGCCAACCGGCGAGTCGATTACGGAGGTTGAGAGCCGCGTTGATTCGCTCGTGCAGTTGCTCCCCCCCGTGAAAGGCGTCGCGTTTAGCCCGGCGTTCTCACACATCTTTGCTGGCGGTTATTCAGCCGGGTATTACAGCTATAAGTGGTCGGAGGTGCTCGACGCCGATGCGTTCGATGCCTTCAAAGAGAAAGGTGGTCTCAACAGCCGCGAGGTAGCCGACAAGTTCCGGGCTAATGTGCTCGAAAAAGGAGGTAGCGAAAAACCAATGGAACTTTACAAAAAATTCCGTGGTCGTGAACCATCGCCTAAAGCCATGCTTCGGCGCAGTGGTTTGATCCTGTAACGCGGTCGGTTCGGCGTTCCGAGTCCTAAACCGCGTGTGGAAACTAAAAAAAGCTGACCGCACCGGCGGACCGGCATCTGGCCTTCGACAGGCTCAGGCTGACAGTCAACTTGTGAGCAGACGGGTGTTTTGCTTCAAGTTTGCAGTCAACCTGAGCCTGTCGAAGGCCAGATGCCGGTCCGCCGGTGCGGTCAGCTTTTTTAATTACTACCGAGTCCGCTTCACCGTAATAACCGGACACACACATTGACTCACCACGGGTGGCGTAACGGGCGGGTTGTTTTTGGGCGGTATTAGCGTCCCTTCGGTTATTTTGTTGGTAGAAGGGGGCGTTTTGGGGGGTGGCGTGGCATCGGGGTTGGTGGAGATAAACTCTAGCTTCACCCAGCCATTCACTGCTGGGCCGTCCCAACGGGGGCGCACCGCAAACTGCACAATGTCCTGATCGACCCAGCCGGGTACGCCACTCAGGTCGATAGCGTATGTACGCATCTGCCCGTCGTTCGTGATTGGAAAATCAACGTACCGCCCGTCGATTCCGTAGAAGTCTTTATCAGCCAATTGCCGCCAATGAAGCCGGTACTTGTCGGATTGCCCCTGAAAAGCCGCCCGGACGTACATCGTTTTGTTATCGCGTCCGCGCCAAAACCCCACCGGCGAATGAATTTGACCCTCTTTCGCATTGTCGACCATGACGTGCAGTTGATTCTGAACGGGCCACCCCGTGTCTGTTGCTTTGGTGTAATAGAATCCCTTACGCGATACGTCGAACCGGTAGTTGATGGTGGCAGGCAAGCGGGGCTGGTTATAGACGTGACTGCGAATGTCGTTGATGTTGCCCACGATCAGTTCATAATCCCACTCGTGGGTCAGGTTGTGGTCGAGAATCTCAAACCGGGTGTTAGCAATGTAGGTCGAGTTGCCCGAAAACTCATCGCCTTTCAACTCATCGCCAAAGAAAGCCTTGGTCCACTGATAGTTATACGGCACGAACAACCCAACACCAAACCCCTCATTATTCGTAGCGGCTATCCACGGCTCTGTTACAGGCCGCAGGTATTCCATCTCCATCGGTGGGGTTAGTTTGGTCATGTTTCCGTTGCCATAGGGGTTGTTCCCCTGATACGCATACACATTGTTGTAAGGCGCGTTCAGGTACAGGCACGGAAACTCCTGCGTACGGGCGTCGAACTGCCGCTTGTCGGCACGGTTTATCACCAGCCGGACATGTACCTTCACGACATTGCCCGACAACCGAACCCAGTGTTCGATGGTAGCCTCGCCAGAAACATTCGGTAGCGCGAATAGTTTCGGAATTGTCTTAACGTATAGTTCATCCGGTTGCTTCTGAAAGTCCACTACTTCGCCGGGGTTGTTGTAGGTGTCGCCTGCCTGAATGGGGTTCCAGCCAAGGCCGGCCCAAACCGGATGGCCCGACCGCGAGAAGTCGAGCGGGCCACCAAACAAGGAGATTTGCACCTGACGCCCCAAATCGAAATTATTAACCATGTTTTCGCCCCCAACAGCCGAGAGGTAGGTGATCGCTCCGCCATAGCGACCATCAACACCCACTTTTATGATTCCGTTTTCGAGGGTTTCGAGACCGGTCAGGCGAGGGGCCTGCCGGGCGGCCGAACGGAGAGGAGGATCCGTGTGGGATGCATAAACAGGCATACCAGTGGCATACGTCAGCCCCGCACTGAGCAAGTACAGAGCAGCCATACGCTTCGTAGAAACGAATTGCATGCGAATTATATGGGTTAGAGTAAACTACAAATAAACCATGCAATTCTATAGATTAGCAATTAAAAAGATGTTAGTCGAGCAAAAACTGTATTTCTTTAAAACTGAACAGTCGCTGTTGCCCATCCACGTCAATCATCAACTGCCCGCTCTCGTCTACCCCCGTCAAACGCCCCACAAACGTCTGGTTTGTTCGGGTATCGCAAAATGCCCCCTCCTGCTCGTACCGAAACAAGCGTTGCAGGTAGGATGCTTTCAGAACAGCCCGGTGCCCGGCTTTCAATTGCAGATACCGTTTTTCGATATGCTCACACAAGAGCGTCAGTAAACCCGGCAAATGGTAGCCATCGGGCAGGGGGAATTGGCTTTGGAGTGAGGTGGCGGTGGCTATCGGAAACATTGTCTGATTCACGTTCAGGCCGAACCCAATTACCGACCACGCGAGGGTTGATCCCTGGATGGTGTTCTCGATCAGAATGCCCCCTGTTTTTTGGTTGTTGATGTAGAGATCGTTCGGCCATTTCACCCGCAGCAAGCCCTCGGTGAGCGGGTCGAGGGCATCGGCAATACCTACAGAAATGGCTATGTTCAGCCAGAATTGCTCGGTTGGGGCCAAAAACAGGGGTCGGAGCAGGGTGGAGTAGGTCAGGTTCTGCCCCGGTTCGGCCTGCCACGAGTTGCCGCGTTGCCCACGACCCGCCGTTTGGTTATCGGTCACGATGAGGGTTCCCTCGGGCGGGTTAGAGCGGGCTAGTAAATCGGCGGCTTCGTCATTGGTCGACTGACAGCTTGGCAGATAATAACTATTTTGACCAATAAAAAGCGTTTTGGGATGGATTTTGTACAAAGATTTGTTATATTTAGAGTAAGAGTACAAAACTAAGTTTGAGCGACTACGATTGAAATTTTAACACATACGCATGACAATTAATAACGCAGCACTTCCCGAACGTAAACGCACCAATCAGGACGAAGTAACGTCGGAACAACTCCGCGACCTTATCGTAAAAGGGATGCAGGAAAAGAAAGCGGTTGATGTGGTGGTGATGGACCTCCGGGAGGTTAAAAACGCCATTTGCGACTATTTCGTGATTTGCTCCGGTAATTCCGATACACAAATTGACGCCATTGCCCAATCGGTCGATGAAGAAGTACATAGGTCAACCGGAATAAATCCGTGGCATCAGGAAGGCAAAGCCAACCGCGAGTGGATTTTGCTTGACTATGTTGATGTAGTGGCGCACGTTTTCAAGAAAGACCGCCGTGAGTTCTACGATCTGGAGCAACTTTGGGGTGATGCCGACGTTCAGTATCTGGACGAAATGAACCCCGACGTTGCGCCTGAGCGAATGTAAAAACGAGAAACAATGCACCGTATACGGTGTTAGTGAGTAAAACCCCTTTTTGTACAACCTGTAGAAATGCCAGAAAATAACAATAGAAACCCGCTGTCACCCCGAGGACCGAAGCGTCCGAATTTTCAGGGATGGATCGTTTTCCTACTGATCGCGGCTATTTTGGGCATTACGTTCATGAGCAAAACAAGCAATGTTCGTGAAACAAGCCTGAAACGCTTCGAGCGGATGGTACGCGACCGCGAGGTTGAGAAGGTTACGGTGGTCAACGATAAAGTTGTCGAGATCACATTGACCCCTCAGGCCCTCCAAAGTGCCAAATACAAAAACCTGTTTGCCGACAAACCTTATTTCGGTAGCGGCAACGGCCCACACTACGCTTTCCAGGTGGTGTCGGGAGAGTCGTTTAAAGGGGATCTCGACAAATTACAGACAAGCACGCCCGGCGCCGAAAACATTGAGTATGAGGTAGAACAACGCAACGACTGGAGTAGCTTCCTCGGAACGTGGGGTGTCCTGATTATCATGATTTTGGCCATGTACTTTGTACTCGGACGGATGTCGGGCGCGGGAGGTCCGGGGGGTCAGATCTTCAATATCGGCAAGTCGCGGGCGGCTCTGTTCGACGCCGAAAGCCGGGTGAAAATCACGTTCAACGAGGTGGCTGGTCTGGAAGAGGCTAAAGAGGAAATTAAAGAAATTGTTGACTACCTCAAAAGCCCCGGTAAGTTCACCAAGTTGGGGGCCAAGATTCCGAAAGGAGCTTTGCTGGTAGGCCCTCCGGGTACAGGCAAAACCCTGTTGGCGAAAGCCGTTGCGGGTGAGGCCGGTGTGCCGTTCTTCTCGTTGTCGGGTTCCGACTTTGTCGAAATGTTTGTGGGTGTGGGTGCCGCTCGGGTACGTGACCTGTTCAAGCAAGCTAAGGAGAAAGCTCCCTGCATCATTTTCATTGACGAGATCGACGCCGTGGGTCGTTCGCGGGGCCGGGGGTCTATGCCCGGTGCCAACGACGAGCGCGAGAATACGCTGAACTCATTGCTGGTTGAAATGGACGGGTTTGCAACCGATTCCGGGATCATTATCCTGGCCGCAACCAACCGCCCCGACGTGCTCGACTCGGCCCTGTTGCGTCCGGGTCGATTCGACCGGCAAATCAGCATCGACAAGCCCGACATTATCGGGCGTGAAGCTATTTTCAAGGTTCACCTGAAACCGCTCAAGCTGAACATCGACGTAGAACCTAAAGAACTCGCGGCTCAGACACCCGGTTTTGCGGGTGCCGAGATTGCCAACGTTTGTAACGAAGCGGCTTTGATTGCAGCCCGTCGCGATAAGGATTCGATCCAGATGATCGACTTTCAGGACGCAATGGACCGGGTAATTGGCGGCCTGGAGAAGAAAAACAAGCTGATTTCGCCCGAAGAGAAAGAAATCGTCGCCTACCACGAAGCTGGTCACGCGGTGGCGGGTTGGTTCCTCGAACACGCCGACCCCCTCGTGAAGGTTTCGATTGTTCCGCGTGGGGTGGCCGCCTTAGGCTATGCCCAATACTTGCCCCGCGAGCAATATTTGTATCGCACCGAACAACTCATGGACGAGATGTGTATGGCCCTGGGCGGTCGTGCTGCCGAAGATGTCGTGTTTGGTAAGGTGTCGACAGGTGCCCTGAGCGACCTGGAGCGAATCACAAAACTGGCTTACAGCATGGTTACCATGTACGGCCTGAACGACAAGATTGGCAACATCTCATTTTACGATTCGAAACAGTCGGAGTATTCGTTCAACAAACCGTACTCCGAAGAGACCGCCAAGAATATCGACGAGGAGGTTCGGAAAATTGTCGACGAAGCGTATCAACGCACCAAAGGCTTGTTGAGTGCCAAACGGGATGAACTGGAGATCATTTCGCAGGAGCTTTTGGCAAAGGAAATCCTTTATCAGGCCGACTTGGAGCGGTTGATTGGCAAACGTCCGTTCGAGCGTGATACAGCCTATCAGGCCTACAAAAAGAGTGGTCTGGCAGGTCCTGTCGAGATCATTCCTGACGAGGTTTTGCCGCAGCAGGCACCTGATCCGTTGCCGCAAGTATAGGTTAGAGCGTAATCATAGAAAAGCCCCTTCTCTTTGCAAAGAGAAGGGGCTTTTCTATGATTACGCTCTTTACAAGTTTACCTGAAGATACTTTTGTCATCCCGAGGAACGAGGGATCTACTCCGCCTACCCATATGTTGACTTTTAACCGAGTAGATCCCTCGTTCCTCGGGATGACAAAACAGCCCATCAAGATCAAGCTAGTTCTTCAACGTTCAAACAGTTTTAGTTTTATTATCGGTTCTGCTCAACAAACTGATTCAGAATCACGTTGGCAAGGGTGGCAGCACGAGCGCGTTTCGTGGCTTCGTTATCCCTGGTCTGGACTACCACGTTGATAATGTGCTGATTGTAGAGCACATGTAAGGTATGTTTGGCGGGTTCCCAAACGGCTTTGTCGCCAATACCGGGAATACCCACAAACCCCATCTCTGACTTTACCGGCTCAGAAAATTGCGAGGCCTGTTTCGTAACACCCGAAACGGTGCTGGCCGTGTCGTTGGCAGCCGAGGTATCACGCTTGGCACTGCCCAAATTAGTAGCGGGCATCTCAGACCCGGTGCCCTCAGAGTTGGGTCCAGACAACGACGGTTTTTGGGGATTACCTGCTGCGGATTGCCCGCTTGTTACCCCGGCTGCGCTTGGCTGAAACAGTCGATCAAACGTGTATTCAGCGTGGTAAATCGACGGAAAGGGCTTGGGAGCCTGCATCATAAAACTCACTTTGTTACCGTCCCAGTGAAACTCGCACCCGTTCCGCCGGTCGAATTTCTCCAGTGTTGTGCCGCCCAGGTTAAACGTACCCGACACAAACTCTTCGGCGAGGTAATTACAGGGCGAATCGTAGTTGGTGTCGTTGCTGAGCATGTGAACGCCAACTACTTCGCGAGCCAAACCGGCCCCACCGGTTCCGGCGGCATCGTTGGCATCGTCGTTGACAGACGCGGGCTTACCGCAGGCAAACAAAAGCGCGGGCAGGGCAGCGAGGAGAATGGATGTCTTTGTCATGAATGTAAAAAGAAAAGTCGTTGTGTAGAGTATTACTAATTTTGCAGGGGATATGTTTATCCATCCCAGTCGTTTATGCCCCCTGTCGAAACCATTAAGCTGGCTCCCGGCCAGAAAATCTATTTTGCGTCTGATTTCCACCTCGGCACCCCCAACCCTGCCCAAAGTCGTGCCCGCGAACAGGCCGTTGTCCGCTGGCTCGAAGCTGCCCGTACCGATGCAGCAGCTATTTTCCTGGTGGGCGACGTGTTCGATTTTTGGTTTGAATACAAACACACAATCCCCAAAGGATTTAGCCGGTTACAGGGCAAACTAGCCGAACTAGCTGATGCAGGCCTGCCCATTATCCTCTTCACGGGCAACCACGACATGTGGATGTCTGATTATTTCACCACTGAAATGGGCATACCGGTGTACCGCGAACCCCGCACGTACGACCTCGGCGGTAAACGTTTTTACATCGGGCACGGCGACGGTCTCGGCCCCGGCGACCATGTGTACAAGCAATTAAAGAAGGTATTTGAAAGCGGTTTGGCCCGTTGGTTGTTCCGCTGGTTCCACCCCGACTTGGGTATTGGGCTAGCCTCAGCCTGGTCGCGCCGGAGCCGGATCAGCGGGGGCAACGAATGGGAGAAGTTTCTGGGCGACGAAAACGAATGGCTATTTCAATATTCGCGGGATATTGAAAAGACACAGCACCACGATTATTACATTTTCGGGCACCGGCACCTCCCCCTCGATCTAGCCGTTGGCCCTAACAGTCGTTACCTCAACCTCGGCGAGTGGATTCACGCCCGCACCTATGGGGTTTTCGACGGGGATCGGATGACGTTGGAAAAGTGGCAGTAAAATTCCTGTCCAATTAGTAGGATATATCTTTATTTAGAACACCTCAAGCGGCTACAAGCCATGTTACTTCGGTTGCCCTTGACATGAGATCTTGTAGTTCTCGCGTCAGGCGTTGCTTCATCTCCAGGAATTGTTCAGTCATAAATTGACTTGACTCATCGCCACCACCGTGACGATGAATGGCTTCATTCATACGCTTCAATTGCTCGAGTGTATGGAAAATTTCGATGTCTAATTCATCCTGGAGTTCCATGATTTGCGAGAAATTCGATAAATCCTTTGCGGTTCTTTCTTCAATCTGAACGAAAAAAGTAGTACCAAGTTAACTCATCCGACTGACCAATCATAACTTTGGGATGTCCTTTGGGGAACTCTTCAACAAAATAACAGTCAATCTGAGGGGAGTATTGTTGTTTGAGTCGTCTTAGCTCAGTAATAACACTAGCGAAATAGTGCGTTGGAACAAAAATAACAAGATCTATATCGTTTGGTGCCCCTTTTTGAGTTGCAAAACTTCCATCTATCCACTGGCGATGCATAATCGGTAACAGTCGACTAAGGTCTTCATTGAACTTCTCATAGACTGACCACAAATTTTGCCGCTCTTCACCCCAGACAAAATGAGTACGAATCTCTTCGTGAGACAACTGGATAGGTACAGGAGGGAAGAGATGGCCCTTTACATCAAATTGTATATCTGCCATCTCGTTACGCTACTTTACAAACCACCCCGTCCAGTTTCTCCAAACCCCGAATAAACGTGTTTACGGGGCTGACCTTCACCGTTCTAGAGAGTAGGCTGACCTCAATGCGTTCGTCGTTGTCGATCAGGTTGAGCGTGAGCGTACAGTTGCCGGGGTGAGCCGTAACCAACGCGTTGAGTTGCGCAATCATGGCCGCGTTCACTGACTGCATCCCCATCGACACCCGCACTTCTTTGCACATTTTCTCGCGCATCTCGGTCAGGAGCCGGATGTTCGAGGCCTTGAACTCCAACTGATCGGAGTTCCAGCGGTTTTGAGTTTTGCCTGTTACGTGCAGGAACCGCCCTAGCTCGATGTACTGCCCCATGCGGACGTAGTCTTCACCAAACAGGGTCATTTCCATTGAGCCGCTGTAGTCTTCAATTTTGAAGATCACAAACGGGTTGCCGTTCTTGGCAATCCGCTGCATTACCGACGACACAATGCCCCCTAACTTAATTTCGGGTGCCCGAACCTCGAATACCTTGTCGACGGTGCAGTTGCAGAACCCGTCGAGTTCGAGCTTAAATTCATCGAGCGGGTGGCCGGTGATGTAAAACCCGACCACGTCTTTCTCAAACTTCAGCTTCTCGATCTGATTCCACTCCGGCACCGTGGGCGGCTTGGGCTTTGGAATCATGGGGTCGCCCCCGGCCCCGCCAAACAGCGACTGCTGACTCGCCGACTTCTCCGAGTGGTAGTTGTTGGCGTAGCGGATAATTCTCTCCAGGAACGTACCGCCCGTTTCGCCCACAGGCAGGTCGAAAAACTGCGCCCGGTGAAACTCGTCAATCGCATCGAACGCGCCCGCGTAGGCCAGCGATTCGAGCGTTTTTTTATTCACCGTTCGCAGGTTCACCCGTATCGCAAAATCGAAGATATCCTGGTAGAATCCTCCATTTTTTCGTTCCTCAATAATAGCCTCCACAGCCGCGTCGCCTGCACCCTTGATACCCCCTAGCCCGAAGCGGATTTCGCCCTTACTATTTACACCAAACACCCGCTCCGACTCGTTCACGTCGGGGCCGAGTACGGGGATGCCGAGGGCCTTACACTCTTCGAGGAAGAACGTAATTTTTTCGATGTTGCCCAGGCAGGAGGTCAACACGGCGGCCATGTACTCCGAGGGGTAATACGTTTTCAGATAGGCCGTTTGGTAGGCCACAAACGCGTAGCAGGTCGAGTGCGATTTGTTGAAGGCGTAGCTCGCGAAAGCCTCCCAGTCGGTCCAGACTTTCTCGCAGATTTTGGCATTCAGGTTATTGGCTTTACAGCCGTCCATGAACTTGCCCTTCATCTTGTCGAGCACGTCTTTCTGCTTCTTGCCCATCGCCTTCCGCAACACATCGGCGTCGCCTTTGGTGAAGTTTCCGAGCTTCTGCGACAAGAGCATCAACTGTTCCTGATATACCGTAATGCCGTATGTGTCAGCCAGATACTCCTCCATCTCAGGAAGGTCGTATTTCACCTCCTCCCGGCCATGTTTCCGGTTAATAAACGTCGGGATGTACTGAATAGGGCCGGGGCGGTAGAGGGCGTTCATGGCAATGAGGTCCTCGAAACGGTCGGGTTTCAGGTCCTTCATGTACTTTTTCATACCGTCGGATTCGAACTGGAAAATCGCGTTCGTCTCCCCCCGCTGAAACAACTCGTAGGCTTTCGGATCGTCGAGCGGAATATCGTCGATAGGTGTCTCGACTCCATTCACGAACAATCCGCCTTTGTTTTGCTTTACCAACCGCAAACACTCCTTAATGATGGTGAGGTTACGCAACCCCAAAAAGTCCATCTTGATAACGCCCGCGTCTTCAATTACTTTGCCCTCATACTGCGTGATAATCAGGTTCGTATCTTTTGAGGTCGACACCGGCACAATGTTGCTCAGGTCGTCGGGGGCGATGATGATACCAGCCGCGTGAACGCCCGTGTTGCGCACCGTGCCTTCGAGTCGGCGGGCTTGTTGCAACACGTTTTGGACCTTCTCGGTGTCGATTAGTTTCATGGCCCGGCCCACGCTCTGATCGCCCGCTTCGAGTGCCCGCATCCGCTTCACGTTCTCCACCTCTTCGGGTTGAATAAGGTTGGCCAACCCCCCTACTCCATCAATCGGATCTTCAAAAATCCGGCGAAGCGTCATGTTGTAAGTCGGCTTGTCGGGCACGAGCTTGGCGAGCGCGTTGGCATCGTTGAGGGGCAGGTCCATCACCCGCGACACGTCTTTGATGGCCGATTTGGCCGCCATAGTGCCATAGGTCACGATAGCCGCCACCTGCTGCTTGCCGTATTTCTGCACCACGTAATCGATCACCTTCTGCCGACCTTCATCGTCAAAATCGGTGTCAATATCGGGCATTGATTTCCGGTCGGGGTTTAGGAATCGCTCGAACAGCAGGTCGTATTTGATGGGGTCGATGTTGGTTATGCCAACGCAATACGCCACCGCCGAACCAGCCGCCGAACCCCGTCCCGGTCCCACCATAACGCCAATATCGCGCCCGGCCTGGATAAAGTCGGCCACGATCAGGAAGTACCCGGCGAAGCCCATTGTCTTGATCGTAAATAACTCAAAATCAAGACGTTCCTGCACGTGACTTTCAATCTCACCGTACCGTTTTCGTGCCCCCTCAAACGTCAAATGTTTCAGGTATTCCCACTGATTCAGTACGTCGTCGGCATGGATCTGAAATTCCTTAGGGATCGGGAAATTGGGCAACATAATGTCGCGCTTGAGCTTCAGCGTTTCCACCTTATCGACAATCTCGTTGGTGTTGTCGATAGCCTGCGGCATATCCTTAAACACGGTACTCATCTCCTGTGTGTTCTTGAAATAGAACTGATCGGAGAAGAACGCGAACCGGGTGTTTTTGGGCATTGCCTCGTCGTCGCTGAACTCTTTCATCGACGGCGTACTTTGTTTCTCGCCCGTGTTTACGCACAACAGAATATCGTGAGCCACCCAGTCCGATTGGTCCACATAGTGTGAGTCGTTCGAGGCAATAATTTTTACGTTGTGCTTCACGGCGAATTTCACCAGCACCTCATTGGCCTTTATTTGATCGGGAATCTCGTGCCGCTGTAGCTCCACGTAATAATCCTCGCCAAACCGGTCGAGCCACCATTTGAATTCTTTCTCGCCTGCTTCCTCGCCTTTTTTCAGAATGGTTTTCGGAACAATAGCCCCAATGCAACAGGTCGTGGCAATGAGTCCCTCTTTATATTGTTCAATCAGAGCTTTCGTTACGCGGGGATATTTGCCATATAGGCCCTCCATGTAGCCAAGCGAGCAAAGCTTAACCAGGTTTTTGTAGCCCGTTGGGTTCTTGGCAAGCAGCAACTGATGATAGCGAATATCTTTCTGTTCTTTGGTGAACTGTTTTTTGTGGTGATCGTCGACCACATAAAATTCGCACCCTACAATCGGTTTTATACCTTGTTTGGCCGATTCGGCCACGAACTCAAAAACGCCAAACATGTTGCCGTGATCGGTGATTGCCACAGCAGGCATATTGTCGGCCTTTGCCTTCTTAATCAGTTTCTTAATGTCGGCCTGCCCATCGAGCAGAGAGTACTGAGTATGGCAATGAAGGTGCGAAAACTGCATAGAGACATCTGTTTACTGGCCTAAAATTAGCCTATTTCGGCGCACCGAGACCAATAATTCTAACAAGTTTCTTTGGAATTAATGAGCATCCGTTCGGTTATTTGCTCACACCGAAGCATCTCTTTATCTGGTTTATCGTGTCTGACTTGTACGTATGTATGAAATTTTTGTTTTCCGCAACCCTATTGGTAAACAGTTGGTTTACAGCACATTTAAGATGCGTTGAAAAAAAAGTTAAAAAATATTTCGCCTTCGCGATTACATTTTGCTTCTCAGAATCGACTTATATATGTCAGGCACAAAGCGGACATTGAATAGTTTGACCGATACCGACCTGTTGGCTGGTATCAAAACCGGCACTGACATCGAACGGGCTATGCGGTTTGTTTATCGAACCCATTATCGGATGATGGAAACCTACGTAGTTACCAATAAGGGGACACTGGAGGATGCTGCCGACCTGATACAGGAAGTAATGGTGACGTTTATTGAGCTGGTTCAGATGGACAAGTTCAGGGGCGAAACAAACGTGAAGTCATTTCTTTACACGTTGACGCGGAACCTTTGGATCACCGAGTTGCGGAAACGAGGTAACGAAGCCCGACAGAATGAAGAGTTTGAGATAACGCGTGATGTGGTCGAACAGGATATTTCGGACTATTGGCTCTATCGGGAATCGTTAACGGCCATTGGTTATGTTTTTGATCGCTTGGGAAATGGATGCAAACAGATTCTAACCCTGTTTTATTTCGACAACCTCTCGATGAAAGAGATTCTGGAAAAAACCAATTACGAGAACGAACAGAACGTTCGGAATCGGAAGTACAAGTGCCTGAAAGAACTGACGGATCTGGTTGCCTCTTCACCAGCCGCCTTCGACAACCTAAAAACTGCCTTGCAGAACCTGAAGTGACATGGAAACGCTTGAACAAATTGACCTCTACCTCGACCGAACGTTGCCGTCTGAGCAGGCGGTCGGTCTGGAGCAAAATCTCCGGCAAGACGCTGACATACAGCACTTGTTCGACCGTGTTGTGGTTGCCCGTAGCGTAGTTCGATCTGCCGCCCTGCGTTCTCAGGTCAAGAATCTGCATGTACAGTTGCTCGATGAGATGAACCGTCCCGACGAAGTTGCCACCGAGAAACAGCTTACCCCTGTTCGCCCGTTGTGGTATCGGTACGGTCAGTCAATTCGGTGGGGTGCGCGGGTGGCTGCAAGTGGGTTGTTGCTTCTGGCCGGATACGCAAGCTACCAGTATGCCAATACGTCGATTGACACGTTTTACAGTGCTAAGTTCATAAACTACCAATTGCCGGCCACGCGGGGAGGGAACAGTTCTGCTCTATCGACGCTCGACGACTTATACCGGACTGGTGCATACACGGCAATTACCCAACGGTATGGGACACTCGCAACAAAAACATCGCACGATCTGTTTTTGACAGGCATGGCCTACCTGCATCAACACCAGTATAAGCAAGCCATTACTCAATTCACTCGTTTGCAACGAGTTAATGCGAAACAGAGCGCACGATTGTTTGAGCAGGAAACAGAATATTATCTGGCCCTTGCCTATTTAGGGGATGGTCGGATTGGAGATGCTTATCCGCTGTTTGAGAAAATCAGAACGGCACCAAGGCATATGTATCATCAAAACGTAACAGAAAGCGATTTATGGGAACTGAGTTTGTTACGCTGGAAAAATCATTAAGAGTTTATCATATGGGTTAGGTAGTTAGGAAAAGTCACTGTATGTCTTACGGTGATTTTTTTATGCTTACTCATTTAATATATTATTTTACCTGACTGGTTAATTAAGATGGAAAGATCACTGTATATTACGGTGATCTTTTTTTGTTCTTTTGCTGAAAAGCCACCAGCCTCCACTGGCCAGAAGGATCGCCAATCCGCCCAACCACCACCGTTCACCCGATATGCCGGGGTTGGGGGGCGATCCAATAAATAGAAGATGTGCCCAATAGGGTGGCGCATGAAACTGCGCTAATTTTGGGTTACGCAATAAGTCTAGTTTAGCCTTTTGCAACGACCAATCAATTGAATATCCGTCGGCCAGATGCTCATAAAACTGTTGGCTTATGTAAGCCGTTGCGCTATCCTCAGCTTTCCAGAGGGAGGTAATCAGATTGGCACAGCCTGCATACGACAACGCCCGTGATAAACTCATGACTCCCTCGCCCTTCACCAGTCGACCGTCGGCAGTTTCGCAGGCACTCAGGTAAAGCAAACGGGCCTGCGCGAGTGCGCCGTATTGTAATTCATGTGCATAGAGTTTGTTATCCTGGGTAGCGCACGGATAGAAAGCAATGTACGACCGTGAAGGCTCGTCATTATTGGCGAGGGCATGGGTGGCCAAATGAATAACCGAAGCCTGACGGGCTACTTGCAAAAATTTCGCTTTGGTAGCCCCCGCCCGTATCAGCTTTGTTCCTTCCAACTCGCTAATTTCCCCCTCCGACCCTGGCAATAGTGCAAACGAGCCAAGGGGTTCAGTCCCACCAAAAGGAGCCACAGCCAACATGGTTTCTTTTCTCAATTTGGGGAGTGGTTCGGGGGTCAAAAAAGAGGCCGAGTACTGATACGACACGGCGAATCGCTCAATCAAATAAAGCTGTTTGTCATTTTCAAGGGCCTCAAACGGGACCTGATTTAGTTCGTTATGAGGTATGATAATCAGCGACTTACATTTACTAATCTCACTCTCTAGAGGTTTCAACAGCATCCGATAGAGATGCTGCGACGCCAGGCTACCTTTATACGGAACCCCTGCCTCAACAGTCCGTATACTTTTTGCAAACGAGACCACCGCCTTCCGAAATGTATCGGTTATGGGTAGCTTACGAAGGGTCAATTCATCGCGCGTTAACAGGAAGGTGTACAGTGTGGTGGGCGTCTGAAAAAAAGACACTAATGCCGTGTTTGACCCCAACACAGACCGACGCAAATACGACAGATCGAGCGTGTCGGCACCGAACTTTTTACGGAAGTAATCGGGGTAGTCATTCAGGCGATTGGCAAGCCGCGAGAGGGCCAATTCTTTATCACGAATGGTAGCCCGAATCTGAGCAATCTGCCGATCCGTGGTTGCCGCGTCAAGTTGAACGAACAATTGCGATAAGCCAAACCGCAGATTTCGCTCCTGCTGCAACAACGAATCGGGAATGCCCGCGTTGGCCTTGCTCTCGTTTTCCTTACGACCGATGTACAACACCGACGCCTTGCTTTGTTCGCTACACTGAAAAGCGGCTTCCAGCAGGCGTTCGTCCCGCGTTTGTTCATAAGCACGGACCAGCACCATAACGGCCCGCTGATGCAGCGGATACACCTTTTTGAGCGTGAACAAACGGGATTCCTCGGTGTCGAGCGATTTCTGAATATGATTTGCCAACGCCAGCACCGAACGGTAAGCCCCAAGGGTCATTTCCAGGGTTGCTGGTGTGGGCTGCCGGGCCAATAGGGCTTCCAGACAGGTGGCCTTTGCCGCCAGCGTCTCAAATAAAACAAAGTGGTTGAACCCTTCCGTAAACTGCTCTGGATTCTGGGCTATCTGCTTGTTATTGAAGGTGTAATGCTGTTGAATAATCGCCTGCTGATAAAAGCCCAGGGCTTTCTCATATTGGTTCTTTTGCATAGCAATATCACCCAGGAGCCGATAGGTAACCCCGACATCGACACTTTTCCGGGCTTCGTGTTGCTTGCGGTACGAGTTTAATCCCTCATTGAGTTGCTTGATGGCCAGATCCGTTTGGCCTAGTAACAAATAGGATCTTGCGAGCGGGTTTGCGAGCTTAACAGACCAATTCCCCGGCAGATTCTTCACGGCCAGCAAATACCCCAAAGCCTGTTGCGGCTCTTTCTTTTCAATGTATATAGTGCCCAGATTGAGTAGCAAATAGTTCTTATCTATGTTTAAGGGTAGCAAGCCTTTAAACAGGGCAATGGCGCGATCATACTGCCCAAGACGCAAATAAGCAATGGCCATGTTGTTGGTGTAGCGAACATAAGGATCTTGCTTTTCGGTGGTACGGCGTTGAAGGAGTTGTAAGGCCTTCTGATAATAATTGATACTTTGCCGGTAATCGCCCGCTGACTGATAGATCATTCCCAACTGATTGAATAGCCGCCTATTATCCTCAATTTCGGGATAACGCTCGTAGAGTTGTTCGGCTTTTTTACAGTAGTGAATAGCAGAGTCTACTTCATAGATGTCCTGGAAAATTCCCCCTGCATAGATATATGGTTTAAACAAAAGCGAATCGCGCAAGGCAAACTGACGGCCTAGTTGAATCGCCTGCCGATAGTATTGGAGTGCGTTTGTTGGCTGTTCGTAGGTATGTGCAAATATGCCTAGTTTCAACTGACTATCGAACAGCAACGGGGCATTGGCACGGTTACGGGGTAGCAAGGAAATTACCTGTTTGAAGTTGGCAATCGACTCGCTATCAACCTGGGCGGTTGGGTTTTTCTGACTGTACAAATAGGTGCCCCGTTGATGGGCATGTTGGGCTAATTGCAGCGCAGTTTGAGGCCTATGCTGGGCCAAAACTGCGCTGCAATAGCCATTCAGTAGCAATAATAAACCAAGTACGAGGTGCTTCATTATACCTAATGACAATGTGGCAAAGGTATAAAAACTGGAAGGTTAACACCCAATATACAACGTTATTGCGAATTGCCCACTTCCTGAAGTGCGTCCTGCCTAGAAGCCTGTACCAATAACATCGGGGGGGCGAACAGCCATAGCGGTGCCTCCTTCTCCGCCCGATTCACTCCGAACGGCTCCTCTTGCATATGTTCCACCGCTCAGGGTTGCGATGCGCGCACCGGCGGCAGTTTTATAGTTAGTCTGCGCCAGCAAACTCGCCGGAACGTTCTCGATTCGGTCATAATAATGAATCCGAATGTCGATGTAATTCACTGCTTTATGGCTGGCATCGTCCAGGCGGTAATACAACCGAAACTCCTGAATGCTCCCGTTTTTTGGCTTAGCTCCCAACAGTCCATTCCGAAGTGTTTTACGAAGGTTGATAGCCCCAGTTTTGGGGTCCATAGCTACCTCAACGGGCTGACGCTTGCGCCCGCTTGTACGGGCAACCGACATTATTTCGAGATCGTCGGTGCTGTTGAATTCGCACCCTTGCGCACTCTTGGCACATGGGCAGGCAGCATCGAGAGATGCGTTGTAAAACGGAGCCGCTATCGAGTCTCCTTTGGCCAGATTATACACCCGGCTGACGTAGTTAATTCCCGAAATAGTTATGTACGTTGAGCAGGTATCTGTTGAGCCGTTGGGCTTGAACCACACCCGATATTTCATACCCGACTCACTCTTATTTACATCAATGGCTCCTGTAACGGGGTTGATGTCTAACCCAGCCGGAAACGCCCCGAAGGAGCCTTTCTTACCCTTTTGAGGCTTTTCAAATCGACCTTCGCGTTGCCGACCGTAGTAGAAAATCGTATCGTCGTACGTGAGTTCGTCACAGGTTGCGGCAACTCCTGCACGTAGGCTCGAAGCGGGCATAATATCGTTGCCGGGAGCGGCATCTTTCTGGCAACCAATCAGGGTTAGAGCAGTCAGCGAAGTGACTAAAATGGAAGAGAATCTTAGTGAGTTCATGTTTGTGTTTTATAATAGGTCGATTCTGAAAGTCAGAATGTAATCGCGGCATCGAAAAAAATTTTTCAAGGCAACGGTTACGACCCTATCAAAACATAAACATGTAATAAACTGACAGTCAATTAGAAGCGATATATACAAGTGTATCAATCGCTTACGTAATTATCTATCCCATCGAAACTATATCTTAACTATTTTTTTGTGTCTATACTCCGGCTCTGTTATTCGCGTGCCATCAGCGAATCAATAGCTCTCTTCACCTGTTCGGCTCCAAATCCTGTTATGGCTGCGTCCATGTGGGCTACAATCTGCTCGTTCATCAGGTTGCCGATACTGCCTTCGTGGGTGTGGTGTAGCTCACGGGGGGAGGCCGGTCCGTCGGTACGGTAGGTGTGTTCGGCGATTTCGCGCCCCACGGTTTGGTAGGCTTCGCGGAAAGGCATCCCACCCAGCACTAACTGATTAACCCGCTCAACGCTAAATAACAGGTCATATTTGGCTGAATCGAGCAGGTTGGCCTTTACCTCGATTTTTTCGAGCATGAATTGGGCAATGCTCAGGCAGTCAAGAATTTCATCGAAAGCAGGCATCAACACTTCTTTTAGCAACTGCATGTCGCGGTGATAGCCGGAGGGTAGGTTGCTCATCACCAGCATTACCTCCATTGGCAGAGCCTTCAGGCGGTTGGTCTTGGCCCGGAGCAGTTCGGCCACGTCGGGGTTTTTCTTGTGGGGCATAATGCTGCTGCCCGTGGTGAGGGCATCGGGCAGGGTCAGGAACCCGAAGTTCTGACTGTTGTACAGACACACGTCCATCGCCAACCGCGAGAGCGTCGACGCCACGGCCGCAAGCGCGTTCAGGGCGGTTTGTTCGGTTTTGCCCCGGCTCATCTGCGCATACACGACGTTGACGTGCATACCCTCGAATCCCAGCAATTCAGTGGTCATAGTCCGGTTCAGCGGAAACGACGAGCCGTAGCCCGCACCCGACCCCAGCGGGTTCCGGTTGGCGAACCGGTAGGCCGTCTGGAGCATATACATATCGTCGGCGAGGCCCTCGGCATAGGCCCCAAACCACAGCCCGAACGACGAGGGCATAGCGATTTGCAGGTGCGTGTAGCCGGGCAAGAGGTCGTCTTTGTGCTGTTCGGAGCGGGTGATTAGTGTGTCGAACACACGCCGGGTAGCCTCAGCAACGGCCCACAGGCGGTCGCGGGTAAAGAGCTTGAGATCAACCAGCACCTGATCGTTGCGCGAGCGGCCCGCGTGGATTTTCTTGCCGATATCACCCAATTGGCGGGTCAACAGCAGTTCAACCTGCGAATGCACATCCTCCACACCGTCTTCAATGGCAAACTCGCCTTCGCCAATCTCATCGTAAATGGCCACTAACTGCGCTTTCAGCAACAGCAATTCCCCTTCGGTGAGCAGGCCAATGCTCTGGAGCATGGTGGCGTGGGCAATGTTTCCTAACGCATCGAATGGAGCCAGGTACAGGTCCAGGTCGCGGTCGCGCCCTACGGTAAAGCGTTCAATTTGCTCGTCGGTAACGACGCCTTCTTTTTGCCAGAGTTTCACTTTTATTGAGTGATTGAGTGAATGAGCGATTGCGTGAATTCTTAAAGAGCCTGCCTACGTCAGTCCACTCAATCGCTCATTCACTCAATCACTCAATGGATACTGGCAAAATTACGCCCCGTCAACTTTTATCGGGCAATTTTTGTTGACTAAACACATAGCTACAACGCAATCCGTTAACTTTGCGGCTTTATTTTGAGCTGCTCTAACAACCTATCATGCTTACTATTAGCGATTTGCAAGCCAACATTGGCGAAAAACAAATATTAAAAGGTATCAACCTGACCGTTAAAGCTGGCGAAGTACACGCCATTATGGGGCCAAACGGTTCAGGAAAAAGTACACTGGCGTCGGTTCTGGCAGGTCGTGAGGACTATGATGTGACGGGCGGCAGCGTTGATTTTGAAGGCAAAGACCTGCTCGATATGGCCGCCGAAGTGCGGGCCGCCGAGGGTATTTTTCTGGCGTTTCAGTATCCGGTCGAAATTCCAGGCGTGAGCACAACGAACTTCCTCAAAACAGCGATGAACGAAATACGCAAGTATCGCGGACAAGATTCGCTCGATGCTGTGCAGTTTCTGCGCCTGATGAAAGAGAAAATGAAGCTTGTCAACATCGACCAATCCCTGTTGAGCCGCGCCCTGAACGAAGGCTTTTCGGGGGGCGAGAAAAAACGGAACGAGATTTTTCAGATGGCCATGCTCGAACCGAAACTGGCGATTCTGGACGAAACCGATTCGGGTCTCGACATCGACGCGTTACGCATTGTGGCTGAGGGAGTAAACGCTCTACGCTCGCCCGAGCGGGCTACTATTTTGGTGACCCACTACCAACGCTTGCTCGACTATATCGTGCCCGACTACGTCCATGTATTGTACAAAGGCCGTATCGTAAAATCGGGACCGAAAGAGTTGGCGTTTGAGTTGGAAGAAAAGGGCTACGACTGGATCAAGGCAGAGGTTGAAGAAGCAGGCGTTTAAGCAACACGAAACATGACGAATCAACCTCAGGAAAATAGCCCCGTCTCCACCTTTCGCGACCGCCTGTTGGCGGGTTTTCGGGCCTCGGAGGAGCGGATGAATGGTGAGACAAAGTCGCCCCTGCATCAGGTGCGCCGTGCCGCGCTGCAAACCTTCGAGACGTTGGGCTTCCCGACCGTGAAGCACGAAGAGTGGAAATACTCGAACGTAACGAGCCTCATCAACAAAGCATACGAACTGGAACAGCCGTCGAGCATAACTGCCGACGATTTGGCCCCGTTGCAAATCCCGAACCTTTCGGGTAATATTTTATATTTTGTAAATGGGCAGTACCGCGCCGATCTGTCGCGGATCGTTAGCCCTACGTCGGAGGTGCAGATTCTGCCTTTCCGCGAGGCTCTTACTGAGCAGTCGGAGGCTGTGGGGGCTTATTTTTCGCGCATCGCCGACTTCCAGGACAACGCCTTCACGGCTCTAAACACGGCTTTTGCGTTCGACGGGGTGTTTATCCGCGTGCCCGATGGCAAAACGGTGACCGAGCCAATCATTCTGCGCTTCATTACCGACGCCCGCTCGAACTCGGTAGCTGCGCAACCCCGCAACTTGATCATTGTAGGGCGCAACGCCGAAGTAAAAATTGTGGAGTCGTACCGAACGCTGGGCGACGAAGCCAGTTTTACTAACGCCGTGACGGAGGTAGTGGTTGCCCGCGACGCCCGCGTGGAGTATTACAAGGTTCAGAACGACACCGATCAGTCGTACCACATCGGCACGACGCAGGTTCGGCAATCCGACAATAGTTTGTTTTATTCGGCAACGGTAACGCTCAACGGCGGCTTTGTTCGGAACAACCTGAACATTGTACTCGACGGCGAGCATTGCGAGGCCCACATGTACGGTCTGTACATTCCGAATGGGAAGCAACACGTTGACAACCATACCCTCGTCGATCACGCCAAGCCCAATTCGTACAGCAACGAATTGTATAAGGGCATCCTGGAAGAACGCTCAACGGGGGTTTTCAACGGCAAAATCTACGTCCGGCCCGACGCGCAAAAGACCAACGCCTACCAGTCGTGCAAAAACGTGGTGCTCTCGCCCGACGCGACGATGAACACCAAGCCGCAATTGGAGATCTACGCCGACGACGTGAAGTGTTCGCACGGCACAACCACCGGCAAACTGAACGAAGAGGCCCTGTTTTACATGCGTTCGCGGGGGATTCCGCAGGAGCAGGCCAAAACGCTGCTCATGTTTGCCTTCGCCGAAGACGTCATGACCAAAATCAAAATCGACCCCATCCGCGAGTATCTGGAAGGGGTTGTGGCGCAGAAGTTGGCGATGTAATTTCTTTCAGAATTCCTCTGATTTCTTTATTCATTCAGGGTCATCCAACTACCAAACTCCTAGGTTGTTTTACAATCTGGGGGTTTGTTTTTCGTTGTCCCTATGGAATCGTTTAGCTTTCTGATAATTGACTATAAAACCAGATCCAGAATGAGAATCATTTTACTAGTAGTCAGCTTGTTATTGATTATAAATACGGGTACAAATGCTCAAAGCCAGAAGGAAAAATCAGAGATTGATCAAATTTCCGAGACCCTTATGGACTACATTGAAGGCACAGCGAATGGCGAACCCGAACGGTTAAGAAGGGCGTTTCATCCCAAATTCAATTTGTATTTGGCTGAAGGAGATAGTTTACGAACCCGATCAGGAGAGGAATACATTGCTAATATAAAACCGGGTCAGAAAGCGAATCGCATTGGACGAATTGTTTCCATAGACTACGAGAAAGACGCAGCAACCGCCAAAGCCGAGATAGTAGTTCCAAATTGGCGGATCTTCACTGACTACTTTTTACTCATCAAGTATAAAGGCTCTTGGAAAATAGTTCAGAAAAGCTACACCTGGAGAAAGTATCCTGATCCGGCTGAAAAGAAATAATTCAACGCTACTCCTCAGAATGAGGCTGAACCTACTTAGTTCTGAAGATGAATTGCATCAAAGAACGACAATCCCGTTATATTTGAGAAAATTAAGCGGTTAACTGGCCGGGAACGTAGGTCAGTGGCATAAAAACTAATTTCACTGCACGTGACCTTTCACGATTTCAACCTCCACGACGACGTACTGTCGGGTGTGGACGCCATGAATTACCAGCAAGCCACTCCGATTCAGGAGATGGCCATTCCAAAGATCATAGACGGTAAAGACCTCATTGCCTGCGCCCAAACCGGCACCGGCAAAACAGCCGCCTACCTGATTCCGCTGCTCGACAAAATTTCCCACGCCGAACACAGGCATACCAGCACACTCATTCTGGTGCCGACCCGCGAGTTGGCCAAGCAAATTGACGAGCAGGTGGAAGGGTTTGCGTATTTCGTTTCGGCCACTAGTATTGCCCTGTACGGGGGTGGCAAGGGCGAAAACTGGGATCAGCAACGGCAGGCCCTCACTACCGGAGCCGATATTATTATTGCTACGCCGGGCCGGTTGATGGCCCACATGCAATTGGGCTACGTGAAGTTCGACAAGTTGAACTATCTGGTTCTGGACGAAGCCGACAAGATGCTCGACATGGGCTTTTCGGATGATATTTTGAAGATCGTTCGGGAGATACCCAAAGAGCGGCAGACGCTAATGTTCTCGGCCACAATGCCGGGCAGGATTCGCGAGTTTGCCAAGAAGCTCCTGACCAACCCCGACGAGATTACGTTGGCCGTGTCGAAGCCCGCCGAGAAAATCGACCAACAGTTTTATCTGGCTCGCGACCACCAGAAGCTGCCCTTGCTGATGCACCTGATTCAGCAGGCCAACGCACAAAGCATGGTCTTGTTCACGTCGCGCAAGTCGGAGGTGAACCCCATTGTACGGGCGTTGACCAAGCTCGGCTACGAAGCCCACGGCATTTCGTCGGATATTGAACAAGACGACCGGGAGCGCGTGTTGCGGGGGTTCAAGAACAAGCAATTCCCGATTCTGGTAGCTACGGACGTACTGTCGCGGGGTATCGACATCGACAGCCTGAGCCACGTGGTGAACTACGACGTGCCACGCGATGCCGAAGATTATGTTCACCGGATTGGCCGCACGGCCCGCGCCGAAAACACGGGCACGGCCATCACGTTTGTGAACGAGATGGACATGCCACGAGTCCGTAAGATCGAGAAGCTTCTCGATAAGAAAATCGAAAAACGGGCCATTACCGAAGAACTCGGCCTGGGGCCTGCCCCGGTCGAAGGCGAAGGCGGTTTCCGGCCAGCCACCGGGCGCGACGGCAAACCACGCGGGGGCGACGCCCGCCGGGGTACTAGTGGAAGTTCAGGCCGGGAGCGTGGGCGCGATAGCCGAACCGGCCGTGGTGGCGAACAGCGAACAGAAAATCGCCCGGCTGCTCCACAGGTCACGGCTCAACCTGTGGAAAGTAGTGTTGTTGCCTCAGCGGGCGACCCAACGACGGCAGCAGCACCCAGCGAAGGAAGCAAATCACGCAACCGGAACCGCAATCGTCGGCGGGGCAAGGGGCCACGACCAGAGGGGTCTTCCGCTCAGGCAACTTCTGTTCCAGGAGAAACAAACGGGTTTGCTCCCGCCGAAAACGGGCAACCCAAACCTGAAGGCAGCAAGTCACGCAACCGTAACCGAAACCGGGGTAAAGGTCGGCCAGAGGGTCCGGCAGTAACGCCTACTGAAACAGTATAAAACTGGGCATACCCTGTTTTCAGGGTATGCCAAAGCTATCTTTAACAACCGTTCTGATGGCAACCCTGGCTGCGGTGGGGTTGTCGTCGTTTATCCACTCGTCTCCCGCCTGGCTCGACGCTGTTCGGGCGGTGCGGCAACGGCAACAACTGGCCGCCGATACGCTCCCCCGTCCTCAATTGCCGCAGGGTGCCAATCCCGAAGACCCCGACTGGAAAGGCGTCGACCTCGAACCCAAAGAGGCCATCAAACCGCTCAGCCCTGCTGAGGAGGCCAAGCGGTTTCTGTTGCCGCCCGGCTACAAAATCGAGCCAATCTTGACCGAACCGGCCATTCAGCAACCCGCAGCCATCCACTTCGACGCCAGTGGGCGCATGTATGTGCTGGAGTTACGCACCTATATGCTCGATGCTGATTCAAAAGGCGAACTAGCCCCTACGAGCCGGATTTCGCGCTGGGAAGACCGTAACAACGACGGCATCTACGAAACCGGCACCGCCTTTGTTGATAGCCTGGTATTTCCGCGCTTTGTGTTGCCCTACGGCAAAGACTGCATCCTGACGATGGAATCGGACGCCGACAACATCTACAAATACACCGACACCAACGGCGACGGTAAGGCCGACAAGAAGGAGTTTTTCACGAATAAATACGGGCGGTCGGGCAATGTGGAACACCAGCAAGCTTTCCTGCATTGGGGCATGGACAACTGGCTCTATAGCACCGTGAACGCCTTCCGCATCCGCGAAACCCCCACAGGAATCATCCGCGAGAAAACCGGCTTCAATCGCGCTCAGTGGGGTCTTACGCACGACGATGCCGGAAAACTCTGGTTTCAGGGCGGGGCAAGCGGACTTCCCTCCTACTTCCAGTTCCCAATTCACTACGGCAACTTTGAGTACAAAGAAGAGTTTGCCAAAGGGTTCGACATACCCTGGGGAGCGGCCATCAAGATTTCGGATATGCAGGGTGGTATGGACGAGATTCGCCAACCCGACGGCTCGCTCAAACGCGTGACCGGGGCGGCTGGCAGCGATGTGTACCGGGGCGACCGGCTCCCCGCCGAACTGCGCGGTCAGTATTTCTACGGCGAACCCGTGGCCCGCATTGTCCGGCGCGTAAATCCCGTAACGACCGACGGGTTGACAACGCTGCACAACGTCTATCAGAACGAGCAATCGGAGTTTTTGCGCTCCACAGACCCGCTGTTTCGACCCGTCGACATGACCACCGCGCCCGATGGGTCTCTGTACATCACCGACATGTACCGGGGCATTATTCAGGAAGGGCAATGGACCCAACGCGGCACGTATCTGCGCACCAAAATCGAGCAATACCAACTCGACAAGGTGGTGGGCCTCGGGCGAATCTGGCGCATTACGTACACGGGCATGGAGCGCGACAAAACCCGCCCCAACATGTATGCCGCCAAGAGTGCCGATCTGATTAAACACCTGACCCACCCCAACGGCTGGTGGCGCGATGCCGCCCAACAGCAACTCGTGCAACGCAAAGACCGCTCGGTGATGCCGCAACTTACGGCAATGGCCCTCACGCACGCCAACCCGCTGGCCCGTACGCACGCCCTCTGGACGCTCGAAGGCTTGGGGTCACTAACGCCGAAGGTGGTTCAGAAACTCATGAGCGACCCCAACCCTGCCCTGCGGATTCAGGCCCTACGAGCTGGTGAAACGCTCTACAAGTTGGGCGACAAGACAATCGAAGCTGACTATAATCGACTGATGGCCGACCTCGACACCGACGTGCAGGTGCAGGCGTTGCTTTCGGCGAAATTCCTAAAGTTACCAACACTCGAAACGGGTGTGAAGGCCGCAATGGCGAGCAATAAAGCGGCTGGTATTCAATTGGTTGGCGGGCAAATTCTGAATCCACCGCAGCAACGCAACTCGGGGCCGTTTGGCGGACCAACGCTGACAGCGAATCAGAAAGCGGTGGTGGAACGCGGGGCGGTCATCTACAACGAATTGTGTTCACAATGCCACGGCAACACGGGCATGGGCACTCCGGCGGGCAACGGGCGGCTTCTGGCCCCGGCCCTGGCGGGTTCGCAACGGATGCAGGGCCACCCGGAGTATGCGATTCGGGCCGTGTTGCATGGACTGGAAGGGGCTATTGACGGCAAAACCTATTCGGGCGGTATGATGGCGAGCATGAAAGAACAGTCGGACGAGTGGGTGGCCGACGTGCTGTCATATATTCGGAATGGTCTTTCCAACGATGCCTCGTTCGTGTTGCCTCAGCAGGTGGCGGCTGTGCGGGCCAAAACCGCTAACCAGAAAGGCAATTACCAGTTTGCACAACTCGTTAAACTGGCTCCGTTTGAGGTGCAGCCGCAAACCCTGAAACTAACCGCGAGTCATACCAACTCGACCCGGATTGGCGGTAATGTGTCGCCCGCGAGCGCGTTTACCTACGAGGGCTGGTCTACGGGCGGGCGGCAGTCGAAAGATATGTGGTATCAGGTGGAGTTTCCGCAGGCAACCAATGTGACCGAGTTGCATTTCACGGCCCCTTCGTCGACTCGGCGCGGCTGGCGACCGCCCAATATGGCGGGGGTGAGTGCGTCGACGGGCAGTCCGGTTAGCGGTACGGCTACAGGGCCAACTCCACCCCCTGGTCCACCCCCGATGGTTCATACTTACCCCCGTCAGTATGTGGTTGAGGCCTCATCGGATGGGCAAACATGGCAACCGGTTCTGGCCAATCAGAAAGGCAACGAAGGGGATAATATTGTTTTGGTGGGCGCATCTAAAGCCCGGTTCCTGCGCCTGCGTTTGCTCGAAGACATAACAGCCGGAGCCGACGAAGTGCCCTGGTCAATGCGTCAACTTAAAATCTTTGCACAATTATGACTAATCAAACTCGCCGTAACTTTCTAGGTGCCACGGCCACCCTCGCAGCCGGTGCCGTGTTGGGCACCAACAAACTGTTTGGTACTCCGGCCATCATTCGGAACCTCAACAAGCCTAACTCGCTCATTAACGGGGTGCAGATTGGCACCATCACGTATTCGTTCCGCGACATGCCCGACCAAAGTGCCGAGGCTACGCTCAAATACGTGGTCGACAGTGGGATCAGTGCCATCGAACTGATGGGCGGTCCCGCCGAGATGTTTGCGGGTGCGCCCAAAAATCCGGTCGATATGCGGGTGCTGTTCCCATTGATGCGCAAGCGTCGGGAGAACCAAGTCCTTACCGACGACGAGAAAAAACAACTCGCCGATGCCGACGCGCAAACGAAAGCCTACCGCGAGGAGGTCACAAAATGGCGGCAGGGCGTCGACTTCAAGAAGTTTGAGCAGGTACGGAAGATGTACAACGATGCCGGGGTCTCGATCTACGCCTTCAAACCCGACGCCTTTGGGGTGCAGGCAACCGACGCCGACATAGACTACGGCATGAAAGCCGCTAAAGTACTGGGAGCCAACCACGTTACCCTCGAACATCCGGCTAATGACGCACATACACTGCGGCTCGGTAAGATGGCCGAGAAACACGGGGTTCGCGTCGGCTACCACGGCCACGAACAACAAACACCCACATTCTGGGACACCGCCCTGGGGCAGTCGTCGGGCAACGCGCTCAACTTCGATTTGGGGCATTACGTGGCCGCTGGTCAGCCCGATCCGCTGGGGCTAATCAAGCAAAAGAGCGATCGCATTGCCAGTATGCACATCAAAGACCGGCAAGACCCCGCCCACGGCAAAGGGAATCTGGCCTGGGGAATGGGCAACACCCCCCTGCGCGAGGTGCTGCAATTGATGCGTGATCAGAAATATAAATTCCCGGCGGTGGTCGAGTTAGAGTACAAGGTGCCCGAAGGGTCCAACTCAGTGGCCGAGGTGCGGAAGTGCCTGGAGTATTGCCGGGCCGCGCTGGCGTAGTTTTTGTCATCCCGAAGTATGAGGGATCTAGCTCACCTACTCGCAACTTTAGAGTACTAGAACTAGATCCCTCCTTCGTCGGGATGACAAAAAACGACGTCCTTGCTCACAGTTCTTTTCTAATAAATACCTGACGCGCTACAACAGTGTAACCCGTCAGCTTTCAGTTCTCTCGTGTACAAACTTTTCTTCTTACTCTGCCTCACCGTTCCTGCGCTGGCGCAGAAAAAAAACGACGCGTATCAGTACAACATCAACCGCATTACCGCCCCTATCCGTATCGACGGTGTGGCCGACGAACCGGCCTGGCAATCAGCGCAACTTGTCAATGAATTTCATATGGTTCTGCCGATGGATACGAGCCGGGCTACGATGAAAACCGAGGTACGGATGGCCTACGACGATCAGAATATGTATCTCGTGGCTACCTGTTACCGTCCTGAAAGTCAGCTTGATGTAGTCGAGTCGCTCCGGCGGGACTGGGGTTTTGGGCGCAATGACAACTTTATCCTGTTCATCGACACCTTCGACGACCAAACAAACGGCTTTGCGTTTGGAGTGAATGCCGTTGGGGCGCAGTGGGACGCCTTGTTGTTTGAGGGCGGCAAAGCCAACCTCAGTTGGGATAACAAATGGACCTCGGTCACCCGCAACTACCCCGACCGTTACGTGGTCGAGATGGCCATTCCGTTCAAGACGATCCGTTACAAAAAGGGCATCACGCGCTGGGGGGCCAACTTCAGTCGGCAGGATTTGACGAGTACCGAAAAGTCGGCGTGGGCACCCGTTCCCCGGCAGTTTCCGACGGCCTCACTTGCCTACACGGGCACGCTCGTGTGGGATCAGGCTCCCCCGCAGGCGGGTGCCAATATTTCGGTGATTCCGTATGTACTGGGGAGCACCGCCCGTAACTTCGCCACCGCCGAAAGCCCGGCACCGAAGGCCAATATCGGGGGCGACGCCAAGATTGCCGTAACCTCGTCGCTCAACCTCGACCTTACGGTGAACCCTGATTTCTCGCAGGTCGAAGTGGACCGGCAGGTGACCAACCTCGACCGGTTTGAGTTGTTTTTCCCGGAACGGCGGCAGTTTTTTCTGGAGAATGGCGACCTCTTTGCCAGTTTTGGCTATCAGAACATTCGCCCGTTTTTTAGTCGCCGGATTGGGTTGGGCGTGCCTATCCGCTACGGGGCACGGTTGAGTGGTAAGCTGAACAAAGACTGGCGCGTGGGGGTAATGCACATGCAAACCGCAGCCGTTGACGAAACGAACCTACCTCGCCAAAACTTCACCGTGGCCGCTTTTCAACGGCGCGTCGCAGCCCGCTCGAACATCGGGTTGCTCATGGTGAACAAGCAGTCGATGCACTACACCCCGCAGGATGGTTTTCCGAAATATTCCCAGTATAACCGGAATGTGGGCCTGGAATACAATCTGCAATCGTCGAACAACCTCTGGACGGGCAAGGCCCTGTATTTGCAATCGTTCTCGCCCGGTAACCCCGCCGACAACCGGGTGATGGCTGGTAATTTGCTTTACAACGACCGCAAATGGACCTTGGGGGGGCAATATGAGTACGTCGGAACGAGCTACAATCCTGAAGTGGGGTTTGTGCCGCGCCGGGGGTATCAGAAAGTCAACAGCCAATTGGGGTATCTGTTTTTCCCCAAAGGCACTTCGGTGCTGACACACGGCCCTATCCTGAACAGCACCTTTTTCCTGAACACCACCCTGAGCCAACAGCTCGACAACACCAATTTCCTGGCCTATAACTTGCAATTCCGTAGCCGGAGCCACTTTATGGCTTGGACAGCCACCGATTTTGTCCGGCTCCTGGCCGACCTCGACCCCACCAACATGGGCAAAGCGCGGCTCAAAAGCGGAACTCTCCACCGCTGGCATTCGTGGGGTACGGAGTTCGTCTCGAAGCCCCAAAGCTTGTTTACCTACGGTTTCTCGACACGCTACGGCGGTTTTTACGACAATGGCACCCGCCTAAATATCACCACCGACCTCGGCTATCGGGTGCAACCGTTTGCGAGTTTAGCCGTCGTGTCGAGCTACAACCGGATCTGGCTCCCTAACCTGTCGGGGCTTACCACATTCTGGCTCATCAGCCCCCGGCTCGACGTAACGATGACCAACTCACTGTTTTTCACGGGGTTCATGCAATTCAATCAGCAAACAAAAAACGTGAACCTGAACGCCCGTTTGCAATGGCGATATAAACCCGCGTCGGACTTGTTCATCGTGTATACCGACAATTATCTGCCCGAAAATTTCAAGGTAAAAAATCGTGCCATCGTTTTCAAATTGACGTATTGGTGGAATGTTTGAGTTATCGTACCTTGGCACCGTTTCCAGGTCTGTTCTATCCATATACCGATTACATCATTATGAAATTCAACCTACTTCTGCTTAGTCTATTCGTTGCTCCATTCTTAAGCAACGCACAGGAGAACCCTCTCGGCCCCGCTCCTGCTTCGTACACCGTTCCGTCGGTGTGGCGCATCACGTTTTTGGGTATTGGCTTGTCTAATGAAACACGGCTTGGTCCCAAGACAACGCTCGCTTCGGGATTGAATTTCCAAGGAAATTTCGCAGCTAGGGGCGGGGCTTTGGTACAGGGTACCACTGGGAACTCAGTCGTCTCATCGTATTCGGTCGCTCCTGTGTTACAAACGGGCCTTCGACACTACTATAATTTTGAGCGTCGTTTGGAAAAGGGTAAAAGCATCCGGTATAACTCAGGCAATTATGTCTCAGGAAGATTGCGCTACATCACTGGCCCAGTTTGGGAGCGAGTCGACAGGTTAGCCCCTCTTACGCCCATCGACGGTGTTTATGCGGATGCTCTATGGGGTTTCCAACGAACCTACCGGCGCAACTTCTACCTTAATCTTTCTCTGGGAGTCGGGGCAGGAAGAAATGGCGTTTATCCTGCTGCCGATTTCCTGCTAGGATACACCTTTCCTAATCGAAGCGGCAACTAAATCGCCCCTTTGTTCGTAGCTTGAAACGGTATTTCTTCTCAAACAGTCCAAGTAAATGGACGTATAAACCTGCTCTACAATACGGGCAGGTTTATTTTTTGCCGGGCCAAAATCACGATTCTCTTGCTATCTCGCCTTCTCAGTATTTGTCTAACTTGGCTCTCCACGCAGCTCTGTTTGGGGCAAACCGGGCTTTCTGGGCGCGTGCTCGACCATACCAACGGTCAACCAATCCCGTTCGTCAGTATTGCTCTGTACAAAACAACCGATTCAGTGGCTGTAGCGGGAGCCATCACCGATAGCACCGGTCGCTTTGTGATGACTGATCTCCGCGAGGGACAATATCGACTAACGACGTTTTTTGTGGGCTATAAAAGCCTGACAGTCAACCCCCTCCAACTGATCCGAAACCAACCGCTGGACCTCCCTCCTATCCGGCTCGTGACCGACTCGCGGGTTCTGGATGAAGTTACAGTAAACGGTCAACGAGCCAACGTAGCCGTTCAGGCTGACCGGCAGGTGTACCGAGCCGCACAATTTCAGGGGGCTGTGGGTGGGACCGCCACCGACGTGCTCAAAAACCTACCCGGCATCAGCGTCAACGCTGAGGGTGAGGTGAACCTGCGGGGAAGCAACGGATTTCTGGTGTTGCTGAACGGTAAGCCCGTACAGGCCAATGCGGGCACGTTGCTGAATCAATTACCAGCCAACAGCATTGAATCGGTTGAGGTGATTACGACGCCCTCGGCTCGCTACGACCCCGATGGCAAAGCGGGCATCATTGCCATCACGACCAAAAAAGGAGTCGATACCGGCTGGTCGGGGGTGGCAAATGGGTTGGCGGGATTGCCAAGTCTGTATGCGTTTGACAACGCCCGGAATCCAGTACGGTTTGGGGCCGATATTACCCTGAATTATCGCTCAACGCGGTGGGATTTAACCCTCAGCACAGCGTATTTGCGCAACGACATTGCCGGTCGGCGCGAGGGCGACGTGAGCACGAGCAACGACCGTTTTTCTACAAGGTTCCCGTCGGTGGGCGAGCGAAGTTTTGATCGGCACACGCTAACCAATCGACTCGCAATCAACTACATGCCGAACAAACAAACGGTGTGGTCGGCGGGGATGTATTACGGAAACCGGACCGAATACCGCGTTGCTGACCTGCTCTATACTAACCAAACGACCGATCTGGCAACGGGGCGGGTGGTACGGGCGTTGTCGTATTTCAACGCCAATCTGGTGAAAAAACGGGGGCAGTTTTTCACCACCAACCTCGACTACGCGCACACCTTTGCAAACAAGTCGACCCTGAATGCGGGTGTGTTTTATGAGTACGATTTCATAGACGGATTCACACGCAACCTGAACCGAAACCGCACCGACGCCCGCGACACGCTTCAGTACACACTGACTACCACCAACCGCCCGTTGCGCACCCTCCGCGCCAACCTCGACTGGGCGGTTCCGATTGCCGACGGGCGTCTGGAAGTGGGCTACCTGTACCGAAATGGGCAAGACGACGGGGGGTTTCTGTACCAAAATCAAAACGGCAATCGGGCACCGTTGCAGACTATCCGGGCGTTTACGGGCGAGGTACTTGTCGACAATGTCATCCACGGACTGTACGGACAATTCGGACGAAAAACAAAGTTTTGGGACTACACGGCGGGGTTGCGATACGAAAATTCAGTTCGGCGGGTGCGAATTTACCCCGCCGGACAAGCGTTCGATTTGGTGCTTAACAATCTGTTTCCGAGTGCCAACGTCGCCTGGCGACCCAACACCGACTGGCAGTTTCGGGCGGGCTACAGCCGTCGGGTTCAACGGGCGAGCAACTTCGCGCTCAACCCCCTCCCCGAACGCGAACACTCCGAAACCCTCGAACAGGGCGACCCCAATCTGCTCCCCGAATTTGTGGGCTTGTCGGAACTAAGCGCGAGCCGTACGATGGGGCGGCATACGCTGTTGGCCACGCTCTACCATCAGTCGATTCGGAACATCGTCAACCGCGTCAACAGCGTGTATGCGGACACGATTCTGAACCGAATTTTCACCAACGCGGGCCTGGCGCAACGGCTAGGCGTGGAGCTAGCTGCCGATTTGCAGTTGACCAAAACCTGGAAGCTGTTTGCGGGCGGCAATCTGTACAACTATCGACTGGCCGGGCAATTGTTTCAGAACTCTGTGCGGTTCAACAATCGGGCGGTGGTGTATTCGTTCAACCTCAACACGAGCCTACAACCAACGTCTACCCTAACCCTACAGGCTAGCCTGAACTACCTCTCGCAACGCATCACGGCGCAAGGCGAGGATTCGCGTTTCCTGACGCCCAATCTGTCGCTCAAAAAAACCTTCCTGAAAAACCGGCTTACGCTACTGGCGCAGTGGCAAAACGTGGGGCTTGGCTTCCTGCCGACCAACGAGCAGCGCATCACCACGCGAGGCACCTCCATGCCGGGGGTCGATTTCTTCACCACCACCAACTACATTCAGGAAAAGGACATGCTATTGCTGACGGTCAGCTACAGTTTCCGCCCGTTGAGCAAAACCGCTAAACTGCCCGTCAGCGAGGGCGAAAAAGAGTTTTAGGCTACTAACTCTAGCAGTTGATCCTGCAACAGAACGGCCCGTTGGCGTTCGCTCAGGCTCTCGGACGCCTTTACCAACGGCAAGCGCACGTGCCCTTCGATCAGGCCTAAGATTTCCAGAATGCTCTTGACACCCACGGGGTTACCCTCTTCATACAGTAGCGGATCGATACGCAAAAAGTGCGTTAGTTCGCGGGCAGCAAACTGAAAATCACCCCGCAAAGCCGCGTCGACCAACCCGCAGAATCGGGCCGGGAACGCGTTGGCAATCACCGACATAACCCCTACCCCACCAATGCTGATAATGGGTACACCTTGCACGTCGTCGCCCGAAATGAGCAGGAAATCGTCGGGCTTGTCGCGGGCGATTTCCATACACTGCTCAATGATGCACGAGGCCTCTTTCACCCCAATAATGTTCGGATGCTCGGCCAGTGTGCAAACGGTTTCGGCAGTCATGTTGATGCCGGTGCGGGGCGGAATGTTGTAGAGAATAACTGGCACAGGGGAGGCATCGGCAATGCGCGTAAAATGCTCGATCACCCCCCGTTGGCCGGGCTTATTATAGTACGGACAAACCGACAAGATAGCGTCGACGCCCTCCAGATTGGTTTCTTTGAGATAACTGACAATTTCGGGGGTCACGTTGCCGCCCACGCCGTAGACGATGGGCAGGTTTTTGGGGTTGTTCTCCCGCAGATAGTCGAGCAACTGTTTCTTCTCCGCTTTCGTCACCGTCGGCGATTCGCCGGTAGTGCCCTGTAGCACGATGTAACGCACGCCCCCCTCGGAAACGTGTTGGATAACGCGGCCAAAGCCGTCGAAATCAATAGTTTGATCGGCGTTAAACGGGGTGACAATGGCCACACCGACGCCGTGAAAGCGACTATTCATGTGTATTCAAGCAGAGAAAATAACCCTAAAGGTACGGCTTAATCGGCAAACATCGCCTTGAACTCGGCCTCGCTAATCATGGGCACGTTCAGTTGCTCGGCTTTGCCGACTTTTGAAGGGCCAGCGTTCTCACCCACAATGAGATAATTGAGTTTTTTGGAGACTCCGCTGAGCAGTTTCCCGCCGTGAGCAACGATCTCGGCCTCCAACTGCTCACGGCTGAAATCGGCGAACGTTCCTGTATATAGGAACGTCTTTCCGGCCAGTTTATCGCTCTGCACCTCGACTACCTTTCGCTCGCCCGCAAACTGCACGCCCGCTGCCCGTAGCCGTTCCACGTAGGTCAGGTTGTCGGGGTCGGTGAACCATTTGGCCACGCTTTGCGCGATGCGCGGACCAACCTCCGGCACCGTCACCAACACCTCAAGCGGGGCCACCATCAGCGCGTCCATCGCCCCAAAATAATCGACCAGTTTCTCGGCAGTAGTGGCCCCCACATACCGGATACCCAGCGCAAACAACACGTTGGTAAACGGCTGTTGCTTAGAACGTTCGATTGCCGTCAGAATGTTATCGACCGTTTTCTGTCCAAACTTTACCGTGCGGGCTTTGCCGGGCGTTTCTGTGCCGTCGTCATTCAGTATTGGAGCTGCCGGGTAGGTTTTTTCCAGACCGAGCAGTTTCTCGTTGGTCAGGTCGTACAAATCGGCGGGGGTTTGCACGAGGCCCCGTTCGATGAGCAATTCGATTTTGCCCTCGCCCAAGCTCTCGATGTTCATCGCCCTGCGCTGAATGAAATGCTCGAATCGGGCCTGCCGCTGCGGGGCACATCCCTTTTCGTTCGGGCAGTAGAAGTGGGCTTCACCCTCAGTACGTACGAGCGGGGTTTCGCAAACGGGGCACGCCGTTGGGTACACGATAGGCCGCACAGCCTCGGTGCGTTTGAGCAGATCGACGCCCGTAACTTTCGGGATAATCTCGCCCCCTTTCTCCACAAACACCCAATCGCCCAATTGCACACCCAGTCGCTCAATCTCGTTGGCATTGTGCAGCGACGCCCGCTTCACGACCGTACCCGCCAGCAACACGGGTGTCAGGTGTGCTACGGGCGTAACGGCCCCCGTGCGGCCCACCTGATACGAAATGCTGTTGAGTGTCGTACTCGCTCCCTGCGCCTTGTATTTGAACGCGATTGCCCAACGTGGGCTTTTGGCCGTGAAGCCCAATTCGCGCTGCTGGGCATAGCTGTTCACCTTAATCACGATGCCGTCGGTAGCCAGCGGCAACTCGAACCGGCGGGTTTCCCACTCGTTAATAAACAGCATCACGTCCCGAACGTCGGCACATTTTCGCCAGGTTGGCGACACGTTGAAGCCCCATCCTTTCATGGCTATCAGGCTCTCTTCGTGGGTTTTGAACACGGCCGTCTCCGACAAAAACGAGTACAGAAAACAGTCGAGCCGACGCTGCGCCACCGCGCTCGAATCCTGTTGTTTGAATGCGCCCGAAGCGGCATTGCGGGGATTTGCTAACAGGGATTCGCCAATGTCCTCGCGCTCCTTGTTGATCCGCTCAAACTCCGCAAACGGCAAAAATCCCTCCCCGCGAACCTCGAACAAAGCGGGGATGGACCGCTCCCCTTCTTCCCTTTCCTCCCTCCCTTTATTCCCGACATTAAGCGGTAAACTCCGAATCGTTTTGATATTGTTCGTGATATCGTCGCCACGCACGCCATCGCCACGGGTAGCCCCCTGCACCAGGATTCCGTTTTCGTAGGTCATGCTCAAGGCTACACCGTCGAATTTCAGTTCGCAGACGTACTCAAACACCTGCCCATCAAGGCCTTTCCGAACGCGGTTGTCGAACTCGACGAGTTCGGCTTCGGAGTAGGTGTTGCCGAGCGAGAGCATCGGAAATCGGTGGTAGACCGTCTTGAATTCCTTGCTAATCGTGCCACCCACGCGGGTTGTGGGCGAGTCGGGTCGGCGGAGGTCGGGGTGTTGGGCCTCCAGAGCCGTGAGTTGTTCGAGCATCCGGTCGAACGTAAAATCGTCGACTTCCGAAACGCTGTTTTGGTAATACTGGTAATTGTAATAGTTGAGTTGATCGGTTAGGCGATTTATCTCTTCCTGTGGCGACATATTACAGATATTGAATACTGGACATTAGACGTTGGGAAACGGACCGGAGTCCGGCGTCCGAAAGTTCAGCAAAAAAAGTTAGCTTTACAGCGGGTCTAAAGCTGCGTACGTTCCTGGGGCAATTCGCATGAAACGACAAAATTACCCCCAACGCGTTGGCGACTTTATTATCGAGCTATGAATCAACCCCTTATTGCCCCGTCTATTCTGGCAGCCGACTTTGCGAATTTACAACGCGACGTCGAAATGATTAATCGCAGTGAAGCCGACTGGTTTCATATCGACATTATGGACGGCGAATTTGTTCCGAATATCTCCTTCGGCTTTCCGGTTTTGGAGGCCATCCGGCAACACGCGCAAAAGCCCCTCGATGTTCACCTGATGATTGTGCAACCCGACCGCTATCTGGAGCAATTTGCCAGGGCCGGGGCCGCTACCATCACCGTGCATTACGAAGCCTGTACGCATCTACACCGCACCCTCACCCGCATTCGCGAATTGGGTTGCCGCGCCGGGGTGGCTCTGAACCTGCAAACGCCCGTCACAGCTCTGGAAGACATTATCGACGCGTTCGATCAGGTTCTGGTGATGACGATAAACCCCGGTTTTGGGGGCCAAAAACTCGTTCACTCATCCATCACGAAGGTGCAAAAAATGCGCCAACTGCTCACGCAGCATCGAAGCCCTGCCTTGATTGAAGTCGATGGGGGTGTCGATCTCGATACGATCACGAGCCTTGCGCAGGCCGGTGCCGACGTGTTTGTGGCGGGTACGTCCGTCTTCAAAGCTGCCGACCCATTACAGGCCATTCAGGACTTAAAACAACGTCCTTCTCAAACGCCTTTCATTTAACCTACACTTCACATCAACGATTTATTTTGCGACCAACCTGTATGACAAAGTGTTTGATGGCCAGCGTATTAGGCCTATTAATTTTAACCGGAGCCTGCCGCAACCAAGCTCAAAATACCCAGAGTGGTGCAACTGGCCCAGCCGACAGTACGTCGTCGGCACAGGCTCCTCCTGCTCCCGACTGGGCTAAAAACGCGACGATCTACGAGGTAAACACCCGGCAATTTTCGAAAGAGGGGACCTTCAAAGCCGTTACCGCACAGTTGCCCCGTCTGAAAGAGATGGGCGTCGATATTGTGTGGCTAATGCCCATTTATCCGATCAGTCAGAAAAACAAAAAAGGGTCGTTGGGTAGCCCCTACGCCATTGCCGACTACACCGCCGTGAACCCCAGCTACGGCACGCTGGCCGATTTCAAAACGCTGGTGCAACGGGCACACGGGCTGGGCATGAAAGTAGTGCTCGACTGGGTAGCCAATCATACCGGCTGGGACCATAAGTGGGTGACACAACACCCGGACTATTACACGCTCGTGAAGGGCAAAATGACCACGCCCATTGACCCCTCCAACGGTAAACCCACCGATTGGACCGACGTGGCCGATCTCAACTACGACAATCCGAACCTGCGCAAAGCCATGACCGACGCTATGGCGTTCTGGCTTCGCGAGTGCGACATCGACGGGTTCCGGTGCGACGTGGCCGGGTTCGTACCCAACGATTATTGGGCCGAAGTTCGCCCGGCTCTCGACAAAGTGAAGCCCGTGTTTATGCTTTCGGAATGGGAGGCTGAACCGGCGCACTTCAAGAGTTGCTTCAATATGACCTATGGTTGGGGGATGCACACCGTCATGAAAGCCGTGGCGCAAGGAGCCAAACCCGCCACCGTGATCGACTCCATGATGACGTTGAACCGCCAACGGTTCCCGGCCTGGTACTACCAAATGCAGTTTACGCAAAACCACGACGAGAACACCTGGAACGGTACGCTTAAGGAATCGTATCGCGACGGAGCCGATGCGTTTATTGTGTTGTGCAGCACGCTTGAGGGTATGCCGCTTGTGTACAACGGCATGGAGTCGAACCTGAACAAACGGCTGGCTTTTTTCGAAAAGGATTCAATTGAGTGGGGCAACTATGCCAAAACCGACTTTTTTAAGTCGTTGCTGACGCTCAAGCACCGGAATCGGGCACTCTGGAACGGTGAAGCGGGCGGCAAAGCGATCAAAATTCCCACTGGCGACGATGCGCGGGTGTACGCCTTCTACCGGCAGAAAGACAGTGACCGCGTAACGGTGATTTTGAACCTGTCGGGCGTTCCGGTAACAACTCGGCTTGAAGGAGCGGGCTACGAGGGTACGTTTATGGAGATATTTACGCGTACGTCGTCGGAGGTTAAACCCGGTATTAGCGTGACGTTGAAGCCCTGGGAATACCGGGTTTACACGAACTAGCGGCTGTCGAACACAGCTTTTCGGCTGTCTTAACTCATGGACACGGGCACCGGTATACGCCCAACGGGTGTGTATCGGGCCAACAGCCGAAACAGGCTGTACGGAATAAAAAGCAGTACAACAACGGCCACAAATAGAATGACCGTCAGAATACCCAAAAGCAGGGCATAAGGTGTGGAACTGAGCCGTTTGAGTAGTAACTTCGATTTCATACGCTACTAAAAGTTGATGATGTTGATAGGGTCAATTTTCATGCCAATTCTATCTCATATAATACTAGAGTCAATATAGCGATTAACAGTTGTAAAGGCGCATCTTTATTTTTCGGTTTTCTGCGCCAATTTTCCCTTCACTCGTCTAATTAATTGATAGTGAACAATGAACCTAAACCACTTCCTATTTATTGGTCTGCTTTTTTTGTCGACTACTCTTAGGGCAACACCCCCTACTGGCGAGCAGCTCTACCAAACTCGCTGCGCCGTTTGTCACACAGGTTCAGTAGCCGAAGCTCCCCGATTTGAAGCTCTACAACTGCTCTCGTCCGACGCCATTGTAACGGCCCTGCAAACGGGCGTCATGAAAACGCAGGGGGCCAGCCTAACGCCCGACGAACGTCGATTAATAGCCGATTACATTTCCAAACTACCTAAGACCACCACTGCTATTTCGGGGCAGTGCGCTCAACCAACAACCGCCCGTTTGTCGAAACCACAAATCAGTTCGTGGGGCATGGGATTGAACAACGCCCGGTACATTAACGCACCGGACCTAAAAATTACACCTAAAAATGTCGGCAAACTAACCCTTACCTGGGCCTTTGCCTTCCCCGACGCAACCCGCGCCCGTGCGCAGCCGACGGTTGTGGGCAACACGCTCTTTACGGCCTCGCAGCACGGCCTCATCTACGCCCTCGACATCCAAACGGGTTGCATTCGCTGGACGTTTCAGGCCGACGACGAGGTACGGAGTGCGATTGTCGTAGGCACCGACGCCAAAGGGTTGGCCAATCGGCTCTATTTCAGCGATTTCAAAGCGACCGTTTACGCCCTCGACCTGAACACCCGCCAACTCCTTTGGAAACGGCGCGTTGACGACCACGCGCAGGCAACCATCACGGGCACGTTAGCCCTGCACGAAGGGCGGCTGTACATCCCGGTGTCGTCGGTAGAGGTGATTGCGGCCTACACGCCTACGTATGCCTGTTGCACGTTTCGCGGTTCGGTGGTGGCCCTGAATGCGGGCGATGGGGCCGTTGCCTGGAAAACCTACATGACCGACGAACCCACCCCGCAGGCCAAAAACACGGCGGGGGTGCAGAACTACGGTCCATCGGGGGCACCCGTCTGGTCAAGCCCCACCATTGACCTCAAGCGGGGCATGTTGTACGTGGGTACGGGCGAAAATTACACTCGACCTGCCACTCGCACCAGCGATGCTATCGTGGCTCTTTCGCTCAAAACCGGGGCTATTGGGTGGGTGCAACAGACCGTTTCGGGAGATGCCTGGAACGCGGGTTGTACCCCGCCCCTCGGCCCCAATTGCCCCGACCGGCACGGTCCCGACTATGATTTTGGCGCACCGCCTATACTGGTGAGCCGCCCCGGCCAACCCGACCGGATTCTGGCGGGTCAGAAATCGGGCAAGGTTTTCGCACTCGACCCCGACCAGCAAGGAGCCATCGTTTGGCAACGGCAGGTGGGGCGTGGGGGCATTATGGGCGGTGTTCACTGGGGCATGGCAAGCGATGGTCAAACGCTCTATGTACCGATCAACGACCACAGCGTGTGGCCCGAAGACCGCGACAAACCCACGCAGGCTGGCTTGCACGCGCTCGACATTGCCGACGGGTCGGTACGGTGGTCGCAATTAGGGGTAAACCGCTGTGGCGACGTAAAGTGGCAGTGTTCGCCGGGCCTCTCGGCTCCGGTTACGCTGGTGCCGGGTTTGGTGTTGGGTGGTTCGCTCGATGGCATGCTCCATGCCTACAACAGTACCGACGGAAAGGTGCTTTGGGAATACGACACCAACCGCGATTTTAAGGCAGTCAACGGTGTCAAGGGATTTGGCGGCACCATCGACTCAGCAGGGCCGGTAGTGGTTGGCGATCAACTGTTTGTAAACTCCGGCTATGCCAAATTTGGCGAGAAAGCCGGGAACGTGCTACTGGCGTTCAAAATCAATCCCTCGTCGGTTACGGGAATCCGGCAGGTGGGTTTGTCGGTGCGCAACCTCGACAAATCGGTGAAATTCTATCAGGCTGTAACGGGCATGCAGGTCGCTGAACGAACGCGTATTGACAAACCCGTCGCGGCCGAGACCGAAGCGGGTTTTGCGCATGCATCGCGCTCGGTGGCCGTATTGAAAAGCCAAAACGCCCAAATTGAACTGGTGCAGTTCGACGGAGCCGACAAGCAACCCTCTTACACGATGCCGGTGCCGGGTCCGGGTATTACGCACGTGTGCTACCAGTCGCCTGCTACAGTGTCGATTTACAACAAAGTCAAAGCAAACGGGGGTACTGTAGTTAGCCGGGGCACCGAACCCATTGACCGGGGTTTTGGTATTCGGTATTCGTACCTGCGCGACCCCGAGGGTAACCTGTTCGAGAACGAACAACTCGACAAGCCCCCCTTCGCCGACAGCCTGTGGGTAGCCCACGTGGCCCTTGTCACGCCTGACATCGACCGGCTCGTGGCGTTCTACAAACAACTGCTCGGCACGGACCCCATCAACCGAATCGACAACATCAAAAACAGCCCTAAACTCGACGCCATTGCCGATATCGACAGCCTGAAACTCCGGGCTGCCTGGTTTAAAGTAGGTAATACGGTGCTCGAAATCTGGCAGTTTCAGAATCCCCCCACACCCGTTCCCACAAAACTCGCCCCGTTTAATCGGCCGGGCTATGGGCAAATCGCGTTTTCGGTTGAGAATTTGGCTTCGGAGGCAAGTCGATTGCGGGCAGGGGGCGTTTCGTTGCTATCAAAACCTGCGAGTAAGATCGTCTACCTCCGCGACCCCGACGGAAATCTGTTGAGTTTGCGGGAGTAAGTTTTTAACCACAGAGAACACGGAGTTTTGGCACAGAGGACACAGAGTTTACACTAACCGACTAAAAAACCGGAGTGTGTCAACCAAGTGCTTCTCCCAATAGGGCCACTCGTGCCCCCCGGCAAATTCCTCGTACGTATGGGCAATGTTCGCGTTTGTTAGAGCCGCGTGCAACTCGCGATTTGCACCCAAAAGAGAATCTTCAGTGCCGCAGTCGAACCGAAGGCGGGGCAGGCTATCCTGCGCGAGTTGGTCCCGATTGCGAAGCATAAGCGCGAGTACGGACTCATCGGTGGGGTCGGGCTGGCGGTAAGCAGTTAATGGCTCCTCGACAAACTGCGCCATCTGATCCAGGTGCGTGATAGACGACAGCCCCGATACAGCCCTAAATCGGTCGGGGTATGTAGCCCCCAGCCGTAACGCACCAAAGCCTCCCATCGACAATCCCGCCAAAAACAGACTCGACACCGCGCCTGGGCAGGCCGCTGGGACATCGTCGATAATCCACCGATCAAATTGATGCCCATCGTGAGGGAGATAGCCACTACCGTCGCCCCAAAGGCCATCGGAGGGCATGGCCAGCCGAAACGGAGTGAATTCGCCCGTGCTAATCAGTTGGTTGGCGGTGCGGTGGGCACCTCCTTTAAGGCTCCAGGCCCAATGCGAACCATACACCCCATGTAGCAAAATCACCAGCGGAAGCGGCTCGCTATCAGGCATCCATTCGGGCGACCAAAACGTGATGTCGCCCCGCCCGCGCAAATTGGGCGTTTTTACCGTGACGTAGCGCAGGCCCTCATGCGAAAAGCGCGGGTCGGAGTGTTCAATCGTTCGGAACATACTGGAGAACTTCAGTCTTTTACCAGACAAGTTGCAGGCCCTCACTTGCGTACCGGTGTATGTTTTCGTCTTTGCTAATAAGCCGATAGCCTGCTCGCAGGGCTTGCCAAATTAACATGCGGTCAAAAGGGTCACGATGGTAGAGAGGGAGCAATTTGTGATAGGTGCAAGCGGTGGCAGAATCTAAATTGATCAACTCAAAACCAGTCTTTTTAGCAGCCTCGACAAAATCTTCCGGCATGAGGCCATTTAGAGTTATCCGTTGGATACTGTGTTTGAGTGCTATTTCCCAAAAGCTAATCGAGCTAACAAGAACAGTGTGAACGGAATCTTCTAAAATTTGCCTGACAGCGGGTGACAGCTTTTCGGGGTCAGTAGTTGCCCAAATAAGTGTGTGTGTATCCAACAGGTAAGTCATACTCCCAGAAACTCGTCTTCTGTCAATTTGAAGTTTTCAGCAAACGACACACTGCCTTTGTTTTTTAAAATACCTAACGTACGTTTTTGTGGTTGCCGAGCCGATTTTGGTATCAAGTACGCAACAATTTCTTTCCTCTTCCCGTAAGCGACGGCAATCTCTTCGCCAGCTTGAATGTCTTGGAGTACCTCAGAAAAGTGTGTCTTTAGGTCCCCAACGGTCATAATGCGCATAGTGGTACGAAGCTGATAGAAAGCAAATATAACTTATTCTTGACAAGTTGCCAAGAACATCAAGAATCAATTAAACACGATCACTCCTTTTGCGTTGCGACCGGCCAGCATATCGTCGAAAGCCAATTGCAAATCGTGGAGGGGGTACGTTTGCGTAACGAGATCGTCCAAAATGAGGTCGCCCTTTTCGTAGAGTTTCTGAAGGATCGGGAAATCAATATCGGGCCTACATTGGCCATAGAGGGGGTTTATATAGATTTTGTCCCACTCAAACAGGTTCATGTCGATAGTAATAGTCTGCTCGATACCACTCACCTGCACGGCCATACCCGCGTTGCGTACCATCGCGAGCGGAGCCGCCCCCAATTCGGGAATAGCTGTACACTCGAACGCATAGTCGGCCCCACGGCCATGTGTCAAGGCCTTCACCTGTTGGGCCGTCTGGAGCAGCCCAGCATCGGCCCGGTCGGCCTGAATCGTGTGGGTGGCCCCGTATCGGCGGGCCATGTCGAGCCGGTTGGCATTCACGTCGATGGCGATAATCATCCCGGCCCCGGCAATGCGTGCGCCCTGAATCACGTTCAGGCCCACGCCCCCCGTACCCAGCACCACCACCGACCGTCCCGGCTTCACCTTGGCCGCGTTGACTACCGAGCCGTAGCCCGTCATGACGCCACAGCCCACAATAGCCGCCGACGGAAACGGCATTTCGACCGTAATTTCCACCGCAGCGGCCTCGCGTACCACCGTGTATTCCGACAACGTCCCTAAACTAAACGCCCGTTCGATGGGGTGGCCGTTGAGGGTGGTACGTTCGGGCGCGGCATGTCCCCCGCTCGCCCGGTTACCCGACATAACGGGTGAGTTGACCTCGCAAATATGTTGGTTTCCTTCCTGACACTGAAAACAGCGACCGCACGGAATCGCCCAATTGAGCATGACCGCATCGCCCGGTTTGAAACGCGTGACCTGCGGGCCAACCTGCCGGACAACGCCCGCGCCTTCATGACCCATCACGAGCGGTTTACCCCACGACATCGAATCAAAATCGGTGTGGCAAACGCCCGCAGCTTTCAATTCGACCAGAAGTTCATCGCCCTGCGGGGGATATACATCGATTGTGTCGATCTGAAACCCACCCGTTCCGGTAGCAATGGCGGCACGTGCTTTCATCACCTTATGCTATTGTCTTTTTGCGCGTACTCAGGAAAATAGCCCCCGCTATAAACGCCAGCAGTAACCCATTGGCAATCAGGTCGATTGTGTCGCCTAGAGCCACAACAGGCGGCTCAAATTTGAACTCAATCGTGTGTTTACCTGCCGGAATCCGCATGGCCCGCAACACGTAGTTGGCCCGCATGTGCGGTACGAGCTTGCCATCCAGATACGCGTTCCAGTCGGTATCGCCCCGGTAATAGATCTCCGAGAAAACAGCCAACTGCTCTTTGGGGGCGTTGTATTCGTACGTCAGGTGATCGGGGATGTATTTGGTGAGTTGGATGGTTGCCCCCGTGGGGTCCATTACGGATAACCCCTTCAACTGCTCGCTAAACCGCTTATCCACCACGACCGAATCGCGGGGGTTAATCCGCTGCATCCAACTCATTTCGGCGTCGGCATCGGGGACCAGCACGAGCGTGTTTACAAACCAGGCATTGCCGAGGGCGTCGGGGTTAGGCGAGGCCACGGGGGCTTGTGGTTGCTGGGGCGGGTTGGCGGGGTCTTGTGGGGGCTGCACAATGGCGTATTTGCCATTGAGCATGTTCAGAATGTTGAGCGTGTTTTTCGGAAATGCATACTCGATCAACTCCTGATACCGGCGCAACTTGGCCGCGTGATACCCCCCAATCGACTGGTGGAAAAACGAAGTCCGGTTGTCATTCATAAAGCTCCCGGTCTGATCCCACACGCGGTAACTCAACGACTTGTCCTGTAGAATCTGCGCGTCGGCGGGGGTTTCCTCAAAGGCCGAGTTCACCTGTGTTTTCGGGATGAAGTTGGCGTTGTTCAGGAACCGCTTATCGACCATAAACAGGTCGATAGTCAGCAGAGCTAGCAGCACGGGGAAAAAGACAACTGGCTTCAGGCGTTTCGTCACGAACAGATAAATGGCCCCAGCCGCCAATACGATAAACAGAAACGACCGGAATGCGTCGGCGCGGGCCATGCTTTGGCGGTCGCTGATGAGGGCGCGGAGCATTTCGGTGGCTCCCTGCTCGCCAAAATACTGCGCCAGAACTGGGACGTCGTTGGCCGTGGTGAACGAGAAAAACGTGCCGCCCAGCAAGGCAATTAGCAGGGCTACACCACCCGTAAGGCCGAAACTAATGGCCAGCGGGCGTTTCAGGTCATTGAAGGAAAGGTTGCGCTCTACCATGGCCAACACGCCCAACATAGCCCCGCCCGCCAGGAACAACGGCACCAGGCCCATCGTCATCGTCACGGCCCGAAACTTGTTGAACAACGGAAGATAGTCGAACAGGGGGCCGTTCAGCACCAGTAAATTCTTGCCCATCGCAAAGCCAATCATCAGCAGCGCACCGGCCAGGAAAAACCAGCGAATACGATGCGTAGAGAGCGACAAACCTAATATAAACAGGAACAGCAACACGGCCCCCGCATACGACGGCCCGCCCACGCCCGGTTGGTCGCCCCAATAGGTGGGGGCACCCAACTCGACAAACTGTTTGGCCGCTGCCGGGTCGACGCCCTTGTTCACCAGTTCCTTGTACATCTCCGACTTCTCGTCGAGGCCACCACCAGCCCCCCCACCGAACAGGTTCGGCACGAGCAGGTTCAGGGCTTCGGCTTTACCGTAGCTCCAGTTGAAGGCATAATCTTTGTCTAACCCATCCTGACTCGCAGCCGAAGGAGCCGTTTTGGACACGGTCGTATCGGCAGTGGATTGGGCCGCCTGTGCGGTCGTTTTGCCCGTCAGTTCGGAGCGGCCCCGGATGGTTTCTTTCTGGTACTGATTCAGCACAAGCAGGCGTTTGCTGAAACTAGCCGCACCCAGGCCACCCGCCAAAACCAGCACCCCCAACCCCATGCCCAACTGCTTCACGCGCCCCGCCCGGATCAGCGCGATGGCCTCAATCAGTACGTAGATACCAAGCGTAATAAACAGGTAATAAGTGATTTGAAGGTGGTTGGCGTTCAGTTCCATACAGGCAAAAAAGGCCGTTAGAGCCGCGCCGAGCAAATATCGCCCCCGCAAGGCCAGCACGACCCCGGCCAACACACCCGGTGCATAGGCAAATGCCCAAACTTTCGACACGTGCCCAGCCTCGACTGCCAGCAGCAAATACGTTCCAAACGCGTAGGCCACGGCCCCCGTTGCGGCCAGCCATCGCCGGGCCGACTTGTTGCGGGTTGCCGTTTCAGGGTCGGTCTCGGCCTCATCGTCGCCTTTTCGGCTTATCACGAGCAGGAGCAAGTACATGCTCATCATCGTGACAAACAACAGGTTAACAGGCCGGGGAATGAGGTTCAGTACAAAATCGACCCCGCGCCCCACGAACGTGTTGGGGTAGTCGAAAGCAATCATGTAGGCGGGCATCCCGCTAAACAGACCGTTGGTCCAGAGCGGAAACTCGCCGGTTTGCTCCTTAAATTTTCGGAGTTCGATGGTCGATGCGTAACTCTGCCGGATGTCTTGCATGGGCAGTTCTTTGCCCTGAAACGCCGGGATAAAATACAGACTGGCGAGCACGAAAAAGCCCAGAATAAACAATAAATGCGGCCTCAGCCGCCGAAAGGGGGATGTTTGGTTCATAGTCACAAGTGGCAACGAGAGCAAAGATAGGGAACGTTTCCCGATCAAAACCGCCAGCGAGCCTGAACCTTTATCTCGGACTTATGTGGCACGGTGGTTTCGTCGAGGTCGGAGCCGAGGGTGGGTTGGTTCGTAATAGTCGTGCGTGCCCAACGGAGCCAAAGGTCAACGTGTTTGCTCGCATTGTACTGAACTAACAAATAGTGTCGGATACCCCGGTCGTAATAGGCTGGGAACGAGAACGCGTACAACACGTCGCGCTCGTAAACATACTGTCGGCTATCGTAATCGTCGGTGCCAAACAAGGCCACCCGTGCGCTCAGGTTCCAGCGGTTTAGATTGTAGTTGGCATCCTGTACCAGCGCGAAACCGCGTGAAGGACTCGCGCCTTCGTACGCAAACGTGCCCGCTTGTAGGCGTGTTCGTAGTGTAAACGCATGGCTCAGGCCATAGTCTGCATTTAGAATCAGGCTCCGGCGCGTGGTGCCAATCACGGCGCGGGGTGTGGTTTTACTAACGGGGTTATTTTTCTGTTTGTGTTCTTCCCGGAAAATAAGCGAAAACGTTGTTTGTCGATTCGGTGAGTACCCCCCCATAGCGAGCACATCGAATCCCACCGAGGGTTTGTCGACCAGATACCGCCACCACGGAAACCGGAACACGTCGAGGTAGCCGCTCAGGGTCAGTTTGCGGTAAACGATGTACCGAACGCCCGTGTAAATGCCCGATTCATTGATAGTCCGGGAGTTTTCACTAAAGCCATTGGCATAGAAACTGTGAAAATTGCGGTCGTAATGCCGGGCCACAAGCGACAGATCAATCCGACGGCTCAGGCTTGCCAGCACCCCGGCTACCGCGCCCGTCCCCCCGCTGTTCGTAAGCGAACCCCGGCTGTGGGCAGCTTCGCCAAACACGTTTAGATTGCGCCAAACGTAGCTGCCATGCACACCCAATACCGTGTTCCGGTTTCCTGTGAACTCAAACTGATTGTAGGTCAGGTTGCGTTTGAGGAGCGGAATATCGAAATGCGTTTGCAGAAACGTAGCTCCCAGTTGAACCTGCTGCCCCCGACGGTATAGCAGATGCCCGCCCACGTTGGTTTCGAGTAAACTACCCCGGTCGGCCAGTTCGGAGGGAGTCCGGTGCAGCCCCGACGTTTGGATTGAGGTAGCAATCGTACCCTCGACAAGGGCGGTCGAGGTGGATGGTGCCGTATTGGCGTCGCGCCGATTGCGGGCCGCAAACAAGGTCAGATCGAGGTGGCGGCTCAGCGCGTACGTGGCCGATGCCCCGCGCAGGTAGCCATATTCGGTGAGCGAGGTGTATGGGCGTGCGCCCAATGTGGGTCTGCGCACCGCGCTCACTGTCTCGGAGCTTTTGTTTAGTACAAACCCCGCCGACAGCACCAGCCCCTGCCCGATCTGCAATTGATAGTCACCCAGCACAATGTTGCGCCAGCGACCCCGGTTTTGCACCTGTGCATGAAACGACACATAATCAGCCCCATACCGACGCCCACCCGGTTCCCAGCGGAACGTCTCACCGGGGTCCTTCTCAACGGAAAACCCCAAACTATAGGCTCTTGGACGGCTGTACCGATACCGGGCAAACCACTGCCCCGCGCCCCCACCGTAGCGTGTTGGTAACGTACCGTTTTTATTGGGAATGGCCTTCGAAAAGCCCTTTTGCTGTTCTGGAGTTTGCTCGTAGCGAAGCAGAAAATAATGATCGACGGGCGTAGGCAGGCGGTTTGTGAGTGCGTTTTGACCAATCTCGACAAACGGTAACAGCCGCCGAATCGTGGTCACGTCAAAATCGGGGACAGCCTGAAGTTCAAGCACTGACAACAGATCGCCGTATTGTTCGCGGTAGGTAAGCAGGCTGCTCAGTTGGCGGTCGTTGAGGAGGTAGGTAGCGGCCAACTCGTCGCGGGTGGCGGTGTTCAGGTCGAGGGGCGTCGCGTAAAGTTGCGTCAGATTGTCGAATACAGACTGGTAATCGATGCCTTCGCTTTGAACCGGAAAGAGGTCCTGCAAAAACGTGTTCAGATCAACGGAGCGTTGGGGTTGTTTTTGCCCAAAACTTACCGTGAACGTGCCGAAAAGAAAGAGTAGCGGGTATAGGAAACGCATAAAAAACAAAAAAGCCAAGCGAGACTCTCTCTTGGCTTTCTGATTTACTCAACGTTATGAAAAACTTTTCTTTTCGACGCAATGATATAACAAAAGTTACTATGAATGGTTTTCTACACTGTAGAAAATTTTCAACAAACCGTTAAATAGCTCAAAATCAACTACTAACCTTTAGTTAAATTGTAGTTAAAACGGAAAATACCATACAAAACGTATCTCCATTACTCAATTTATTACGCCATCACGGATAACTATTTTCCGGTCGGCTAAATCGGCTAGTATCTCATTATGGGTCACGATGATAAACGTTTGCCCGAAGTCGTTGCGGAGTTGAAAGAATAGTTTGTGGAGGTCTTCGGCGTTGTGTGAGTCGAGGTTGCCGCTCGGTTCATCGGCAAAAACAACGGCAGGCTGATTAATCAGGGCACGGGCTACGGCCGTTCGTTGCTGTTCGCCCCCCGACATCTGCGAGGGAAAATGGTTCGCCCGGTCGCTTAGGCCCAGGGTTTTAAGCAACGCTCCTGCCCGCTGCCGGACTTCTCGTTCGGGCTTTCCGGCAATGAAACCGGGCAAACACACATTTTCGAGAGCCGTGAACTCCGGTAAAAGGTTATTGAATTGAAACACAAATCCAATTTTCTCATTCCGAAACCGAGCCAACTGATTATCATTCAGCGCAAACACGTTTTGGTTGGCAATTCGTACTTCGCCCGCATCGGGGCGGTCGAGCGTCCCCAAAATGTGCAGGAGCGTACTCTTGCCCGCCCCCGACGCCCCCACAATCGACACGATCTCGCCCGGAGCAATACTCAGATTAATGTCCCGCAAAACGGGCAGGGTGCCGTACGAACGTTGGAGGTTGGAAGCTGTGAGAAGCATAAAGAGTTGGCAGTTGGCAATAGCAGTTGGCAGTAGTAGTTAGTGTTGAACAGTGAACAGTTGCCTACTTTTTCTGCCAACTGCTACTGCCAACTGCTAACTCCTTGCTAACTTGCCGCGCAAAATTACTGTTTTCAACATTCCTTTTGCCGATAACATGAATATACACGAGTATCAGGGTAAAGAGATACTGAAACGCTACGGCGTTCGGATTCAGGAGGGCATCGTGGCCGAGTCGCCCGAGAAAGCCGTAGAAGCTGCCAAGCAGATTATGGCACAGACCAATTCTAAATTCGTCGTCGTAAAATCACAGATTCACGCGGGCGGACGGGGTAAGGGGCAAATTGTTGGGTCGGAGCAGCGCGGGGTGAAACTCGCTAAGTCGGTTGAGGATGTGCGCCAGATCGCCACCAACCTGATTGGCAACGTGTTGGTGACGCACCAAACGGGTCCTGAAGGCAAAAAGGTAAACAAAGTGCTCATTGCACAGGACGTTTACTACCCCGGCGATTCGGAGCCGAAAGAGATGTACGTCAGTATCCTGCTCGACCGCTCGAAGGCCTGCAACGTGATTATGGCGAGCACCGAGGGTGGCATGGACATTGAAGAAGTAGCCGAACACACCCCGGAGAAAATCGTTAAAGAGTGGATCGACCCGGCGGTTGGTCTGCAACCTTTCCAAGCCCGTAAGGTGGCGTTTGGGCTAGGTATGCAGGGTGAAGCGTTCAAAGAGATGGTGAAGTTTATCACCGCCCTTTACAAAGCTTACGTTGATACGGATGCGTCGATGTTCGAGATCAACCCGGTCCTGAAAACGTCGGACAACAAAATTCTGGCCGTCGATGCAAAGGTGAATCTGGACGATAACGCCCTCTACCGGCACCCCGATCTGGCAAACCTCCGCGACATTACGGAAGAAGATCCCCTCGAAGTAGAGGCTTCAGCCAACGACCTAAACTATGTGAAACTCGACGGTAACGTGGGTTGCATGGTAAACGGTGCGGGTTTGGCAATGGCTACGATGGACATTATCAAGCTGTCGGGTGGTGAGCCTGCTAACTTCCTCGATGTGGGTGGTGGAGCCAATGCCAAAACAGTAGAAGCTGGTTTCCGCATTATCCTGAAAGACCCCAACGTGAAGGCTATCCTGATCAACATTTTCGGGGGCATCGTGCGTTGCGACCGCGTGGCAACAGGCGTTGTGGAGGCCTACAAAGCCATCGGCGACATTCCGGTGCCAATCATTGTTCGTCTACAAGGCACCAATGCAGCCGAGGGTGCGCGCATCATCGACGAGTCGGGCCTGAAGGTACAGTCGGCGGTGGAGTTGAAAGAAGCCGCCGAGAAAGTGAAGGCCGTTGTGGCAAGTTTGTAAGAACGGTTATGGCGTGTGTTCACAGCCCCGGCGGGGCAACATGTTAATAGAAAACAGGTCGTTAATTCAACAACAAAGCCCCGGAGGGGCGATATGTTTCAAGAACAAGCCTTGACATATCGCCCCTCCGGGGCTTTGGTCAATATACCATGTCAATTGCTTCTATTGACATGCCGCCCCGCTGGGGCTATTCTTAATTGATCCCTACCAATTCAACCTCGAAGGTTAAATCCTGACCCGCCAGGGGGTGGTTGGCATCAAGCACAATGCCGGTCTCGGTCACGTCGCGCACGATAACCGGGATTGGCTGCGGGCTACCATCCTGATGCATGTTCAGAGTCATACCCACTTCAACGGGAATTTCAGCCGGAATCTCGCTCCGTTCAATCGTAAAGACATGGTCCTCAATAGCAGGGCCGTACGCATCTTCAACCGGAATATTGATGGTTTTCTTATCGCCAATAGTCATGCCCTGAATGCCGTTGTCGAAACCAGGTATTACCTGACCGTTGCCGAGGGTGAATTCGAGGGGAGTGCGGCCCGCCGACGAGTCGAAAATTGTACCATCGTCCAGAGTGCCTGTGTAATGTACCTGAACGGTATCGCCAGCTTTTGCTTGTGCCATGTTGTTTTGTGTTTAGTCCCGCAACAAAGATACCGGATTGGTAGCCTACTGCGGGGCGATTTAATCAGTTTACCAACGACCAACGTGCCAATTGGGGTAATAGTTCGGTCTTTGAAACGGCGTTATCGGGACTTTTCAGGCCGCACCGTCTTCATCTGAATCACGTCCACCAAAAAGGCGAAGGCCATTGAGAAATAGATGTAGCCTTTGGGGATCTCGAAGTGCAGCCCTTCGGCTACAAGCGACATACCAATGATGAGCAGGAAGCAAAGAGCCAAGATTTTGAACGACGGGTGCTTGCTGATGAAGGAACTAATCGGCTTGGAAGCCACGAGCATAATACCGACCGTAACAACCACCGCCGTGTACATGACCCACAGCTGATCGACCATACCGACTGCTGTGATAATGGAGTCGATAGAGAACACCATGTCGAGAATGAGTACCTGAATGAGCAGATCGCGGAAGGTTGCTCTAACCGTGTTGGGCGCGTTGGCATCGTCGTCCAGTTCAGCTTTGTGGTAAATTTCTACAGTGGCTTTGTAAATCAGAAAAAGCCCTCCGGCCAACAGAATAAGCCCTTTTCCGCTAAAGTCGACACCCGCCACGGTGAAGAGTGTTTTGTCGAGTTGCATAATCCAGCTAATAACCGCCAACAACCCAATCCGCATCACCATTGCCAACCCGATGCCCCAATAGCGCAGTCTATCGCGCTGTTCGACGGGGAGTTTGTCGGCCAGAATCGAGATAAAAATGATGTTGTCGATGCCCAGAATAACTTCAAGCACAATGAGTGTAAGTAGAGGTACAAGGTTGTCGATCAGTGCAATGTCCATTCGTGTGTATAGTGAGAAAGGCGACCAAACCGACCACCTTTCTCATAACTAGCACTGAGTCAATGGTGTTTGTGTATTCTGGTGAAATACATCACATCTGTATGAGAACATTAGAAGCTGTAGAATTTATGAAAGGTAATTTCGGGACTGTTACAAGTGTGCATAACCACTTTATCACGCAGGAAAAACATATCATTTAAAACACTGACAATTAGTGACTTACCCCCCCCCTGTGACAAAAGCATCAAAAAAATACGAAAACCGTGATTAGATTTAGTTTCTCAGAATCGACTTAATAGAAGTGATCTATCCACCATTAACTGACTTTTCCATGTCATTAGCAGCCCTAAGTTCGCGCCGTTCAAACTTGATGCTTATTTCCTCGGCTACCATTCCGGTTGGGCTGAAATGGAAACCACCCCACACGGATGAGCACAAGTTTTTGGCGGCACTACCCGAAGAACAGCCACGATTTGTAGCCATAACCAGTGAGTTTATCCAAAATCAAACCTTATTTTCAAGAGTTAGAGAGCTTGTTCCGCAAGCCCGGCTTGTTCTTTGTGTACTGCCTGAGACAGTTGCCCAAACGAAACATCTATGGGAGCAAGTAGAAACGTTAGACATTGATATACTCTGTCATATTCATGAATTAACCGATTGCCTGAGTGCCCTTAATGCTGATCAGTTTTACGTCTCTACACTGATGGCTACGCACCCCTCATACAGGCACGCAGAAGAACTAATAGGTTGGCATACCATTACGTTGGCTGAAAAGCGGATTCTGCGGCTCATGTTGCAGGGAGCTAACGGCCCCACAATTGCTAAAGCTTTATTTCTCAGTCTGAGTACGATTGATAATCATAAAACGAGCATTATCCAAAAACTAGGTATTACAGGCAGGGGAATTGCATGAAGAGCTAAGTTAGCCATCTTTGCCAGATGGATGTAGCTGAATTTTTTTTTGAGGTTGATGATCCTCGCCAAAGTGGCAAATG
>RDXN01000084.1 GCA_004292855.1 Cytophagales bacterium
GCCAAAGCTACTGAGCAAGTAGTCGGTGTAGAGGTCTAGAGTGGTCTGCATACTCAAAATTAAACTAGCCGCCGGAATGGTGGCGTAACATCAGTTATAATTGTCTGCTTCGCCCCGTTTCTCATAAACCAGACCTATACTGTACTGCCACTCTGGCGAATTTTCGTCTGGCAAATCTATTTCCGTGTCAGATAGAGGGACCTCGACGCTGGACGCATTGTCTTTGTTTTGCTTTATATAGTTACGAAGCCAATTCCGAAAAATGCTCATGGGTGGGGCAGATAGGTTAAATGTTAGCCTGTGCTTCTTTGATACTCCGGTATTGCCTCAGTTGGTAGGCATCACTATACAGCCGCGCCCCATTGTCATATTCGATGATCACCTCCCGACCCAAATTATAAAACAGATCATGGATAGCAGAAATCAGAAAAACGCCCATCAGCAAACTCCCCGTAGAGGAGTAGTCGGAAACGAACAGGGTTATACATACAACGGCAACAACAAACGACGCTACCGGACCACAGGTAACAACCGTAATCTTCTGATCGAGTGTAAGTTCCGCTTCGGGTCGACACAATCCACCACGAGCAAACAGGTTCCAGCAGAACCAAATCTTCAAGCGACCAATCTTAAACCAGAAGCTATCATCCTCATCGCCGTAGCTTCCCACGAATATCTCAACCGAAGCGTTGCGGTCGTAGTACAAAGCAGGTAAGGCGTGGCCTAACTCGTGGAAAAAGATTGTTATTGGGCGGACTAAAAAACCGAGAAACGGATAAGCCAGCAACGAGACAAAGAATAACCCAAGCATAATAAAGTTGGAGTTAAGCAAAAATAAAGTAACGAAAGATAGGAAAAAATACCTGTTTCGCCTTGTTGCTACTATCGTCTTTTTCGGAAAGAGAATACGGTTTCATAATCGTTGCTTGTTTGGTCGACTGTCGACCCCTGATGGTGAATGGTTATCAAAATCGTCGTTTTAGTGATCGCCAAATCGTTTTTCGCCTGCTTTGATGGCTACCGCCAACCGGTTTTGTTTGGGTGGCAGCGGGCAGGTGGCAAACGGCGTGAAGGCACAGGGCGGGTTGATACTCTGATTGAAATCGAGCGTCACGAGGCCGTCACGACCGGGTGGTCTGTTGGCGTACAAAAACCGCCCAGAGCCGTAGGTGTCGTGGGCGTTGGTTTCGTCGGCAAACAAGATGAACAGTTTTTCGCCCTCGGCAACGGCGTCGAGTCGGTGCGTTTTTCCGGCTAGTTCAAATACGAGCGTGCCCACAAGCGGCTGTTGCGACGTTTGGCCCGTCACGTCCAGAATCGGGATGGTCGGGGCGGTCCGACGGGTCGGAGCGGTCGGTGCTTCGAGCCGGGCTTGGACGCGGTAAGTTTCGTCGGTGGGGAACCGGTCGATGCCTTTGAATGCTTGTAGGAACGGGCTTTCGAGGTCGCGTAGGCGGATGGCGTAGCGGTTGCCACGTTTGATGACAAACCACCGCAACGAGCCGTATGATAGCGTCACCGGCTTTGTTTGATCTGGCCGAAAGAGCGTCTGTGCGGGCGAAACGGGTTGTCCGTCGGCGCGTATATCGGCTCCCGCGACGCCTTCAAACGCAACGGTACCATCGGTGAGTCGGATAGTGCCGAGCCGGGCCGGAGCCTTGCCGGGCGGAAACACGAGGTCGTTATCGGTGTCGCTGCCCACCGTGTTGTTGCCCTCATTGAGCCAGAATAAGCCCGCCAGATTCAACCAGCCAGATTCGCTTTTGAGCGAGGCAATCCGGGCCTTGTGCCATTGTTCAATCTCGGCTTTGTACCCCGGTTCGTCGGCTCGGAAACCCACGACCAAAACCAGGAGCAGGCCCCACAAAAGTATTGTGTTGTGTCTCATCGTTCAAATATAGTCTGCAGAGCGATTGCCAAAAAATAGTATCTTGCCGCTCTATGTCCGTTGCTCGTACGATTCCTCCTCTGCCCGACAAACTACCCGCCGTAGGTACAACTATTTTCACCGTCATGTCGAAGTTGGCCCTCGACGTAGGTGCGTTGAACCTGTCGCAGGGGTTTCCGAATTTCCCCGCCGACCCCGCCCTACTCGACCTTGTTGCCGAGGCCATGCGCCAACACCACAACCAATATGCACCCATGCCAGGGGTACCTCTGTTGCGCGAGGCCATTGCCCAAAAAACCCTGCGCGACTACGCTGTTCTGTACGACCCCACCGACGAAATCACCGTAACCTCCGGGGCTACCGAGGCCCTGTTTGCCGCCATTACGACGGTGGTGCAACCGGGCGACGAAGTGATTGTATTTGAACCGGCCTACGATAGTTATGTCCCCGACATTGAACTCAACGGCGGCAAGCCGGTGTACGTTTCGCTCGCCCCGCCCACCTACGCCATCGACTGGGACGAGGTGCGGGCCAAAATCACCTCCCGCACCCGGCTCATTATTGTAAACACGCCCCACAACCCCACCGGGCGGGTCTGGACGCAGGACGACGTGAACCAATTAGCCGCCATCGCCGAGGAACATAACCTGTTCGTTATCAGCGACGAAGTATACGAGCATATTTTGTTCGATGGGCGCCAACATCACTCCCTCATGACCAACCCCAGCCTGCGCGAACGAACGTTTGTGTGCGGGTCGTTTGGTAAGACGTTCCACACAACAGGCTGGAAAATTGGCTACTGCCAAGCTCCAAAAGTACTCACGGCGGCATTCCGAAAAATTCATCAGTTTGTCACGTTCAGCGTACCAACGCCCATGCAATACGCCTTTGCCCACTACCTGGAACAACCCGAACGCTACCAAACTCTGCCCGCTTTCTACGAAGCCAAACGCGACCTGTTTCTGGCGGCCATTGCCAACTCGCGGTTTACCTTGGTTCCAACTGAAGGAACATTTTTCCAGACCGTCTCCTACGCCGATATCACGACTGAACACGACGCCGATTTGGCCGTTCGTCTGACGCACGAAATTGGGGTGGCTTCTATACCCCTCTCAGTCTTTTATCACGACAAGCGCGACTACCATATGCTCCGGTTTTGCTTCGCTAAAGACGACGCAACCCTACAGGAAGCCGGACAGCGATTAACCCAATGGGGAAGTCATATGACGTAGTTTCCGAAAAAAAATTTGTAAAGCTTCCCAATTTTCTGTCCGTATGCACTTAATTTTTGAACATTTTTGTACCGTAAAATCACATTTATAACCAAGCCCACTAATGCGCAACTGTTTACTTGCCCTATTACTGACGAGCCTAACGTTTATTTCGGCAGTCGCCCAAACCCAAATCGAGGGGGTTGTTATCAACCCTCTGAATGCAGCCCCCATCGCAGGGGCATCTGTGCAAATCAATGGCTCTTCCGAAGGAACAGTCACCAATAGTGAAGGTCGTTTTAAGCTTTCGACAAAACGGGATCTACCGTTGTCGATATTGGTCTCATCGGTTGGTTTCTACCGGCGCGATGTCGAGGTTACTCGCAACAACAACGATGCCGTTCGAGTCGAACTAACGGAGCAGATTTTTCTGGCCGACGAAGTGGTTGTTGCCGCGAGTCGTGTTGAGGAAAGCATCGTGAAAGCGGCCGTGACCGCCGAACGACTCAATGCCCGACAGTTTCAGAACTCGCCAGCCGCCAACCCCTTCGATGCCCTCCAGAACCTGAAGGGCGTGGACCTGCTCACGCAGAGTTTGTCGTTCAAGTCGGTGAACCTCAGGGGCTTTGGGGCCAACAACAACAACCGCTTTGTGCAACTCACCGACGGTATGGACAACCGGTCGCCCGGTTTGGGCTTCGGTTTCGGTAGCGTGGCCGGTATTTCGGACCTCGACATCGAGAGCATCGAGATCATTCCGGGGGCATCGTCGGCCCTGTACGGCCCCGACGCCTTGCAGGGTATCATGCTCACCACGAGCAAGAACCCGTTCACCTATCAGGGTCTGAGCGCACAGGTAAAATTGGGAGCTAACAATGTGGGTAAAGACAACTTCGGACCGAAGGGTTTCTACGACGTGGGCTTCCGCTACGCTAAACAACTGGGCGATAAGTTTGCCATCAAGGTGAACTTCCAACGCCTACAGGGTACCGACTTCATCGCCGACGATTACGCCGACCGGTATCACCGGGGGCGCGACAATTTCTTCACCCGCGATGCCAGCCGGGGCAACGTAGCGACCGGCATCGGCTATGTGGGCAACAACAACCCCAACTCGAACCTTCAGTATGACGGCGTGAATATCTACGGCGACGACTTCAACAACAACGGAGGCGTTCGTTTCCCCGTAGGTCACCCCCTTGCCGCCCTGCGGAATCAGTTGGTTACGCGCACCGGCTACACCGAGTTAGACCTGCTGGGCAACAATGGCCGGGTGTTTAACAACCGCGCCAATGTATCGCTGCACTACAAGATTGCCCGCAATGTGGAGGCTTCGCTGGGTTGGTATTACGGCAACGGAAACTTTATCCGTACGGCTGGCTTCCGCGAGTACTTCCCCGATTATCGGCGCAATCAGTTCCGGGCCGAGATCAAAGGCGATAACTTCTTTGTGCGGGCCTACACGACCCAACAGAAGGCCGAAGGCTGGAACATCGGCCAAACCGCCGTCAGTATCAATAACGCCTGGAAGCCACTGGCCACCTGGGGCAACTCGTTCTCAACAGCCTACGGGGCCAACAACGGCGATATTGCTGCCTCCCGCGCTGTGGCCGATCAGGGTCGTTTTATGCCCGGGTCGAGCCAGTTCAACACGGTTCGCGACCTGATTTCCGGCACGTGGGTCAACGAAACGGTCAGCGTACCGGGGTTGGGCAACACGGCGGGTCGGCGGTTTCGCGACAATAGTCAGATGTTCCACTATGAGGGCATGTATAACTTCAAAAACCAGATTCGGTTTGCCGACGTAATCGTGGGTGGCAGCATCCGGCGGTTCCTGCTCGAATCGGGTGGAACAGCGTTCCCGCGCAAACCCGATGGCTCTGAGTTTACGATCAACGAATATGGTGCTTACATGCAGATTGCCAAAGAGTTGCAACTCGGATCGGTGGGCAATGGTCAGGCCGTGACGTTCAAGCCTACGGTAGCCATTCGGTACGATAAGAACCAATATTTCAACGGTGGATTTACGCCCCGTGCATCGGGTGTGTTCAGTATCGGGCAGCACAACTTCCGGGGGTCGTGGCAGTCGGCCTTCCGTAACCCCGCGCCGGGTCAGTTGCTGGCGTTCCCGGCCCGGGCTACTGACGCGGGCGAAGTGGGTGGTAGTCAGGCGGCAGTTGACGGGGCCAACCTGATCTCGAACCGACCTTATTTCGAGAACGACGTTCAGAACTTCATTGCAGGCCGCATTACGGAGCAGCAACTCCGCGACCTGGCGTATCAGCCCCAGCCCGGCAACTTCACAACCGAGAAAATCCGTACGTGGGAGGTTGGCTACAAAGCGTTGATCAAGAACCGCCTGTTTGTCGATGCCTTCCTGTTCCGTAGTCGCTATACCGATTTCATTGCCGCCCAGAACATGCGTCAGCCACTGAGCGGGCAGATAACCGACGTTCGGACACCAGGATCGTTTAGAACCTTACAGGTGAACTACAACAACTTCAACGAGATTTTTGTGAACGGCATGGGCTTTGGCCTGGAGTATGGCCTGGGTAAAGGCTACAGCGTTAGCGGCAACTACGCCCGTCAGGTGGGCCTCATTACGCTGCGCGATGCACGGGGCAATGTCATTAACAATGCAGCCGGTGAAGGTATCGTAGAGCGTAAAATGAGCGATCCCGACGTGGCGCAGGCTGGTCGTAACTTCTTTATCTCGCCCGAAAACCGCTACAACATCAGCCTGAGCAACCCCCGCGTGAATGGTGGCAACATGGGTTTCAATATCACTTACCGCTGGACCGACAAGATGTGGGTAGAGCAGGGCACTACAGCGGGCGACATCTGGCTGCCCTCGTGGAGCACGCTCGACGCGCAGGTTAGCTACCGGCTCAAAGCCGCCAAGTCGGTTGTTAAATTGGGAGCCAACAACATTCTGAACAAATATTACTCGCAGGGCTACGGCCTGGCGCAGATCGGCGGGCTGTACTACATCAGCCTGACGTTCGACGATTTGCTGCGGTAGTTAATCGGGCTTATCAGACAAAAAAGGGCGGGCAACAACCCGTCCTTTTTTGTTATCTTTGAGCAAACGACCAAGCCATGCTAACCACAATTGAAGCTACCTACGAAAACGGGCAGATTGTTTGGGATGAGCAACCGCCCGTTCAAGACAAAACCAAGATTTTAGTCACATTTATGACTATTGATAAACCGTCAGTATCTACCAATGTTGTTCGGTTCGGTTCGCTCAAAGGCAAAATCAGTATTCCAGATGATTTTAATGAGCCGTTAGATGACCTTAAAGACTATATGTACTGATTATGAATCTGCTTCTTGATACGGAAGTTTTGATATGGATTCAGACAAATAGTCCACGCATTTCAACGACTGCCCGCGAATACTTACTTGACCCAAACGTTGTCAAATGGATCAGTGAAGTGAGTTTGTTTGAAATTGCTATCAAACAGAAAATCGGAAAACTTAACGAGTTTAATACCACACTACCTGACTATATCAGGCAAGTTCAGAAAGATCACTTCCGCTTGCTGCCAATACGGAATCAACATATCACGGCCTATGCTCAGATACCTCTTTTTGAGGAACACCGTGACCCGTTTGATCGTCTGATTCTAGCAACAGCCTTACACGAGCAATGGCCTGTGATGGCCTCAGATCGTAAATTCTCCTGGTACAACAACCTCATTGAGGTTATCTGGTAAACTATGCCCGACATACGCTCTTCCGTTATTTACCAGATTTACCCCCGCTCCTTTGCTGACTCAAACGGTGATGGCATTGGCGATTTGCGGGGAATTATTAGCAAGCTCGATTACCTGGCCGATCTCGGCGTGGACGTGCTCTGGCTGAGTCCTATTTTTCAGTCGCCCAACGCCGACAATGGCTACGACATTAGTGATTACGAAGCCATTATGCCCGAATTTGGCACGATGACCGATTTCGACGAACTACTGGCCCAAGCCCATCAGCGCGGCCTGCGCCTGATTCTCGACCTCGTCGTGAACCACTCCTCCGACGAACACCGCTGGTTTCAGGAGAGCCGCAAAAGTAAAGACAACCCGTACCGGGATTATTATATTTGGCAGCCCCCCGGTGGGGGGCTACCAACCAACTGGCAATCGTTTTTCTCCGGCCCGGCCTGGGATCTGGACGAGACTACGGGCGAGTATTACCTGCACCTGTTTGCCAAAAAACAACCCGACCTGAACTGGGAAAACCCCGCGCTTCGGCAGGAGATTTACCGGATGATGCGGTTCTGGCTCGATAAGGGCGTGGACGGATTTCGGATGGACGTGATTCCATTTCTATCTAAGGATCAAGATTTCCCCGACTATCCCGAAGGCCGTTTTGGCGATCTGACCATCCATGCCAACGGCCCGCGCATTCACGAGTTTCTGCACGAGATGCACCAGGAGGTTTTGGGCCATTACCCCTCGGTTATTACAGTAGGTGAAGGCTTCGGGGTTTCGGCAGAGCAGGCGAACTTGTACGTGGGCGACCGGCGCGAGGAGTTGCAGATGATTTACCACTTCGATCATGCCGTGCCCCGCGAGGAACACCGTTTTCTGAACCCCGCCCCGGAGTTTACCCTGCCAGAGTTGAAGGCAATTTTTGCTAAATGGAACACGGCTTTGGACACGGGCGAGGACGCTCCGGGCTGGCAGAACATCTACTTTGGTAACCACGACAACCCGCGCATACTCTCGCGCTTCGGCGACCCGGAGCGGTTCCACTACGAGTCGGCGACGGTGTTAGCGACGGTGTTGCTCACCCAACGTGGCACACCGAGCCTGTATCAGGGCGACGAACTGGGTATGAGCAACTGCCTGTTTGAAGATATCTCTGAGTTCGATGATATTCAGGTCAAAAACGCCTGGGCCGCCTTGGTGGCTCCCGATATGGACCCTGCCAAGCAAATGCAATTCCTGAAGACCGCCAACCGCATTGCCCGCGACCACGCCCGAACACCCATGCAATGGTCCGACGCGCCCCACGCGGGCTTCACCACCGGCTCAACGACGTGGCTCAAGGTGAATCCAAACTACCCAACTGTGAATGCCGCCGGGCAGGATAGCCCCCCCCGGTCGGTGCTGAATTATTACCGCCAACTGCTGCGCTGGCGCAAACAAACGCCCACCCTCCACACCGGCACGTACCGCGACCTCCTGCCTGAACACCCCACGCTTTGGGCGTTTGAGCGGGCGCATGAGTCGGGCACGTTTGTGACGGTAGCTAACTTCTCAGAGGAGCGCGTCGTGCTCCCAGCAGAAGTTGAAGGGAAGGCTGTTTTAGGGAATTATGCCGAGCCAGACGGAGACCTTCGGGCGTGGGAAGTGCGGGTTTATGTTCATTGAGCGTTTTTCTCAGCCACCCCCACTTGGCGAAAGAACAAGAGTGCCTCGCACGGTTCGTTTGCAACCGTTCAATCCCGTCACGGTCAGCACGTACGGGCCAACATGCCCAACCTGAAAAATGCCAGTCCCGTTGGTTTCTCCCTGCCTGATTTCGTAGCCGTTAATCCGGTCGATCACCACATGCCACTCGTATAAAACCCCTTGCGTAGCCCGAATGGTGTTGGGCAGGGTGATCTGTGTGACGGTTGGTTGCTCGCCCGAAATGGGAACCACGGTCAGGCTATTGGGGAAAAAGATGGTAATGAGAGGGGCAGGATCAACCTCAATTTCTACGGTCTCAGTGGCTGTGCAACCAGGGTTATTGAGATCAGTAGCCGTAACGGTAAAGGCTTTCGTGCCGCTGGTTGTGAAGCTGGCAACAACCTGATTGCCCGTATAGGTGTTGAGCGAGGCTCCTGCGGGAGCTAGCCAGACATAGCTATACGTAGCCATCGCTTTACGGGCCTGCCCTGCACCGGGCGTGTTAGATGGGATCATACCATCGAAGGCTTCGGCAACAATAGACACGAGTTGGTTTGAGCAGGCATCATAATCTTCGTTTTCGGGCGTGACAGAAACCTCCAATGCACAGGCATCAACGGATGTAGGTCTGCTTTCGGTGGGTGTTGTGGTGAGGAAACCAGCCCTGGCGGTGGTGCCCATAAACAGGGCAATAAACAATACTAAAAAAGCACCCTGGCGGGTGGCTGAACCTGGTGTGCCAGATCTGGAAGGTAAAGCGAGGAGCATAACGAGTTTTTATTTAAAAGACGTTCAAATCTATTGATTTACACGAAAAATCCCTCCGTTTTATGGCAAGTGGTATGCCATTTTACTAAACGCAAAAAAGCCGGGTCCATGCAAGAACCCGGCTTTTGCTTGTTATTTTACTGGTTTAACGCCCTACAATCTCGCCCGTCACCGTCCGGCTACAGCCGTTGGCATCCGTCACCGTGATGCTGTAGGGGCCAGCCCGGTCAATCAGGAACACACCGTCCCGGTTCTCAATCACCGTACGGAGGATGTACCCGTTGATCATGGCCTCGATGATCTTGCGCTCGTAACGGCCATTGGTGCCGCCCCCAAACACCTGATAGCTTAAACCCTGACCCACTGGAACCGTAATCACCGGACCGGCCGGATTCACGCTTGCAACGGTTGGAAACGCAATGGTCACTGTTGGTAATGGGTTCACCGTCAGCGTGAAGGCTGTGCTGGTAGCCGAACTGCAACCGCTGGCCTGAATCACCACCGAGTAACTTCCCGCCTGCGAAGCCTGCACGCCATTTAGCGACAAGACCGCGCCTTGTTGGGCTGCACCCAACGACACCGGAACCCCGGACGGACCATCTTTATACCACTGATAGGTTCCAGTTCCTGTGGCTGTAACCGACACCGCACCGCCCACGCACACCATGCTGCTGCTGGCCGACAGCGTTGGCTGGGCCAACGGAGCTGAACTGGTGACGTCTACTGTGACCATAGCCGTACTCGAACAACCGCCCGCCGAGGTAGCCGTGACGGTGTAGGGGCCGCTGGTGCCCACGCTGATGGCCGGTGTTTGTTCGGCGTTGCTCCAGCGATAGGAGCCTCCTGAGCCCGCGCCTGAAGCCGTGAGCATGACCACACTGCCGGGGCAAATGGTCAGGCTGGGACTGGCAGCAATGCTGGCCGTGATGGATGGATTCACCGTGACGGTGGCCGTGGCCGTGGCCGAACAACCCAAACTCGTGGCCGTGACCGAGTAAAGTCCAGCTACTGAAACCGGCAACGTGGCTCCATTCACACCACCCGTCCAGTTATAGGTTGTACCCCCTGATGCGGTGAGCGTGGTGCTGGTGCCCACGCAAATAGTCAGGTTGCCCGCGATGCTCGCCGTGACGGCCGGGTTTACCGTGACCATCACGCTAGTGGTTGACGAACAGCCCGTTGTGATATTGGTTACCGTGACCGAGAACGCCGTGGTGCTGGTGGGACTAACCGGATTAGCGGCTGTGTTGACTCCATTACTCCACGCATAACCTGTCCCGCCCGAAGCGGTCAGCGTAGTACTTGTCCCCGCGCAGATGGTCAGGTTGCCCGAAATGCTCGCCGTGACGGCCGAGTTCACCGTGACGGTGGCCGTAGCCGTGGCCGAACAACCTCCGTTACTAACGGTGACTGAGTAGGCCGTGGTGCTGGTGGGACTCACGGGGTTAGCGGCCGTGTTGACTCCGTTGCTCCACGCATAACTCGTGCCACCTGTTGCTGTCAACGTCGTGCTGGTACCCGCGCAAATGGTGAGGCTGGGGTTGGGGGTAATGTTGGCCGTGAGGGCAGCATTGACCGTGACCGTTACGCTGGTGGTTGAGGAACAACCCGTTGTGATATTGGTCACCGTGACCGAGTAGACAGTCGTGCTGGTGGGACTCACCGTAATGGCCGAGGTGCTGGACGCATCCGACCACAGATAACTCGTACCACCCGAAGCCGTCAGCGTCGTGCTACCTGCCGTACAGATGGTCAGGTTGCCCGAAATGCTGGCCGTGACGGCAGGGTTCACCGTGACCATTACGCTGGTGGTGGAGGAACAGCCTGTTGTGGTCTCAGTTACCGTCACCGAGAACGCCGTGGTGCTGGTAGGACTCACCGTAATGGCCGAGGTGCTAGCCGCATTTGACCACAGGAAGCCCGTCCCGCCCGAAGCCGTGAGCGTCGTGCTATTACCCGCGCAAATGGTTAGGCCGGGGTTGGCAGCAATGCTCGCCGTAACGGCCGGGTTCACCGTGACGGTGGCCGTAGCCGTGGCCGAACAACCTCCGTTACTAACGGTGACTGAGTAGGCCGTGGTGCTGGTGGGGCTAACCGTAATGGCCGAGGTACTGGCCGCATTCGACCACAGAAAACTGCTCCCGCCCGATGCGGTCAAGGTGGTGCTAGTACCCGCGCAAATGGTCAGGTTCCCCGCGATGCTCGCCGTGACGGAAGGGTTTACCGTAAGGTCGACCGTGGTGAAGCTACGAATAGGCGTGCCACTGCCATCGGCCACCGTGACGGTGAAGGTTTTCATGCCCGATGTACTGCCCGATACCGACACCACGCTGGTGTTGCTGGCCCCCGAAATGGCCGCCCCGGATGGTGCCGCCCACGTGTAGGTATATGGCCCGGTGCCGCCCGATGCTGCTACCGACAGAGAGGCCAAACTACCCACACAAACCGTGCTGGGGCTGGCCGAACTGACTAAGGTGAGGCTTACTACCTCCACCGTGGCCGTAGTGGTGGCCACACAACCACTGGTCAGGCCCGTGACCGAAAACGCCGTGGTACTGGTTACACCATTCACCACCAATGAGTTGGACTGAACGCCGTTGCTCCACGTGTAGCTCGTGCCTGCCGTGGCCACCCCCGACGAGGCCGTGAGCGTGATATTTGTCCCCGAAGCTACGGTAAGCGAAGGTGTAACGCTGATGCTGATGGGTGGGCAAACAATGGTTAGACCCGTGATGTCCTTAAAGTGCGCGTAATCCAAATTGGTTCCTTCCAGAATCCGGTTAGTGCCGACACCTCCCGAATTGAACCGCAAAAAGAAACCAGCCGAGGTAGTGTTGGATTGCCAGTTAACCGTGTTAGCCCCGCCCTGCGTGGTACCGCTTACATCCAGCCCCGCTGTAATGTCATTCGCGTCGTCAACGATACCGTCAAACAATTTGAGCAGATAGGTTTCGCCCTGAATGCCGCCCGTGAGAGTGGCCGTCACGCTCTGCCCCACGGTGTAGGTGGTCGAGTTGGGCGACAGCGACAGGCCCAGGGCAGGTGCCGCGATGATTTCCAGCGGAGCACTGTCGAGATAAGTAGTTCCGCTATTAACGTCTAAGTCCACCACTCGGCCCGAACCAATAGCACCGGCGGTGAACTTAATGACATAGTAGCCACTGGTTTCGGCAGCCCCCAGTTGAATCATATAATTGTTTAAAGGCGAATTGTCGCTTTTGTACAATAGCGTAAAATCAAGTAGGCCACTGGCACTTGGATTAGCCACCGGATCGCTGTCATAGAGCGTGAAATTATACGTATCGTTGGCGGTGCCACCCGTTACCAGCACCGTCACGCTTTGCCCAACGGTGTAAGTGGTGGCCGCCGGGATCAGGGTTAGCATAGGAGCGGCAGATGCTGTCCTTATGGCAGGAGACAGAGCGGGAGACGAACCTGCTTTGGGTCTGTCAATGGCGTGGCCAAGTTGGAGGCCCAGTACACACAGCAAGGAGGCAATCAAAAGAAACTGTTTCATGGTTTTGATAGGCAATAGTGGTTAAGGACAGCTTGTTCCGGTTACTTGAAAGGTGAATTGCCGGACTAGGTTGCGGGTGCTGTCCATGGCCCGGATGGTATAGATGCCAGTGGTTTTAATCAGGTTGGCCTTCAAGCCCGTGTAGTTGGCCAGGCTCCGGCGTGATATCATCTGGTCGTAGTTGCTGCCTGCGGGGCCAATCACCTGAAAGAGCTGACCCCGACCATCAAACGTGACTGAGGCCGGGCAGTTGCCCGCACTCAACACCACCGCGCTGATGTTGGTTACACTCAGGCTGGCGGCACCGCTCGCCTGAGTCACGCTCACGCTGCTCGTGGCCGTTCCCGAACACCCGCCCGTTGTTCCCGTCACTGACAGCGTAGTGGTACTCGTCACGTTGCTTAGGATCAATGGGTTGGCCGTACTGCCGTTGCTCCAGGTGTAGCTCGTGGCTCCCGAAGCAGTGAGCGTGACCCCACTCCCCGACGTGATGGTTTGCGAAGCCGGGCTGATGCTGACCGACGGTGGCCCTGTCACCGTGAACGCATTAGTGACAGCCGTGCAGGTGTTTGTTGAGGTGACCCGAACGGTATAGCTGCCCACGGCCGTTGGGCTATACACGGTGCTGCTCACCGGCACCCATTTCTGGATGCGGACGTTATCCTGATCGGCCACATACAAGGTTCCACTCGCATCGACATAGACATCCAAAGGATCGTTAAGTTGATTGGCCGCAGGACCATCGCCATTCCCTCCAGCTACGGTGATGCCGGAAGTGCCGCCCGGAGCCCATTTCTGGATTCGGTGGTTCAGTTCATCGGCCACATAGACAGCCCCACTTGCATCGACATCCACATTCGTAGGATTGCTTAGTTGATCAGCCGCATCACCTGCTCCATTTCCCCCGGCTACAGTGATGCCACTGACAGCTCCCGCAGCCCATTTCTGGATTCGGTTGTTGTATTGATCGGCCACATACACAGCCCCGCTCGCATCTACAAACAGACCATAAGGTGTCTCCAATTGATTGGCATCAGGGCCTGCTCCATTGCCTCCGGCCACGGTGGTGCCACTGGTGGCCCCTGCCGCCCACTTCTGAACCCGGTTGTTGTAGCCATCCGATACATAGATTGCTCCGCCCACATCTACGTGTACCCCCGTAGGATTTTCGAATTGGTCAGGTCCAGAGCCGGGACCATTGCCTCCGGCCACGGTGATGCCAGCCGTTTCAGACGTACTGTTGGGCAAGAACTTCTGAATGCGATGATTGCCCTGATCGGCTACATAAATTGCCCCGTTCGCATCCACAAACAGACCCGTAGGCGAACTCAGTTGATTAGCATCAGGGCCGTCGCCATTCCCACCGGCCACGGTGGTGCCATTGATACCCGCCGTTCCGTTGGGTGGGAATTTCTGAATGCGGTTGTTACCCTGATCCACGACATAGACCGCCCCACCCGCATCTACCTGCACACCCACCGGATAGAAAAGCTGATTGGCCGCAGGGCCATCAGTTCCCCCTGCCACGGTGGTACCTGCGTTGTCTTGTGGGCTGGTGGAGAATACCAGCGTGCTGCCATTGTACCAGCTTAACTGGCTGATGCTCTGATTACTACTGAGCGACAAACTCGCTAGACCCACACAACTGCCTAAGCCCGTGTTTAGCAGGTTAACAGTTGGGGGAGCACAGGTCGTGATCGTGATGGTGGCTGTGCCGGAGCATCCGTCTGTTACGCCCGTTACCGAGAAGGCCGTATTACTATTTACATTGCTCACAACGAGCGGATTAGCCGTGCTTCCGGGTTGGCCGTTGTTCCAGGTATAAGACGCTGCGCCCGATGCCGTCAGCGTGACACCACTACCAACGGGGATCGTTTGCGAGGGCGTTGCCGAAATGCTCACCGAGGGAAGCCCCGTTACCGTAACGGCATTGGTGATGGCCGTGCAGCCGTTGACCGACGTAACCAGCACTGTGTAGCTCCCCCCCGCCGTAGGCGCATAGACGGGGTTAACGGCCCCCGGTGCCCATTTATTGATGCGGTGATTGCCGTAATCGGCCACATAGACCACCCCGCTGCCATCCACAAACACACCGTAAGGACGATCCAGTTGATTGGCTCCATTGGCTTGCCCATTGCCTCCGGCCACAGTGATGCCAGTTGTAGCCCCCGCAGTCCATTTCTGAACGCGATGATTGCCATAGTCGGCTACATAAATGGTTCCGTTCCCATCTACAAATAAACCTTGAGGAGTATACAGTTGATGGGCTCCAGTGCCCAGACCATTGCCACCGGCCACGGTAGTACCACTGGCACCGCCCGCAGCCCACTTCTGAATGCGGTGGTTGCCCTGATCGACCACATAGAGTGCCCCACTGCCATCCACAAACACCGCACTTGGCGCGTTCAATTGATTGGCCGCATTGCCAGCCACTCCATTACCCGCCACAGTGGTGCCACTGGTGGCTCCCGCAGTCCACTTCTGAACCCGATTATTGCCAGCATCGGCTATATACACGGCCCCGTTTCCATCCACAAACACACCATACGGGTTTTCCAATTGGTTGGCAGCCGCGCCACGACTACCCCCGGCCACGGTGGTGCCGCTGGTAGCCGGAAGGCCGGCCCCGCCCGCAGCCCACTTCTGGATACGCCTGTTGTTTACGTCGGCTATATAAATCGCTCCGTTGCCATCCACAAACACACTAACAGGAGGCCCCAATTGGTTGGCGGCATTACCTTCTCCATTGCCCCCGGCTACGGTGGTGCCAGCTGTTCCTGCCGTACTGTTGAGTGGAAACTTCTGAACGCGGAAGTTGATACCATCGCCCACATAAACCGCTCCGGTAGCATCCAGTTGCACACTGTAAGGAAAATTCAGTTGATTGGCCGCCGAGCCACTGGTGCCGGTGCCTACCACGATAGTGCCGGTACTGGCCTGTGGGTTGCTGGTATAGACCAATGTGTTACCACTATACCAGCTTAACTGGCTAATGGGTTGGTTGCTGCTGACCGATAAACTGGCCACACCTACACAATTGCCCGGCCCCGTGTTTACGAGGCTAACAGTGGGCGTGGTACACGTTTGGGCCTGGGCCAGTTGGTTCAGGGTCAGTAGTAGGAGGAAAAACAACCAGAGCCTGAGTCGGTGGGTTGGGGGGATGCAAGAAGGCTGCGGTGAGTCTGAGCCACGTAAAAAATGAATCATGAAGGTTTGTTAAGGTATCAAAAGGTAACGATTAAAAAAACATTATAAATTGCTACGAACATAGTTGTAAATACCTATACAAGCAAGTAAGAATTAAAAAGAACGTGAAATGGTCAAATTAGCCCGTGGAAAACCATTTTTAGTACGTAAAACAAGTGTTTATCAATAAACTATCAAAACTCCATCAGTCCCCGCACGGCCTCGCCGTAGGTGCTACCGCTCATCAGGCGCGAGCCTTTTTTGTCGGTCAACACAATCAGGAATTTGCCGTCGTAATGCTTCACGATCTCACTAATCCGGTGGCTATTGACCAGAGCCGAGCGACTAATCCGCACAAAGGTTTCGGGCAGTTTTTCGGCCAGAGTAGTGATGGTGTAGGAGGTCAGGAACTTTTGCCCGTCGGTGGTGGACAGAAATACGTATTTGTCCTCGGCCTCGAAAAAGGCGATTTCGGGCAGGGGGATGAGCTTGATCTTTTCGCCTGTTTTCACCGAAACCGCGTGAATTTCTTTCTTGGGCTGCATCCGCTCCAGAAGCTTCAGCAGGTTGTCGGTGTTGGGAAAATTGTTGATACTCTCGGAGCGAGTGCCCAACTCGACAATCGAGCGAATTTTCCCGATGGTGCGCTCCAGCCGATCCGACTCGATGGGCTTCAGCAGGTAGTCGATAGAGTGCTCCTCAAACGCCCGGATGGCATATTGATCGTAGGCTGTGGCAAACACCACGAGCGGCATGTAGGTGAGCCGCGACAACATCTCGAAGCCGTTGAGCAGCGGCATTTCAATGTCCAGAAAGATCACGTCGGGCCGCCCGCTCTCGACCATTGCGAGTCCCTCTGCTCCGTTATTGGCCTCGCCAATTACCACAAACGTGTCGGCATACTTGCCCAACAACCGTTTCAGGCGTGAAATAGCCAACGATTCGTCGTCAATCAGGATGGTCTTTAGTGGAAAATTCATTGTTGAAGACGGCTTAGTTTGATGGATAGCAACACTTGCTTGTAGGGTTCGTTCTGGAGTTCCACGCGGGCATCGTTGCCGTAGAGGAGCCGGAGTTTGTCCTGGATACTGCGGAGGCCGTAGCCACTGCCCATATCGTCGGGGAAGGGCGGGCCGTTGTCGTGGACACTCAGGCACAGGCACTCGTTCTGACTGTAAATTTTTACGTCGATTCGGCCTGCCCCGGCCCGCTTGCTGATTCCGTGCTTCACAGCGTTTTCCACGATGGGCTGCAACAGAAACTGGGGAATTTGCAGCTTGTTCAGTTGCTCGTCGGAGGTGTCAACGCTGAACAGAAGCCGGTCGCCGAAGCGGACGTGCTCAACCTGCAAATAGGTACGAACCATGTCGAGTTCTTCGGCCAAACTACCCATGTGCGACCCATCGCGCCCGGTCGAGTAGCGAAACAGTTTGGACAGCAGCAGGGTCATCTCCTCGGCCTTGTCGGGGTTATCATGAACGAGGCTGGCAATGCTATTGAGCGCGTTGTAGAGAAAATGTGGGTTGATTTTGGCTTGCAGGGCATCCAGTTCGGCGCGAGTTTTTAGCTTCTCCATATTGAGCAGTTGGAACTCCTGCTCGGTCATTTTACGGGTTAATTGCTTGCCCTGCCGCAGCACGTACAAGAACGCGTTTCCGATGAGCAACGCCACTATGATGTAGTAATACCACGGAGCCGGATCGTCGACGAGCGGAGTTGAGGAGGGCTGATGTTCCAGCCGCTCGAACACCTCTTTGCCAAGCATAAAATAACAAATCGTGTTGATGACCCAATAGGCAACAAATAATATTGCACTGGCAAACAGATGCCGCTGCCAGATGCGCCGGAACCGTTGATCCAACCAGTCGGACAGGAAATAGATGGTCAGGAAAACCGTTACGCCTTCGGTCAGGTTCTGCCAGACAATAAATCGGTTTACATCGGCAATGTCTTGATTATTAGTCGTGAAAATCTGGTTCGTGAAATAGATGATGCCGCTTGTGCCATAGACCAGCAAGGCCCCCAGCAAACACCCGATCAACACGCCCCAAACGGGCCGTTGCAACAGGTTAGTGAGCGTGATGGGTTCGGGTGGCAATATGGGTGGCTGCACATTGCGCGCCCCACCCGAAAACATCATCGAAACCCCGCTCAGGTTAGCTCCGGTGAGGTCGGCCCCCGAAAGACCGCTGAAATTCAGGTTGGCCCCGGTCAGATCAGCATCGACAAACGAAACGTCGGTGAGTCCAGCAAAACTCAGATTGGCATCGCGCAGGATACTCCCCTGAAAGTTGGCTCCCGACAGGTTTGAGAAGCGAAAATCGGCCCCGGTTAGATCCTGATGGCTGAAATCGAAGTCGGACAGGTCGGAGCCGCGCATTCGGATCGGTCGCCGGGGAGCGTCGGCGGGTTGCTCGTGCAGGGTCCGGTGAAGTTGTTCGCGGGTCATAGTCTGGACATTGGACGTTGGATATTGGATCGGTCCGCCGACGCGGCTGGATCTTGGATCTGGATGTTAGTAGTGGTTGCATCCAGCGTCTAAAGTCCAGTGTCCAACATCTATTTACACTTCTCCAGCATTGGCTTCACTTGGCTTTTGCCCCAGTTAGGATGCAGATCACCCACGGGTTTAAAAGTAGCAAATTTCTCGTCGGCTTTTTGCAACACCGGGCAGGCTTTCTTTGGCCCACCACCAAACTCTTCGGGTGTGTACATGAGGCTCGTTCCCTGCAACACGTAGGGACGGGGGTTTTCGGGGTTCAGGCGCATCGCTTTTTCGAGGTTCGTCTGGAACGGCGGCCCGTATTGCTGCCAGCGCGACATGGGATCAACGGCCATACGAGCCTGAGCAATATAGGCCTTCAGCACAGCCAGTTCGTCGTTGTTGTCGTTGATGGCTTCGGCGGCTTTCAGGTTGGCGTCGGCCTTGTCGAGATAAGCGTCTTTTTCGGCGGGTGTTTTACCCGTAAAGCCTAGAAAAACGTACTGCAAACCGGCGTAATAACGGGGTAGCCACTCCTTAGTTTCAACGCCCGCAATGCGCTCAAACTGATTCGCCGAGGCCAGCATATCGGCGGGGGGCGTGGTCATATTTTGCGTTTTCAGCGTACCGAGCGCATCGGTCATGGCTTGCTTATACTGGTCCGACGATTGTGCCAGAACCGGTGTTGTTGCGCCCAGCAGGGCCGCGAGGAGGGTGATAATGAGGGTTTTCATTTGTGTTAGTTGTGTTAAATCTTATCCAAATCAACTTTTGCTTTTTTGCCGAGCATGATGATGCCGCCGACAAAAAAGCTCCGGTAGGTCGTGGGGCCAACAGCGTATCGAGTACGATTGTCAGCCGTGTAGCGGTAGGTGAACACGTTGCGGGTATTCAGCAGGTTGTCGACGGTGGCATACAACACCATGAAGTTGCCCTTCACGGCAGTGATGTAGTTAATGCCCAAATTCACGTTGTGTACGGCGGGCGTCAGGTCGGTCAGGAACTCGCTCTCTGGTCTGCCAAGCGTGGCCCGATTCGGGTTGTAATACGGTCGCCCGCTCGTGTAGGCATAGGTCATGTTGACGCTCGTGCGGATGCTCTGAAAATACCGGCGAGTAATGAGGCTCAGGTTATGGTTCGAGACAAACGTAGGCGTGGCCGATGCAGTGAAATTCCGAAACAGGCGTTTGGTATCCACATAGCTGTAAGTCACCCAGTAATCCAGGCCTTTCACGCTCTTCTGGTCGCGCCAGAACACGTCGAATCCCTGCGCATGGCCATTGCCGGTGTTGTTCGTTTGGCCAATCGGAAACCGGAATGGGTTGGCATCGAAGGCGGTCGGCTGACCAGGCCAGGGAAGCTCGCGCACCAGTTGGGCGTAGTTCTTGTAAAACGACTCTACCCGGAACGTGCGCTTGTTTTTAATAATCTGGTAATTCAAAATCAGGTGGTCGGCACGTTCGTAGGCGAGTTGGCGGTTGCGGAACAGGTAGTTGTAGTCGGGGGTTTGGTAGAACTGACCAGCCGCAAACGAAATCTGGCTGAACTGCCCCGTTTTGTAGGCCATCGACAGACGCGGGGCCATGTTGAACCGCTCAATCACCGACGTGTACTCGCCCCGAACCCCCACCTGCACGGCCAATTTACGGCTGGCATACACCTGCCATTCGGCAAAAGCGGCTGCGTAGCGATCATTCAAACTAAACTTCTGACCAAACACCGCGTTGCCGAGCCGAAGCGCGTGCAACTCCGCCCCGAACAGCAGTTGGCCGTTGTTGGGCAGGGCGCGTGTTATCACGGCCCGCACTTGCGCCCGCCGATTCAGGCGCGAGAAATCAAACGCGCCAACGGTCATGTCATCGGTATCGTGGCTGTACGAGAAACCAACATTCAGGTTCCAGCGCGCATCGTCCCACGAGTCCGTGTAAGTACTGTTTATGAATAGGTTGCGGTTCGTTTGGTCGAGAACCGATTGCCCCGTTTCGTTGGTCGCCGTAGCCTGCGCCGGGTCGCGGTAGCTCATCGCAAGCCGCGAGTCGGAGTACATGCCATACGCTTTCAGAATGCCGTTTTTGGTGGGCTGGTAGCGATACGTCAGCGAACCACCCAGGCCCCGTGGTTCCCGTTGCCACGAAATCTGCTGCGGCACCAGCGCAAACAGCGGACGCAAATCCGTATAATTAAACGTACCCGAAACCGACGATTTTTCGGTGGCGTTTTCATAGCCCACGCTTGCCCCGGCCAAATTCAGGCCCAGGGTAAGACCGTCTTGCGAACCTTTGTCGGTCGTGCTCAGCAGCAACACACTCGACAGGGCCTGCCCATACTGAGCCGAGTAGCCGCCCGTGCTGAACGAGGTTCCCTTGAACTGAAACGGATCAAACCGGCCCCGCTGTTGCACATCGGGCAGGGATGAGAAAAACGGGTTTTGTACAATCAACCCGTCGATCACAACCTTGGCCTCCTGCCCCGACCCACCCCGCACAAACAAGCCCGACTGCTCGCCCACGCGCTGCGCCCCCGGCATGAAGTTTATGGCCCCCGTGATGTCGGCCCCGGCCCCGGCGATGTTCACAATGTCGAGCGATTTGAGCATGGTCATGCGCTTGCTGTCCGATGCTTCAAATGCCCCCGCCGTAATCACTACAGTATTGAGTTCGTTGGGCAGTTCGGTCATTTTCACGGTGATCGTGAGGGGTTCACCGGTGAGGGTTAGCTTCTGGGCGTAATTTTCAAAACCCACGTAGCTTACGGCGAGCGTGACCGTGTCGCGCCGAGATGTGCGGAACCGAAACGCCCCCGTGCTATCGGTGTTGGCCCCGTCGTAGGTGCCTTTCACGAACACGTTGGCTCCGGGTAAGGCACGGCCTCGCTCGTCCAACACACGACCACTGAGGGTAGTCTGGGCGGTTACGCCGAGGGCCGTTACGAGAAAGATGATTAAAAAGGGAAACGTTTTCATAGTCGGGGCTTTTCAGCGATGACATCTCGTTTGCTTGACGATTCAAACGTACGGCCCCGTTTTGCCGTTATTCTTTTATTTCAGACGAACCCCCCGATTAAGGGCGCGAACTCTTCCCTCGCTCCGACGAATTATGCTCGATTTTCCCCGCCCAAGCCGGTATCCTGATGATCTTCCGCCCCAACACATTTGATTTGAAAAAGCGAATGGCGAGTGGCGAATAACGGTGGTTATCATTCGCTACTCGCCATTCACCTTCATCATTCGCCATTCATTCTACGGCCTGCTATGCCAGGCGTTGAACAACCCGTCGGGGTCATAGTGTCCACGAGCAACATCGAGTCGTTGCAGGTGCGGGGCCGAGACAAACGGTGCCGTTCGTTTGTGTAGCCCCTCGTCGGCCAGTTGGATACCCGTGCTGAGGTGCGCCATTGTCTGCATATGGTCGTGTGCCCAGTTGCCGTAGCGGGGTGTTTCGGTCCCGGATTTCCAGGTGCCGTAGAGGGCCAGATAAAGGTGATCTTCCATCGAAAAAGCCATGTCAGGCCGGTTTTTGGGCGGATACCAGTTGAGCCACAGAAAGTGCGAAGGGGCCGGGGGCAGCGTGTCGGCAATGCGGTGCAGGTGCGGCATGAGGTCGTCGATACCGGCCTTCGTCCACATGTTGTCGACACCCCAGCAATGGTTATCGGGGTAGTGGGTCATGGCGTAGTTGTAGAAGGTCGCCATCGGCAATTCGCGGTAAGGTAACCGGATAAAGGCTTTTTTGCGAACCGGGCTGTTGTTCATAAACGACAGTGAGGCTTCTAATTCATCGCGCGAGTCGGCGAAAACCGGGGCAATTACCTCCATCCCCGCCCACAAATACTGGAGCACCCGGCGGCTGGTCAGGATCTGGAACTCCACCGTGTTGGGAACGGACGGCCCCACCTCATGTGCCCACCGAAACACCGACTCCATATGCCGGAGGCTGAATACGTGCGTGGCCATGCCCATGTGTTTGGGCTTGGGGAATAGCTGTAGGTGAAAGCAAACCACCACCCCAAAAAAACCGCCCCCTGATCCCCGAGCCGACCAATATAGATCGGGGTTTTGTGTGGGGCTGGCGTGGACCAGTTCGCCCTCGGCGGTCACAATATCCAGCCCAATCACGTTCTCGCAGGCCATACCGAGTTTGCGCCCATGCCAGCCGAAGCCACCCTGCAACAAGTAACCGCCCACGCAAACGCCCTTGCAGTGACCCGCTGGAAAAAACAATCCCTGCTCTGTGAGGGCCGTGAGCAGCGTGCTCCCGCCTACCCCCGGCCCCACGCGGGCGGTCATTGCTTCGCGGTCGACGGTATACTGATTGAACCCCCGCATGTTGATCAGGATGCTCCCTGCCCGCACGTGATTGGCCGACCAACTATGTCCCCCGGAGCAAATACTGACCGTTTGCCCAGCCGAGCGGGCGTAACGAACGGCGTTGATCACGTCGTCGATGGTTTGCGGGCAAACCATCACGGCGGGGCGTTGGCCGGGGTTAACTTTATTGAAAAGCGTGTCCAGTACGGCCTGATCGAAACCCCGTTCGCCCTGTTTCAGGACCGTACCTGTTAATTGGAGTGAGTTGGTTATCATGGATTTAGGTTTTTACCTCACCCCCTGCCCCCTCTCCTTGTGAAGGAGAGGGGAAACTTACCAGTCTACCTTCATAAACTCGTTCATTTTATTTAGTAGGCAGACGTTGGTGTCCCCCTCTCCTTGCGAAGGAGAGGGGGCAGGGGGTGAGGTAGTTACTGATATTGATTATACAATGTCGGCAGAAAACCGGCCAGATGGTTCATTTCTTCAAAGCAGTGATTGAGAAGAGCGAGTGCCTGTTGTTCGGTAGGTTTTACCAGGGCCTGCGCCACCTGCGAGGCCATTCGCCCCAGTTGGCCCTCCGTCCGAAATTGAATATACGACCCACCCATCCAGAACCTCGACCGCATTTCGGCACCCGTTTCGGTGGCCCGCACCTGATGCACGAGCCAGCCGAAATCAACGGGCAGGTGCGAGAAACCCGTTCGGGCGCAGATATAGACCACTCGGTTTTTGTCGGCAAGTTGATCTGGCGCAAAACCAAGTTCCGTGGGGTTCACAAATCGGATCGATGCTTTTTCCAGGCTCTTGCCAATGTATTCCTGAATCAACGACGTGCGGCCAATGTAGCCGGGAAGATCGTCGCGACCGTCGGCCCACACCGCCGAGATGTGCGCTTTGGGGTGCCAGAGCTTGTACCGGTTGTCCTGACTGCCGTGCCAGCCAAACCACCAGTCCCACATCGGGGGCGTCACACCGGGCATGTCTGTCCGAACAGCCACAGTGCAGGAATCATCGGGTAAAAACCGATAGCCGTTTTCCAACGGTAAATAGCCCGCTTGTTGCAATAACGGCGCATCGGCCAGTGCGAAAGGCGGCTCAATTGCCGAACGAGCCTCGTTAACTAATGCCTGAATTAGCGGAGGCAAGGGCAAAATTTGGTCATTAAAAAACCGGGCGTAAGGCGTTCGTTGGTCGGCCTCCCGATAGCCCACATAGCTGGGTTTAGTTGTTCGCATAGTTGTAGACAATTTTATTCAACAAAAATGTTCATTACAAAGCAAAAAAATATCAAACTTGAATCGTCTTCAAAATCATTGCCTTAACGTGTTCCCGGCGTTGTGCAACAAATGCTTTTAGTTGCTCGTCGGTGCGGTTCTCTTTGGCTTTTATATAGGCCGCCCCCAAGTAAGGAATGCTGCATAACGAATAGATGTCCATCATCAGGTTTTCGCCCGAAATATGCGGAGCCACAGTCCCTTTGACTTTCTCCTGCGCCAGCAGAGCTTCCAATTGTGCCGGTAAGTTGTCCTGCGTTGAGGAAGTCATTAGCGTAACCACGTCGGGGGTTTCATTCAGAATGTTCACCACAAAACTGGGCAAGCCGGGCTTGGCTTCAAACAAATCAGAAACGGTGTCAATCAGATGCGTCAGCAGATTAGCCAGGGTCGTGTTCTCGGTCATCAGTTGGCTCATGTGCATAAACACCGCGCTGAGGGTCTGCCGCATCACCTCCTGAAACAACTCTTCTTTGGTACTATAGTAGTAATGAAGCATGGTCCGGCTAATACCGGCCTGATCAGCAATCAAGGTTGTCCGCGTTCCCTTAAATCCATTGGCATGGAAAACTTTTTCAGCCGCTGCCAATATCCGCTCTTTGGTATCGTGGTCAATTTTGGGCATCCTCTTTTTTCAACAAAAATGTTTATAATAATCGTATACGCCAAACGGATAAGGATTTATTTTCCAACTACCTTCCGAAAGCCCTGCGGACTCATGCTCTTGATTTCTCTGAACTGCCGGTTGAAATTCGAGATGTTGTTGAAACCGCTTTCGTAGGCTACCTGCGCAATGCCCCGGCTGGAGTCGAGCAGCAAGCGACAGGCATGACTTACGCGTACCTCGTTCGTAAACTGCACGATAGACTTGCGGGTGCGTTTCTTGAAAAACCGGCACACCGACGGAATCGACATGCTCAGCAGATCAGCGAGTTCGGTAAGCGTGATGGGTTGCTGGTAGTGTTGAGCAATGTAGGTAAGCACCCGGTTTAGTTTTTCGTCTTCGCCGGGGTTGCTGCCCTCAATCGGCTCGGTCGAAAGCGGCACAAGCTCCGATTCGGGGGCCTCGGCCAACTGCATGAGCAAGTCGAGCAGGGCCAACAACCGGCGCATCCCCTTCACCGACGACAAGGCCACCAACACCGCAACCACCCGCTCGCGCACGGCCCCCGTGATCTGCAACCCTACCGCCGACCGGTGCAAAATCGTCCGCACGGGGGCCATCTCGATGCTGTTCCAGAAGTTTACGCCCAGAAAATCGGGCAGAAAATGCACCACAATCGACTCGGCTAGCAATGTTGAATTAGGTTCGAGGTATTCGGGCGCGTTCCGGTACACGTGGGGCAGGTTGGGGCCAATGAGCACCAAATCGCCCTCGGTGAAATCGCCCACGTGATTTCCGACGATGCGTTGTCCGTAGCTTTTCGTAATCAAAACTAGCTCGTACTCCGGGTGAAAGTGCCAGGGCGTCGGATAGTACGGGTATCTAAACTCATACAGTTTGAACGAGCTATCGGCGGTTGGGGCTAGTTTCTCAAGTAGAGCTTTCATACAAATCCAATCGGTTAAAATCATACCACACTTCACCCGAAGTGTAGTAGATTTTAGGCTAAATCGGCTGTCAATTTGCAAAAGAATCTAAATCGACAACGCGACTACTATGAAATTAACATCGGCACAAATCGCTCAATATCACACCAACGGGTATCTGATTGTGAAAGAATTGTTTTCGTCCGGCGAAATTAGCCTGCTTTATGGCTCGGCAACGGAAGACGAAGCCGTTAGTCAAAACGCCTATAATGTGGTCGACAGCACGGGCCGCAACTCGAAAATGACGCTCTGGTTTACCCCCGGCGATGATCCCTTTGGGCAGTTAGTTCGCTCAGAGCGGATGGTATCGGCAGTCGAAGATTTATTGGGTGCCGCGCAGCCCCCGCAGGGCGCGAAGGTTTGCCATTTTCACTCGAAGCTTATGCAGAAAGAGTCGCGCGTGGGGGGTGCCTGGGAGTGGCATCAGGATTACGGCTACTGGTACAAAAACGGATTCCTGTTCCCCGAACAGATGTTGAGCGCGATGGTGGCCCTCACGCCCGCCAACGCCGAAAACGGTTGCTTGCAAGTTATCAGCGGCTCACACCGCATGGGGCGCGTGGAGCACGGGTTCGCGGGCGAGCAGGTCGGTGCTAATTTGCGGTTTGTGGAGGAATCGAAGAAATACGGCAAACACCTGTTTATGGAGCTGGAAGCAGGCGACGTGCTGTTCTTCCACAGCAACATCCTGCACCGTTCCGAGGCCAACCTCTCCGACCGGCCCCGTTGGTCGTTTATCTCGGCCTACAACCTCAGTACCAACGTACCTTTCAACGAGAAATCAACCGCCTGTATCACCCCCCTCGAAACCGTCCCCGACGAGGCTGTTCTGCAAAGCGCGTTGTCTAGCTCCGGCATCGGCAAGGAATTTCTGAGCAAGGAAGCCGATGTGACGTTGAAGTAAAGATTGGCACGCGGATTAAGCGGATGGGGCGGATCTATACAGATTTTTTGTCATGGCACCGGCCACCCGGCCCGAGGGATCTAGTTTGCGAACGCACAAGTTGAACATGGCAGGAGTAGATCCCTCGGGCCGGGTGGCCGGTGCCATGACAAAAAATCCGCGATCCCATTATTTCACTGCCGAAACCGTCGATCACTCAAGAACTCGTTATCTGTTAGCGTCCGCAGAAACGTGATCAGGTCGGTTCGCTCGGCGTTGCTTAGTGTCAGGCCGCGAAGGGCGGGGTCGGTGGTGGGTGAGCTGGCGGGGTTGGTGGCGTAGTGGTTCAGGACCTGTTCGAGGGTCCAGAAACGGCCATCGTGCATGTAAGGCGGGGTGCGCTCTACGTTCCGCAGGCTCGGCACTTTGAACTTGTAGTTGTCTTCGGGTTTGAGCGTGATGGCTCCCCGGCCCACGTCGTCGATTTTGGCGTTCGGAATGCGGGGCAGGCCGTTGCTGCGGAAACTGTTATCCGTAAACAGGTCGGTAGCGTGGCAGGTGGCGCATTTGGCCTTGAAGGTCGTGAGGCCACGTGTTTCGGCGTTGGTGAGGGCCGGACCTTCGCCCCGCACGGCTTTGTCGTAGCGCGAGTTACTCGACACGAGCGTGAGCATAAACTGCGACAGGGCCTTCATGGTCCGCTCGGTGGTGATCTCTTTGGTCCCAAACGCAGCCTCGAACAGGGTTGGGTAGCGCGGGTCGTTGCGGAGTTTGCGCAACACATTCGCCAACGTGTCGCCCATCTCGACGGGATTTTGAATGGGAGCAATCGGCAGCAGGTCAAGGTCTTGCACACCCCCATCCCAGAAGAACTCCCGTTGCCAGGCCTTATTCTGAATGGCGGGCACGTTACGAATACCAATCTGATCGCGGATGCCGTGACTCAGTGCATGGTCGGTGTGAGCAAATGCGGCAGTGGGTTGATGACAGAACCCACACGACACCGTGCCGTCGTGTGAGAGCAGGCCATCGTAAAACAGGGCCTTGCCGAGCGTGAAGCCTTGTGTTGTAAGTGGATTGGCGTTAAAATTATAAACGGGGTCTGGAAAATTGGCAGGCTTCTTCCAGTCGAGCGGGGTTGTCTTGAACGTCGGGTTGATCGGGGTTGGGTCGGGATTGATGTTATCAGTGCCCGGCTTGGGCTGACACGCCCAAATGCCGCACCACAGGGCTACAACAGCCGCCAGCGTTACCCATTGTCTGTAGCTCATTGAGGTCCGGTCGTTAGGTTGCCAAACGAAAACATACCCGCGTAGTTATCAGCCACTTCCGACGATTTAGGCGCAATCATAATGTTGGGTGATTGCGCCAGACTCAGGCGTGTTCTCCCCGCAAAGATCGTCTGCACATTAGCCCGAATCGTCACCAGCGACCGGGCCGGATTGTCAGGCGTAACGCTGGCTCCGTCGAACGCAATAGACACCCGACGTAGGTTGTTGGGCGTGCCGTTCCGGCCAAACAGCCCGATGTGAAACCGATAGTTGCGGTTGCCCGTTGCATCGGGGTTGACAACGGGTGAAGTGCCTTCGAGTTTCATAAAAATGTAGCCCGTGTTCCAGTCCCAAGCCATGCCCGATGTGTGGCTGCCCGTGCCGGGGTCCAGCACACCCGTACGCTTGTCTACACCCGACACGCTTCGCAAACTATCCACACCCACCAGAAACGACAAGCCTGTGTATTGAGCTAGCGGTACGTTGTTGAGCCGGATCGTCTGCGAGGTCGCATCGGACTCGCGCACCAGGAAATAGCTGCTATCCTGTGGGACAACGTACTCCGAACCATCGACCTTGCGGAGCCGGATATTGCTCACGAAATAGTTGAGCGCACTAATGGTGTAGGGTTCGCCCGACGAATTTGTGTAGGTAGTACCGTTCAGGTTCAGATCGGCCCCGCCCACCACATTGTCGAAGCGTACCGCAAGCGAGCCGGTTTGTGGGTCCATTACCTCCCGCGAACAAGAAATCGAGACGGTGCAGAACAAGACGAAGTAGAATAAATAGCGCATAACGCAGGAGGTTGTAAGCGTGGAATGTTGAGGAGCAGACGTAGAGGTTTTGAGGCCTCTTTGTCTGCACTTCTACAACGCTTTGCGCGCCCGTTTGGATATGACAAAGCGGCACAAAATCGGTATCTTTACAGAAACGTAGCGAAGATGCAGTTGATTTAAGAATCATTAACAGGCTTGTCGACGGGGTTTGCTTTAGGTTTGTAGCAAGACTGTTCGGCTATGCGCAACCTGCTCATTTTATTGCTACTAAGCGGCTCCCTCGCGACCGCCCAAACCGCTACCAAACGCTACGTAGGCGGTTTCACTACCTTTACCATCCCCTTTGACGACGACTCCCTAACCTTCGCCGTTGTGGCCCGCGAGGGTGAACTGACTAAACGCAAGCCTATTTTTCTGTTTCGGCAGGGGTCGTTGCCCATCCCGCTGTTCACGATCAACCCCAAAAACAACCGCCCGTCGCTGACGGAATTGCCCCTTGTTTGCTACGATCACGAGGCCGATTATAATTTCATCATGATTGCCAAACCGGGGGTGCCGCTCGTGCAAAACGACGCTTACCTGGACACCCTGTTCACTACCCGCCACCGACCAAAACCTGAACAGTACACGCGCCAGTATTTCGAGCACAACTACCTCGATCACTACGTTCGGCAGGTTAACGCTGTACTCGACTTTGTGAGCAAACAACCCTGGGCCGACCCGCGCCGGATCGTCATGGCGGGTGGTTCCGAGGGGTATCAGGTGGCGATCAAAGCTGCCCACTCCAACCCGCGCGTTACCCACCTGATTGCTTTTTCGGGCGGGCTACAAGGGCGGCATCAGTCGATCATGCACATCGAACGCAGTAAGCAATATACCGGCGAATACACCCCCGAAGAGGCCCAGCAGAGCATCGAGGGCCTCCAGCAACAATGGGCCGAAGTTTGTCGCGACTCGCTCAATACCAGTGCCGTAGCCGGTGATCCTAACCGTACTCAGTACTCGTTTTCGCACGGAAACAACCTGAGCTATTTGCTTTCGCTCAACATACCCATCTGGATTGGCTACGGCACCGCCGACGTGGGGGCGGTCTCCAACGACATACTGCCCATCGAGTTTGCCCGGCGGGGCAAAGCCAATCTGACGCTCCGCGCCTACCCCGCCCACGACCACACCTTTTACAAACTAACCTATGGCCCCAATGGCAAAGTGACCAACAAAACCTACAACGGCGACGCCGTCACGCGCGACTATTTTGAGTGGTTGAAAAGGCATTGAACTCTACTGCCGAGTCCCTCCTGTTTTAGGAGGGGGCCGGGGGGTGGTCTCACTTCCAGCCCGTATCTTGCAGCGATCAACTCTATTCCAACAATGCGCTTCACGCTACTAACCTTTTTCGCCCTCCTGCCTGCCCTGTTGCGGGCACAGGCCCCCGCCGACACCTACGTGCGCGACACCTACCAGAAGTACGAGTACAAAATTCCCATGCGCGACGGCACCAAGCTCCACACGGCGGTCTACGTCCCGAAAGATGCGTCGTCTGCAAAGCCGTATCCGTTTATGATGCAGCGGACCTGCTATAGCGTCGATCCCTACGGCCCCGACAAATACGAGTCGCAACTTGGCCCCTCCAAAACGCTCGAAAAAGACAAGTACATCTTTGTGTATCAGGACGTTCGGGGCCGGTGGATGTCGGAGGGAACCTGGACCAACATGACGCCCAACGTACCCGATGCTGCCGCTCCGGTAGCCGCGAAAGGTAAAAAAGCCAAAGCCCCCGCTACACCAACCGCTTACGGACCCGATGAGTCGTCGGATACGTTTGATACCATCGAGTGGTTGCTGAAAAACATCCCGAACCACAACGGGCGCGTGGGGCAGTGGGGCATCTCATACCCCGGTTTCTACGCGGCAGCCGCCCTGCCCGACGCCCACCCGGCCCTCAAAGCCGTTTCGCCACAGGCCCCGGTATCGGACTTTTTCTTTGACGATTTCCACCACAACGGCGCGTTCATTCAGGCGTATTTGTTCACGTACCCCGTGTTTGGTGTGCAAACAACTGCCCCTACCCCAACCTCATGGTACGACAATGGATATATACCGGAATTTGCTGGTGCCTACACGAAAGGCGTCGTGCCCGATGGGTATGCGTTCCAGTTGGGCATTGGCCCGCTCAAAAACGTGGCCAGCAAATACTACCCGAATAACTTCTACTGGAAAGAGACCGTTGAGCACCCCAACTACGACGAGTTTTGGCAGAAGCGGAGCATTTTGCCGCATCTTAAAAATGTAAAACCGGCTGTGATGACCGTGGGCGGCTGGTTCGATGCCGAAGACCTCTACGGCCCGTTAAACGTGTACAAAACCATCGAGAAAAGCGGCTCAGGCAATTACAACACCCTCGTGATGGGACCGTTTGGACACGGACGCTGGAGCCGCGAAACCGGCCGCACGATGCACTCCAACGTGTATTTTGGCGACAGTGTGGCAACATTCTACCAGCGCAACATCGAGGCCAGGTTCTTTAACCACTTCTTGAAAGGCGCGGGCGATGGCAAAACCAATCTCCCCGAAGCGTACTTGTTCGACACGGGCCGCAAGGAGTGGAAACAGTTCGACAAATGGCCCAGCCCGACCGCAGATACCCTACGTTTTCATCTGGATAAAAGCGGTCGGCTCCTGTCCACAAAGCAAGATGAGGTTATCTTTCGCGTTGACGGAACTACGCCCGATGGACTTCTTATGCCTTCCGATCCCAGGAAAGGGTACTCCGAGTTCGTCTCGGACCCTAACAAGCCCGTGCCTTACAGCGAGGATAACACGAGCATGATGGCTTTCACGCCGTTCAACTATATGTCGGAGGATCAGCGGTTTGCGGGTCGTCGGCCCGACGTACTCACCTTCCTGACCGACATCCTGACCGACGATCTCACCCTAGGGGGCGAGATTATGGCCAAACTCAACGTTTCGACCACCGGCACCGACGCCGACTGGGTCGTGAAGCTGATCGACGTGTACCCACCCGACGAGAAGAACCACCCCTACATGCCCAATAAGAACATCACGTTGGCGGGGTATCAGCAGATGGTACGTTCGGAGGTGATGCGCGGGCGATTCCGCAATTCGTTCGAGAAGCCCGAAGCCTTCACGCCCAACCAGCAAACGCCCGTCAATTTCAGGTTGCAGGACGTGCTACACACGTTCAAAAAGGGCCACCGCGTCATGGTTCAGGTGCAGAGCACGTGGTTTCCCCTCATCGACCGCAACCCCCAAACGTTTGTCGAGAACATTTTCAAGGCCGACGAGAAAGATTTTCAAAAACAAACCCACCGCGTTTACGACACCTCGGTGATTGAGGTTCAGGTAATTAGATGAATGGTTTTTGTCATTCCGACCGGGCCGCCGGAGCGGGCACGAGGAATCTAGCTCATTTTTAATCAAGTTGAGCGTGGGGGAATTAGATTCCTCGTACCCGCTCCGGCGGCCCGGTCGGAATGACAAAAAGCCCTCACTCCATCTTGAGGCACACCGGCGAGGGCACTTTAGCGCGCTCGCCGGTGTCGGTGAGCATACCCGTTTGCGGGTCGCGCCGAAACACCACGATGTTGTCGGTATCCTGATTCGCCACCAGCACAAACTGCCCGCTTGGGTGTACCATGAAGTTGCGCGGCTTGGCTCCCTGCACCAGTTGGTGCCCGACCAGTTTGATGGAGCCGTCGGCGGCAATCGCAAAGATACTGAGCGAGTTATGACCCCGATTCGAGACGTACAAATGCCGCCCTGACGGGTCGGTATGGATGTCGGCGTGGGTGTTGTCGCCGGTAAAATCGGCGGGCAGGCTCGAAACGGCATCTTGCAGCAGCGTAAGCGAACCGGTTTTGGGGTCACGGCTCATCACAGCAACCGACGAGATCAGTTCTTCGGCCAGATAGGCGAACCGGCCGTTGGGGTGAATCGCAAAATGGCGCGGACCGGCACCGGCCTTTACCCGGATCACCGGCACGGCGTTGGGTGTGAGCTTACCCGTTTGGGCGTCGAAGTTATAGCAGTGGAGTTGATCGGTGCCGAGGTCGGCGATGTACACAAACCGGTTGTCGTCTGAGATGGTAGCCGAGTGAACGTGCGGGGCCTCCTGCCGACCCGCGTTTGGCCCTTTCCCCGAAAACGTCAGGCTGTCGGTTAGTTCACCCAGTGAGCCATCGGGTTGAATGCTATAAACCAGCCAATTACCGCTTCCGTAGTTGGAAACGATGGCCCAGCGGCCCGTTTTGTCGATGCTGATGTGGCAAGGAGCGCGCCCCGCCGACGATTTTTCGTTGAGGTAAACCAATGCCCCGGTTTTAGGGTCGCGCTGATACGCGCTGATGGCCCCGGCGCGGGTGGTTCCGGCTCCGTCGGCCTCGTTCACCGAATATAAGGCCCGTCCTTTGTTGCCAAGAGCTACAAACGATGGGCTTTTTTCGTTGCGCATGCTGGCAATGGGCGTGAGCTTACCCGTTTTGGGATCAAAGCGGAGTGTGTAAATACCCTCGCTTTCCCGGACGGAGTACGTACCGACGTGGATTAGTTGGGCGTGGAGCATGGTTAGCGGAAAGAAGAAAATCAGAAAAGTCAGAACGTGTCTCATCGTTGTGTGTTTTGGGGAATATCAGATCAATGCAGCCTGGAGCGGCCATTTACTCATAAAATGAAACCGCTTTTTGGCAGTTTAGTTGTACGACCGGAGCCACCACTCCTGCATTTACTCAACGAAACATATATGAATACAAATACTACTGCCACAACTGTTGCACCGGTCACTAAACCGGGTCGGTTTGGTCGCATGTTGCTCACGTTGGGTGATGTAGCGGGTTTTGTGGGTCAGTTTTTCAAGGAAGTCGTTCGCCCCCCCTACGAGTTTCGCGAAATTATTCGACAATGTTACGAAGTTGGTGTTCGTTCGCTGCCCCTGATTTCGCTCACAGGTTTCATTACGGGTATCGTGTTTACCAATCAATCGCGGCCTTCGTTGGCCGAGTTTGGCGCAACGTCGTGGTTGCCTTCGCTCATTGCTATCGCGCTCATCCGGGCATTGGCCCCGCTCGTAACGGCCCTGATTGCGGCCGGGCGCGTAGGGTCGAACATCGGGGCCGAATTGGGGTCCATGCGCGTCACCGAGCAGATCGACGCGATGGAAGTCTCGGCCACGAACCCGTTTAAATTCCTGGTTGTCACCCGCGTGTTGGCTACTACCTTTATGTTGCCCACGCTCATGGTGTACACCGTTTTTGTGGGGCTATTGGGTGCCTTCGTCAACGTGTCGCAGGGCGAAGGAACCAGTTTCCTGACCTTCATCAACCAGGTGTTCGAGGCTATTTCGTTTCTGGATATTTTCTCGTCGCTCATTAAAACGTTCGTGTTTGGGTTCACCATCGGCATGGTCGGTTGTTACAAGGGCTACAACTCCTCGAAAGGTACGGAGGGCGTTGGTAAAGCGGCCAATTCGGCCGTGGTGACGACCATGTTCCTGGTGTTTATTGAAGAACTCCTGTCCTTACAAATCGTAAATGCCATTCGGGCGGTGTAGGTAATGGATAATCAAAAACGCACAATGAATACTGATGCCGTGATTTCCATCCGCGATTTGCGCATTTCATTTGGCGAGTACCACGTATTGCGCGGGGTCGATCTGGATTTGTATCAGGGTGAGAATCTGGTCGTTTTGGGGCGATCAGGCACGGGCAAGTCGGTGCTTATCAAGATTTTGGTAGGCCTGCTCAAAGCCGATGCAGGCACGATTTCGGCTTTCGGGCAGCGCGTCGACACGATGTCCAAAAAAGAACTGGACGATCTACGGCTCAAAATTGGCTTCTCCTTTCAGAACAGCGCGCTCTACGACAGCATGACTGTACGCGAAAACTTGGAGTTTCCGCTTGTGCGGAACGCACGCAACCTAAGCCGGGGCGACATTGACAGGGCCGTTGAGGAAGCTCTGGAAAACGTGGGCCTCAGCCAGACCATCAACCAGATGCCTTCCGAGCTGTCGGGCGGGCAGCGTAAGCGCATCGGTATTGCCCGTACGCTTATTCTGAAGCCCGACGTAATGCTCTACGACGAACCTACGGCGGGTTTGGACCCGATCACCTGCATCGACATCAATAACCTGATTAACGAAGTAAAAGAACGCTACAACACCTCGTCCATTGTTATTACGCACGACCTCACCTGCGCTAAAGCAGTGGGCGACCGGGTGGCGATGCTCTTCGACGGGCAGTTTCAACGCGTGGGCACGTTCGACGAGGTATTCGATACCGACGACGAGCGCGTCCAGCAATTCTATCACTACAATTTTGTTGAATAACACGTTATGAACGCAACTGATAATAAACGCTCTCTCACCGTCGGCCTGTTTGTGCTGATCGGTATCATCGTTTTTGTGCTGGGGGTACTGCTCCTCGGCGGTCAGCAAAAACGCTTTGTCAAGACCGTCATGGTCAAGGCCATTTTCAACGACGTTGGGGGCCTGAAGGTGGGCAACAACGTCTGGTTTTCGGGCGTGAAGGTCGGCACCGTTCGCCGGATCAGCTTCTACGGCAGTTCGCAGGTTGAGGTCGACATGAACATCGAGGAAAAATCGCAGCAGTATATCCGCAAAGACGCAGCCGCAACCATCAGTTCGGACGGACTGATTGGCAACAAAATCGTGATGATTGTGGGCGGCAGCACCCGCGTCGAACCCGTCGACGATGGCGACCGGCTCGCTATTCGGTCGGCCCTCAGCTCCGACCAACTGCTCGAAACCTTGCAGGAAAACAACAACAACCTGCTCCGCATCACTACCGACGTGAAGAACATTGTTGGGCAGATAAAGCAGGGCAAAGGCGTTGCCGGAGCCGTATTGACCAACGACCAACTGGCGGGGCAGTTTCAGAGTATGGTAACGAGCCTGCAAACGGCCTCGGGTAACGCAGCCCGTGCGTCGAGTTCGCTCAATACGTTTGCGGCCCGGATGAACGACAAGAATAGTTTGCCCAGCAAAATCCTGAGCGACACGACCGTGTACCGCGACATTCGGCTGTCGTCGGCCCGGCTCCGGCAGGCCGCCAACGACGTAACGGAGGTTACCGCCGACGCCAAAAAAGCGAGCGACCGGCTCAACAGCCGCGACAACCTCGTGGGCCTGCTCCTCAACGACCCGACCGTGAACAACGATGTACGCAGCACCCTGAGCAACCTGAATCAGGGCACCCGCAAGCTCGACGAAAATATGGAAGCCCTGCAAAGCAACTTCCTGTTTCGGGGGTATTTCCGGCGTAAGGAAAAAGCCAAAGCCGCCCAAACCGCTCCCGTCGACAGCGTGCAGCGACAAAGCGCACCGGGGCAGTAACCGTAGGGCGGGGTTTCCTACCCGCCCCTTTGACGTAAAGTATTGTGATGGCTGTCGCATAGGGACGGGTAGGAAACCCGCCCTACATGACTACCTTGCGGGTATGTTGCTGACTATCGACAACCTTCGCAAGGCTTACCACGATACCCCGATCATCACGATTCCGTCGCTCGCGCTCAACCCCGGCACCTACTGGTTTCGGGGTATCAACGGGTCGGGCAAAAGCACGCTGTTGCGCACGCTGGCGGGCATGTTGCCCTTCGAGGGAAGCATTACGTTAGACGGGCAATATGAGGTAAACCGGCATCCCGTGCCGTATCGCTTGCGGGTAAATTACGCGGAGGCCGAGCCGCTTTACCCCGATTTTCTGAGTGCCCACGACATCATTCGGTTTGTGGGGAAGGCCAAACAAGCTACGTCGGAACAGATTGCGTCGCTTGCCGAGCGGTTGGGCGTCGACACGTACTGGCACAAACCCACAGGCACGTATTCGAGCGGTATGATGAAAAAAGTGGCCCTGCTTATGGCCTTTCTGGGCCAACCCGCTCTTATTTTGCTTGATGAACCCCTCACTACCATCGACGACCGGGCTGCACAAACGCTGCTCGCGCTCATTCAGGAGCATCAGGCGCGGGGCGTTTCGTTCGGGTTAGCGTCTCATCAGGACGTTGGGCAAACCGAACTGGTTATTGATCGGGTGTTTTTGGTCGAAAACGGGGAAGTTTATTAGTTTCATTGCCTACGGCGTTTCAGAGGCCTTTGGCCGTTTCTATAGTTTCATTGCCGGGCCGCGTTCGGCTGCGTGTTTCTGTAGTTGCGTTGAAACCTGAACTAGCGAAGGTATGAAACTATAGAAACGGCCAAAGGCCTCTGAAACTTGAAACAGCGAAGCATTGAAACTCTTAATTAACACCCTCGTCCGGCCCTATTACATTCGCAATGCGGGTTTTCTGGGTGTGATTTTTTACCTGGCCTTCGGGTTCATGCGCCCGACAGACCACTACGCGCTGATGGCGGCTATTCTGACTTCGCCGTTTTTGTTTGTGCTGACAACCCTTTTGTGGGCACTCTACACCCTCCGAGCCACGGTATTTGTGCGGCAACTGATTAGCGAGCCACCCCACCGGTTTTTGTTGTCGGCGCGGCTTTTGCCGCCAACAATACGCTGGAGCGGTTGGGTGCTTGTGGCGGTGCTGCTGTTGTTGCCGGTAGAAGGATACGCAAGTTGGATGATCTCGCACGGGGTAATCCATCAGTTGTGGGTAGCCAACGGCGCAATTGTTGGCACGGTGCTGGCGTTGGTGGGGCTGAGTGCCGGGGCTATCGACCATCGCATTCGGCACCCGTATCCAACCCGAACCATTCGGGTGCCCCGTCCACAGCGGCCGGTACCCTATGTGCTGTTTTTTCCGGGCTTTCTGCTCCGTCACCGACCAGTGGCTCTGCTACTCACCAAAACGGCTTCGTTAGGGTTGCTGGTGGGCGTTTGCCGCCTGTACCCCACCGACGATTACGACCAGCGGCTTTTACTCATTTGCCTCATGATGAGCTTGTTGACGCATGCACCAACCTGCCGAGCCTGCTACGAGTTCGAGACCACCTGGCTGCGGCTGTTGCCCAACCTGCCGTTCTCCAGAACCACCCGATTAACCCGCTACGCGCTCACCTATGCCCTCCTCTGGCTCCCCGAACTGCCGCTATTGCTCTACAACCGGCCCACGGAAATTACTCTGACTTACGTAGTCTTGCTGTGGTTTACGGGCTTGGCGTGGCTGCTGTTATTTCATGCCCGCTCGTACCGCGCCGACTTCAACCCCGACCGCTGGATGCAGGTTTTGCTGCTCGGTTTTCTGACCTGCCTGATGCTCATCATGTTTGGCGTGCCTGTCTGGATCTGGCTGGCGATAGGTGTATCTGGCTGCTTACTACATTGGCGCATGCGCCCCTAATACAAAACCACCTGATGACCATCCTACCCAAGATAACCGTCATTACACCTTCGTACAATCAGGGGCAATTTATTGAGCAAACCATTCAATCGGTCTTAACCCAACAATACCCTCAACTGGAGTATATTATCGTAGACGGAGCATCAACCGACGAAACCCTTGCAACAATTGGGCCTTATGTCGGTCAACTCACCTTACTATCCGAACCCGACACGGGCCAATCCGACGCGATCAATAAAGGGCTAAAAATAGCCACGGGCGACATTGTTTGTTGGCTAAATTCCGACGACTGCTTTATGCCCGATACCCTCAATTTTGTGGGTGCGTATTTTGCTGCCCAACCCGATTGTTTGTGGATCACCGGAGACTGTTCCATTATAAATAGTGAAGGCATCAGCGTTCGTAAACCAATCCGAAGGTATAAGCGTCTTCTGCGGAGCCTGTTCCCATCCGCTTATTTGGGGTTTACCAATGCGATCTGCCAGCCCTCAACGTTTTGGCGTCGATCCGTTCATGAAAAGCTGGGTTTTCTGGATGAACGTCTACAGTTCACAATGGACTACGATTTGTGGCTACGACTAGCCTCTCGCCAAAAACCGTACATTACTTCCAACGTGTTGAGCGCATTTCGGATTCATGCTCAATCTAAAGGCGTATCGAGCTTCACCCAGCAGTCTGAGGAGAATCTGGCAACCGTTTCAAGGTATTACTCGTCACGAACCATCCGCAAACTGCACCAATGGCACAACGAAGTGATTGTTAAAATTTACAGATTGATCAACTGATTACGCACCACTCATTGCTTCACGATCTTAATTGAACCCAAGTTTCCGATAGACCGTAACGCGTGTGTAGGGAGTGTTATAGTCAAACGGAATTGAATTGCGAAAAAGTTGAAAATCGTAGCTTTGACTTATGAACTTGGACTTAACCCAGCCACAACTGACTGAACTTCGTCAA
>RDXN01000003.1 GCA_004292855.1 Cytophagales bacterium
TTCAAACCTTAGTAGATGGATACAGGATGTCAAAGAACGAGTACTTAAAAACAAACCCCCAGACTTGTGGGTAAACCTCACCCCTTTAGGGCGGGGGGTAGCGTGAGTCAATTTTACCTCATCCGTAACTTCGTATTTTGTATGGACACTGACATGTTCTATGGGGCAACACCGTCGCCCTTTGCTTTTGCTAAAGAACTTCGAGACTCAATGACCCCTGCTGAACAAGCTCTTTGGGTTTCGTTGCGGATGAATAAGCTCAATGGATTTCGCTTTAAAGCACAGCACCCAATTCACACGTTTGTTGCAGACTTTTACTGTCATGCTGCCCGGTTGGTTATTGAAATAGATGGATGTATTCACGACCCCATTGAGCAACAGATTTATAATAGTAACCGTACTTACGTATTACAGGAATTAGGTTTACAGGTTATCCGCTTTCGGAATGAGGAAGTTATTAACCGCCTTGACTGGGTATTAAATGAGATAACACGTTGTCTTCCAGGTGATCATGGCACTTCCCCTCCCTAAAGGGAACCATTGGTGAATGGGTTTTGCGCCAGCAGGCCCCCTTTACGGCGGGGGGCTTACATACGCCCGTTCGGTTTCGCCGATTCTAACACCTTAAAAAAATGTGATTTGCCATCGGGCCAGAGGGTTTGCCCTTTGGTGATCCAGGCGATGCCAAAGGCTTCGACAGCAATGGTTTCGAGCACAAAAATGACCGGGAAGCCCTTGAATGGCTGCTCACTGGATCGAATGCCAAAATACAGGGCTATTCCCACCACGCAAGCGAGCATAACCCAGCCACTTATTCGGTACACTCGGTTTCGTATGCCTTTTTGAGACAGCTTGCCGTCGTCGCGGGTTTCCGACTCGCCGGGTTTCAGTCGGGGGAAATAGACAATAGCCACGATGGCTGCGGCAATGAAGAACAAGGCAGCAAAGACAAAATGCCACTCGATCAGCCCGAAAAACTGCGGAATTTGGTCGCCCCGGCGTGGGGTGTGAATGCTGAACGCCGTGCGGGCGGAGAAGGGGGCTTCTGTGGGAAAAAAAGCAACACCCATAGCCCCTAATCCGGCTATAAACGACCACACTTTCTCGCGACCATAGCCCTGATAAGTAAACAGAAACACAGCCAGCATGCTCAGAATAACCACGAAAATTTCGCCCGTGTTGGTGTAGTAATAATCGCTGAGTGACGGTTCAACGAGGGCGTCGGAGCCGGACCGGCTGGTTATGGCGGCCAGAATGAGCGGTAGCAACATGCCGCAAAGTCCAATTAGATTCCGTAGCGTCAGGTACGAGATAATGAGGTCGTTGTTGACCTCTTCGGGGCTGGTCGACTTGGCCGGGGGCACGGACCGATAGGAGGAAGAAGAAGAGCGCATATAGATTCTTGATGCCATTTGGCAGCGAATACGAACCTAGCAGAAAAAAGGCCAACTCGATGAGGGTGAGATGGATAGGAGACAAATTTTTTTAATAAGTATAGATAAAGGGCGATTTGGTTTCTATGTCTAACGGGTAGAGATATTGGCATTATAAATTTTTTAATGAACTTCGCTTTAGTTATAAAAAATAGTAATTAATTTGCTTATCCCGTACCGATAATTGACTTCAAGGGTCAAACCCTGTATGCTTCCACTGCTCACTCCAGATGACACCACCGACGCTAAGTGGTCCGTTGTTGCTTACAAAAAGAACCAGAAAGTTAAAAAGGCACTATTGCACCTGTATCAGGAAGGCCCCTCTACCTTAGCCAAACTAGCCGAAGTGCTTCATACCAGCATTCCCTCGGCTACCAACATTGTCGATCAGTTGGTAGAAGAAGGCTGGGTAGATACCATCGGAACAGTGTCGGGGAATAATGGCCGACGACCCGTATTGTTCAGACTCAATCCGGTTGGGCATTACGTACTGGTGGTGGACAGTAACACGCACGGAACCCGACTGTCGGTTGTCAATCTGTTGCGCGAAATCATTTTTGAGTGCAGCGACGACCGCACCCTCGAAGATACTCCGGGGTTCTCTGCGTTGCTGGTCTCCTTAGTGAACGACGCACTTCTTGAAGCGGGTATTGCCAAATCCGATATTATTGGGGTTGGCCTGTCGTTGCCTGGGCTTATCGACTCGCGCCACGGCCTTAACCTGAGCTATCCGAACCTTGGCCTTCCGGGTCAGTCGCTCACCAACTGGCTGGAGCGGCACTGGAAACTACCCACTTTTATGATTAACGACACCAAGGCTACAGCCCTCGGCGAGCACCGGTTTGGTAGCGGACGGGGCAAACAACACGCCCTGGCGATCAACATCGACTGGGGAGTGGGGCTTGGAATCATTATTAACGGGGAGGTATTTCAAGGAGCTTCGGGTTTTGCGGGCGAACTGGGTCACATTCAGGTGAACCCCAACGGCGAGCTGTGCTACTGCGGCAAAATTGGTTGTCTGGACACGCTTACTTCGGCCTCATCGCTGGTCAGGCGGGTACAGCAGGGGGTTGTGGCTGGTAAGACGACCAAACTGGCTATGTACAGTTCTGACCCGGGTCAGATTACCATCAACCACGTTGTAGAAGCCGCCGATCAGGGCGATGCGTTTGCCATTGACCAACTACACGAGACGGGCTATCAGTTAGGGAAAGGGCTGGCGATTGCCGTGACCTTGTTTAACCCGGAAATAATTATTGTCGATGGCGTTCTGGCCGAAGCATCGCTGTTTATCACCAATTCGATCAGACAAGCCATTAACAAGCATTGCCTGAGTGGTTTCCGCGACGACCTGACTATCGAAGTAACGAAACTCAACGGGGCTGCCAAGTGGCTCGGTACGCATGCGTATGTAATTGAAAATCTGTTTGTTAATTCGTAGAAATTCTCCGAATGATTGGTTTGTAGAAAATAACCGCCGAAATGCCGGGTCACCCTGCCCCCCAGCCCCCTAAGGGGGGAGCACGCTGGGCCTGGATTGCTCCCCCTTTAGGGGGCTGGGGGCAGGGTAGGCTACAAAAAGCAAAACGGCGGTTATTTTCTACAACTCATTCATTCGGAGAACACTGTTAACCAACCAAATGTCTTTCCTCAAAGCGGTTCTCGTACTTTTTGCTGTCCTTGCCATCGTTTCGTTTTCGGTTCTAAACCGGGCGAATCAAGCGATCAGATCCCCTATCGCCAAAACAAGCTACGCCGATTCGCTGGCTGTTGGCAAACAATTAGCTCTGCGTCATTGCGGGAGTTGCCACCTGTTTCCCCAACCGGAGTTGTTAAACAAAAAAACCTGGGTAACGGGTGTGTTGCCCAATATGGCGATGCGGCTGGGCCTGCGGTTGCCCGGTCAGGATACGCTGCGCCCCCTGTCGGCGGAAGAAGAACAGGCGGTTCGGCAGTTGAACGTTTACCCCGAAACCCCGCAACTGTCGCTGGCCGACTGGCAGCATATTGTCCACTACTACGAACAAACGGCCCCGGCAGAGCCCCGGCCCCAACCGGCCCACAAACCCATCACTGCCGGACTTCCGCTATTTCGGGCAAGCGGGGTGACGCTGGGCGATAAACCCGCTCCGCAAACCACCCTGTTGAAATACGACAAAAACACGGCCCAACTCTACGTGGGCGACGCTCAGAATACGGTCTATGTGCTTGACCGGCAGTTTCGGGTAACGGATACCTGGCTGGTCGATTCGCCCCCAACGGATATTGATTTCCCCAAACAAGCGGCTCCCCGGTTGCTGACAGTTGGTGTTTTCAGCCCATCCGATCAGCATTTAGGCCGACTGATGAGCCTGACCCGACAGTCAAAACCCGGTTCTCCGCCTGTCAATATCAAGTCGTTACCCCGCCCGGTTCAGTTTGCGACTGGAGATTTGAACGCCGATGGTAGGGAAGATGTCGTGATTTGTGGGTTTGGGAATCATGCCGGTAAACTGTTCTGGTACGATGGCTTCGACCCCGCCAAAGAACACCTGCTGAAAGCGGCTCCCGGTGCCAGAAAAGCAATCATTGCCGATTTCAACCGCGACAAAAAGCCGGATATTATGGTGCTGATGGCGCAGGCCCGCGAAGAGGTGGCAATTTTTTATAACGAGGGCAATGGCCGATTCCGCGAGAAAACTGTGCTGCGTTTCTCCCCCGTTTTCGGGGCCAGCTATATCGAATTGGCTGATTTCAACCGGGATGGTTTCCCCGATATTCTGCTGACCAACGGCGACAACTGGGATTACTCAGCCGTGGACAAAAACTACCACGGTGTTCGGGTTTATCTGAACGACAAGAAAGACAACTTCACCCAAGCCTGGTTCTACCCGATGTTTGGGGCCAGTAAAGCCGTTGCCCGCGATTTCGACGGCGACGGTGATCTCGACATTGCGGCCACCTCGTTCTATGCCAACCTGCCCCAGCCGGAAGAGAGTTTCGTGTATTTCTCCAATGAGGGCCGGTTAAACTTCACTCCATTCAGCACCCCCGAAGCAGCAGCCGGCAAATGGCTGACGATGGAAACCGCCGACTTCGATGGCGACGGTGATCTGGATATTGTGCTGGGTTCGTACTTCCACACAATGGGCGAAATGACCCAGTTGCTCTTCAAAGGTATCACCACCTTCCCGCAACTGCTGGTGCTGGAAAACAAATAGCATTAGTACATATTGTCTTCAGTACTTTCATCAAAACTATGTAAAAAATGAAACCCAATACGTCTATTTTCTTGCCTATTGTATGGCTTTTTGCTTTGAGTAGTCATGCACAAGGCACTGATTTTTCGGATAAAATCAATACAAAATCATTTAATCCTGCCACTGTAAGTTGGTATAGTGTACCCGCTAAAAAATGGGAGGACGCTTTGCCCGTCGGGAATGGGCGGTTGGGTGCAATGGTTTTTGGCAAAAATGGCGAGGAACGGATTCAACTCAATGAAGAAACGTATTGGTCAGGCGGTCCTTATTCAACGGTTGTGAAAGGGGGGCATAAAGTATTGCCTGAGATTCAGAAATTGGTTTTTGAAGAAAAATATTTAGCCGCACACAATCTATTTGGGCGTAATTTAATGGGTTACCCTGTTGAGCAACAGAAATATCAAGGCCTTGCCAATCTGCATTTATTTTTCAAAAATCAAGATTCTATCAGCCATTACAAACGCTGGCTCGACCTCGAAACGGGCATAACAAGTGTTTCCTACCAAGCAAATGGCACAACCTATCAACGGGATGTGTTTGCTTCTGCCCCCGACCAGGTGATTGTGGTACGCCTTACAGCGAATAAACCGAACAGTATTTCTTTTACGGCAAACCTGCGCGGGGTTCGAAATCAAGCGCATTCCAACTATGCCACCGATTATTTCAGAATGGATGCCCTGGGTACTGAAGGATTGGTTTTGACGGGAAAATCGGCTGATTACATGGGTATTGAAGGTAAATTGCGCTATGAAGCCCGTATAAAAGCCGTAGCCGAAGGGGGAACTGTACATACGGATGGAGTGGACTTAATCATCACCAATGCTAATGTTGTGACTTTATATTTTGCAGCCGCCACCAATTTTGTGAATTACAAAGACGTAAGTGCCAATCAACATCAACGAGTCGAAACGTATTTGAAAAAGATAGAAGGGAAATCGTATAAAACGATTTTGGATGCGGCTTTGGTGGACTATAAAACGTATTTCGACCGTGTTTCATTGACCTTGCCTATTACTGAAAATTCGTACTTACCTACGCCTGAACGTATTGAAAAAATACAAACAAGCCCCGACCCTTCTTTATCGGCATTAAGCTATAATTTCGGTAGGTATTTAATGATTGGTTCTTCCCGTGCGGGTACAGAACCTGCCAATTTGCAGGGCATTTGGAACGATGATACGAACCCTGCCTGGGATTCGAAATACACCACCAATATTAATACAGAAATGAATTATTGGGCCGTTGAAAGCAGCAATTTGTCGGAATGTGCCGAGCCTTTAATGCGGATGATACGCGAATTGACAGACCAGGGAACGCAAGTGGCAAGGGAACATTATGGCGCAAAAGGCTGGGTTTTTCATCAAAATACGGATTTATGGCGTGTGGCGGCTCCAATGGATGGCCCCACCTGGGGGACTTTTACGGTAGGCGGTGCCTGGCTTTGCACTCATATTTGGGAACATTACGCATACACCAAAGATGCCGCTTTTTTAGAGAAATCGTATCCCTTAATGGAAGGCTCTGTACAGTTTTTTATGGATTTTTTAAAACCACATCCCAATGGCAAATGGTTGGTAACAAATCCTTCTACGTCGCCCGAAAACTTTCCTGATGGTGGTGGCAATAAACCTTATTTTGATGAAGTGACGGCAGGTTTCAGAGAAGGAACAACGATATGTGCAGGCTCTTCGATTGATATGCAAATTCTCTATGATTTGTTTGGTTATTTTATAGATGCGGCTGCTATTTTGGGTAAAAAAAGTGCTTTTATTGAGCGAGTGAAAATGGTAAGAACAAAATTAGTACCACCCCAAATTGGCAAAGACGGCTCGCTCCAGGAATGGGCAGATGATTGGAAATCGTTAGAAAAAAACCACCGCCATTTTTCTCATACCTACGGCTTATATCCAGGCAAAGTTTTATATGAAAAAAGAACGCCTGCGTTGATAGGTGCCTATAAAAAAGTGTTGGAAGAGCGGGGTGATGCCTCCACTGGTTGGTCAAGAGTCTGGAAAATGGCGTTATGGGCAAGATTGGGCGATGGCAATCGGGCCAACAAAATCTACAAAGGTTTTATTAAAGAACAAAGTTGTATCTCTTTGTTCGCTTTGTGTGGCAAATCACCACAAGTAGATGGCACTTTTGGCGTTACGGCAGCCATTACCGAAATGTTAATGCAGTCGCACGATGGTTTTATAAAATTGCTGCCCGCTTTACCAGATGATTGGCAAACAGGTACATTCAAAGGCGTTTGTGCCAGAGGTGCTTTTGAATTAGATTATACCTGGCAAAATAAACAAGTTACGAAATTGAAAATCACCTCAAAAGCAGGAGAAATGTGCAAATTGGAAGGTCAACCAACTACTAAAATTAGTTGTAACGGAAAGGTGGTTACCTATAATAGAGATTTTGAACAGTAAAAGTGTTTCTTGAACGCACGCGACCCCAACTTTGTGGATGGATTATCTCAAAATTCGTCAGAAACCAGCCCAGTTTAA
>RDXN01000046.1 GCA_004292855.1 Cytophagales bacterium
GGCATTTGCGGTGGTTCGGTTCGATGAGGATTATCAGCCCGATTACCGGCCAAAATTACGTCTGGCGGCTTGACTTTTAACACAGTTCATGTGTTGATGACGAGCGAAGCGAGACATTTACACACACGGACGGTTGGGATGCCCTCACTCGGCTCCGCAGGCGAGCAACCTGTCAACGGACAGATGGCAGCGCAGAGCGAGACAACAACGCACGAATCCGCTTAAGTCCATTCAGAATTGAGCTTGAGTCCTTTTTTGTTTTTCAAGTTCAATTCTGTTCATAATTCGGTCTGTGCTGTCAGTCCTCCTTTTGAGTTCGCCCACGCAGCCTTGAAATTTAGGTATTAATTCTTTGATCTGTATATCCCGCGATTTTTGCGAAATACTCAAATATTGTTCTTCCGTGTAGTTGCTCATTATTTTTTCTGTTGAGCATTCGCAATATTCTCTGCCAATTTTTGGGTATTTTATTGCTGTCGGACCTGAATCTTTCAAGCATTTCTCAATCAAAATGGTTTTTGCATTTGTCCCCCAACCATTTTCCTGTTTCGTCGCACCCAATTTGTATCTGTCAGGGTCTGGATTGATAAGTCCGTAAGCACCTTTTAACGTCAAAATAACTGAGACAATTTTCCTCAAAGTTCCAAATTTCTCTAACGAGTTGTCATATTTTAGAGACTGTTCCTCTGTCTTAAATTTAGGCCTGTAAATTTTAAATGAAGTTACGAGGAGATATAGCCCAAGTATCAACGAAGGAATATTAAAAATGTACGGTAGCAACTCAGTCATTATCTATCTGTTTTTTGGTACTTACAAGTTACACTGTTTTTTGGCCATTAAAATGGCAACCAAAGCCGAAACGGTAGCCCCAACTTGCCTTTCAGGGGCGTGCGTTTTGTCAACGGAGCGACGGACCTTGAAGCCCTCCAACTTACCTTTCTCAGGCGTGCGCTTTGTCACACGGAAGCGGGCAACGGACCACCCGACGGCTCCACAGGCGAGCAACCTGTCACACGCCACACGGAAATGAAAGCCCACGGATGGCGACCGCCCAACGCCCCAGGGGGTTGATGGTGAGCGAAGTGAGCCTTTACACCCCCTGTTCGTTGGGTTGTTCTCAACTTCACTCCGCAGGCGAGCAACCTGTCGCAAGAACGCTGAAATTTCAGAAAAACAATCAGTAGATGCCAAATAGTATTAAGTATCTTTGTATTTAACTCATTAAATTAAAAATTAAGAAAATATGTCTGAGGGGAGTGAAAAATCAGGTGGCTTTAGTGTGATTAAGTTTGATGGAGCACCAGTCGAAAAACTTATTGAAGTTGTATCAAATGCAATTGGCACTTTATACAAGCCAAAAGCTATACGAAATGAGGCAGACGCGGAAGCGTACAAAGTTGAGGTGATGGCAATTGCCGAATCAAAAAAGAAACTGATTGAATTTGAAAATCAATCAGAGCTTGCCGAAAGGGCTGCTAAACGATTCATAAATACCGAAATCAATAGGCAATTAAATATTGAAACCGTTTCTGATAAGTCTGTAAAATACTTACCCGAGAACGTGAGCGATCAACCTGTGTCGAAAGATTGGCGGAACCGGTTTTTCGACAAAGTGCAGGATATTTCTGATAGCGATATGCAAGAATTGTGGGCCAAAATACTTGCTGGTGAGATTGCCAAGCCTAATTCTTCAAGCTTAAGAATGCTAGATATTTTAGGAAATATATCTCTCCAAGAAGCTGAAACTTTCGCTAGATTATGTTCAATGGCATCGAGCAAAGCAGTTGTTTATAAGTTAAAATTGGGTGATTTCGAGAAGTTCAACTTTACTTTCAACGATCTGTTGGTTTTGCAAGAATTAGGTTTGGTATTTGCAAATGACATGTTAATGTCACGTATAAGCTCTGGTCCATATTTGAAGGTAGGGGATAAGGTTACGAGCAGAACCTTTAGTGTACCTGTTGGCAATATTGCATGTACTTTTATGGCTCCAGAAAACAAATTACAAGAGGAAAATCTTGACTTATCAAATGTAGTCTTTACAAAAGCAGGGCAAGAGCTTTGTAAATTTATTCAGCAAGATTTGAACAAAAATTACTTTAAAAGTTGGTTAGCTGAACAAGCAGAACTAGGATATGTGATTCATGGTGGCGATTATTTCAACGAATAGTTTTCACACCAAATTAACAACACATTTTGCGTTGCAAAAATCAACACATTTGACATATACAAACCGAGTTTATTGATATACCGCAAAGTTCATCTTACACAGGCGTTCGCTTTGTCAACCGGAACTGACCCACGCACGAGCAAAACAAAAACTGCTTGACTAACAAATACTTGACTCACTCAGGCGTACGGTTTGTCGCCGGAGCGACGGACCTGGAAACCCAAACTTGACTTACTCAGGCGTACAAACTGTCGACCGGAGCCGCCTAACGCACCGCCCGACGGCAACCACCGGCGAGCAGCCTGTCACGCGAAACCCGGAAATGGAAGCTTTGCACGGCTGGCTCCGCCCAACGCGCCGGGGGGTCGATGGTGAGCGAAGCGAGCCTTTACGCCCCCCGACCGTTGGGAGCCGAGACTTCACCGCGGGGCGAGCAACCTGTCGACCGAAACACGGCCCCAGCACCGGAGCTAAACCGCGCAACCCCAACTACCCGCGCCGAGCGCGAAGCTGACAAAATACGCAGCCGCTTTTTGATCGCTTGCTCACGAAAACGGGTTCTGCTTTTTGGCGGCTCTGGCTCCAATGCCAGCCGCAATAATAACTAGCAAGACTACGAAAGTAACACCCATTGTTTTATCCTTTAGAACTGGTTTAGTTTGGCTGTCAGGGGAGTTCGCCTTGTCAGCGGAGAGCCGCCCCACTAAATACGCTACCCTACAGGGGCGTGCGAACTGTCAACGGAACGACGGACCTTGAAGCCCCCAACTTGACTCACTCAGGCGTGCAACTTGTCACACGAAAAACGGCCTACAAACACCCGACGGCCCCTGAACCGCGCCTGCTGTCACACGCAACCCGGAAATGGAAGCCCACGGATGGCGACCGCCCAACACCACGGGGGGCTGATGGTGAGCGAAGCGAGCCTTTACACCCCCCGGAGGTTGGGCGTTTCAGACTATGAATACCGACCAATTCCCCTGTAAGCCGAGACCCGGCACCAAAAGCAATGATACAACCTGAATTTCTCACAATTGGCGCAATCGTTCGCGCAGGAAACACAGAACGAATCGCGGAGGTTAAGGGGCTAACGCCCACAACAATTACCTGCCTGACCAATGGCGAAATTACCACATTCAAGCCCGCCGACATTAAGCCCTGGCATCTGACAGAGGGGCTTCTAACGAATCTTGGTTTCGAGTACGTCCAACCGCGCCGGGACTGGGAAGAACGTTACGATTTCGTCTATCAGTTGAAAGGATTCAATAGGCAGATTCGAGTTTCGAGAGAGCGAGGCCGTGCTACTATCACCGCGTTCACGGATCATATTTGTTTTCCTGTTGCTACTGCCCATCAACTGCAAGGGATGTTTCAGCAATTCGAGGGGATTACACTACGACTTGTTGATTAACTCAGGCGTACCCTTTGTCGCCCGGAACCTGACCACCGGACCACAGCCCGACAACGCGCAAGTACCCACCGTCAACCGCAACCCGGAAATGGAAGCTCACGCATGGGCTTCACCCAACGCCCGCAGGGGCGATGGTGAGTGAAACGAGCCTTTACGCCCATGCTCTTGTTGGGAGCCTCAACGTTGAACACAGGCGTGCCTGTTGTCGCACGAGCGACGGCCCCAGCACTTTTTTAAAACCTTCGCACTTTTCCGCTTCTTTTTTTGCTATTCTTATAAAAAAAAACATGGAAAACGAGCAAAAACAGCAAGCCGCCGAACAGGTTTACCGGACGTTTGCAGCCTACCAGAACGCCCAAAAGCTAGCCCGTTTAGCTGGCCTTGAAATTGATGTCAATATGTGGAACTCTACGGTTCAGGTTTTTGAAAAGTTGCCATATAATCCTCAAACCGAAGGCAAAGAATTTTGCACTGCTCTAAAGACATATCCGGCCACTGCTCTTGGACCCACTGGGGTTGTAGGAGTGCAAGGGTAAAGTCTTTCTCCCGATAGCGTTTAATGCCTTCTGGATTCTTGGCTAACATGGGAGCCACCAAATCGTAGGCTCTCTGGTACTGTTCCCGCTCAATAGGCAATGGAGCATAAGGACCGTACTCGAAGTGAAGCGAGAACCAAGTTGTGAGACCTTCCTCTAAGACCGATGCCCACAATTTTGGAAACAAACAGTGAACAACCTCATGACTCAGTTGGAAAAGAGCACGATTCAGTTCCATAGAACACTCTGGCGTAAGCCGAATCAAAATTCTTCGCTTCTCGTAGCTCTCCAGAAAGAAAACACATGGTTGGCTTTGGGCTTGACAATCAATGCCGACAATCTCGAACGATTGGTCCCGCTCTCCGAATAGTTCTTGCGCCTTTTGGAGCATTTGTTCAAGAATGACTTCCAATGGCCAAATGCTGCCGGATGGCCCAAACGTATATTTTATTTCCACAAACCAGAATAGTTTAATTTACGGTGGCGTACCCTCTGTCAGCCGCAACCCGACTAACGCAAAAAGCCTGCCGAACTCAGGCGTGAGGCTTGTCGCCTGGAAGCTGAAACACGGACCACAAGCTGACTAACGCAAGAGTGCGATTTGTCACACGAAGCCGCCTGACGGAACGGGGAGGCTTCGCCCAACACCCCGGGGGGTTGATGACGAGCGAAGCGAGACATTTACACCCCCCGACTTGTTGGGAGAAAAATACTCCGCTCCGCAGGCGAGCAACCTGTCGCCGGAGCGACGGCACCAGCGCAAAACCACAACGCACGCACCGCTCTTTGCACAACCGAACGCGAAGCTCAACAACGCACGCATCCGCTTCACTCAACTTGCAGGGGCGATGGCCCCGTCGACCGGAGCCGACCCTCGCAAGAGATAAACAGAAATCACTTGACTAACAGCAACTTGACTCACTCAGGCGTGCAAACTGTCAACGGAGCGACGGACCTAGAAGCCCACAAATTTGCCCCACTCAGGCGTACAAACTGTCACACGCGAGACGGAACACGCACCGCCCGACAGCCCTGAGCCGCGCCTGCTGTCAGACGAGACCCGGAAATGGACGCCCACGGAAGGCGGACGCCCAACGTAATATTGTGTGCAAATTTGCCTAAGCACAACTCATTGGCAAACAACAAACTAGTGTTAAGTGTCAACGTTCTCTTGTACGTTTGTGTAATCAACAAGGTCGGTCGCATAAACTGCTACAAGTATACTGATTCTTCGCAATTTGCCAACGATGAAACCCACAAAATTTTCCTTTACCCAGACCGTCCAACGCCTGTGGGATATTGACGGCTTCCCCAACTACTTTTTCGGGCAAGACAAACAACTCTATCGAATCGACTCCCGTGGTCAGCTTAAACGCAACAAGCGCGTCATGGTTGGCTCCACACAGGGATATATTCTTAAAACGCGCTTTTTCAGTTTGGTTCGACTAAAACCCCTCTTGCGAGCTCATGATTCGGAGAGTAGTGAAATCGTTTGGTGACTGGAAGGAATTGAGCAAGGGGGTTGGCTCTTCGGTTGATGCGGGTTATGTTTGCGCTCAAACCGAATTATGCTGTTATGCGCTCTGTCCTACCCAGTTTATCCTTATTCTTTGCCCTGTTGATGGGGTTTTCCGCCTGTCGGGGCCCCGAAGGGCCACAGGGGCCTGCTGGTCCGGCGGGACCTACCGGACCTTCGGGTACACCCGGCACGCCCGGCTCAACGGGAGCACCGGGGCAAAGTGCGACTGCCGTTTCGACTACCGTTGTGACCGTTACGCAGGGAACCTCTAACGTGCTGCAAATCAGCTACCCGGCTCGCACGCACGATGGCACCAAAGACATGGCCTTGTCGTTTCCGGCCTCTTCGTCGCTCACGTTCGAGCAGATCGAGAAGAGTTTGTTTTATGTGTACCTGAAGCAAACCGTCAACACGCCCGACGGCTTCAAACTGCCCTATTGGTACGCAGTGCCGGGCCAAACACCGGGGGGTAACTTTTACAGCTACTACATTTTTCCCGGTAATTCTGGCCTTTCGGCGGGGTTGTTTGTCCGACGCACAACCAATTTTAGGCTTGGCCCCGAAGATTTCGACGCTGTGCGGGTGGTAGTAGTGCCGGCGAGTATACTGATCGGCGGGCGGTTGGCGGTCGATTTCCGGGATTATGAGTCTATGCGGAAAGCCTTCGGTCTTTAGGAAATGATTGGAACCGCAACGGCGGACCGTACGGATTAAACGGATTGGACGGATTAATTCATGGAATAAAAAATCAGTGTAAATCCGCCCAATCCGTTTAATCCGTACGGTCTCCAATCCTTTATGGCGCGAGCCATTCAAAACGTCCATTCTCGTAGTTGAATCGCGCCCGCGTTTGCCCGGCACGGCTTAGGCGTAGGTATTCCATTGCCATAACACGGCACTCTACGACCGCAAAATTCGGGCGACCCGCTTCCGACTCGGCGCGGGTGGGCAGGTTCTGACCCAGCGGTTCGGGGAAGCCCGGATACGGCCCCGGCTGAACGCTCCCCGGCGTAAACTCCGAGAGATACATTTTTCGGCTCCCCTCCCAGACGTTGGCCCATTGCTCGTTGGCTATGGGGTCGTCGGTGTGGATAGTGGTCTGCACGTGGCACCGAAGTTGGACCTGCGCTTCGTCATCCCAGAACAGCAATGTAGCTTTGGGATTGGCTTGTAAGTGCGCGATTTTACCAGCCCGAACATCGGAGTGAAACCAGAGCCGACGGGCGGCTTCGTCGGCCTGCCGGAGCACCACCGTGCGGGCGTCGGGTTGGCCGTCGGGGGCGACTGTGGCCAGAAAGCAAGTTTTAAACGGGTGCTTTTTTTGGGTCGGCGCCGAGGTCAATTGGCCCCAGGCATCGACGTTGAGATCGGGGAGGGAGCGGGGGTTGCCATCGACTATACCGGTCGGTTCGGAGGGTGAATCCATCGGGGAAATTGGGGGTTTCGTCGGTTCGTTCGGAAGGTTTCATAACTCCCGTGTGTAAATATTTGTTTACCGAGTATTTACGTCTCATGTGCTATCACACGTCCTTAGTTACCGATCAACCCACGCTGGAAACCCGATTTAAGGCACGCCTGACGCCCGACAGTTCGTTCCGGCCTACGTACCATGCCAGTGCGTTTGGGTTTCCGGCATGGCCCATTCTGACCCGACAGGAACCCGGCCGGTTCCAGGGAATTCAATGGGGCCTGATTCCTCGTTGGGTGCGCTCCGGTGAGGATGCCGATCAGCTTCGCGCCAAAACGATTAACGCCCGCTCCGAAACGATCTACGAAAAACCCTCCTACCGCACGGCGGCCCAGAAAGGCCAACGGTGCCTGATTCCGATGACGGGCTTTTTTGAGTGGCACACGGCTGCCCATCCAGGCCGGGCCTCCAAAAAGTACCCGTTCTACATCAGTACAACCGACCAGCCCATTTTCTCGGTGGCCGGTTTGTGGGACGAATGGCCCGAGCCGGAAAGTGGTGAACTCATTCCAACCTACACGTTGCTGACCACCGACGCGAACCCCTTGCTGGCAGCTATTCACAACACCAAAAAGCGGATGCCCTGCCTGCTGACGCCCGACGCTGAACATGCCTGGCTCCACGAAAACCTGACCGAAGCCCAAGCCCTCGAACTGCTCAGCATCCCCTACCCCGCCGACCGAATGCACAGCCATTCGATCAGTAAACGAATTACCTCGCGCACCGAACCGAGCGACGTTCCAGACGTACTCGAACCAGTCGAATACCCTGAATTACAGAAGTTAAACTTTGTCTCAAGTACATATAGCTGACGTGCGTGCCCTTCGACAGGCTCCAAACAGCTTCTATCACAACCTGATGAAAACGTCCATTTTACTTACATTCCTGGTGGCAGGTTCATTGACCACACTGGCCCAGAACACGGCCCCGCCCGACACCAACCGAACCCGTACTGTCAACGCGGTCACCGACAGCCTGCCCCAGTCGGGGCGGGGTATTTTGCGCGACACCGTGCAGAATCCGCTGCCAGCCGGGGCAACAACGCCCCCGCTCACGCCAACGGGCGTTACAGCGAATCCCGACAGCACCCGCCCCGCTCAAACCGCCCCCACCGGCCAACCGCAGCGGGCGGGTAATACTCGCCAACGTCCGGCAGGAACAGGCACCACCGGGGGTAGTTTTCCCGGCATGGGCAACCCAAACCAGCCCCCGGTTATTCCGGGCACGAGCAGCGACAACGCCCGTGGATCGGCTAAAATATCGGGGATTATCCTGGATTCGACCTCGCGCCAACCCGTCGAGTTTGCCAGCGTGGCCCTCATCGACCCGAACACCAACCGCCCTGTCGACGGGGCCTCTGCCGACGATAAGGGGCAGTTCACGATCAACCGGGCACCCATCGGCGAGTTCACCCTGCTCGTTTCGTTTGTGGGGTACAAGAACAAAACCGTCCGCTCCATCCGCGTGGTGCGCCGAAACGACGACGTAAACGTGGGCATTATTAACCTGCGCTCTGAAGTACGAAACCTGAAGGAGGTGACCGTTACGGGGCAGGCCGCTCTGATCGAAGAGAAAGTGGACCGGCTTGTGTACAACGCCGAGAAGGACCTGACCGCGAAAGGGGGCGACGCGACCGACGTGATGCGGAAGGTGCCCCTGCTCTCGGTCGACCTCGACGGTAACGTGACCCTGCGGGGAAGTCAGAACGTGCGGGTGCTGATCAACAACAAACCAAGCACGATTGTGGCCAGTAGTGTGGGCGATGCCCTCAAGCAGATACCCGCTGACATGATCAAGAGCGTAGAAGTAATCACTTCACCATCAGCCAAGTACGACGCCGAAGGCACCGCCGGTATCATCAACATCATCACCAAAAAGAACACCTTGCAGGGCGCAACGCTCAACCTCGACACGGGTGTGGGCAACCGGGGGGCCAACCTCGGCCTGAACGGGAGCCTGCGAAACGGTAAAATGGGCTTCAACCTCGGCGGGTTTGGCCGGGCCAATTACAACGTGCGCGGTGCCTTCGACAATACACAGCGGACGTTCACGGGGGCGGGCGTGGCGACCACGCGGCAGATCGCCAACACGCTCAATCAGGGTGCGTTTGGGCAGTATACGTTGAGCTGGGATTACGACATCAACAAATACAGCAACCTGACTGCCAGTGTGCGGTTCGGCCTGCGCAACAACCGCACGAGCCAGGACAACCTGCGCACAGATTACACCCCGCCCACCTCGACCTCAATCATCACCAACGTGCGCGACGTGTTGAGCCTCGATAATTCGAACACCGTCGACGCTAACATCGACTATACCCGCACGTTTGAGAAACCACAAAAAGAGTTCAGCGTGTCGGCACAGTTTAGCCGGAATACCCGCGAGAACAATTTCACGGCGGACATTCTGAACAACGTTGATCTTCAAACGATTACGTCGCGGCAACGCAACCTGAACCCAAGCTACAACCAGGAAACGACCTTGCAGCTTGATTATCAGACACCGATTGCCTCGAATCAGCTTATCGAGTTTGGCGGTAAGGGCATCCTGCGGCAGGTGAACAGTCAGTTTTCAACCTACGTAGCCAACCCGCCCCTGCTCGACCAGTTTCTGCTCGATGGCACCCGTCCCGGCAACACGCTCGACTATGGGCAGGACATTGCGGCCGCTTACCTGGCCTACACGTACACCTCGAAAACGAAGTACACCATCAAGGCAGGTGCGCGGTACGAATACACGTTCATCAACGCCAACTTCCTCCGCGAAGGCTCCGCCAGTCTCGACGAGGTGCCCGACTACGCCAACTTTGTGCCGAGCATTAACATCTCGAAGTCATTGAAGGGTGGCAAAACGGTCAAAATCGCCTATAACCGACGTATTCAGCGACCCGGTATTCAATCGCTCAACCCGAACCTGAACTTTGCCAACCCACTGAACGTGAATCAGGGCAACCCCTTACTCCGCCCCGAACTGAACGATAATTTTGAGTTCAGCGGCAGCACCTACGTTAAGTCGGTGTATATCAATGGGTCGTTGTTTGCACGATTCTCGAACAACTCCATCACGAGCGTAACAAATACCACGCTGGTACAAACGGGCTTCAACGTGACGGAACCAGTTTTCCAGAACGCACTCATCACAACTCCACAGAATATTGGCATTGAAAATGCGTATGGGGCCAACATTTTTGGTAATGCAACCCTGTTCTCGAAATGGCAAATTGGCGGGGGCTTCGATGCGTACATGGCGTATCTGAAAGGACAAGTACCCACGGCCCCCAGCAACGGCACGGGGCTAAGTGCAGGCACCGTAGCAGCTTCTAACTCAGGTTTTGTGATCTCGGGGCGTATTTTCACCAACCTGACCATCAAAAACGGGTGGGGTATGCAGGGCTTCGCGTTCGCCCGTGGGCGGCAGGTCACGTTGCAGGGTTACCAGGGCGGGTTTGTTTTCTATAGCCTGGGGGCTAAAAAAGACTTCAAAAACAAGCGGGGTAGCGTTGGTTTAGCGGGCGAAAACTTCTTCAACTTCCCGTTCCGAATCCGTTCCGAATCCGAAACGCCGGGGGTCTTCGCCCGTAGTAGTGTAACGAGTCAATTCAACGCTGGCGTTCGGGTAAATTTCAGCTATCGGATTGGCAAAATGAGCTTCGATCAGCCACAACGTCGTCGGCGGGGTGTTAACAACGACGACGTCAAAGACGGCGACGGCGGTGGCGACAGCGGAGGTGGTCAGCAGCCCGCCGGTGGTGGTCAGCCGGGCGGTGGTGGTGGCCGGAGGCCAAGATGATAATGGGGTTGGCAGGGGACATTTTTTTGCGTATATTCACTCGCCAATTATGCCCCTGTCAATCACAATCATGCTTGATGTTGAAATTGATAAGTTGACCAATTCTATTGAAAACGTAATTACAGGAGAGACGTTCGACACGATTATTTTATCCGTACTGTTGTCTGATGCTCGGCATATCAAGAAGAAAGATTGGCAGTTTAATTGGAAGAAGGAATTGCAGGATGATAGGAAGCAGGTTTTTAGGCTGACTACCTTAGCTAACGACACAGTTATCCAGGGACTACTGAGTCTTGAAGATAAGGGTGATCATGTTTTTATGCACCTGCTGGAAAGTGCATTATTCAACAAAGGTAAAAGCAAAGTTTATGTTGGCGTACCAGCCAATCTCGTTGCTTTCGCATGCAAAGTTTCGTTTGAGAGCGGGTATGGGGGATTTATCTCGTTTGTCTCCAAAACGTTGCTTCGGCAGCATTATCAAAAAACCTTAGGAGCAAAAATACTTTATGGAGATACAATGGTGATTGACACGCCAGAGGCTTTAAAACTGGTCAATCGCTATTTTAAAAGCACAATATTATGAGCATCATTAAAGAACCTCAAGGCGTGGATTTCACTGTAGATGGTCGTGAGTTGACCTCAGAAGAACAACAACGAATCAGTGCTTACATACAGCAAAAAAAGCTGCTTCGACAACGAAAGAGTATCGCAATTCAAACGCAACGGAAATCATCTAGCCAAAAAATCTAGCCTTACAAAAACCGCAACACGTCGATCTCGTTGCGGGGCATTTTGATACCGTCCTGCACGAATTGCCCGCCAATGGCTTCCAGTACGGCGTGGTTGACTTGGGGCAGGTCCCGGCTAAGTGCCCAAACCCGCACATCGAACTGAATGCCACTATCGGTCAACTTACTTACCAGTACGTCGTGTTGGCGGTCGGGTAAGGCCACAGAACAGTTGGCGATGGCTTTTTGTATGGACACACGGACCTCGGCGATAGAATGACCATTACCAACCGTAACCGACGAGTCGACGCGTATGGTTTCGAGTCGCGAATAGTTAACAATGGCGTTGGTAGTCAGCGTGTTGTTAGGCAGTGTAATGGTCCGGTTGTCGTCGGTGATGAGCACCGTGTTGAGCAGGTTCACCACTTGCACATAGCCCGTTAAGCCTGTCACGGCGATCAAATCGCCCTCCCGAAATGGTTTCAGGGCCAGGATCAGTAGCCCACCCGCAAAATTGGCCAAGCTCCCTTGCAGGGCCAGCCCTACGGCCAACCCCGCCGTACCAATCACGGCCAGAAATGAATTGGTTTCAACCCCTAGCGTACTCAACACGCTCAGCACCAATGCCACCAGTAATCCGATTCGCATTAAGGATAGCAGAAATGGCTGCACATCGCGGTCAATCTGTTGTTGGGTAAGCAGTCGGCCAATGGCCCGCAACACGAGCTTAATGAGCCAGTAGCCGCCAATCGTAATCAGGCCCGCAATCAGAAATCGAGTGCCGTAGACCGTCAGAAAAATCTGGTATTGCTGAGGAAACGGAGGGAGTTTTGGGTACATCAGAGCCAGTGTTTTTTACGGAAATAGAGGAGGGTAAGCAAGGTCGATACCACCATCAGCACCAGCGCGTACAGGTAGCCGTATGGCCAATGCAGTTCGGGCATGGTGTCGAAGTTCATGCCGTAGATACTCGCAATAAGGGTGGGCGGCAGCAGCACCAACGACAAGACCGTGAAGAGCTTAACAATCTGGTTTTGCTCCAGATTGACCAGACCCAGAAACGTGTCCTGCAAGAATTCGAGCCGCTCAAAAATGAAGTTGGTGTGCTCAATAAGCGAGTTAATATCTTTGATGAGCGTGCGGAGTTGCGCCTGTTCGTCGGGCGTAAACCAGCCATTAGAACGAATCAGGGCCGAAATCACCCGCTGCTTATCCACGACGCTCTCCCGAATGGTCATGGTCAACTCCTGGTAGTCGTTGATGTTCAGGAGCATTTCGCGGTCGAGTTTGGCATCGAGGTCGAGCTGTTTGTTGATGGCCTTTACCTCGAACGAAATCTGCTCGATCAGGTCGGCGTCGGCGTCAATCCGCGACTCGAAAATGGCGATCATAATCTGCCCCCCATCTACAAACGCGGTCCGTTTCGACTTGATGCGCTTTACCGTATCGGCAAACGATTTGAGGTCCGCGTTGCGGTAGGTAAACAGTTGTTCGTCTTTGAGCAAAAAACTCACCGGCTTACTCACATAACCGTCTTCTTTGCTGTAGATAAGGAAGTTCGTGTTGGCGATAAGGTAGTCATCTTCTTCGATGTAACGCGAACTGCTCTCAATCTCAGCCTGCTCTTGCTGACTCTGAAAACTTACATCGAACTTATCCTCAACACTCTGAATTTCGTCGCGGGTGGGGTTTTGCAAGTCCACCCAAAGCGTTCGCTCGGTGTCGCGAAATGAATCAATATCCCGGATTTTACGAACGGAAGTCTCGTCCTGTTGAAAGATGCGAATCATACAGCAAAGGTAAAAGCCTACCGATACGGTACAATTTCGGGGGCGGCAATATCGAAGTCGCGGAACCGGAGCGTAGGGAACGCTTCGACCTGATACCGGAACAAACTGCTGTTGTTCGGAATATTGGGGAAATACGACACCCGAATCTGAAAACTGTTGAACGTCAGGTTCTCGTTCCGAATCCGCAACCCAAGTCCATAGCCCTGATACACAGGCCCGCGCCACAACGACCGGCCGGGGTTGTTGACCAGCCCAAAGTTGGCAAAGCTGATGATGGCCACCCGAAAACCAACGATGTTGAGCTTGGAAAACAACACGTTTTCGTAGCCCATTGTCAGGCGTTTGGTGCCGCGCAGCGCGTCGGTATTGATGCCGATACCATCCCGCCCCGACAAGACAATGTACTCATTATTAAACCGTTCTCTCCCGTATGTTAGTCGGCTCGTGACGAAGTGCCGCATATTACCCCAACCCGTTTTGTGCAAGGGACTAAAGTAATTGCCGATAAACGAAAACACGCCCTGCTCAATGCCACGGGTTCGGTAAAATCCGCCCACGTTCATCAGGCCGTAGAAATACCCGGCTTTGCGGAAATACTGCCCCCGCGAGAAATTCAACCCCGAATACATACGTTCGCCCAACTCGGCATTGTCGACCCCCACGACCACCGAAAACAGGTTGCCCACGGGCACGTCTTCAGTGCGGCCATAGCCGTAAATGAGCACATCGCGCACGTATCGGCGTTGCGATATACCGAAGCTAAACAAACCCGTTCGGCTGTTCTGATAGAGTTGGTTGCTGTCGGCAGAAACCGTTGGCCGGTCAATGTAGTCGTAGCGTGTCACGCGTGCGGCCACCACCAACCGGGTGCGGGTTTGGGCATCGGGGCTGCCGACGTTGATCCGAAACGACCGCCCAAACCACAAATCCAGAAAATTATAGCTCAGGTTTATGAAGCGGGCACTGTCGAGGTTGTCGTAATACAGGCTGTTTAGCCGCGTGTGGTTCAGTTCGAGGGCACCGGCATACTTGGTGTCGGGTGTCAGAAACGGGCGGTACAGTTTGAACGACTGCTGTTTTATGTCGCGCAGGTGCAAAATGTCGGCCTGAGCCGTTACGAACGTTTTCAGACCCAACACGTTGACGTACGGAATAGCGTAACGACCCTGATACTCAAATTTTTGGCCGGGTATGGTTCCGTTGTAGCTAAACCGGTTGTAGACCTGATGCGCCACCCCCCGGAAGTTGCGCTGATCGAGAATAAGGCTGAAATTATTGAACCCGCCAAAGCCCCCACCCGGCAACAACGACCACACGTCCTGCGTAATTACAAACACGTCGACAAACATGCGGCTACCCGGGCGGGGCACCACCAAAATACGGGCATCGTGAAAAATGGGCGTCGTGCGCAGCAGCCGTTCGTTGTCGCGCAGCATCTCCGGGTCGACCAAATCGCCTTCTTTGAACAAGAGAAACTGCCGCCGGATAATGCCTTCGCGGGTGTTGGCGTGCAGGTTGTTGGCCGTCCGCTCGAACCAGTTACGCGCCTGCCGCAGGGTGTCGTACACGCTCTGCCCGAACACGTCGAGCCGCCGAACATGCACGGTGCCGATCACGCGCCCCGCATACGGCTGAAAGGGGTTCACTTCGATCTCGTTTACCTCGCCCGTGTTGGCTCGGCTGTTATACACATCGCGAAACAGGGCGTCGTAGAGTTGGCGGGTGAGCCGCCGTTTATACATGCGCTGTTTGAAACGGGTGTAAATCGCGCTATCGTTTCGGGGAGCCAGCAAGGTGTCGGCAATGAGTCGCGTCCGTATTCGGGCTATTGAGTCGGCTGAAATTCGCTGTCGGGTAGTCGAGTCGGTTAGTTGAGTAGCAGGTAACGTGTCCGATTTCGCCCGTCGGGCCGTCGCTACTTTCGATTGAGCATCAGCCCCTAACGCCCACAAACAGAACCATATGGATAAGCCGAAGGCCTGCCAAGGTACACAGTTTCTGTTTGTTAAAGCGTTTCTCACCTATCTATAACTCGTTTTCCATCCAAATATCCCGTTGGCGGTCCGGCCCGAATTGGAACGCATGCCAGCCAAAAGGTTTAAACCCCAGCCGGACATAAAACGCTTTGGCCCGTTCGTTACGCTCCCAAACGCCCAAATACACCGCCCGGTAGCCTTTTTCTGCGGCATAGGCCCGACAATGGTCCATCAATTTACGGCCTAACCCGCCCCCAATGTGGCTCTCCAACAAATAAATACGCTGGATTTCGAGCGACCGGCGTTCTACCATACGCCGGGGCGGAGGATTTCGTCGCACTTTGGCATAGCCAACGGCCTGCCCCGCGTCGGTTTCGACGACAAAATACTGGGCTTTAGGGTCTTGTAACTCAGCGGCCAAGATTGCCGGGGTGAGCGATTCGGCGATGTAGGCATCGACCCATTCAATCGGATTATGGGGCGGGCCAAATGCCTCCCGCATGGTGGTAGCGGATAGGTGTACCAACGCGTCGAGGTCGGCAAGAGTGGCGTTACGGATAATCATTAGGCTTAACGAAGTAATTCGGCAATTAAAATACCCAGATACGTGCCAATGGCGTTGCCGAGCGAGCCAACCAGTACCGCCGACAGTTGCAGATCGGGGCGGTTCAGGCTCCGGGCCAGGGCCAGAGCCGAGGTGGCACCGCCAATATTGGCCTGCGAGGCAATGCCTACCACCGCCCAATCTTGCCGAAACAGGGCACCAATGCCAAATACGATCAGGGCGTGAATGAGCACAAGCGTGCTGATTATCCCAAATAGAACAATAGCCAGTTGCCCGTCGCGGGCAAACGCAGCCAGGTCGCAGTAGGCCCCAATCACGGCCAGAAACAGGTAGATTGCCGTGAGGCCTAACAGCCGCCCACCCCGAAGCCTGTTCACCGCCCGAATCTGCGCCAGTGCGAGCGCAATGGTGGTCAGCACGATCACAAACGGAAGTTGCGGGAGCAGGCTCGTGAGGTATTTGGAGAGCCAGATGGCCCCCAGGCTCAGGGCCACCAGCAGGGCCAAATCGACCGGGGCCAGGGTTTCGGCATCCTCCTGACCGGGCACCTCAACAGATGCAGCCTCCCCGGTGGGGGGCAATCCAACCATCGGGCGAGGGAACCGACGCGCCAGAAATTGCGGGATGGCCAGGGTGGCAATCATCCAGAGGGCGGTCATGATGTTGTCGGCGGCTGTGGCGGCCACAAACAAATTACCCGACTTGGCTACGCCGTAATGGAGGGCTACGGCGTGGAAGTTGAGTGCCCCCCCGATGTACGTACCGGTGAACATGCCCGCCAGGGCGAAAAACTGCGGGCCAATGCTTTCGGGTCCGTTGAACAGCCACATGCTCACCACCACGCCGATGATAGTGCCTGTGGACCCAATCAGAAACATGGTAAGCATGGGCAAACCCGCCCGGCGCAGGTCCTGTAGGTTCACGCTCAACAACAGCACAAACAGGGCAAACGGCATTACGTACCCAAAAATGGAATCGTAGAGCGGAGTATCGGTCGTAGGAATCAGACCGAGGTTAGCTTCGATGGCCGTCAGGATAATGACCATCAGGGCCGTGCCCAATTGCCTGAACAACGGCTTCCGGCTCAACCATTCGCACACCACGATGTTCAGGAAGAGCAAAGCGAGAATGGGTAGCGCGTCGCTCACTTCGATTTGACAGTTGGACGCTTAACAGGCTGACTGATAGGAGTTAGAATCAGGGGTTGAATGTAATCCATATCAACCGCTACACCATTAGACCGCCCCGGAATCCATTTTCCAGAGGTAAGTTTGATAACCCGAATCAGCTCCTTATCGGCCCCCGCTCCCTGGGTTTTCAACACCCTGACTGAATTAACGGTCCCCCGTGCCGTTACTCTAAACCGAACACTTGTCTCACCCGCGTTGGGGTATTGATAATGCTTCACGATAAAGGCCATTAGAGCCTCATTGCCACCTTTGAACTGGGGAAACTGTTGCGTTGGGGCAGCAGCAACAGTAGTGGAGGGGACCTCCGTCTGCGCCAACGCGCAGGAGATAGAAAGCCAAAAACAAAACAATAAACGTTTTATCATTTTACGCAGTGAAAAAGTGAAGGGGCTTATGAACTCCATTACTTACGATACGACTCCTTAAGGGTCACAAACTCGCCCCCTTTATAAGTGCCATCGTTGATTTTTTTAACCAGTGCGTCGAGTTGTTGGCTCGCCCAATCGGGAATATACTTGTCGGGCGTTTCCACAAATACGCGGGGATAGCTGTAGAGATTACGGCCCACGCCAAACTGAACGGCGCAGCGTTTCATAGCGTCGGAGATGCCGCCTTTTACGGGTTCAATGTCGGTACGGCTAGCTCCATCGGTCTTGGTCAGGCGGGTTCCGTCGGGCATGGTAACGGTGATGCGGCACAAGAAACCGTCGCCGATTTCGGTAATGTCGTTTTGCCAGCCGTGCCAGCCAAACTGCCGGTCGAACCGCTCCATCACGCACCGATTAGTGATGTACGGCACTACAATTAGCTTGCCGGTTTTGGTCTGTTGTTGCACGCGCCACTCAATCTCATCGGGCTGAATGGGGGCAGTCAATATGTCAATGGGGTACTTAATATCGTCCATGTTTTTTTAACGTTTTTCGGGCGCGTTTCGTTCGTCAACTACAAACTAATTTCACCACCTAACACGCTGATATACTGCTCAATATACGCATCAATCGATTTACTTTTGTACTGCAAAATATACCTCGGATGGTCGAGCGAGATTACCCGCTCGAAGAAGCCGTTTTCGGCGTTAAGTCGGGTCAAAAACTGCTCGTTTTTTCGGCCCAGGCAAACCGCTACATCACGCCGGGCACCGAATTGGAGTTGCTGCCGGACGTTGTCCGTAATCACGGGCCAAAGTGCCTCGGTGGTGGCCCGGTCGTCGTAAAAATTGTAGTTTTTGCCGTTCTTCACGAGGGCCAACGGATACAGCGAGGTCAGAAAAAAATGACTGTAAAAATTGGCTGCTCCTCCGAAAGCTTCAACGATTTGGTAAATAAACCGGCTCGATAATTCGGGCGTAGGCGGCAGGCTGTTTGGGATGCCACAGTACTGGTCGAGGTTTTGGGGGGTGGTAAACGAGATTCCCGTGACGCCCGCCCCAAACCGACCGGGGTTGATACCCATAACGAACACGCGCGGGTGGGTATCGTTGAAAAAATTGCCGTAAAATTCGCGACCAATGTGCTGTACTTCCGGCTCCCGGTACGGGTTCAACGCCGACACGCCCGCAGGCAGGCCGGTGGGTTCGCGCAAGCTCTCATAGAAGGTAATGGCGCGGCTGGCGAAGGTGTCGGTCATAGTATGGTTGTGTAGTGCCGACGGTCCGTCGCTACGGTAGTATCCGGCATGGCCGTAAGGCCAATAGTAGAAAACGTGAGAAAGCTGTCCTCTGACATCAGCAACCCCTTTTAGCCTTGCGGCTGTGCCGGATGGTATCCGGCACTACAAGCTTGCTTTCAGGGCCTCTACAAACATCGCCACGTCGCGCTCGTCGTTGTACACGTTGGGCGATATGCGCAACGCCCGACCCCGCACCGATACCGACACCTTCCGGGCCAGCAACGCCTGTTGAACCACCACGGGATCGGCATGGTCGGGCAACCAAAGGCCCAGCAAATGGTGGCTCCGCCAGGGGTCATCTTCGACACGGCACCCCACGGTTTGGAGGTCGGTGAGGGCGTCGGTCATCAGGTCGCGGGCGTAGTTCTGAATGCGTTCGGGTTGCCAGTCGAGCAGTTGGGCGAGGGCGGCTTCAAGCATGGGCATGTGGATGAAGTGGCTTTGTTCGCCCACGTTGTACCGAAACGCTTTGGGGCGGTATTCGGGCTGATACTCGGTCAGGCGGTGAAACTGCTCGCTGTTCAGGCGACCCATCCAGGTTTCTTCGAGCGGAATTCCATCGTCGAAAGCCTCACCGTAATAGGCTAAACCAGTGGAATATGGCCCCATAAGCCACTTGTAGCCTACACACACGAGCGCGTCGGGCCGGACACGCCCCAGATCGAACGGCATGGCCCCAATGGATTGTGTCGCGTCGACGGCAAACCAGGCCCCAACCGCTCTGGCCCGTTGGCCAATGGCTTCCAGATCGAACCGGATGCCGTACATCCAATGCACCGGCGGTACCACCACGAGGGCCGTTTGGGGCGTTATGGCTTCCAGCAGTTGCTCGTTCCAGGTTGCCCCACGCGGCATATCGGCAGGCATCGGCACCGTTTGGATACTCAGGCCCAGTTCGGCACACACACGCTCCCAGGCATACACGTCGCTCGGAAATTCGGTGTCGGTGAGCAGGATGTGCTGCCCACGAGCCAGGCCGGGCTTGCGGTGCAGGTTACGGGCCACCACGCCCATGCCATACGAAACGGACGGAATCACGGCAATGCGGTCGGGATCGTCGCCGTTAATCAGTTGCGCGAAGAGTTGACGAACCCGCGTAGGCTGCTCAAAAAAGTGCGTGGCCGTAAGCGAAAACGGGTTGGTCTGTTGCTGAATGGCGTTCACCCCTGCCCTTTCAACGGCGCAGCTAAACGGGCCGCGCGTGGCGCAATTGATGTAATGTAGGTCGGCAGGCAGTGAAAAGAGGTCTTTCTGGCAAGTCAGAGACGGAATTGTCGTTGTCATTGGGCAAATTTACATCCATGAACAACCTAATTTCGTTTTTCAAGCGCAAGATTCTACGCATTAATCGCGACCGCTGGAATCACCAATACGGCAAGGGCTTATGGGACGGTCTCAAAGCGATGGACGAACTCGCCCGGTTCAGTGTGATCGTCGGCTACGTGAAATTTTTAAAGCCCGGCCAACCCGACATTCTGGAAATTGGCTGTGGCGAGGGGTTGTTGCAACAGCGGCTCCAGACCCAAAACTACGGTCGCTATGTGGGCACCGACATTTCGGACCTTGCCATACAGAAGGCGGCCCAGGATGCAGGCGACGAAAAATGCGCGTATCTCGTGGCCGACATGGACACCTATAAACCTGACGGTCAGTTTGATATGATTATTTTCAACGAAGTTATTTATTATAGCAAACACCCCCTGAAAACCCTACAACGTTATTCTACGTATCTGAAGCCCGAAGGCCTGCTGATTGTGACGATCAACGATCACAAGCATAGTGCCGAACTTTGGAACGGCATCAAAGACGGCTTCCAGCTTGTCGACGAGGCTACTACCATTACTGCAAAAAGCACCTGCGTGTGCAAAATATTAGCTTAGCTTTAGCTTTGGCACGATATATGCTAATATCTTCGTATAGCAAGTTATTAACTAGTGCATCATAGTGGTTTAGGTTAGGGTTAACAGGTGTTTGGGACACCCCGTGGTCAATGGCTGCGGGGTGTTTTTGTTAGTAGGCAGTAGGCAGTAGGCAGTAACTGATGCAGGAATAGACTGCTTCACATAACTGCCTACTGCCTACTGCCTACTGCCTACTGCCTACTGCCTACTGCCTACTGCCTACTGCCCACTGCCTACTGCCTACTGCCTACTGCCTACTGCCTACTGCCTACTGCCCACTGCCCACTGCCTACTGCCTACTGCCTACTGCTTTCTTGCTTCGGGGGTGATAATCGATCATGGTTTGGGTGAGGTACTCCCGGTCGAGGTGCGTGTAGATTTCGGTGGTTGTGATCGACTCATGGCCTAACATTTGCTGAACGGCCCGCAGGTCGGCCCCGCCCTCAATGAGGTGGGTGGCGAAGGAATGGCGCAGGGTGTGCGGACTAATATTTTTGCGAATACCCACCTCGGCAGCCACCCGTTTTATCATCGTGAACACAGCCACCCGCGACAACGGCCCACCGCGCTGGTTCAGGAACACCCGGTCGGAGGCTTCTTTCTTCACATCCAGCTCAATCCGCACCGAGTCGATGTAGAGTTGGGTGTAGTGCATGGCGTCCTTCCCGATGGGCACCAGCCGAACTTCACTACCTTTGCCCAGCACCCGCACAAACCCCACCTCGAAATAGCAATTGGTAATGCGCAGGTCGAGCAGTTCGGACACGCGCAGGCCCGAACTGTAGAGCACTTCGAGCATAGCCCGGTCGCGTGGTCCGGCGGGCGTCGAGAGGTCGATGGCGTCGAGCATAGTCTCGATTTCAGGAAAACTAAGCGTGTCGGGCAGTTTCCGAACGGTTTTTGGTCCTTCGATCAGTTGGGTGGGGTCGTGATCGGTGAGGTTTTCGAGCAGCAGGTATTTATAAAACGATTTCAACCCCGACAGTATCCGGGCCTGACTCTGCGCCGACAAACCCAGCTCGCTCAAATACGACAGAAACCCAAACAGATGCCCCTCTGTTACGGTGTTGGGAGCCACAGCCGCCCCGTGCAACGCCAAATATTGCCAGAGTTTTTGCACGTCGTGTTCATAAGCCTCCACCGAATTGTCGGCCAACGAGCGTTCGAGTTTCAGATAACTAATAAAACTGTTTATATAACGTTGCCACATAATGAAAAAAATCCTGATCCTGAACGGCCCGAACCTCAACCTGTTAGGTAAGCGCGAGCCACACATTTACGGAAGCCGTACGTTTGTCGACTACCTAAAAACAGTTGAAGAACAGTTCCCCGACGTGCAAATTCACTATTTTCAGTCGAATCACGAGGGTGAACTGATTGATAAAATTCACGAACTCGGTTTCACCGTCGACGGGATCGTGATCAACGCGGGGGCACTCACCCACACGTCTATCGCCATCGCCGACGCCCTCGCGGCCATCACGGCCCCCACCGTCGAGGTACATATCTCGAACGTGCATGCCCGCGAGTCGTTCCGGCATCACAGTTATTTATCGGCCAAAAGTAAGGGCGTGATTGTGGGTCTGGGGTTATTGGGGTATGAGTTGGCGGTTCGGTATCTGCTGGAGAATGATTAATTTATATCGGCCTAACGAATTATTTTATGGAAACTCTAAAACGCCTTCCGCTTGATACGGACTCCTTTCTGGTCCATTTCGACCTGCCCCGGTTGCGGTCGGGAGCTATTCTGGATGACTGGATGCAGGCTACCGGGACGCTGACTGAAGCCGAAGTTCAACGGCTTGATAAGCTATATCAAAAAGCTTTGCGGTCGGGCGATGGCTGGAATGAAGAAGAGTTGAAGATGAAGTTTATCAGCCTGATTTTGGATCTGGTTGATATTGAGGACTCCGACAAGATTGTATCGTTCTATGAGCGGCCTATGTCGGCGGTGTTGAAAGGAGTCAAAATTGCTGTCATTTGCGATTGTCTGCTGGCTTCGGCGGCTGGTATTGCCACGCCCCGCACGCCCTACTTCTTTCTGCAAGAATTCAAGAAGCAGAAGGGCGACAGTAACGACCCGGAGGCCCAAATGCTAGCGGCTATGTTGGTGGCTCAAGATCGCAACGCCGATGGCAAGCCGGTTTATGGAGCTTGGTTGGTGGGCAGCATCTGGAATTTCACGGTGTTGTCAGGTGCTGAGTATTTCGTCAGTCCAAAGCTGGACGCATCGGACCGCCACGACCTCAACCGGATTGTATTCATTTTGAGACAGTTGAAAGAACTAATCCTGAATCGGTAAATGACAACCTTTTACCCCGGCCCCTCAAAAGTATACCCCGAAGTGGCCGACTACGCGGCAGAGGCTGTGCGGTCGGGCATTACAAGCCTGAATCACCGGAGCGCGGGATTTATGGACATTGTGCGCGAGACCGTTCGGCTACTCCACGAGAAGCTCGACATTCCCACCGACTACCATATCGCGCTGGTGTCGTCAGCAACGGAGTGCTGGGAGATTGTGGCCCAATCGCTGACCGACAAAACCACATTGCACGCCTACAGTGGGGCTTTTGGCAAGAAATGGCTGGACTATACCCAGCGGATCAACCCGCAGGCTGTTGGATTCAATACCCTTGACAAGCAGTCATACGAGCAGGGCAACGCGGTTTACAATGCGCTTGTGCATAAGACAGACGGGTCGGGAACGATCTGCCTAGTTCAGAACGAAACGTCGAACGGCACGCAGCTCACCATGAACAAGTTACTCCGAATCCGGCGTGAATTTGGGGGTATCATTGCGGTCGATGCGGTGTCGTCGATGGCGGGTATCGCGCTCGATTGGGAGCAGGCCGACGTTTGGTTTGCGTCGGTACAAAAATGCTTCGGGCTTCCGGCGGGGTTGGCCGTGCTGGTATACTCCTCCCGTGCGCTGGAGCGGGCCGAGCGCATCAACGACCGGGCACACTACAACAGTCTGTTGTTTATACATGAGAATTTCCGGCAGTTTCAGACGCCCTACACGCCCAACGGGCTGGGCATTTATTGCCTCATGCGGGTGTTGCAACAGGTGCCGCCCATTGCCAAAGTCGACGCCAGAACCCAGGCACGAGCCGATGCCTGGTACACCTTTTTCGAGAACGAGCTGAACCAGACACCAACTTCGGAAAGCCGGTTCCGGCTGCTCATCACCGAACCCGGCCTTCGGTCGCGCACGGTGATTGCGGTTGAGGGTAGCGAGGCCGACATTAAAGCCATAAAAGAGGCCACCAAAGAAGCCGGTATTACGCTCGGTAATGGCTATGGACAATGGAAAAACACGACCTTCCGCATCGCCAACTTCCCGGCTATTACAGACGATGAGATTGAGCAGTTGAAAGCGTTTTTGAGAAACTACTCGTTGACTTTCTGAGTCTATTTACTCGTTGATTGATAAGGACCGTACCATTTCCGAACAGCAGGGGTAGGCTCTGAATGGTTCGCATCGGAGAGGTTGATGGAACGCAGATTGTTATGATTCTTATGATCTTAACCAATCATAAGAATCATAACAATCTGCGTTCCATTCATTTAGGGTCAATAGCCCGGATTTTGTTTAATGGCCGGGTCGGTGTCGATCTGGCTTTGTGGAATGGGCATCAGCAGGTCTTTAGCCGTGATCGTGACAAGAATGTTATTGGCCTTAAACCAGTCGTTCATTACCTGAATGGCCGTTCCGGTCCGTAACAAATCGAACCAGCGATGGCCTTCGTTGACCAGTTCGAGCCGACGCTCCAGGTCAATGGCTGCTCGGAGTGTCGTTTGGGTGGTGGCGGTGGTGTTGGCAAGCGCGGCCCGGGTCCGAATCAGGTTCAGGTTGGTGGCGGCTGCGGTAGCGTTACCCAGTTCATTCTCAACCTCAGCCAACATCAAGACCACGTCGGCATAGCGCAGGATTACCACATCGCTACCACCGTCGGTAATGACTGTTGGTTGGGTCAGTTTGCGCCCCCACGGAATACCCGACGCAGTGGCGGTCAGGTAGGTGCCCCGGCGTTTGTCGGTCGTGGCATACAAGGCATAGAGACTTTTGGTAGGCAAATTATGGCCCTTCGCGCCCGACACCGTGCCAGAAGGAGCAAACTGCTGAAACATGGTACTGCCTTCAGTATTGCCGTTTACGCCCGATGCAAACTGCACAGCAAAGATGATCTCGCGGTTGTTCTCGTTAGTTATAGAAAACACCGTGGCCGGGTCGGGCAGGAGCGTGTGTCGGCCCGATGCCACCACCGCCAACAACAGCGTCCGGGCTTCGGCGTAGTTTTTCTGGGTTAGCAGCACCTTTGCCAGCAACGTTTGTGCCGCTGTTTTCACCACGCGCCCAGCCTGCGTGCTGGTTTCGGGCAAGGCGGTAATGGCTTCAGTTAAGTCCTTAACAATCTGCGTGTAAACCTGTGCCGACGGGGTGCGGCCCTTGCCGAAATAATCATTTGGGTCAACGGTTTCTTCTACAACCAGAGGCACATCACCATAAAGCCGGACCAGATTGAAGTAGAGCAGGGCACGGATAAATTTCATCTCGCCAATACGGGCCTGTTTGGTAGCGGCCACGGCGTAGGTGATTTTGTCGATCCGGTTCAGCACCACGTTGGCGCGTTGAATAGTCCGGTACGATTGCTGCCAGGCATCCGTAGTTAGCGTATTGGCCGGAATAGTGGTGAACAAATCCAACTGTCCGTAGTTTCCGCCATCGTTGGCTGGTACTTCGCTGTAGGTGTTATCGGATGGAATCTCGACAAAAGCCGGTAAGTCGCGACCATACAGACCGTTTGTTTGCAAATTGGCATAAACCGCATTGACGTATTCTTCCACTTCGATTTCATTACGGAGAAAGTTGCTTAATTCCTTCGACGTAATAGGGCTTTGGAACAACTGCTCTTCGCAGGAAGCAAGGCCGAGCATACTGCCCAGCAGGGCGAGAACAACAATTATCTTTTTCATCGGTGATGCTTTTTCTGATTAAAAATTGACGTTGAATCCAACAATGAACGACCGGGCCACCGGGTAGTTGGCCTGCGATTGGCCGTTGGTCAGCACGTTTCCAGTTGTGGTGGCGTCGGGATTAAAACCCCGAAACTTGGTGATCGTGAACAGGTTATTGGCTGTCACATAGAACCGTGCGCCCGACAGTTTTGCGCGGCTTAGCCACACGTTCGGCAGGTTATAAGCGACTTGCAGATTTCGTAACCGGAGGTAATCAGCATCCTTGAAAAAGTAATTCGACGCACGGGTCAGTCGCCGGGCCGACGAGAAATTACCGAGGTTTGGCTGCGCCAGAAAACCGTTCGGGTTATTTTGAGGGTGATAACGATTCTGGAAATAATAGGTGTTTGGTGTGCCAAACCCTTCGCCTGATTCTTCATGTGATGACAGTTGCTGATCGAAGATTTTGCGTCCTACGATCCCAAGCAATGAGAAACTGAATTCCAATCCTTTCCAGCCCAAATTGCCCGAAAATCCGTAGGTGAGTTTCGGGTTATAGGTGCCGAACGTCTTGCGGTCGCTCAGGTCAATCTTGCCATCTTTATTCAAATCTTCCACAATGTAATCGCCTAGCAGCGTCCCCGTCAAACTCGGAATAGTGTTGAGTTGCTCCGGCGTTTTATACACGCCGATGATATTGTAGCCGTACATCTCGGCAATCGAACCACCGACTTTCGTCAGAAATTGGCTCGACCCACCCGTCAAAATCTGGTCCTGACCGGGTGCCAGAGCCAGCACTTTGTTGGCGTTGGTGGCAATATTGCCGCTAAAGCCTACGTTCAATGGCCCCAAATTGAGGTTGTTGCCGCCCAATTCCAGTTCAAAACCGCTATTTTGAATCTTGCCGATATTCTGAATAGACGCACTAAAACCCGACTGCTCCGGCACCGGCACATTGAGCAACAGGTCTTTCGTAGTGGAGGTGTAATAATCGGCCGAGAGCGTGAACCGCGACCCCAGCCCCAGATTCAGGCCGATGTTGGTGGCCGTTTTGGTTTCCCACGACAGGTTCGGGTTAGGCGTAGTGGTGGCCGCAAAGCCTGGTGCCAACGCGTTGCCATAGACGTAGTTTGCCGAATTGACCAATGCCTGCGAGCTGTATGAACCAATCTGATTATTACCCGATTGACCCCAACTGGCACGCACTTTGGCGAATGTCAGTAGTTTCGATTGTGGGAAAAACGATTCGTTGCTGATAATCCAGCCGCCCGTTATGGACGGGAAATTGCCCCATTTCCGGTCGTTGCCGAAGCGCGACGAGCCATCGCGCCGGATGGTGGCCGTGAACAAATATTTGTTCAGATACGAATACTGAGCGCGGGCCAGATACGAAACCTGCGTCCAGATTGAACGCGAAGTTGATGCCACAAACGCGCTGGCCCCGGCAATATTGGGCAGATTATCGTCGGCAATACCTGTTCCCGTTACGTTGGTGTTACTCCCCGATTCTTTCTGGAATGTATAACCCGCCAGCAAATCGAGCGTGTGATCGTGAATTTGGCGGTTGTAGGTAACGGTGTTTTCGGACAGATAATTGGTCGTGAATTCGCGGGTTTCCGTAGCAACGGCGGGTTTGGGAGCCGCTCCCCGGTATTGCCCCACATCCGACGGATTGTAAAAATCGAACAGATTACTTTCGACATCACCACCCAGCAAGGTCTTGATTGTCAGTCCTTCGAGTGGCCGAAAGGCGAGGTATGTATTACCAAATGTGCGGAAGAAATCGCGGTTGTTCTTGATTTTCAGGGCCAGAGCTACCGCGTTTTCGCCCAATGCGCCGTCTTCGGGAATACTCGCCAGAATCTGATTACTGATGGCCAGCGACCCATCGGCGTTGTAGGGCGCAAACATCGGATACATGATGTAAAGGTTCGCAATAGGGTCGTTCGATTGGTTGCTGTTGTTGTTGAAAAACGTCTGCGAATTATAGGACGGGTTCAGGCTCACACCCATGTCAAACTTGTCAGACAGTTTCGAGTCAATCTTAACCGTGCCGCTGTATCGTTTGAGACCGTTGTTCAGCACGATACCCTGCTGATTGAAATAGTTGGCCGAGACGTAATAATTGGTCTTGGCCGACCCGCCCGAAATAGCCACGTTGTAGCTACTGATGGGTGCATTTCGAAACAGTTCATCGAGCCAGTTGGTGTTGATCAAACCAGGCTGATTGTCCAGATAGGGTTGCAGGTAATTCAATCGCAATTCGCGCAAGCTCGCACCCTTGCTCAGGCGCGTGGCACGGTCGTCGGAAACGTTGCGCGTGGTTGGGTTTCGGGAAATATACCCCCAATCGCGGGCTTCGGTCAAAAACTGCGCGGCTTGATAGGCATCCACATATTCGACCTTATCGCTGCGTTGCTGAATACCCGAATACACATCGAGCGAGACATTAATCCGGTCTTTCTGACCTTTCTTCGTCGTAATCAGCACGACACCATTAGCCGCCCGTGACCCGTAAATAGCTGCCGATGAGGGATCTTTCAGAATATCAACCGTCTCGATGTCCTGCGGATTGACCGAATTGAACGATGAACCTTCCGAGAGCGGGAACCCATCCACTACGATCAGGGGGTTACGCCCGGCGGTGAGCGTGCCGATGCCCCGAATCACAATCTGTGGGTTTGAACCGGGCTGGGCCGAGGCATCGTTGATAACGACACCGGCGGCTTTACCGGCCATCTGTTGGGCAAAACTACTGCCGTTGTAGCGCACCAACTCCTCTGATTTTACCTGCGAAACCACCCCCGTTACCTTCGCCTTCGACTGCGAGCCGTAGCCAATCACGACCACTTCGCTCAGAGTTTTCTGATCGACTTTCAGCGCAACGTCAACGGTTGTCTGGCCGGGCGATAGCGCGATCTCCTGCGGTTCATAACCAATATAGGAACAGGCTAATGTGACGGACTCATCCGGTACAGAGAGTGAGAATTTCCCGGCAGCATCGGTCGTGGTGCCGCGTGCGGTGCCTTTCAGCAGGACGCTCACGCCCGGCAACGGGTCTTTTCCATCGGTCACGGTGCCGCTCACGGTCCTGACGGCGGCCTCGCCGGACACAGTAAGAGCGGAAGCGGGTTCGACGTTCATGGCCCAGCTTTCGGGGTTGCGTTTCAGAATAATCTGGCCACCCACAATGTCCCAGGTGATGCGGGTTTGACGGAAAATCGTTTCTAATACCGTTGCCAATGACTGATTCTGAGCGCGGAGCGACACCCGCTGCCCGGCCCGAACCACCTGTGGACTGTAAACAAACCGCACATCGGCGGCTTTTTCAATCTGCGTTAAGACTGAGCCAAGCGGCTGTCTGTCGGCATTGAGCGTAACGGGGCGTTTCAGCATTTCCTGCGCCGACACGGGCAGAGCGTGAGCCATGCTCACCAGCAAAGCCATCAGAAACAGTTGAGAAGCGGTAAATTTCATGACAGTCCACAGCATCGTGTGGTAGCGTCGGTTGAATTGCATACTTTTGAATGTTTTGTTCACTCGTGAGAAAAGCTGGGCAAAAACAAGTCCCTCACCCGCAAAACGGGCGTTTCAGGACCAGAAACGTAGGACTACCGAGCCATTGACGGGACCAGCGTCAATGGCTTTTTTTATTCACAGAGACGCAATATTTCGCGTCTCTACACCTATTCACAACCATTACTTTTTATCACCACCGTTGTCCCATCAATCCGATAGGCAGCTCCGATACTGGCGCAAATCATGTCTAATTTGGTAAACAAGGGCTGCTCCGACAGCCGGGCCGTAATCGTACAGTTTACCAGCATCTGCCGGTCGTGCTGAATGGTTACACCGTAGGCCCGTTCTAACTCACCAAACACGTCGGCAACGGGTGTATCGGCAAATACAAACCGATTCACCACGGCCTTCGGGTTCACTACCTCTGGCGCAACCACCAACGCTTTGACAACCTGCCCATTCGCTACCGTGAGTGTGGCGCGTTCGTTGGGGGCAAGCACTAAGCCTGGCTGTCGCTCTGGCGCACCGGTTCGGTCAGTTTTTCCAGTAGTGGGCGACACCGAGACGCGCCCCGTTTTCACCGCTACTTCTGCCGTTGGTTGACTGGCAAAATCGCGCACCGTAAAACTCGTTCCCAGCACCCGCACCAGCACCGATCTCGTTTGCACCACAAACGGATGGGCTTTATCGGGCTGGACTGCGAAAAACGCTTCGCCCGATAGTTGGACCGTCCGCAATGCGCTGGCAAATCTAACCGGGTACCGTACTCGACTCCCCGGCAAGAGCCGCACCGTACTGCCATCGGATAGAGTCAGGTTTAGGGGTGCGTTGGTTTCGTTTGTTTTTATTCGCCAACCATCCGACATCGAGTTATTTGCACCGTCAGTCATCGGTTCAGGTAGCGTTTTTCGTTGCCAAACTAACCAACCGCCCACCATCAGCAACCCTGCCACCGATGCTGCCACCGCCCATCGCCACCCCACCCACCGGCGGCTGTTGAGCGGCCGCACTGGGACCTCGTCGCTTCCCTGAACCGAAACGTACAACCGTTGCCAAAGCCGTCCCGAAGCTCCGTTGGGCAGCGGGGTTGTGGCGTCGGCATACTGCCAGTCCTGAGCCAGCAGGTCATCGAGGGTTGGCGTATCCGGCTGGTCAAAGTAAGCCCGCAGGGTAGCCACTTCGTCGGGCGTACAGTGTCCCGCACGGAAACGGTCTAAGAGATCGCGTGTAATCATCGGTCGTGTTCTATGGGGTAATACAATCGGGCGGGTACTGACCTTTACCCGCGTTTGTTACGAAATTGTGAAGAGTTACAGGAAGAAGAACAGGCTCGTGAGCCGTTCGCGCAGGAATTTTAAGGCTTTCACCATCTGACTCTCCACGGTGGCACGGGAGATAGCGAGCCGCTCGGCGATCTCGTCGTAAGAGAGTTGTTCAACCCGGCTCAACTCGAATATCTCGCGCCGACGGCTCGGCAGTTGGGACATCGCGCGTTGGTATCGTCCCTGTAAATCATTGGCATTTAGAAGATTACTGGCTTCGTCGGCGGTGGTAATACCCGTATTTTCGTGGGTATATGCATCAAATGCCTGTTGCCGGACAAGTCCGCGCCGGTACTGATTGACAATCAACTGGCGGGCTATTGTGAGGAGTTGAGCGTCAAGTGGGATGGTGTCAGAGAGCGTTTGCCGGTTTTGCCAAATCTTCAAAAACACATCATGGGCAAGGTCTTCGGCGGTCAATTCATCGCGGGTATGTTTACGAGCAAACGAATACACCTTCCGGTGAGAGGTCCGGTACAAGGCCTCAAACGCCCTAATATCGCCCTGTTTGATCCTGTCAATCACCAACTAATTGGGTTTTACATTCGTGTTAGCAAAGAAACAGCAAAAGCGGCTGAACGTTGTTTATCCGTATGTTAAGGAGTAGGCATCAGTAAAATCTCCGACCTTTGTCCTACTCTCATCAATCAGACCCGTTTTGGTCTTTTCTATGTTTAATCTTAAAGAAATCATTTCGGTCACGCTCATCTTGTTTTCGGTGATCGACGTGATCGGTTCGCTCCCCATCATCATCGACCTGCGGCAAAAAGTCGGCACCATTGAGTCCGAAAAAGCCACCATCGTGTCGGGTGTGCTGATGGTTAGTTTTTTGTTTGTGGGCGAACGGTTGCTGAGCTTATTTGGTGTTGACGTGTCGTCGTTTGCGGTGGCGGGTGCCCTGATTATCTTTTTGTTAGGCCTCGAAATGATCCTGGGTCGAACCATTTTCAAATCCGAAATTGAGACCGGCGGGGCCGCCCACATTGTACCGATTGCGTTCCCGCTCATTGCCGGGGCAGGCACCATGACCACCCTCATTTCGCTCCGGGCCGAGTACCAAACGGCCAACATCATCGTAGGCATTATACTCAACCTGATCCTGATCTACGTGGTCCTGAAATCGTCGGGCTGGCTCGAAACGCGCATTGGGCCGGGTGGTTTAGCTGTGTTGCGCAAGGTATTCGGCATTATCTTGCTGGCCATTTCGATCAAATTGTTGAAGACAAATTTCTGAACTGTGATTACGCTGATTTTTGTGATTTTTGTGATGGCTGTTATCGCTCTGCGATTTTTGTGATGACGTTTGGCCTTTGATTGTTGTGACAAATGTGATTTGACTGACTTTTGAAATCCTCATCCAGTGCCAAATAATTTATGATTGACATTCGCTACAATCTTTCTGAGTTGACGAGTCGTGTAATTGGGGCAGCTATGGCTGTCCATAGTACATTAGGGAATGGTTTTCAGGAAGTGATCTACCAACGTGCGCTTTCAATTGAACTTGCTACATTGGGTATAAACCACGTTCGAGAATTAGAAATGCCTATTTTTTATCGCGGCCAGCAAATTGGGCTACGCCGGGTTGATCTATACATAGAAGACTGTTTGAGTGTTGAGTTAAAAGCTATCATCGAGCTACAGGATGTCCATTTGGCACAAGCTATTAACTATCTTGAAGCTTATCAGATCGAAACGGGTCTATTGATAAATTTTGGCGCGAGAAGCCTCCAGTTTAAACGAGTTACAAACAAAAAATTTGTAAAATCTGAACTGTGATTCGTTTGATTTTTGTGATTTCACTGATGATCTCTCAACCTCGCAATCACAGTTCAGACAATCATCAATGAAGTCACAAAAATCAGACGAATCACAGTTCAGACAATCATCACAAGAATCATAAAAATCAAACGAATCACAGTTCAGAATGACTACCCCCGATTCCCTCAATGCGGTGGCCGAGTTCCACCACACGTTTCATGCCCCTGTGCTCGAAACGCCCCAAATCCCATCCGAACAACGCTGTCAATTGCGCGTGGCCCTGCTTGCCGAAGAGCTTGACGAATTCCGCGAGGCCATTGCCAAAGGCGACATCGTAGAAGCCGCCGATGCCCTCTGCGATCTGCAATACGTGCTGGCTGGTGCCGTGCTGGAATTTGGCCTGGGAAACTCCTTCAAGGCCCTGTTCGATGAGGTGCAACGCTCAAATATGAGCAAAGCCTGCCTGACCCGCGCCGAGGCCGAAGAAACCGTGGCACTCTACACCGGCAAAGGCACGCCTTGCCACTATGAGGAGTCGGACGGGAAGTACTTGGTGTTCCGCGACGCCGACCGCAAAACGCTCAAAAGCATCAACTACTCCCCAGCAAATTTGAAGGGTATTGTTGGGCAGTAAGCGTATCTTTGGTAAACAAAATATTGTTACGGTTATGGCTTACACGGATTTTACACTGGAGCGGCTAGAAACAGAGTTCGGTTTACGAAATCGGCAGGAACAAATTTTTACAAAAATCTTGCCTATTCAGCCTTCGCCCTGGCTATCCCGTGAGCTTCAATTAGCAGAAGGGCTGCCACTTCGTACGGAAAAAGCCCGTTCCGAATGGATTGTTGCTCCTATTCTCAAGGAACTTCGAGAACAGAACGACCATTTTTTTACGATCTATTCGGGTGAAAATCTTTCGGCTGATTCATCACTGGGATTGAATGGAGAGTGTGATTTTGTGTTGGCAAAGGACATTCAGACATTTAATTTGAACTACCCAATTATCAGCATTGTGGAGGCCAAAAAGCATGATCTGGAAATTGGCGTGCCGCAGTGTGCCGCTCAACTATTGGGAGCGAGGATTTTCAACGAAAAAAAAGGGGTTCACTTAGAGAAACTATACGGTTGTGTCACGACGGGCCGGGATTGGCTTTTTATGGTATTGGAAAAAGACTTGCAGATAGACCAGGACATCTATTACCTCAACGAAGTTGATGTCTTGCTGGGCATTTTCACCCAGATTATCTCCTATTATCGAACGGTTCTCCCCTAGCATGACCCTCCTCGACCGCTTCGTCCGTTACGTGCAGATCGACACGCAGTCGGACCCGTTTTCGGCCAGCAATCCCAGCACCGAGAAACAGAAAGACCTCAGCCGTGTGCTGGTCCAGGAACTCCACGACATGGGTATCACCGATGCCGAACTTGATGAGTGGGGCTATGTGTATGCCACCATCCCGGCCAACACGCCTAAAGCAACTATGCCGGGACGCCGACCGCCCGTGATCTGCTTCTGTTCCCACGTCGATACTTCGCCTGACGTGACAGGCGCGGGCGTAAACCCACTGATTCACAACAATTATGATGGTCGCGATTTAGTCTTGCCGGACGACACATCACAAGTTATCCGATTAACCGATCACCCCGATTTAGCTGGTCAATTGGGCAACGATATCGTCACGGCAAGTGGAACCACCCTGCTCGGAGCCGACAACAAAGCGGGCTTAGCCGCCATTATGACCGCAGCCGAGTATCTGGTCAATCATCCCGAAATCCCACATGGCACCATCCGGCTGCTCTTTACGCCCGACGAAGAGATAGGCCGTGGCACCGAAAAAGTGGATATTGACAAGCTGGGTGCCCATTTTGGCTATACCATCGACGGTGAATCGCTGGGCACGCTCGAAGATGAAACCTTCTCTGCTGATGCCGTCCGAATCACCATTCAGGGTGTTTCAACACACCCCGGTTTTGCCAAAGGCAAGCTCGAGAACGCGCTCAAAATAGCCGCCGACCTATTGGCAGCTCTGCCCAAAGACACCCTTTCGCCCGAAACCACCGAGGGCAAAGAGGGTTTCATTCACCCCGGCCATCTGGAGGGAAACCAGGACCGGGCCACGCTCGATTTTATTATTCGCGATTTTTCCGTGGCGGGCCTGCACCAGAAAGAAGAGTATCTACAAACCCTGCTCAGTCAAGTCCTGACTCACTACCCCCACTCAACCGGCGAGTTGGTGGTGAAGGAGCAATACCGGAACATGAAAGAGGTGCTGGACCAACACCCCGCCGTGGTCGAAAACGCGCTCGAAGCCATGCGCCGGGCCGGTCTCACGCCCCAACGCCGGAGCATCCGGGGTGGCACCGACGGCTCGCGGCTGTCGTTTATGGGTTTACCCTGCCCCAACATCTTTGCGGGTGAACACGCCTTTCACTCGCGGCAGGAGTGGGTGTCGGTGCAGGACATGGAGAAAGCCGCCGAGGTGATCGTCAATGTGGCGCGGGTTTGGGAAGAGCGGAGTTGAATCCGACAACGGCCCGCTTACCACTCTCGAATAGTTTGGCTTTATCGGTCGCGCTCATGCGCCGAACGCGAGGCGTGATGCCCTCAGTGCTGATGTAGATGGTCCGGCGTTGCTCGTCGGCCATCGGCCAACGACGGTTTAGGTTCTCAATGACGAAGTTGTAGAAAGCTGCCGTGTAGTCACCCAGTGAACGAATCTGGTAAGGTGCAATATCGGTGTCCGTTTGAAATTGCCCTATTTGTTCGGGGCGTTCGAGCTTCAAACCCAGGGTTTGGGGGTTTGGTTTTCCGTTTACATCGAACAGGTCGAGGGGGTAATTGTTGGCAATACCCCCGTCTACCAGCACCTGATAAGCCTGCCCGCGTTTAGGGCGCGTAACCACCTGATTGGTCGTATCCAACAGCACAGCACCAAAATAAAGCGGCACCGACATGCTGATGCGAACTGCCGTTGCCAGAGCCATATCGGGTGTTTGTTCGTGCGAAAAAACCACAGCCCGTTGGGTGGTCAGGTTGGTGCCCGTTACGTACAGGTCGCGGAAGGGTTGCCCAGGCAGTCGTTGGTGCAGTTGCGCGAAGGTGAGCCGGGGATCGCCGGTTTTGCGGGCAATTAGCCCTTCAAGCCAACGCTCAAATCGTTCCCCACGATACCAGCCGTAGGTCCTCCCCATCCGACTGAAACCACCCACGAAAAACAGGCGACCATCGTTAAACTGACCAATATTTAGGTCGTCCAACACGGTTTTCATTTCGGCGGCTGAATAGTTCAGAGCTACCAAAAGGGCCGTTATGGCCCCCACCGACGTCCCTCCTACCCGCTCAATCGTTTTCAGCGTACCTCTCTGTTCCAGAGCCGTCAACGCCCCCGCGTAGGCGATTCCCCGAACGCCCCCACCCTCAAAAACGAGGTTGCGGTAGGTGGGTAGCGAGTCGGGCTGGGCTGCACAGGCGGGCGATTGTAAAAGTGAGAAACTGATAAAAAGAAATAGTTTGCGCATAACGTAGGGGCGGACCTACGTGTCCGCCCGAATGCAAATATACAGGGCGAAATTTTGGGCGGACACGTGGGTTTTGGGCGGACACGTGGGTTTTGGGCGGACACGTGGGTTTTGGGCGGACACGTGGGTCCGCCCCTACATGGTTTCGAACAGTTTCAGAATCCGCTTGTACTCGTCGGTCCAGCTTGAGGGTTCCACGAAACCGTGGTCTTCCATTGGGTACGAGGCCAATTCCCAGTTCTCTTTTTTGAGTTCGATGAGTCGTTGTGCCAGCCGGACGGCGTCCTGATAATGCACGTTCACGTCGATCATGCCATGGCAAATGAGCAGGTGCCCTTTGAGGCCATCGGCAAAATAAATGGGCGACGAGCGTCGGTAAGCCAGCGAATCCGTTTGGGGTTCGTTGAGGATGTTGGCGGTGTAGCCGTGGTTATAAGCTGCCCAGTCCGTTACGGGGCGTAGGGCCGCACCAGCCGCAAATGTAGAGGGCGTGGTGAACATGGCCATGAGGGTAATGAAGCCCCCGTACGAGCCGCCGTAAATACCAATGCGTTTGGCATCGACGCCATGATTCTTCACGAGCCACTCGGCGGCATCCACGTGGTCGGTGAGGTCTTTGCCGCCCATGTGCCGGTAGATACCCGTGCGCCAGTCGCGCCCGTACCCCGCCGACGCCCGGTAGTCGATATCGAGCACGGTGTATCCCTGATCGACCAACAAATTATGGAACATATATTCGCGGGAATATTGGCTCCACCACTTGTGGGCGTTTTGCAAATAGCCCGCTCCGTGTACAAATACAACCGACTTTCCGTTTGGTTTTACAGCACCATCGGGCTTATATAACCGGGCGTAAATGGCTTGCCCATCGCGGGCCGGGATCGTCATCACCTGCGGATCTCGCCACGGATACGCCTTAAAGTCAGTCGTTTGCGAATCCGTTAGTTGAATGGGTTCAGTGCTAATTGTCCCCCCCGATTTTTTTGCTTTCACACCTTTTTTACTGCCCAACGCTAACTGTCCATTGCTTACTGCCCACTGCTTACTACCCACTGCCAAAAAAAGCTCCCAGGGCCGGTTACTGTACGAATGTCGAATCGCCATCATCGTTTCGTCGGGCGAGAGCGTCACCTCGTTCGCGCCGGTCATAGTTGTTAGTTTTTCATGAGTGCCTCCAGTCACGGCCATGCGGTACAAGTGTTGTTCGCCGGGGTGTTGCTCGTTGGTGGTCAGGAAAAAGTATTGTTTGTCGCGCGAGAGCCGCACCTGTTGCACCTCAAACTTGCCCGAGGTGAGTTGCTTGCGCTCGCCCGTAACGAGGTTCACCGTGTACAGGTGTGAGTACCCGTCGGCCTCCGACTGGAAGTAGATCGTTTGGCCGTCGGCCAGAAAACCAAGCGTACCGGGGTTATTGGCAAAGCCGATGTTTGGCCCGCCAATCCAGGCATCGTCGTGCTGCCGGTCAATCAGTTTGAGCGTTCGGGTGGCCGGGTCAAGTTGCACGAGCCAGCGGTCTTTGTTGTCGGTAGCACGGAGGGCCAATACCGCGTAACGATTCGTGGCTGTCGGCGACCATACTACGTTGCTGATAAACACCGACCGCAGGGCAGCCCGCTTGCTCGTGTCGGCTTTGGTTGTCGGGATGGCCGTGACGCTCACTTTGTCCGTGATGCCCGGAATGTTTCGGAGCGAGACCGCCTGAATGGTGTCTTTGTCGATGTCGTACACATATAGCTCGTACGATGCCAGTGGGGCACCTACTTTGGTACGGGCGGGCAGGTCCTCCGTGAATCCCGACTCGGTTACGTAGCTCGGCACTACCGTTGATTTGGGGCCCGTAGCGGCTTTCATCATCACAAACGTCACAAATTTACCATCGGGGCTGAGTTGCGGGGTCAGGAGCGTGCGCCCTTCAGTGTAAAACAATTTAGCCCCTTTTGGTCGGTCGGCTTTGGTGATTTTCTCGGCTTCGTCGCGCTTGGCTTTACGGTCGCGCAAGACCTCGAACAGGCCTAATTGCTCTTTTTTAAGCAAGGTTTCCTGCGCGTTGGGCTTGGCGTCGGGTTTTTTGGTGCCGGGGTCGAAGTTGGTGATCTGGGCTAATGAAGCGTCGGTCAGGGCCATTGTGTAGAGGTTGCCGTTTCGCTGGAAAACCACGGCCTGTTCATCACCCGAAAACGCCGGGTTGGCCTCGCGGTCGACGGTGTTGGTGAGTTGGCGGGTCAGGAACGTCCGGCAGTCGACCAGAAAGAGGTCGCCGTTTTTGTCGTATATCTTGCGGGTGCGGTCGCGGTTGTAGGTGCCCCCATCGTCGGGGAGGGCACGGCGTTCGGCGGGTTGAACCTTTTGGGGGGTTCGGTCGCCCGCAAGCACAACTTTGTAAAGCGAGTCTCCCTTTGCGCGTTCGGGGTTCCAGTTGAAATACAGAGTTTTACCATCCTCAGCCCAAAACACCCCCGACGGCGACGTGCCGACCCATGTTTTTGGGTCCTGCATGATTTTGTCGACCGTTAGGCGCGGTTTTGTTGGTAGGGTTTGCGCCTGTGCGAAGGCAAGAGAGATCGTAAGGGCAATCAGGAGTGAGTTAAGACGAGTCATTGTGAGTCACGAACGAAGCCGGAAATTAGGAAAAAAAGCCTTAAAACGGTATTTTTCGGCATGAAAGCTCCCATTAACCCGGCCATCGAACCCATTGTCCGCGAGTTCAAAGTGGCTTTGCAGGACCTCTACGGCGACCGGCTACGCGACGTGATCCTTTACGGCTCCTACGCCCGTGGCGATTACGATGATGAGTCGGATATTGATTTGATGGTCGTATTAGGGGATGAAGAAGTGGACACATTTCGCGAAATACGCCGAATGAGTGAATTGGAAACACTCTTTTTACTGAAATACGGAATTGTTATTTCTTTATTACCATCAACCACTCGACGCCTACAGCAATCAATTATGCCAATTTACGATAACGTTCGACGTGAGGGTTTATGGCTATGAGCGAACGCGTGAAAAACTATGTAGGCCATGCAGCATCAGCGTTAGATGATGCGTCCTATTTACTGGAGGATAATAGACTATTGGCTCTTGCAAATCGGTCGTATTACGCCATTTTCTACTGCGTGAGTGCCCTGTTAGAAACGAAGAATATTACCACCAAACAGCATTCAGGTGCCCGCGCCAAGTTCAGTGAGCTGTTTGTCAAAACGGGGCTGTTTAGTGTCGAAGCCAGTAAAATAGTCGGTAACTCATTTGCTGCCCGGCAATCTGCGGATTATGATATGGAATCCTTCATTAGTGAGCAAGAAGCTCAGTTGTTACTTTCCGATGCCAGAGAGTTTTACCGGCTAACAGTGGCTTATCTTACCACCCACACCGCTACTGAATAACCTACAGCTTAAACGCCAGCGAAAACTTCATTTTAAACTCATCGTCGGTCGGTACCATCATCAGCGTGGGTCGCTCAATCTTGAAATCGGTCAGTTTCAGGTCGAACGCCCCCTCATATACGACCATCCCGCCCGACTCCTTCCGCGTAACAGGCACCGTAACCGATTTCGTAACACCATGAAATGTCAGATTGCCCGTAACGGTCAGTTTATTACCGTTATCCTGCACTTGCTGGCTCGCAAAGGTCACGTTGGGGTATTTAATGCCCTCCATCGTCTCGATAGCGTGCGAATCGCGGTTGGCGTTCTGACTGTCGAACGAGGACACCTTGGCCACCACGGCCACCGTTTCGAGCTTTTTGGTCTCATCGTCGTACACGATAGCTGCTGTCACGTCGCGGCTCACCCCCTCCCAACTGTGCATGGGGTGGCGCATGGCGTACGTGATAGTCGAGGCTTTTTTGTCGGCCATAATCTTGCGTTTGGCCAGGTTTGTGAACCCGAAACTACACAGCAGGGCAAGCCCCGTCAGCAAGAAAAGGGGAATAGTTTTCATGATCGTTAATTGGTTTGAGTTCGCTAGAACTTGATGGCAATAATCGACGCGGCAAACGCGCCGAAGGTGGTGTAAGCAGCCGCCCGGTGGTACTTTTTCAACCGCAGATAATCGTCGAGATTGCGTTGTTCGCCAATTTGATGCGACAAAACGTTAGTGGCAATCATACCGGCGATGTGCAACACAGCTAAGTACTTATGAATTTTAATGGAGCTTAGTCCCCGTCGTTCATCTACGGCTTTAGGCGGGGCCGTCAGCGAAAGCAGAGCCGTGGTAGTATAAGCAATGTTGATGCCCGTTGCTAGGTTTTCATGAGTGTTTTTGATGCGCGCGTAGTCGTTCCCCTCGGCTTTGTAGAGCCGTGAACCAACAACCCCCTGCGCAACAAAACCAGCCAATGTCACAAAGCCTGCCACCTGATGCATCCGCAACATGGTACGCCGAACTTTTAGCTCTTTCGTACGGGCTTCGGGGGTTAGCGGGGCCACGTTCATCACCCGAAGCAGCCCCTTGGGACCCCAAAATGCCCGTTGCGTAAAAATCATGTGTCGGGGCAACAGGGGTTCGGCCTGCGTTGAGTCGGTCAGGCCCGCCAGCAGATCATCGGCAGTTGATGTTGTGCTGGGGGTGGCGGGTGTTGAATCGGGCCGGGTAGCGGCTGGGTTCTGTGCGTAGGTGGCAGCACCCAACAAAAGGCTAACAAGCAGACAAGTAAGTGCTTTCATCAGAAATCGAAAAAGGGAGTATTGGGGGCGAGTAGCTCGAACGAGGTCGTTACGTCCGGGCTACTCGTCCCAAACATAGCGAAATTAGGCCGTAACTTTCAGGCTGTTGCCGCTCAAACTTGTCTTGTACGCTTTTACAGCCGTTGTGGGCGGGGCCGCCACTACGGTGCCTGTTGTGCTGAACAAGCCTCCGTGTATGTTACACCGGAAGTCATTCGTGCCAGCGCGGTACTGAAGTTGCCCACCCTGATGCGTACAGACATTACTCAGGGCCACCATAGTTCCTTTGGCATTAGCCACCACTAGTTCGCCAATCTGCACAAAACCACCCTCGGTTTTCAGTCCTGTGAAGGTTGTATTATTAAGATCAATCGTAAAATCGACCACCCCACCTGCGGGGCTTGAGTTACCCGTTATACCCGACGTACCACCTGTTGTTGGGGGCGTTACGGGGGCGGGGTCGTCGGCTTTTGAGCAGGATGTGAGCGTCCCCATGCAGTAGAGGGCCATAAGTGCGCCACTGCTTAGGCCGAGGCTGCGCAAAAATTCACCGCGACTCAGTTGTTCGGGTTGGGCTGGGGTTGTTTCAGGTTGCATAGTTTGACAGGTTTAACAATACGTACTCTAGTAAAAACGCTTAATGGAAAATCTTGTTTCGCCGTTGCTATAATTTGTAACGCATCGAGAACAAAGCCCCTGTGCTGAACAAATTGACTTTAAATTGCCCAACGCCCCGCAACGGCACTTTGGCAAACGGCTCTACCTGCACGGCCAACCGTCGGCCCAACGAACGTTCGTAGCCTACAGAAAGGTTTAAATGGCTCAGGTTGTACCGCCCTGTATTGCCTTGCCAGAACCGATACCGAATGAGCGGGTTGTTCGGATCGGCAAATTGGTAATCGTACCGCTCGTTTTTCATGATGTACGTTGTTACACCACTACCCACAAACAAACGGGTTTGATTTTTACCAGTGCGCAAAAACGCATCGTAACGAATATTGATCGGAATATCGAGCATTTTGCACTGCCCGTCGATACTCGTTGGCATGACGGCCCAACGCCAGTTTGCGGGCATGGTGTATTGTTCGGGCAACGCTTTGTACAGTTTACGGCTTTGCATGACCCCCGCCTGCACCACCCACCGGCTGGCAATCCGATACTCGGCCAATAGTCCGAAGTTAGTACCGGGGCGGGTGAAGTTTCGTAAGCCTACGGAGCTGATGTCGGGCGCGGCTATGAACCGAATGCTCAACCCGCGCTCAGGCTTTGGTCGCGGAGGATCGCCCCCTGCTGAACCTTTAGACGTGGGCTGCGAGAGGAGCGGAGCCTCCAGTGCGGCCCAAAATGGCCACTGTAGAGTACCCCGACCCATCATCGCATCTACCGGCCCAATCCGGTATTCTTCCAAACTGCCCGCGAGGGCAGCACTTCCTGACTGAATCTTGCTTGACTGGCTCTCAACCGCCCTCGTATTCGAGGAATTACCGTCGGCCAAAGGCGGTTCGGCGTCAGGATTCAAATGTGTCTGATGCCGCTCATCTTTGCTCAGATCAACTTTGCGCGGACGGACAATTGACGTGGCGGGCCCAGTAGTTGAAACGTGGGTTATCGCAGACCGTTGGGGCATTGTTCTGCCGGCTCCGTTTCTGGTAACTGGCTCCGTTGAAGCGACCAAAAAAGGTTGCCGGGCGACGGGTGAGCGCAACCGCCGACGTTGGCCCACCCCGGTCTGCATAGGTTGGTCCATTGTGTGTCGCCCGGCAATGTCGGTTGGCAGCCGTCGGCCCGTTGCCGACGGCTCCACATTTTTTGGGTTAGGGTAGTTCAATTCAGCACTGTTGGTTGGGGAAGGTTGCCCGAATTCGGGCTGTTGTGTGGCAACCGCTTGCGTCGGTTGATCGTGGCGTACAAATTGAGATGTTGCTGCTTTAGGTTCAGTCGGTGTTTGTCGTTTTACCGACGATTCTGATTGGGCCGATGGCGCCGAATTTACTGTCGTCGCGGTTGCCAACGACTTCGACTTCGTAGGGATTTGCTGCGTGTTGGTTACCAACCGTTCGGGGCTACCCGACGGACCAACCATACCGGTCATGGCAACTGCCTGAGCACGACTTTGTTTGAATCGATACCACCCTCCGCTGAACAGCACCAGGCCAACCAGCAGAGCCAATCCCCAGCGCAGAAAACGGCCCCAGGCAACTACTCGGTCGCGTTCATCGAGCTTGGCACGCATGTATTGCCAGGCTACGGGGTCGTAGGGGGCTTCGAACTCTTCAGCCGAATTTCTGAAGAGCCGGTCGAGGCCGTCGAAAGCCGCGTCGTTATCGGGTTGCTCTTGCATACTCATCGCTGTTTTTTTTTAAGATCATGGTGCGCAGGTTTTCCCGTGCCCGTGCCAGGTTCGATTTCGATGATCCCACCGAAATCGAAAGTCGTGCCGCTATTTCGTCGTGACTGTATCCGTCGATCACGTACAGGTTAAACACCAGCCGATACGCTGGGGAGAGGTGTTGAATGAGTTCAATCAATTCTTCATGAGCCAATTGACTATAGGCATCGGCCACATCGGTGGAAGCCGCTTGGGCCTCGTTGATGTCTTCGTGTTGATGCCGCACCGATGCCCGGTATAAATCGAGCGCGGTGTTGATCATGATCCGGCGCAACCAGCCCTTGAATGGCTGTGTCGAATCGTACTGATCGAGTCGGGTAAAAACCTTTAAGAAACCATCGTTGACCACGTCCAGGGCCTCATCGCGAGAACGAGTGTAGCGCATACAGACGCTCATGGCATACCCATAGAACTGCCGGTAGAGCAGTTCCTGCCCTCGCCGGTCGTTGCGCAGGCAACGGGCGAGCAGGTCGGGTAGGGCCGGTGATGAGGGGGTTAGAGCCATCTATTCCGCTATACGACCCTTGTGGCCATTCGGTTGCGTTGGGATCGAAAAATTTAGGGTCGCTTCCCCGGCACGCCGAACCCCCGGCTCGTATCGTCGAGCACCAGCACCCAGTCGGCACCCGTGGTTGGGGGCACAAATTCGCGCATCGGCTCGCGGGTAAACGTGCCAATCGAGGTGGCTGCACTCGTGCGGGGGTCATACCAGTAGGCCGTGACTTGTTTTCCCGACATCTTTTCCAGATTGATCGTTACAGGTTTATTTTGAGGCAGATACACAAACGCATAGCTACCGTCGCTCCCCCGGCAAGCCCGAATGTGTTCGCCCCCGCGCCCGTTTGGCGACGCCAGCAAGGATTGATCGGGTATCCGGTTGAACTGCGGGCGCGACTCGATCAGGTTGCGCAGGTGTTGCATTTGCCCTGCCGCTTCGGCGCGGGCCGCCTGTCGCCACACGATCAACGTGTCGCCGTTGTTGACGGGCGGGCGTTTGGGGTCGAAAAACTGCCAGATAAAATGGTGTCCGTAGGTAACACCCGCCCCCCCGGCCAGCACCGACCGCCAGGTTTGTTTACGCACGTCGTAGGCATTGAAATAGCCATTGGCTCGTTCCCATTTGGGCCACGGATTTACGGGGTGGTCGTCGTAGTTGGGTTCGGCGTCGAGGGTGGGTTTGGTGGGCATCTTGTTCCAGTCTTCCTCGACCCACTCCCACACGGGCCGGTCGTGCCCGCCCCCGTGCCCCGACTGCATGGTGTTCATAGCCAACCAGTTTTCGGTGCCCATCTCCTGCGAAGTTCGATAGCCGCCCCCCCAGGTATGGTACGTAATGAGCATGGGCACGTTTGGCCCCAGGCTCGCCCGGATGCCCTCGGCCATAGCCCGCCAGAGGGGTCGATGGTCGTAGGGTTCGCGTTTGCGCCGGGCGGCTTCGGCCTCGGTGAGGGTGGCCGGACGGTCGCCCCCCAGCATCCAGATCACGTTGGAAAACCGGGCGTAGCGTCGGCCAATCCACTCGCCGTAGGTGCGGGCATTTTGTTCGGTAAACACAACCGGCCCTGCGCCCCAGTCTTTCGTGACTTTATCGCCCCAGGTTGGCAGCAGGGCCACGTACATACCCTTGTCGGCAGCACGTTGAACAATAAAGTCGACATGGTCCCAATAGTCGTATTGGTCGGGGTTGGCCGGGTTGGTGCCGGGGGTCACGGCGGGGCGCGTGGGGTCGAGGTTCACCAGCGGCAGGTCGCCGTGGGCGTTGGGCTGGGTGAGGCCGTCGAACTCAGCCAGGGCCACGGCCTGAATTACGTTGAACCGCTGTTGCCGCCGAATCTCCAAAAACTCCTCGGCCTCCTGCCGGTTCAGGCGGTGAAATAGCTCCCAGCAGGTGTCGCCCATCCAGAAAAACGGGCGTCCCGTTTCGGTTTGGAGGTAATGGCCGTCGGGCTGCGCCATCAGGCGGGGCAGCGGGGTTCGGTTGCTCTGAGCCAGAGAGAGGTGAGTAAGGAAAATGAGAAAGAGAATAGTGGGTTTCATTGGGGAGCCTTCTGTCTGAAAATTAACTTTAAAGAACGCTGCCTTTACCCCCAACCCCCTAAAGGGGGCTTATTTCCACGTCGGACAAAGCCCCCTTTAGGGGGTTGGGGGTAAAGGCAAATGGCTAAATCAATTAGAGGGCTGGAGGTTTTCAGCCAGTACTACTACACAACAACGCCCACAGTCGCAAATGGCTTCAACACAATCTGCCTCTCTGTGTGCAAAGCAGCTTCCGGCAGGCTTCCCGTTTCCATACACGCCTGCGCGTTGGTCTCGTCGAGCGACCAGAGCGAGGTGGGCAGGGGCCAATCGTCGGGGAGGGCAACGGTTTGTTCGTCCCAGGTGTGGTTGGCTAGCAGGAGCAACTCGCGGCCATCTTTTTGCACATGCAGAGAACTGACCGAGAGAGGGGCATCGGTTTGGGTAGACACGCACACGGCTCCCTGCCAATCGGCGAGGGCCATGAGCAGCAGACCGGTTGGGTAGACACGGCCTAGGTTGGTTTCGGGGTCGATACCCTCCATCACGCCCCGCGGGCCTTTGGTGTCGAAATACGTCACGCGGGTTGGCCCTTCCGATGCTAAAGCCGCCAAACTTCCCAACAACCACCCAGCCGCCAGCAACGACGGATGCCGGTGGTCGGCGACCGGGTCGGGCAAGGGCCGGAGCGTTACGGGGCCTAAGTGAATTGCCTTGCCCTCGGCAAAACTGCGGGCCGTCCGAACGGTGTGGGCCTGCGCGGCTATGTTTTCGATCAGGGTTTGGTTGTCGTAGGCGTGTACCTGCGGGTTCATCGGGTACACTAGGTAATCGAGCGGGGTCGGGTCGGGTCGGTTGCGGTTCAGCTCGGTAAATTGCGTGAGGGGGCCGGTGCCCAGTTGCGAACCCGCAAACACCTGCCGCAACACAGGAGCAACCTCGGCCATAAGCGCGTCGGGGGTGGATTGCTCGGCCATCAACACCTCAACATAAGCCACCACCGGATTTAGCCATTCCACGGCCATTTGCAACTGATAGAGTTCGGTTTGGTAGTTGTCGGTAAACACAATTGACAGCACCACCTCGGCCCCAATCCGTTTGGCCTCGCTCAGGCCCACCGTGAGCCACTCCGACCAGTCGGCCCGCCCAAAATCGAGCCGGATCATCAGGTGTTCCAAACCCATCTTGCGCAGGTGTGCAGCCTCGTCGGTTTTCAGTTTGGGCTGGTCGATGGCGTGAGTGAGGCCTACTTTTGGGAGAAGGGAGGAAGGGGAGGATGGAGGAAGGGAAATGAGTTGGATAGGGGTTTCGGAATCGGTCGGTTGCGTGGGGGCTTCGCCCAAAACAGTGAGCGTGGCGGTGTGTTGAATGCGGTTGCCGGGTTGGAGCAAAACGGGCTTGGGTTGGTCTTGCGGAGTGCAATAGGTCTTAAAGGAGGTGTCGGACCAGTTGCGTTGGTCTTCCGTCTCGAACACCTCGCCCACAAATGTCAGGGTGGCCTCTCCCCCATCGGCATGGCTCCATTGCATCGATGCAACCTGAAAAAACGGCTGGTGCGGGCTGATTAATTTCGGAAAATGGCTGTCGGTATGGCTCCCGTCGGGGTGACCAATGCGTACCGATTGCCCGATGGTTCCATCAATAGGATGCAACACACAAAGCCCCGCCCGGTTACGCTGAAACGCTTGCAACACCGTACCGTCGATGCTAAACCGAATTTCGCCCGATTCACTGCCGGTCAGTTCACAGTTCCAGCGGATAATCTGGGCTTCCTCTCGTGCATGCGTACACACAAACGACACCCGAAACGACCCCTCCCCCGCATCGATCTGTTCGTCGGTGATGTGGGCGGGAATCGTAGCCCAGTTTTCGTCGCGAAGGGCGAAGTAGATGTTTCGGAGAATCTCGCGGTTGCCTAGTCGGATAGATCGGAGGAGGCCGTTTTGATAGGTTACGGTTAAGTTGCCTGCCCGTAGCGTGTGTTCAACAGGGCGGGGGTCGGGGTTGCCGTGGTATAGAATCGGGGTCATATCCGGCAAGATAAGCGATTCTGCAATTGCTTGGCACTAACACGCCAAAACTCGCCCCTACGTTCTGAAATCGAACATCTGAAGCGAGTTTTGGCGTGTCGGCAAGCCCCTAATTCACATACTTACTCCGTACCTGAAACAGGATGAACAAGCCAACCAGAAATGAGATCAAAATACCAATCAGGTCGAAACTTACGATGGCCGACAGAATGTAAAGTAGTTCGGCGATGTAGAGTTTTGTCCAGCTATCGCGTGTACGTTTGAACAAACCTGAGATTGCCAACGCTCCCACAATAAGCGAAGCCACAATGATCAACATGGACAGGCTAGCCCGGATATTGAGTGTAAATGCGCTCAACAGGGCCGCTCCTCCACCCATCAGAATAGCCAGTAACGACAATGGCAATAAGATAAGGGCCACATAAGGAACATACTTTGCGAAGCCCTCTTTGAACTCCTCCGGTAACTGAAACGGGGCTTTATCGGTAAAAAGAGGGGCCAACTCAGGCTCCAAAACGGCTTGCTGTGCCATAACGAAAATGTTTAAGGGTTTTAGAATACAAGTGGCTGTTTTCCAGCGTACTAACCTATTAAACAGTTCTCGGAAAGTCAAGTTGATTTTAGGTGGTGGCAAGTTTGTACAGAAAAAAAATCCCTGACAACAGACGTTATCAGGGATTTACGGGGTGGAGACGGAGGGATTTGAACCCTCGTCCAGTCAAGGAACCCGACGGGCTTTCTACATGCTTATCCGTGATTGAATTGTCGGGCAAAAGGCTGGCTCACGTCAGGCCTACCAGTTGCCGTAGGTACTTGGATCTCGTTGGTTTTCAATACCATTATACCAACCAGCGCTGCGGTTCGACACCTCCTGATCCAGCCAGCAGCGCATAGGCCGGGGAGATGATGGCTATTGCTTAATCCTCCGGATTAGGCAGCCATGGCGTAGTTATATTCGCCAGTTATTGTTTTGATAGCTTGTTTGGGCGGGAAATACCATCAACTCCCGGCATGCTTACACGCGACCTCTCAAGCTGTCAATTCCGGTCGTCCCCAAATTGACACCCGGTTTGGGGTGTAGAGACATAACACTAAAACGGTCCGGCAAAGTTTCCCGAATCAGGATTTGTTTGTCGCCAGCAGGGTCTCGGCCAGTAAAGAAACCTGTGGGGTTTAAGTTGGCTCATCAGGGCTTGTTGTCTATCTTGCATGGGCGCGTCGTGTGCGGATGCACTTTCCAATTGAACGATGAAAAACATTGATTCTTACAGCCACGTCCGGGGCGAGTCCCTGTATCTGGACGACCTGCCGGTGGTTCAGGGCACGTTGTATGCCTGCGTGTTCGGGTCGCCCGTCGCCCACGGGCACCTACGCTCACTCGACCTGACCGATGCGCAGAATACCCCCGGCGTGGTGCGTATTCTGACCGCCCACGATATTCCCGGCGAGAATCAGATTGGCGGTATCATCCCCGACGAAGTCTTGTTGGCCGACGAAACGGTTGATTTTCAAGGCATGCCCATTGCGCTGGTACTGGCCGAAACGGAGGAAATTGCCCGACTGGCTGCGGCTAAAATCCGGGCCGAGATCGGCCCGTTGCCCGTGGTGACCGACCCCCGCGAGGCTGCGGTATTAGGCCACTTGATTGTGCCGCCCCGAACGTTCCAAACCGGTGATGCCGATGCCGCTTTTGCCCATTGCGATTCTATTTTCGAGGGCCTCGCTGATTCGGGTGGGCAGGAACATTTATACCTGGAAACGCAGGGAGCCTACGCCGTTCCGCTCGAAAATGGCAATATCCGGCTGTTTTCGAGCACGCAGGGGCCAACGGCGGTGCAGCGGGCCGTGGCGCGGGTGCTGGGCGTGGGGATGCACAAAATTGAAATTGATGTCACGCGATTGGGCGGTGGTTTTGGGGGTAAGGAAGACGGGGCTAATCTCTGGGCCGCTCTGGTCGCTTTGGCTACGCACTGCCTACGCCGACCCGTCAAATACGTGTTGCACCGGATGGAAGACCTGCGCATGACCGGCAAACGGCATCCGTACTCCTCCGACTTCAAAATCGGCCTGACCAAAGACCTCAAAATTCGGGCGTACACGGCCACCTTCTACCAGGATGCTGGTGCCTCCGCCGACCTCTCGCCCGCCGTGCTGGAGCGGAGTTTGTTTCATGCCAACAATACCTATTTCATCCCGAACCTGCGCGTAACGGGTTACTCTTGCCGGACCAATTTACCCTCCAATACAGCCTTTCGGGGGTTTGGTGGGCCGCAAGGTATGTTTGTGATCGAGTCGGCAATTGCCAAAGCTGCCGAGGAGTTGGGCATTCGGGCCACCGACATTCAGCAGGCCAACCTCCTGCACGAGGGCGACGCCTTTCATTACGGCCAAATCGCTGAAGGCTGCGAGGCCGAACACTGCTGGACCGATGCCGCCGACCGCTATGACCTGCCTCGCTTGCAGCGCGAAGTGGACGCGTTCAATTCGGGCAATCAACACCACAAAAAAGGACTGGCCGTAATGCCCATTTGCTTTGGGATCTCGTTCACCAAAAAGTGGATGAATCAGGCGAGTGCGTTGGTGCATTTGTACACCGATGGCAGCATTGGCATCAGCACGGGGGCCGTGGAGATGGGGCAGTGCGTAAACACAAAGATGGTGCAGGTAGCAGCCCGGTGCCTGTCGGTAAACCCCGCCCGCATCAAGATCGAAACGACCAACACCACCCGCATTGCCAACACCTCACCCTCGGCTGCCAGCGCGACCTCCGACCTGAACGGCAAGGCCTTGCAACTAGCCTGCGAAACGCTGATGGAGCGGTTATTGACCGTAGCGCGGGGGAAATTTGGCCCAACTACCTCCCTTCGCGACGAGCAAGTTTACCAGAACGACACCCCTACCGGCCTGTTCTGGAATGAGTTGATTCTGGAGGCCTACCAGCAGCGGGTGAACCTCTCCGAACACGCTCACTACGCCACGCCCGGCATCCACTACGACCCGACCATTGAGAAAGGCCACCCGTTTGCGTATCACGTCTACGGCACAGCCATCATTGGCGTCACAGTCGACTGTCGGCGGGGGACTTACACGGTCGATTCGGTGAAAGTGACGCATGATTTTGGGCAGAGCATGAACACCATCGTCGACCGGGGGCAGGCCGAGGGGGCCATTGTGCAGGGGTTGGGCTGGATGACGATGGAAGACCTCCGCTACAACACCGACGGTCGGCTCCTTTCCAACGCCCTATCGAACTACAAAATCCCGGACATCTACAGTGCCCCGAAGGAGCTGGACATTCATTTTCTGGAAACAGTGGGCAGCGAGTGGGCCATATTCCGTTCCAAAGCCGTGGGCGAGCCGCCCCTCATGTACGGTATTGGAGCTTACTTTGCCCTGCGCAACGCGGTGCGGGCCTTTAATCCGCAGGCTGAATTGCCGTTCGATGCGCCCATGACACCGGAGAAAGTGTTACTGGGTTTGTATGCTCGTGAAACACAGCCTAGTTTGGTGTAAATTCGGGTAAGAGGCAGTAGAATTAGCGGCCTGGTGAGGTTTTCTGGTCATAAACCCCTTACCACCGTGAAGTACTATTTGATTCTATGTCTGCTGCTGTCCACGTCAGTGATGGCGCAAACGCCCGACCCGTCGGCTCCCCCTAAAACCTACACCTACCTGATTTATCACAAGCTGGCTCCGGGCCTGACGCTCCAGGATGCCCTGGCTGTTGAGCGCGAATGGAAGGTTATTAATCAGGCTGCCGTTGACGAGGGTACGCTCATTGGCTGGCACATGATGGTGAAGCAGATGAGTTCTAACGTCAACCCGGAGTATGATTACGTTTCCTGCATTGTGTCGCCGGTGATGGCCCTACGCGGGGCCTCGCCCGCGGCCATGACCAAAATCTACGGCGATAGTGTGCAGACCCGCATGGCCAACCTTCAGAAGCGCGACCGCCAAGTTGCCCCAGTGGTTAAGTTTGAGGTCTGGGAAAACCTGGACGTACAGTTGGGCACTGGCTTTGTGCCCGGAAAAACCCCGCTCGTCGTGGTCGATTTTATGAAGCTCCGCGATCCGCAAACCGATTGGCCGAAGGCAATGGCCGGGCTAAAAACTATGGGGGCTGCACAGGTTGCGGGTGGCCAACTGGCGGGTTGGGGTTTTTCGGGCCTGATTGTCCCGAATGGCACTGAGAAAGGCTACAGCTTTGCGATGTTCCGGCCTGTGGGCAACCTGAACGCGCTGGCGGGCGTGGCCGAACCCAAGAATCTAGACGAGCAAAAACAACGCGCGAAAATGTTCGAGACCGTACGGCAAGAGGTATTTCGGTTCGAAATGTTCACGCTCCGACCGGGCGTGGGGAAATAGGAATAACCGCCCCGTGCGTTTGGCGCATCACCCCGCGCAGGGCCGGTTTGAACGCCCCAAAGGTTGTAACAGCTAGCTCCGACAGCCATTCGTCGCCGAAGAGCCGCTGCACGGTGCGCCCCACCCACAGCCGCCGGGCAAACAGTGTCCGCCAACGGGTTTCATAGAGCCGTTCCAAATCGGGGCGGCTTATTTTGCTTTGTAGGAACTGCGTGGAGAGTTCACTCACGATTTTGGCCCCGTGAATGGCCATCGCCATGCCGTTTCCGCAGAGGGGCGTGATGAGTCCGGCCGAGTCGCCCGCCATCAGAATGTGGTCTTCCACGGCCTGCTTGGGTGCAAACGATACCTCGTTGATCACTTCGGGCTTGTCGTACAGAAACTGCCAGGTCTCGAAAACCTCGCGCAGGTGCGGGTTGCGCCACAAAACGGCCCGTTCCATATCGGGGATGTTGCCGTATTGGCGCAGGTTATTGCGGGTAGTGAGGTAGCACAGGCAAAACTTCCCCTCCTCAATCGCCGACATCCCGCAGTAGCCGTCCTGAAAATTATGCAGGGTAATCAGATCATCGGGGAAAGGTTTTGATTGCGGGCCAGGGGCGATGTGGTACTTCACGCCCACATACGGGCTGGGCTGTTGCATGAAGGCGCGGTCGAGGGTTTTGTCGAGCTTGCTACGCTTGCCAAAAGCCCCAAGCACGAGTCGGGCAGAGAATGTTTGGCCATCGTTGAGGGTGACAGTGAAGGACTCTTTAGCAAATTGCACCTGTTCAACCTGCTTGCCCAGCACAAACTGCACCCCGGCAACCAATCCGAGTTGATACAATTCGTAATCGAGCGCGTAGCGGCTGATGCCAAAGCCTCCCAGATCGAGCGTCGAGTTCAGCGTTTTTCCAGAAGGCGAAGACAACTGAAATTGCGTGATCTGGGCCGCTCCCAAGCCATCCAAATCGACACCCAGCGACTCAATGTAGGGCCGGACTTCGTTGGAGACATACTCACCACAAACCTTATGAAACGGGTACGTTTTGCGCTCCACCAACGTCACGCCGAAGCCCGCCCGCGCCAGTTCGAGGGCACTCACAAGGCCAGCCAGTCCACCACCAACGATCACAACATCCTGCATACTCGTTTCAACGATGCGTTGATGCGAATGGTTTTATTTGCCAACAAAGGGATTGTCATGCAGATGCGAAAATTAGAGTACCTTTGGTCACCACTATTCTTACATCCGAAACATGAGAACAATTTTACACGTTGGCGTCCTGATCGCCCTGATTAGCCTATTCGGTTGCGACCAAAACCCTTTCCGCACGGTAAAACCAACCGAGAACCCCGTCACAAACTTTCTGGACTCCGAAACGGGTAACACCATCAGCACCCGCACCACCGGACCCTGGGAACTGGGTATGGTTTTTAGCTCGTCGGTGAATGGGAAGATTACCAAAATCGGGAGCCGCATGCCCGAACCGGGCACCTACCGGATCATAATCTGGGACTTTGACTCCAAGCAGGCACTGCGCCAGAAGTCGATCTCGCAGACTGCCGCCGACAAACTCGAAATGACCGATGTCGAATGGCTGACCTTAACGCCCAACAAAAAGTACGTGATCAGCATCAACTCTCAGGGCGATGGCATCAACAAGAAGTACGCGGTGGTGAACAAAACGGGCGGGGTGGAGTTTCTGCCCTTCGCGCGGGGGAGCATCCTGGTGTACAACACCTGCTCACGGAACACGGCCACCCCGGCTTTCCCTGATGGCACACAGAACGTGAAAAACGAACTTTATGGCTTCGTCGATTTCATGTTTGAAGCCGATAATTAACATCGGGCTTATCAAAATGATATACAACTTTTGTCCTGTACTTAGTGTCCGCACAGGCTAGGGATGCAGGGGCGACCGATCATTAGTCCCCGAATTTATTCGGGGATTATCATTAGTTGAATCAATTGCTTCACCAGCAACCGCTTGTACTCTGCCGACCCTCGCACGTCGCTGATGGGCGCAATCTCCTGTTGCAGAATCTCGTTTACTTCCTCCAGTACGGTGTCCGAAATCTCTCTCCCCGTCAGAAACGCCGACGTTCGAGCCAGATAGAGCGGCACCGGAGCCACGCCCCCCGCTGATAGTTCGGCCCGGACAATTCGATCTCCCTCTTGTTCGATCACTCCGGCCACATTCACGCTGGCAATATCGAGGTGGGTGCGTTTGCAAACCTTCTCGAAATGGAACGCCTGCGCGGGTGTTGGGGCGCGGAAAAATAGTTGTTCCAGGCGGTCGTCGGGGTGCTTGTTCAGGGTTTTGTAGCCCCGGTACAACTCCCGGAGCGGAACAATGCGCCGGACGTTGTTTCGCGCAAACACAGCCTGCGCGTTCAGAGCCAGAAACCAGATGGTCAGGTCGCCAATGGGCGAGGCATTGATGAGGTTGCCGGCCACGGTGCCCATGTTCCGAATGGGCGTCGACGATACCAGTTTCATGTGAGCCCGCAGGTTGGGGAAGTGGGTTTGCATGAGCGTTGACTCCTGCAACTGCTCGGCGGTGCAGGCTCCATCAATGCAGATCATGTCGTCTTCTTGCCAAACGGGGGCCTCGCCCCCCGGCCAAAACACGTGTTGCACCGTTGCGTGGCGCATGCCCTCGGGGCGTTGCACGTAGAGGTCGGTGCCCCCACCCACAAAAACGGGGGCAGCAGGCGGGGCGTCGTTGGCCGAGTATGTTTGTCGGGCGTGTTTGTTGTCCGGCTGTTCGAGCAGGGCAAGCATCCGTTGGGGCACCTCGGCGAAGTAGTCGGGCAGAAAATCGTTCTGAGACAGCCAGAGTAAATTGTCGGAGGTTGCACCGGTATGGCCAGGGCGTTGTTCCAAAGCCGTATTGATGCGGTCAACGGCCCGCTCGATAGACTTGTAGCCGGTGCAACGGCAGATATTCCCGTCGATGCTGGCCAGGCCGTTTTGGGTGTTGGGTGCCTTGTCGCTCAGGCAATGTCCCGCCAGGGAAACCACGAAACCGACCGTGCAAAACCCGCATTGGGTGCCGCCCTCATCAACCATCGCCTGTTGCACCACGTTCAGGGCGTTGGGCCGGTTCAGGCCCTCCACCGTGACGATGTGTTTGCCCTGCGCGTTGCCCAGCGGCATCAGGCACGACGTCATGGACCGATAGCGCATCTGCCCTTTGGTGGGTTCGTTGGGTTGCCACTCCCCCACCAACACCGTGCAGGCTCCACAATCGCCCTCGCGACAACCCGTTTTGGTGCCGGTGAGGTGCTGTTTGTACCGCACAAAATCGAGCATGACGGTACTCGATAGAGCATCGGTTTCGATAAGGCGGTCGTTGAGGAGGAAGCGAATCATGGTCAGTTGACGAAATGGCTTGTATCGTCAAATATACAAGCTGGATTCAACTTTCGTATCTTTACCCCACAGCCAACCGCAGCATCCGGGTTGGTTTCTTATTCCATAAATCGTCGTATGTTTCGTCTAGTACTGCCAGTTATCCGGCTACTTCTGCTCGTCACAACCTTCACCGTGACGGCCTTCACTACACAGGCCCAAACCACTTCCCTCAAAACCATCAGCCTCGACGACATTTGGGGGCGCAACGCGGGCACCTTTGCCGCTCGCACCGTGCAGGGTGTCAACTGGATGAAGGCAGGCGGTTTTTACACGACTCTGTCCGATGGGCGCGTGGTGAAATTTTCGATTACGGACGGGAAGGCCGTCGATACGCTGTTCGATGCACGCAGCAACCGCGTGGGTGGGCAGACCATCGAACTCGATGATTATCAACTCAGTGCCGACGAAAGCAAGCTGCTCCTCACCACCGCCGAAGAACCCATTTACCGCCGGTCGAGCAAGGCCACGTTTTACGTGTTCGACCAGAAAACCGGGCGGCTACAGTTGCTCAACAAGGTTAGCAAAGTTCAATACGCGACGTTTTCGCCCGATGGTCGGCGGGTGGCATTTATGCGCGACAACAACCTGTTTGCGGTTGACTTGAACACGATGGTTGAGAAACAATTGACCTCAGATGGCAAGCGTAATGCGGTCATCAACGGCGGGGCCGATTGGGTGTATGAAGAAGAATTCAGCATGGCGCGGGCGTTCGAGTGGTCGCCCGATAGCAAGCGGGTGGCGTTTATCCGGTTCGACGAGAGCCGCGTTCCCGAATACAACATGCAAACGTGGGGCGAACTGTACCCCGCCGACTACACGTTTAAATACCCCAAAGCGGGTGAGGCTAATTCGGTCGTGAATGTGTGGGTAGCCGATGCCACAACGGGTGCCAAAGTAAAGGTCGATACGGGCCTGGAAACTGACATTTACCTGCCCCGTATTCAATGGACCAAGAACGCGAATCTGCTCTCGGTCCGGCGCATGAACCGGCTCCAAACCCGGCTCGATCTGCTCCACGCCGATGCCACAACCGGCAAAACCACCGTTGTCCTGACCGAAACGCCAACGTCGGCCCTGGGCGGTCAACCGGCCTATGTCGATCTCGAATTCACCGACGACCTGACGTATCTGGCTGATGGAAAGTCGTTTATCTGGACAAGTGAGCGGAGCGGTTTCAAGCACGTGTATCGCTACGACATGAGCGGCAAACTGCTTGGACCGATCACGAGCGGCAATTTTGAGGTAACGAGCCTGCTCGGTGTCGACGAGAAAGCGCGAACGGCCTACTATATTTCGGCAGAGGTGTCGCCCCTCGAAAAACACCTGTACCGGATTGGGTTGGATGGACAAAACAAGCAACGCCTGAGCAACGAGCCGGGCACGTATTCGGCCAATTTCAGCCCCGATTTCGCGTATTATCTGCTCTCGCATACCGCGTCTAATTCGCCCCTGACAGTGAGTTTGTTCCGGTCGGCCAACGCCGATACGAAGCCCATGCGGGTGCTGGAGACCAACGAGCGATTGCGGCAGCGGCTGGGTCAATATACGATCTCGCCCAAGCGGTTCTTCACGGTTCCAACCCCATCGGGTGAGCGGCTCAATGCCTGGACCATCCGCCCGCCCGATTTTGACAGCACAAAACGGTATCCTGTTCTGATGTTTGTGTACGGCGGGCCGGGGTCACAGACGGTCAAGAACGAGTGGGATAGCCGCGATTTTTTCTGGTATCAGACACTGGCTCAAAAAGGCTACGTGATTGTATCGGTCGACAACCGGGGAACCGGATCGCGGGGTAACGCCTTCCGCACGGCCACCTACGGGCAGTTGGGCAAGCTCGAAACGCAGGATCAGATCGACGCGGCCAGGTACTTAAAAACGCTGCCCTACGTAGACCCCGGTCGGGTAGGGATTTGGGGCTGGAGTTACGGCGGCTACATGACGGCCCTCTGCATGACGCTCGGTGCCGACGTGTTCAAAACCGGTATCTCGGTGGCCCCCGTTACGAACTGGCGTTTCTACGACACCATCTACACCGAACGCTACCTCAAACGCCCGCAGGACAACGCGAGCGGCTACGACGACAATTCACCCGTAACGCACGCGGCCAAGCTGCGGGGCAATTACCTGCTCATCCACGGCACCGGCGACGATAACGTGCATTTCCAAAACTCGGTTGAGTTTGTGAACGCGCTCGTGACAGCCGGTCGCCCGTTCCGGTCATTTTATTACCCCAACCGCAACCACGGCATTTACGGCGGCAACACGCGTATGCATCTCTACCAAATGATGACGGATTTCATCGTGGAGAAGCTGTAAACCTTACTCCTCTTCCTCCCCAGCCCCTTTCCACTGCGAGAGGAGCGCGTAGGCTCCCCGCACCACAACGGGTGTTTTATTTGCATCAAATCCATCGGGGAGTACCACCGCCGAATAGCCATTTTGGGTAACGCCCCGCCGAACCTGTACCGCTTTGTAGGGCGTGTTGCCTTCCCTAACTGACTCTTGCACAAACACGTAATCATGGCCCTCCGAGGCCACAATGGCTCCTTCGGGCAGGGCGGGTGTTTGGGTGTTGCCCAGTTCGAGGGTTGCTTTCAAAAACGCATTGGGCGTGAGGGGGCGGCTACCCGTGCCCGGCTCGAACCGCGCCAGCACCCGCACCGAGCGGTCGTTGTCGATGCTGCGGTTAATCAGGTACACCCGCGCCAGTCGCTCGCGGCCCCGCTCATCAGCGAGTTGCACACGCACGCGCTGCCCGACGCGTACGCTGCCCAAGTCTTTCTCAAAAAGAGCTAATTCGGCGTACAGGCCCTCCGTGCCCACGAGTTGAGCGATCACATCGGCGGGTTGTACGTATTGGCCCAGGTTGGCGGGCACGTCGGTGATGACCCCGTTGATGGGTGAGGTGACGGCGTAGGTGCTGCTAAATTGACCCTTCACAGCGGCTTCAGGCGAGAGACCCACTCGCTGTATGCGCGTGGCCAGGGCCGCGAGTCGGGCGCGGGTCGCGTTGAGGTCGGCAGACGTTTGCTGGAATACTTTGAGCGCACCCACGTTTTCACGGCTCAGTTCCTGCTGTCGGGCGTATTCGCTTTCGAGGTAGGTTAGTCGGGCGCGGTTCTCGGCGTAATCCTGTTGCACCTGAATGAGATCGGGGTTTTCGACGCGGGCCAGCACCTGCCCCTTCCTGACCACCTGCCCCGGCAACAGGGCTATCTGCCGCAAAAACCCACCTTGCAGGGCCGAAATGGTCACGCGGTTCTGCGCCCCGGCCACCACCCGCCCGTTTACTGAAAGCGTTTGACTTAGATTTCGGTATTCAACCCGGCCCGTTTGTACCTCGGCCAATCGTACCTGATCGGGGGTTAAAACGACCTCGTCGGTCTCGGCCTCTGCCGAAACCGGTGTGGCTTGGGTGGTTGCTGCGTCGGTGGTCGTGGTGGCCTCCTTTTGGCAAGACCAGAAGAGTACAAGCAAGCAATAGAGAAATAATCGGTTCATACAATGTAGTGCCGGATACCATCCGGCATAGCCGTAAGGCTAAAAAGTTAGTGATTCGTTAAGGGTCTTTCACAAGAGCTAGCTGACACAAAGGTTTTTCAAATGGGATATACCTATTAGCCTTACGGCTGTGCCGGATACTACCGTAGCGACGGACCGCCGGCACTACAGCCCCAGCAACCGCTCCAGTTCGATAACGGCCTGATTATAGCCGTTGATCGTCTCCAGATAGGTCAGCCGGGTTTGGTAGGATCGAGTTAGTGCCTGCGAGTATTCCACATAGCCAATCTCGCCCGCCCGAAACGCCTTACGGGCACCCTCGGCCAGTTGGCGGGCTACGGGCAGGCCAGTTTGGTCGTAATAGGTTAAGCTACCCTGCTCTTTGCGAATCTGTTGAACAGCCGTCGCCACATCGCCCTGTAGGGTGCGCCGGTTGTAGGCCAGCGTGACCTCGGCAAGTTGGCTACCCAACCGGGCCGACTCGATACGGGCACGTTGGGCCTTCTGCGAAATCGGAATCGAGACACCCGCCTGCACACCCTGAAACCGTTGCCCACCGCCATAGACCCGTTCCTGCCCGTTGTTGAGCGTTTGCGGCCCGCGCAGCGATTGGTTGAAATAACCCACCGAAAAATCGGGACGGAGTCGGGCCTGCTCTACGTCAATCTGCACCTTTGCCAGGTCGGTCTGTTGCGAGAGCAACGCCAGGGTCGGGTTTTGGGCCAGCAAGGAATCCGTCAGCAGGGGCATGGTTCGGCGGGTAAGACCGCTGTCGGGGAGGGCAAGCGGGTTGGTGGTGTTGAGCAGGGTTTGCAGAGTATTGAGGGCAATAGCACGGTCGGCGGTGGCGAGAGCGAGTTGGTTGCGAAGTTCGCCCAGCAAGTTGTCGGCAGTGGCTACTTCGAGGGCGGTTCCCTCGCCCGTCCGTCGGCGCACCTCGGTGGCCCGCCGAAATTCGACCAGTAGGCTATCCTGTGCCGTCAGCAGTTTTTGCCGCTCGTTCAGATACGTCAGTTCATAGTACACGCCCTTCACCTGCGCCCGAAGATCGGTTTGGGTAACCCGCGCTGAAAGTTCACCCGCCCGGATGCTTTGATCGGCCAGTTGTTCGAGCCGGTTAATGAGCCGGAAGTTCGGGATCGACTGCGAGATGGTCAGGTTGTTGTCCCACCGAAAACTGTTGTATTGCCCACTCACCACCGACACGTCGGTACGCGGAATAACCCGCGCCGAAGTCCGGCCCGTGCGTTGAATAGCTATGTTAAGACTGCTCAGTTGCGTCGTACCATTGTTGGTTAATGCCTGGTCAATAGCATTTTGCAACGTTAGTTCGGCTTGCGCCGATGGGTTTCGGGCGGGGGTTTGTGCCACGGCGACATGGCCCGAAACCAATAGGAGCAACGCGCTGCCAACCAAACTTCCTGTTTTTGAAAACGCCTTTTTCCGGCGACCTAGCCCGGATTGTTCCCACCAATACAAACAAGGCAGCACCAACAACGTCAGCAACGTGGCCGACACCAGCCCGCCAATCACGACCGTGGCTAAGGGTTTTTGTACTTCGGCACCCGCCGTATTCGACAGAGCCATCGGCAAAAAGCCCAGCGACGCCACCAGGGCCGTCATCAACACAGGTCGGAGCCGGGTGGCCGTACCCTGCAAAATCACGTCGCGCAGCCCTAAATTTCCTTCGGATTTGAGGTGGTTAAACTCGGCCAGCAACACGATGCCGTTCAGCACCGACACCCCAAACAGGGCAATGAACCCCACCCCCGCCGAAATGCTGAACGGCATGTCGCGCAGCCACAGGGCCAACACGCCCCCAATAGCCGCGAGCGGAATGGCCGTGAAAATGAGGATGGCCTGCCGGAGCGAGTGAAACGTAAAAAACAAGAGCAGAAAAATGAGCAGCAACGAAACCGGAACGGCCACCGACAGCCGTTTTTTGGCTTCTTCGAGGTTCTGGAACTGCCCGCCGTAGGTCACGTAGTAGCCCGCCGGGAGCTTCACTTGCTTGTCGAGCCGGGCTTTCAAATCGTTTACGACCGACTCCACATCGCGGCCCGGCGTGGATTCGCCCCGAACGTTGAACGCCACCGTGATACGCCGTTGGGCATTATCGCGCTGAATCTGGTTCACACTGTTCTCAAACCGCACCTCGGCCACCTGCCCCAGAGGCACCTGTTGGCCGTTTGGAGCGGTCAGGAGCAGATTTTGCACGTCGCCCAGTTGCTGACGGCTTTGCTCCCGCAGGCGCACGGCCAACGCGTACCGGCGTTCGCCCTCGTAAATCGTGCCCACCTCGGCCCCGGCAAACGCGGCCTGAATAATCCGATTGGCTTCCTCAACCGAAATCCCAAACCGGGCTAGCCCCTCCCGGTCGAACCGCACCACAATCTGCGGCAAACCCGACACCTGCTCCACGTAGAGTTCCGTAGCCCCCGGCACACCCGCCACCACGCGCCCAATGCGCCGGGCCACGTCGGCCAACACGTTGAGGTCTTCGCCGTAGATTTTCACGGCCACGTCTTGCCGGATACCCGTCATCAACTCATTGAAACGCATCTGAATCGGTTGCTGAAAACTGAAACTCACGCCCGGCAGTTTGGCGAGTTCGGTACTCATTTTTTCGGCTAACTCATTCATGTTTGTGGCCGACGTCCATTCGTCCTGATTCTTCAAAATCACCATCATATCGGCGGCTTCGATGGGCATGGGATCGGTGGGAATTTCGCCCGCGCCGATCTTGCCCACGACCTGCTTTACTTCGGGAAACTTGTCGATCAGCATCTTTTCGGCCTTTAGCGTCGCGGCCACCGTTTCAGACAGCGAACTCCCCGGAATCATGCGCGTATCCACGGCAAAATCGCCCTCGTCCAGTTCGGGAATAAACTCGCCCCCCAGCCTTGAAAACAACAGAATCGACCCCGCAAAAGCCGCCACGGCAACGCCCACCACCAATCCTCTGTGGCTCAGCGTCCAGCGAATGGCCGGGTCATACATCCGATGCAAAACGGCCATGATCCGGTCCGAAATGGTCCGGTGTCCTTCCGGTTGGGGCTTCTTGCTCAACAGCAGGGCCGACATCATCGGCACGTACGTCAACGACAAAATAAACGCCCCGGCGATAGCAAAAATGACCGTCTGCGCCATCGGGCGGAACATCTTCCCCTCCACCCCTACCAGGGCCAGAATGGGCAAATACACAATCAAAATAATGATCTCCCCAAAAGCCGCCGATGTCCGAATCCGGGAAGCGGCTTCGGCTACCTCGGCATCCATTTCCTGTTGTGAAAGAGTGAAAGATTGAAAGAGCGAAAGAGTGTGGACCGGCATTCCGGTTGACGCCTGGCTTCCATCTTTCACTCTTTCACTCTTTCTTTCTTTCACTCTTTTCCCCAAATGATGCAACGTCGCTTCCACGATGATCACGGCTCCGTCGACGATGAGGCCGAAGTCGATAGCCCCCAGGCTCATGAGGTTGCCCGACACGCCAAAAAGGTTCATCATCGACACGGCGAAAAACATGGCCAACGGAATCACCGAAGCCACCACGATGCCCGCCCGCCAGTTGCCCAGCAGCAACACAAGCACAAAAATCACGATCAACGCTCCCTCGATCAGGTTGCGCGAGACGGTGCTGATGGCCCGGTTCACGAGGTCGGTGCGATCCAGAAACGCCACAATTTCGACACCTTCGGGCAACGACTTTTCGATCTGCGTGATCCGGTCCTTCACGCCCGCGATCACCCGCGAGGAGTTCTCACCCTTGAGCATCATCACTACCGCGCCCACAACCTCTTCGCCCGTGCCGTTGCTTGAGCGGCCGGTCCGCGTGACGGCCCCGTAGCGCACGGCTGTCCCGATCTGCACCTCGGCCACGTCGCGCACAAGTACCGGCACGCCCTCGCCCGTGCGATGAACCTCTACCCTGCCCACATCCTCGACGGTTTCGAGCAGGCCCTCGGTGCGGATGAAATAGGCGTTGGGTCGGCGGTCAATGTAGGCCCCGCCCGCGTTTTGGTTGTTCTGTTCAAGAGCCGCAAACAGGTCGTTGATGGTAACGCCCGCCGAGGCCAGCCGGGCCGGGTCCACGGCTACTTCGTATTGTTTCAGTTCGCCCCCGAACGTGCTCACGTCGGCCACACCGGGGGTTCCGAGCAGTTGCCGCCGAACAATCCAGTCCTGAATGGAACGGAGTTCCACCGCCGAATACCGCTTTTCGTAGCCCTTTTTAGGCTGCACAACGTACTGGTAAATCTCGCCCAAACCCGTCGTGACGGGGGCTAGTTCGGGGTCGCCCGCCGAGGTCGGAATTTGGGCACGGGCCTGCGCGAGCCGCTCAAACACCTGTTGCCGCGCCCAATACACGTCGATGTCTTCCTTAAAAACGATAGTGATGACCGACAGCCCAAACCGCGAGAACGAACGCATTTCGACCACGTCGGGCAGGGTAGCCATCGTTTGCTCGACCGGGAACGTGATGAGCCGCTCAACGTCGGGGGCCGAGAGCGAGGGACTACGCGTGATCACCTGAACCTGATTGTTGGTAATGTCGGGCAGGGCGTCGATGGGCAGTTGGGTGAACGAATACCCGCCCCACAGGACCAGGGCAATCGTAAACAATCCAACAATCAACTTATTCTGTATGGAAAACCGAATGATAAAATCGAGCATACGAGCAGGGCACTGAACAAGTCCGGTGGTTTGGGACGGTATCAGACAAACAATCAAAAGTACGCCCGCTACTGATGCAACGGGTAGGCAACAAGAATTTTGATCCAAAGTTGCATATGCAACTTGCGTCTGTATATTTGCATCGTGAACACAGAAAACTACTGCATTGCGGGGCGACTACGGATGCTGTCGCGGATGGTAACGGGCCTTTACAACGAGGCCTTCGCCGAAGCGGGCGTCACGTTTGCGCAAGCGGCTCTGCTCATGCGAATTTTTGCCCAGCCGGGTATTCGGCAGGTGGTTCTGTCGAAGCAGGTGCAGATCGAAAAGTCGGCCCTGAGTCGCGACATTCAATTACTGCAACGCAACGGCTGGCTCCAACCCAATGTGCGCGATGGCCTGAATCTGACCGAACTGGGCACCATTACGGCCAAACGATGCCATAAAATCTGGAAACAACTGAATCACGATATACGCGCCGAACTCGGCTCCGACGCCGTTGATGGACTCAGCCTGCTCTCGGAGCGATTGACCGACCTTAAACACAAAAAACCATGACCGGACAATTACTGTCAAACCTGTGGCGCATCAACCAAGCCACCATTATGGGACCAATCAACAAGATGACGCCCGAAACCTACCGCCATCGCCTGACGCCCGAAACGGCGTCGGCGGGGTTCATTGCCCTGCACACCGCCGAGGCTATGCACAACTTTGCCCGGATGATCTTCGGGCGACCCGTCGACATTCAAACCCGCGCCGTTGGGGGCGTGTCGGATACAGGTCTCGACATTGACCTCGACGAATTGAAGCAATTCGTGGCCGACAGTTTCGCGATGGTGGCCGAGCAGATCAAACAAACGCCCGACGAACAATGGGCCGAGGTGATTCCGACGCCCTTCGGCGATACGCCCCGCATGGGTGTGCTGGCGTTTCTGATGCACCACAACTCGTACCATGCCGGGCAAATCGCGCAAGCGGTGAAGAAAGGAAAATAATGCCGTACGTTCAGCACGATCTGGTAAAACCGCCTTTATTTCAGTGGAATGGCCATTTGCAGACCATTTGGCCGAGTGTGGTCCGGCGCGTGGACGGCGTGACCTACGAACGCGAACGCATCGACACACCCGATGGCGATTTTCTGTTGCTCGACTGGTCGCGGTTGGGTAAACAAGCCTCCGGTTCGGCGTCGCGGAAGTTGGCAATTGTGGCGCATGGGCTGGAAGGCGACGCCCACCGGCCTTATCTGAAAGGCATGGTACGCTCGTTGAACGGGGCCGGTTGGGACGCGCTCGGCTGGAATTGCCGCTCCTGCGCGGGTGAGCAAAACCGGCTGCGAACCTCCTATCACATCGGCAAAACCGACGATCTGGACCAGATTGTGCGTCGCGCAATCGACAGCGGTCACTACGACGAACTGGCGTTGTTAGGCTTCAGTGCGGGGGGCAACATGACGCTCAAATACGCGGGTGAGCAGGGCGAGAACATGCCCCCGGAGGTCAAGCACGTGATGGGTTTTTCGGTTCCGCTCGATCTGGATGCCGTGGCCAATCATTTCATGCGGTTGACTAACCGTCTGTACGACAAGCGGTTTCTGCGAACGCTCACGGCCAAGATTCGCGACAAAGCCCAAACACACGACATTGACCTGGCCCCCCTCGACAAAATTCGCACCATGCGCGACTTCGACGAGTATTACAGCGGCCCACTGCATGGGTTCAAAGATGCCGACGATTATTACCAACACAACGCGTCGATGTATTTTCTGGACAAAATCCGGGTGCCGACCCTGGTGATCAACGCCCAAAACGACCCGTTTCTGCCCGATGCCTGCTACAAACCCGAACTGGTGGCCAACGCGCCGTTCGTAACGCTCGAAATCCCCCGGCAGGGCGGGCATTGCGGTTTCTCGCACCACACCGTTCAGCGAAGCTGGTTGGAGGAGCGAGCTATTGAGTTTTTAAAAAGTTGAGTTTCTATCACACGTTTTTTTGTCATCCCGAGGTATGAGGGATCTAGTTCTGGGATTATCAAGCTGTGAGTGCCAGAAATAGATCCCTCGTACCTCGGGATGACAAAAAACTTCCGCTCCGGCGTACCTGTGTACCCCGTGGTTAATAAATACTATGCTTAATACAACTCGCAAAGAATCGTTCAAATCATGGCGGTTTAGGACCATCATGAACTGGTATCCGATGTATTTCGGGACCGGAGGCAAAATTTTATTCTGGTCGGGCGATTGGCGCGAGGTACACTTGCGGCTGCGCCGGAACGCCTGGACCTACAACTTCGTCGGGACGATTTTTGGGGGCAGCATGTTCTCCGCTTCCGATCCGTTCTATATGCTTATGCTGTTGCAGGTCCTGGGCAAGCAATTTGTCGTGTGGGACAAGTCGGCCAGTATTCGCTTCCGCAAACCGGGCCGCTCCACGCTCTACATGCGCTACGAACTGACCGACGACGTACTCGAGAGTATCCGGCACGACGTGGCCGAACACGGCCAAACCGAGCGCACGTTTACGCAGCAATGGGTGGATAAGGCGGGCGTGGTTCATGCCGAGATCGAGCGGCTCTGCTACATTGCCGACAAAGCTTTTTACGAACAAAAAAAGGGCGGGCGGCAGTCGTCGCGCTTCCAAAATAGCTAACCGATGGCGACCGTCTGGATGGACACCTACGGCCTCACCGGCCAACTGCGCATGGACACCCGCTGGGCGGCTTCCTCACGCCCCGGCATCCAATTCCTGACCTTGAGCAAGGCCACCGTGCGCGTCCGGGTAAGCCGTCGGGTGGGGCCAAACACGAAAACGGTGGTCTTTGCCGCCGACCCGCCCTGCGGCATTGAACACTTCGACGCCCTGTTCGACCGGCTGAGTGCCGATTATAACGTGGTGTGTTACGAGCAACCGGGCTTTGGTTTCTCCAAGCCGCACCGCTCGTTCACGTTCTCGCCCGACGATTATACCCAAACCCTGGCCGAACTGCTGCAAACGCTAAACCTCGGCCCTTATGTGCTGGCGTTCGAGTGTGTGGCCGTGTACCCCGCCCTGCAACTGGCCGCCCGGCAGCCCGATTTGGTCGACAGTTTGTTTCTGATGCAGGCCCCGGTTTGGGCCGAGGAACAACGTTGGGTGGGGCGCGTGGATCCGAAGGGTCAACTAAACCGGCCCGTGTTGGGGCAGGTAGCGATGGCCTTTAGCAAGCAAAAGCTGACAAACATCTGGTACAAGCTTGCTCTACAGGACCGCGCCCAACTCCCCCACTTTCGCGACGTGGCTCTGGACGGGTTTACCCATCGGGCCTGTTACTGCCTGGCCTCTATGTTCCAGGCGTGGGGGCAGGTGCGCGATTACGCCCCCGAACGGCCGGTCGAGCAACCCACGATGGTGGTCTGGGGCCTGGGCGACAAAACGCACCTGCCCACCGACAAACGGTCTATTCTCCAGTATGTTCCGCACGCCCACTACCAGGAATGGCCCGACGCCGGGCACTTCCCCGAACTCGAACAAACTGAACGATTCGTTCAAACACTAACTGACTTCATCACCCACAAATGACAAACGAGCATCACCTGACCGTTCAACGGACGGCCCGCTATTTCACAATGGGCGGCAACCCGTTGGGCGAAGTGTCTGATCAAACCACCGACCTCTGGTTTTGCCTGCATGGTTTCGGGCAATTGGCGCAGTATTTCAGCCGAAAATTTACCGATGTTGCTGATGACAAAACTATCGTCGTCGTGCCCGAAGGCCTCTCTCGGCTCTACCTCAACGGCGAGTATAACCGCGTGGGGGCGTCGTGGCTTACCCGCGAAGATAAGGAACACGAAATCAGGGACTTTCTGGCTTATTTAAACCAGCTCTACGACACCATTCTGGCGGGCAGTTCGCCCGAAAAATTGCGCATTACCGTGCTCGGATTCTCGCAGGGAGCTGCCACGGCCTGCCGCTGGATTGAGGACGGGCATATTCGGGTAGACCGGTTGTTTCTGTGGGCGGGGTTCTTCCCCAACGGCCTCGCCGACGTGATCCAACCTAACACGCTCAAAGCCGTCGAAACGCATTACGTGTATGGCCGACAGGACGAATACATCGAGCAGATGCCCGACCCCGAAGCCTACATTCAACGTATTCAGGCCGATTTACCCAGCGTTCGCATCACCGCTTACGAAGGTGACCATCGGGTAGATTCAGGGGTTTTGATGCAATTGATTCGTTAAGTAATAACCCGAACCCCTCGATTGACGTATTCGGTCAACACCGCTGGGTCGGCCTGAGCGTCTGTTATCAGTACTTGTATGGCCGACAAAGGCGCGAATGCTAAATACCGATCTTGTTCGATTTTGGTCGAATCGCACAACAAGTACGTTTGCGTTGCCTGCCGCATCAGGGCGATTGTGTGAGCTGCTTCCAACTCGCCATTGGCACTAAGTCCGTTGGCTAGCGAGACCCCGTCGACCCCGATAAACGCCTTATCGGCGCGGTAGCGGGCAATATGGCTTTCGGCGGTCAGGCCATGCACGGCCTGCCGGTCTTTGTTTACCTCGCCCCCAATCAAATTCAGGGTTACACCCGACGTCATCAACTCGGCGACAACAGGCAGCGAGTTGGTAATCACCGTAATCTGTTTGTGCCGAATGTACGGACAGAGCGCGAAAACAGTGCTTCCGCAGTCCATAAACAGCACATCACCTTCCTCGATTTCGCGGGCAGCCAGTTGAGCGATGGCCTCTTTGGCTTCGGAATGTTGGGCGGTTTTCCCGGTAAACGAAACGGGCCGTTCGGCGAGTCTCGGCAGCATCGCCCCGCCGTGGGTACGCACAATCAACCCCTGCTCGGCGAGGGCGTTGAGGTCGCGCCGAATGGTCATGTCGGAGAGATCGAGCAAGGTGGCAAGCTCGTGTACATCAACAGTGCCGCGTTGCTCGATAGCTTCTAAAATTTTTATCTTCCGTGCTTGGAAACTCATAAACTAGTTGTTCATTTGCACAAATATAAACAATTTCAAACAAATTTGACGTTGAATATTGGACGTTAGATTTTAGACACGATGCACGTGATCAAATCCAATATCCAACGTCCTATAAAACCATGAACGAACGAGTTCGCATTTTGACCCGCGAGGTATTGTCTGATAATTGGTATGTGCTGAACAAAATTACGTTTGAGTACCGACAAAAAAACGGCGAGTGGATTACCCAGTCGCGTGAAGCATACGACCGGGGCAACGGGGCCACTATTCTGCTCCATAACCCCGACACCGATACGGTGATTCTGACCCGGCAGTTTCGGCTTCCAACTTACGTGAACGGTAACCCCACTGGCATGCTGATTGAAACCTGCGCAGGCCTGCTCGACAATGAGGCCCCCGACGTGGCTATCCGTCGCGAAACCGAAGAAGAAACCGGGTTCCGCATCACCGACGTTCGAAAGGTCATGGAGGCCTACATGAGTCCGGGGTCAGTCACGGAAAAGCTGTTTTTCTACATCGCAAACTACAGCCCCGATACCGAACGAACCGACAGCCGGGGTGTCGACGAGGAAGAAATCGACGTGTTGGAATTGCCCCTGACAGAGGCCCTCCGCATGGTGCAAACCGGCGAGATTCAGGACGGGAAAACGATCATGTTACTACAACATCTCTGGATATTAGGCAACCAATGATGATTCTTGTAGTCGGGCCATACTGTCTCGTTCTGAAATAGGTTTACAGTTTAGTTGAAGGGCTTGTGCGTCAGCAATTTTTGGGCAACAAAAAAGGACGCTCCGTTCCCGAAGCATCCTCTGCATATCGTTTGACCAGCGACTAATCCCGACGCTCGTTCTTCGCGGCAGAATCGTACTCAGCTTTGGCTTCGTTTAGTTCCTGCTTTTCGTCGCGCACCTCGCTGGTATCGCCCTCAGCGCGGGCTTCGTTCAGATCTTCCTGAGCGTCCTGCACCTCTTCGGCTTTGTTTTCAGTTTTTGAATCACAGGCTACCTGCGTCGTTACCATCAGGGCAGCAAGCGCAAACGCGCTAATCCATTGCTTTGTTTTCATTTCAGAATATCGGTTATGACGGATCACATTGTCTCGTCGTCAGACATACTTTTTGAAAACAAAGCGGGGATATTGAAGGCCGAAAAGTTGAGCGAGCGGCCCCGTTTTTCACCCGTTTGACCACGAAAAGAGCAGGTCCACTGTAGTAGGTTCCAGGTTAGTCTATTCGGTCCGGCACACCTTTTGTAGTTTTCAACCCGACATTAGTGAAATTTAATTCTCTTTTGTCTGTCTGTTAACAAGTCTTTACCCTTAATTTTCGTCCAAAATCTGTTTTACACGCTTACTCAATGAAACGTACCCCCCTTTTCTGGTCGGCCCTTGTGCTGATCGCCCTGTCGAATGGCCTTGTGGGTTGTCAGTCGACCGGCAAAACCACCGACACCAACACGGCTCCGGCATCGACCAACGAGGCAGAAGCTAATGCCTCAGCCACTCCAACCAACGTTAACGAAACCGCCGACGCATCGGCAGACGCAGATCCGACCAAGATTCCGGCGGGCAACCGGAACGCCGGACCGGTTGCCGACGCGGCCACGATCATTGCCCGCAAGCAGGTGCCCGTGCTGTGCTACCACCAAATTCGCGATTGGAAAAGCACCGATTCTAAATCGGCCAAAGATTACATTGTGCCGTTGGCGACGTTTGAGGGACACATGAAAATGCTGTCGGACAGTGGCTACCACACGATCTCACCCGATCAACTTCACGCCTACCTGACAACAGGAGCCAAATTACCCGAAAAACCGGTGATGCTCACCTTCGACGATGGCGACCTGACCCAGTACACTAACGCCCTACCCATCATGGATAAGTACGGTTTCAAGGCGTCGTTCTACATCATGACGGTGGCCATCGGGCGTCGGGGTAAGCAGCACTACATGGACAAAACCCAGTTGAAAGACCTCTCGGACAAGGGCCACGTGATTGCCGCCCACACCTGGGACCACCAGAATGTGAAGAAACTAGTTACGCCCGAAGATTGGAAAACTCAACTCGAAGAGCCTAAAGCAAAGCTGGAGGAGATTACGGGCAAGCCCGTTCGGCACTTTGCTTATCCGTTTGGGTTGTGGAAAGAAGAGTCGTTGCCTGAGGTAGCCAAACGCGGGTATGCAACGGCGTACCAGTTGGCCGAGAAGAAAATGAACCCCGATCTGCCACTGATGTCCATCCGGCGCATCATCGCGGGCGGTTACTGGTCGGCCAAGACGTTGAGTGGCAACATTCGGGCGAGTTTTCGTTAACGGCCTGAAGGCCCTACTTCTTCTGGCTTCGCAGATACGCCACTAAATCCTTCACCTCCGTTTCGGAGAGCGGTTCCAGCAGGCCCGTGGGCATCATGGAAGCCGGGTTTACCTCCCGCGACTGAATATCCGATTTATTAATCACGACCGCATCTTGCCCCACTACGCGTAAGGTTAGTTGACGGTCGTTTTCTTTAGCCACATTCCCCACGTGGGTACGCCCGTCGCGTGTAGTCACGACGACCATTTTGTAATCGTCCTGAATTTCGGCACTGGGGTCGAGAATGTTGCCGAGCAGGTAATCGAGATTGGCCCGGTTGGAACCGGTCAGTTCGGGGCCGATGTTACCCCCCTCGCCGTACATTTTGTGGCACGGGCCGCAGGTTTGCGCAAACACCAGCCGACCTTTGCCGGGGTTGGCGCGGCTCACGGCCTCGTCGGTAAGAAGGTTGCGGTAGCGGTCGTAAGCTTTGGTGTCGAGAGCCACGTGGTCGATGGGTCCCCAAACCTCCACAAACCCGCTGCCCACCACCCGGCGCAACTGCCGGGCAATGTAGGTGGGCACGTCGCGCTTCGGAATCGTGTTTTTGGCGATGGCCTGCGTGAGCATCCAACCGTAGCGCGGGCGCGACGCCAGTGTTTGAATGGCCTCTATTTTCTCACTCGTGCTTAGTTTGGGGTAACTCTCCAACAAGCGTTTACCGAGGGGTTCGTTATCATAGCTCGCTACCGCCCGGATCGCGTCGGCCCGGAGATCGGCGTTGTCGAGCAGGGCGGGCAGGGTTTTCAGCAGTTCGGGGCGTTGTTGCAGGGCCAACGATTGCAACGCCTTCCGCCGATTCGCAACCGGGGCCTTGGCGTCGTTCAGCACGGCCATCGACCGGATTGCCATCTCGGTGCCCCCAAATTGTCCGGCAATCTCTGTTGCCAACTTAGCCGATGTAGGGTCAGTTTTCAGTTTAGTGTAAACCGAGTTCCAGCTTTTGGGCGTGGTCAGGTCGGAACGCCCCTCAACCGCATCGCGCATGCCTTCGAGCAAGTTCAGGCGGTTTTTGGGCATCTTGCCGAGGGTCGAAACGAGCGCGTCGGTTTGGTTGGCATCGACCACGCGCCGGGCGATGAACTGCGTGATCATCGGTACTTGGCTGCGGGTGGCGAGGTCTAATCCGCGTTGGGTATTACCGGTAACAAGGGGTTCGAGACCATACCAGATCATCCTGGGCAGGTTGTGGTCGTTGGCATCGTCGGCGTGGGTGAGTAGGCCCTCGGCCAGTTTCCAGCTAGTCTCAGGGTCGAGCCGTTGCATGGCCGAAGCCAGGTAGAGCCGCACCACGGGCGAGGGGTCCTGGCGGGCCATCGTTACGAACTGCTTCAGCACATCGGGCGCAGGCCCTTCATTCTCACACAGCAACTGGATGGCCCACCCACGCACATACGGATCTTTGTCGTTCAGGGCGGTTGCCAAATCAGTTGCCGAAAGGTTGTTCGTTACGTGCAGCGACCACATAGCCCGTAGCCGATAATCGGGGTTGCTCTCTGTTTGGTACATGGTGCGAAGTGCAGCCACGGCCGTTGCATCCAACTTGCCCCGAGTAGCCCGACCTTGCAAAATCACCCGCGCCCGGCGTGCGTGCCAGTCGCTTTTGCTTAATTGCAAGTTGACCAACTGGAGATCAGGCAGTTTACCCAGATCGGCGTAGCGATTGGGGAAATTATCAGCCCCGGACTTCGTGGGCATCACGCGAAAAATCCGGCCCGTTTCGCGGTTCAACACGTCGGACCCGCAAATGTCGGCGTCGTGCCAGTCGAGCACATACAGGCCACCATCGGGGCCGATTTCGAGGCTAAACCCGACCCATTGGGCGTTGTTGGCCATCAGAAAATCGTCGGTATGCCGCCCCACAAACCCGGAGCCTTTCGGCACGAGGGCATCGGCCAGAATCCCGTGTTCGTGAATGTTGGCCATGAACAATTTCCCCTGCTCCTGCTTCGGAAACGCATCGGACTGGTAAATTCTGGCCCCGCCGTGGGCCGAGCGGTGGCTGTGGTCGGCAATCGTTTTGATGTCGTTGTACACGTACGGGTTAAAGTGCTGCCCGCCCTGCCGGTGGTAAATGCCGCCCGGAACAATGTGCCAGAGGTGCGGAATCACACAGGCTGTAATAAAGATTTGGCCCTTGGCGTCGTGGTCGATGCCCCAGGGATTGCTGAATCCGTGCGCCACCACCTCAAACCGGTCTTTGGTCGGGTGATACCGCCAAACGCCCCCGTTGATCTCGGTGCCCTCGCCCTCCAGAACATCGTCGGGGAACGGGTCTTTGTGCTTGTAAAGCCGCCCCTTCCCGCTGGGCTTACGAACCTTTGAGGGTGTCGCGAAACCCTGACAACCGTAGAGCCAACCGTCTGGTCCCCAATGGAATGAGTTGAGAGTTTCGTGCCGGTCTCGGATACCCCAGCCCGTTAGTCGAACCTCGATATCGTCTACGTCGGCCTTGTCATCGCCGTTTTGGTCGGGCACAAACAGGAGATTCGGCGGGGCACCCACAAACACCCCTCCCAGGCCTACGGCTAACGCTGCCGGGAAGGCGATACCTTCCATAAACACCTTCCGCGAGTCGGCCACGCCGTCGTGGTCGGTGTCTTCCAGAATCAGAATCCGGCTGTCGCCCGCGTTAGAAAACCCCTTGCCGCGCGATTCGTAGTCACGGTTTTCGGCAATCCAGAGTCGCCCCCGGTCGTCCCAGCAAAACGCCATCGGCTGGGTCATCATGGGTTCCGAAGCCCAGGCGTTTACGCTGTAGCCCTTCGGCACGGTCATCGCGGCCACGGCTTCGGCGGGTGAGAGCAACTTAGCTTCGCGGCCCTCGCGTTGGGCAATCCCCCACAGCGACGCGGTGTTGTAGGTTCCTGTATTGCCCGAAAACTCACCATACTGTTTGGTCAGTTGGACATCGCTAAGGGTGCCGGTATACACTACAAGCTGGTGTTTCTGAATTTCGGTGACGCCTTTTTTGATCACATAATCGGCTTTACGCGCCCGCGCCGGTCCCACGCCCAACTGCGAATCGACCCGCCAGATGGTCGGGTAGTTACGGTTCTGCGGATGGTCGAACAGGGCGATATGAACTAAATCGGAGCGGCCCTCCACCTGCATCCCCACGTCGACCCAGGGCGCGGCCTGCCCCTCGGCGCGTTCGTTGCGTTGCCGGGCCGCGTTGACCACCTCGCCTGCAATACCGGATTTCCAGGGCATTCGCAAAAACAGCCCGCCGTAGTCGTATTTGCCAATCGTGACGTCGGTTTGGGTGTCGCCGTTCCACTCCACGTCCAGCACGTATTGGCCATTTTGCTCACGCATGGCCCAGTTTTGGGTTTCGGTAAGCACGGCGTTGCCTGTAGAGTCGAGCAGGTCATAAACGGTTTGCCACTTGACGGTCGCGCCTTTACTCTCGACCACTTTGGCCGACACCCGACGCCAATAATCGCCCGCTGGGTGGTGGAAGTAGTCGCGGCCATTCACGCGGGTGATCCCCCAGTACAAGCCGGTTTGGTGTTTGTGGTGGCCGGGGCTGTATTCGGTCAGTACGCCTTTACCGTCGGGGGCCATAATCGGGTGCAGGTAAGGCCGAAAATCGGCTTTAGCCACCTGCGTCAAAATCGGCGTTTTCTCACCAGGCCGATACACCGCAATGGTCTGTGCTGCCTTGTCTTCGCGAATCAACAGTTGCTTATCGGGCAGGATCGACACACTCGAATCGGCCCGCTCAACGGGGCGAAGTGAATAAACGAACGAGAGGAACAGGAAACTGGAAAACAGGAGGGATAGCTTCATAGCAGGAGGGGCAATGGCTTTCCTGCTAAAGAATTGGGCAGGTGGTTTATACCAGTTTCACCCCTTCCCCATCCGCTCTTCCACCAACCGCCCGACGTTGCGCCGGATCAGGCGCGAGCCAATGAAGGCCGTTATTCCGCTGGCCGCAACCACGATATACCAGAATTTTCCACCTGGTAACGTCCGGGTGAAGAGTTCAGCCCAGAAAGCCGCATACAGCCCCACTACGGACCAGTTCATGAAATAGTAGTGCCAGTAAAGCCAGTCCTTCACCTGCTTCCGTAACAGCGTAGGCACCATACCACCAACAATTGAAATAAGGCTAACCAGAGCCAGCCAGTGAAATGGGCCGAACTTGCCAAATAAGTCGTAGATCATGAAGGCAGTGGCATTAAGTGCAAGCATACCCACGACGTAGGCATACCCTATACGGACATGGAGTTTGCCGCCTTTTGTATTGAGTAACACCACAGCTCCAGTGAGCATAGCAAACAGAGCGGAGATCAAATGCACAAGGCCAATTGTTGAATGAAACATGGCTGGGTTTTGGTTTTAGTCGATTGGATAAACCAAAACTAGTATCCGGCCCGAAATCTGCCCGCACCTTTCCGACGAACTGCCTAACTTGCAGGATAAACACTGCTATTGAAATGACCAATGCCGATATAGTTGATCTGTTTGAACAGACCGCCCGATTGATGGAACTTCACAATGAAGATCCATTCCGAATCAAGACGATTTCGTCGGCGGCTTTCAACATCGACAAACTGCCCAACGACATCACCCAACTGCCCCTGGCCGACCTGACAAGCATTCCCGGTATCGGCAAATCGGTGGCCGCTAAAATCCGCGAGATTGTCGAAACCGAACGCCTAAGCGACCTTGACGAGCTACTCGCCCGCACCCCCGAAGGCGTGTTGGCCATGTTCCGCATCAAAGGGTTGGGGGCCAAGAAAATCCGTACGCTCTGGACCGAATTGAGCATCGATAACCTCAATGATTTGCAGGTTGCCGCTGAAAACGGGCAGGTTGCCAAGATCAAGGGCTTCGGCGAGGCCACCCAGGAGAAAATTCTGGCCTCGCTGGAGTTTCTGATGGCGCAGGCAGGCAAAATCCGTATGGACAAGGCCCGGATGCTGGCCGACGTGCTGCGCAACGCCCTCGACCCGCACTTCCCGGCGGTGGAGATCAGCGGGCAGGTTCGGCGGCAGGCGCAGGAAGTTGATACCGTTCAACTGCTGGTCGAAACGGCGGACCCAGTTGCGGCCATGAACCAGATTGATCAGGTGCCGACGCTGGTGCGCAACGATGTGCAGTCGTCGCCGTTTGCGTGGCGGGGAACTATGACGGGCACCGACGTGGCCGTTGAGATAAAACTCGTTCAGCCCGGCCAACTCGCCCAACAATTATTTATCGAAACAGCCGCCGACGCGCACTTAGAACAGGTTGGTTCAAACAGCATGAGCCTGTTGCAAGCCGCCCTCACGGGTCCCCGTAACGACGCCCACCCACCCACCGACGAGGCTATTTACGAACGAGCGGGCCTGCCCTACATAGTGCCCGAAATGCGCGAAGATGAGTTCGGATTTCGGTGGGCGGCCAAACACAATGCCGACGCCCTCGTGACCTGGGACGACCTGCGCGGTACGCTCCACAACCACAGCACGTGGTCGGACGGGAAAAACTCGCTGTCCCAAATGGCCGAATATGCCCGCACGCTGGGCCTGAGCTATTTTGGTATTGCCGACCACTCACAAACGGCTGCCTACGCCAACGGCCTGCGCCCCGAACGTGTGGCCGCGCAACAGACCGAGATCGACAAACTCAACGCGGAGTACGGGCCGGACTTTCGCATTCTGAAAGGCATCGAGTCCGACATCCTGGGCGACGGGTCCCTCGATTACACCGACGACGTGCTGGCCTCGTTCGATTATGTGGTGGCATCGGTGCATCAAACGCTCACCATGACGCAGGAAAAAGCCACGGCGCGGTTGCTGCGGGCTATCGAAAACCCCTACACTACTATTTTGGGTCACCCGACAGGCCGCTTGCTGTTGTCGCGCGAGGGGTATCCCATCGACCACCGGGCCGTGATCGACGCCTGCGCCGAACACCGGGTCGTGATCGAGATCAATGCCAGCCCCTACCGGCTCGACATCGACTGGCGTTGGATCGACTATGCTCAACAACAGGGTGTTATGCTCAGCATTAATCCCGACGCGCACAGCACCGTGGGCCTGCTCGACATGCATTATGGTGTCGCTGTTGGCCGCAAAGGTGGCTTGTTGCGCAGTATGACGTTTAACGCATTGACGCTGGACGAGATCACCAAATGGCTACATGAAAGACGGTCCGTAAAAATCGGGGCGTTTGTTAAGTAATTTGGGCAATAGGGCAAACCAAACGGACCGTTCGACTGTCTTTATCCGTAAGCGGTCTTCATAGTACGTATTGTCCGCTATATTTGTAGAGTTATGCCTAAGTTCCTGGTTCTTCGCTTTTCGTCCATCGGCGATATCGTTCTGACGACTCCCGTTGTGCGCTGCCTTAAACAGCAGATGCCCGACGCGGAGGTGCATTTTTGCACGAAGAAAGCGCACCGGGGCCTTGTCGAAAACAATCCATACATCGACAGGGCGTACTTTTTGGACGATTCGCTCAATGAGCTTATCCGCGAACTGCGGGCCGAGCGTTACGATTACATTATCGACCTGCACCACAACCTGCGGACCTCCATCATAAAGCTCAGATTGGGCGTCCGGTCGTACAGTTTCGATAAGTTGAATAGTCAGAAATGGCTGCTCACACGCTGGAAAATAAACGCCATGCCCCCGGTTCACATCGTTGATCGGTACATGGAAACGCTACGGTCGTTTGGGATCATCAACGACGAGCGGGGGCTGGATTACTTTATTCCCTACCGCGATCAGGTCGAGATTGAGTGGTTGCCGCCCACGCACCGGGGCCATTATGTGGCCTATGCCATTGGTGGTCAGCACAATACCAAAAAACTACCCCTGCCGCGCATGATCGAGTTGTGTTTGCGCATCGACTACCCCATTGTGCTGTTGGGTGGCCCCGAAGATGCCGTTGCCGGTAACGCCATTGAGCAGGCACTGGGATCGCATCTGATCTACAACGCCTGCGGCAAATACAACCTGAACCAGTCGGCGTCGCTGCTGCAACAGGCGCGGGCCGTGTTTAGCCACGACACCGGCCTGATGCACATTGCAGCCGCGTTGAAAAAGAAAGTCTATTCAATTTGGGGTAATACAACCCCCCTGTTTGGCATGTATCCGTATAAAACGCCCTACGTGGTGTTGGAAAACAACGCGATCTCGTGCCGCCCCTGCTCTAAAATTGGCTACGACCGCTGTCCATTGGGGCATTTTAAGTGCATGAACGATCTCACGTTCGAGTTCGACGTGCGCGAGTTGCGTCGAAAAAACGCCTAGTGCCTCTACCGGCTTACATATACGTCTTTCCCGTGAAAAATCAACGTCTGCCCGAAATGAGCCGCAACCGGCGCGTTGTCGACTGTGGCAGGCTTCCAATTAGTTAGTTGACCAAGTGCTTTGCGAAGGGGCGTGGCTAGTTCGTGGTCGGTTGGATACACGTTGATAAGGCCCAGCGTACCATCTTCTTCAACCACCACCTGATAGGTAAGGTACTGACTCTCATTGCGGGTTTTATAGCCACTCTCCGCCAGTTTAGCACCTAACTCCTTCAAAAACTCCTTCTCCAACCCCGGAAACGAAGCAGGCTTCGCAAACGATTCGCAGGGAATGGCCTGTCCGGTGGCATCGAAACATTTACTTTCCCGGCTCAGCCCCCGCTTGAAATATTCACGCCGTTTGGTTGCCCCGTCGGCGTAATAAACCAGCAACGGGCCGTGCATGTCGCCATGCTTGAAATCGGACGACCAGTAGGTTTGGCCGTTGGGATACCAGCAACGCGTCAGGCCGTGTTTTATGCCCTGCTCATAGTTGGCGTAATGTTCCTCGGTAATTCGATGCCCATCGGTGGCAAAGGTGCGAACGGTTGCCACCTCCCGCCTGCGGTTCAAAAACGTGATCTCTTCGGTGTATGTGGCATGCACCCGGCGTTCGACAAGTGGGTTTCCTTTTTTGATGGGGTCGTCGTCGGATGGGGCAAATGCCGACGCCAGAGCCAGCAAACAAAGCAGGGTAAGTTTCATGATGAAGGGGGATTGTGTGTGTTGTGGAACTAGTTTCGACCACCCGCTGCGTAATAGAGTTCGGCTACGGCTTTCTGGTACTTGCTGCGAAGCTCTTCCAATTTAAGCTGCATGTCGATCAGTTTGGTTTCGCGGGTGTTCACCAAAAACAGGGAGCTTTCGCCCAGTTCAAATCGTTGCTGTTCGGCCCGGAGCAATCGTTGCTGATTCCGAACGGCATCGGCCTGTACCACCTCCTGACGCTCGATGGCCCGAATCTCGTTGTACGCTGTCGAGACGTTGTTCTGCACGTCGCGGCTCGTCTGGGTCCGGTCGAAGGTCAATTGTTGCGTCTTGATCTGCACCTGCCGGAGTTTTCCGCGCTCTTTGCGAAGAAACAGGGGCAGGGCGAAATCGACCCCAATTTTGTAATTATTGAAACCAAAACCATACAATTCCCGATCTTTTACTGTAGGCATCGACGCCTGACTCAATAATTGGCCCGACACGCTCATTTGTGGTTGCAACAACGACCGTCGAAACTGCTCTTCCAACCGTTGTTGCCTGATTTTCAGGTCGAGCGAAACCAGTTCGGGGTGGTTTTCGGCGGCTCGTTGGCTGAGGAGTTGAAACAGTGCTTCATCGACCAAACCCGGCAAAGCGCGTTGCGGAATGGCCAGTTCGGGCAGATCGACGGGTTGGCCCGCGTCGTTCCAGAGGTAGGTCGACACAATCAGGCGGGTGTTTTGCAGGTTCACCAATGCCCGTTCCAATTGTACCTGCCGGTCCTGCACAATAATACGCGCTTCGACCGAGTCGATAGCAGCGGCATCGCCCAGTTCGACGCGCTGTTTGACCGCCCGAAACCGAGTGTCGGCCAACTGAATACCTTCGTTCAAAAAGCTCACCTGTTGTTGGGCCAAATACCAGTTCCAGTAGTCTTTTGCAGCACTCAGCCAGACCTTGTTAATCTGCTTAACCTGTTCGGCATTAGCCAGCGAGGGCAACAATTGCGCCTGTCGGATGGCCGTTCGGCGGGCGTCGATCAGCAGCCCCTGCCCAATGGGCAAGCTCACACCCACGCCCAGCAAACCGACCGACGGGGTGCGGTCTTCGGGGTTGACACGGGCACCCGTAAAGCGGTCGTAGGTAACTTTCAGGTCGGCCCCACCATACCAAACCGGCACCTTCAACTCATTCGACCAGTTGTTGTAGTACAGCGATCCGGGCTGAGCAGGATCGCCAAATTGCTTGCGACCATACCCCGACGTTAGCTTAGGATCGAAAAACCCACGGGCCTGCAATAGCTCCTGCCGGGCCTCATCGGGCAGGGTGTTGGCGAGCCGAACAAGCGGATGGCTTGCCGTGATGAGGTCGGCCATGTCCGAAAACGCGAACACACGGCGGTCCAGCGTCCCCGATGAGTCGGCCACGGTCGGGTTATTCGTTTGGGCGCGGACGGCAACAGAAACCAACAGAAGCCAATAAACTGCACTTAATCTCATTTTTTAGGTCCTTTCTCGGCTTTTGGCTCTTTTTGCAGGCTCGGCGGGAAGCCGTTCAACTGCCGCCAGAGTTCGTACCAGATGGGTACATCGTCGAGCATAACCCAGCCGTATATGCCCGAACCCTGCCGGAGTTGAGCGGGCCAGGGCTGATCGTCTTTGTCGGGCCGAACGAGCAGGCGGTACTTGCCATTTTCGCTGCTAACGGCGTCGACAACGGCCACCTGCCCGCCAAACGTTCCAACGGCCACCGTGGGCCAACCTGAAAACTGCACCGCAGGCCACCCATCAAATTCGAGCCGGACTTTGCGACCGGGTGTAATCAGGGGCACATCCATCGCCCGAACGTATATTTCTACTGCCAACGAAGGCTTGGCCGGTTGCAACGTGGCAATGGATTCGCCTTCTTTAATGTTCTCACCAATACCGGCTTTGAGGGCTTTCACGACATAACCATCCTGCGGGGCACGAATCACGTATAGTCCCTGACGCACCTCGACACTGCTAATTTTATTCCGCAACTTAGATACCTCGCCCATTGCCTCAGCCCGGTACGACACCGCCGAACTCTGATCGGAAAGCGACTTGGCCATTTTCTCGGCATAATCGGCCTGAATCTCCGACAAATCGAGTGTGGCATTGGCCAGTTCCTGCCGTGCGCCATTGAGTTTGTTCTCCTGAGCAATTACTTTAGCTTGATCTTCAGCCACTTTCAGCCGACGGGTTTCAAGTTCCGTCAGCGAGATCAGCCCGTTACGGTATGCCTCCTCAAATCGTTCTTCGCGGGTACGGGCCGTTTGGAAGAAATTCCGCACCGCAATCAGGTCGGTGCTGTCGCTGATGACTTTAAAGCGAGCTTGTCTCACTTTGTTGCGGGCCGACTGCAATTTTACGTCCAGTCCCGTTCGTAGAGCCGCCATTTGCCCATCGAGAGCCTGAATTTTAGCATCGGTTGCCGCCATGCTACCTCGCTTGGCGTCCAGTTGTTCGTTAAGGCGGGTGGGTAGGTTGGGGTCAAAGTATTCGTCTTTAACTTCAGAGATAACCACCAGCGTATCCCCCTTCTTCACAAAATCGCCCTCGGCTACTTTCCAGCGTTCAATCCGGCCCGGAATAGCGTTTTGCAGTGTTTGTGGGCGGTCTTGTGGGGTTAAAGCAGTCAGGCTACCCTCGCCCGTAATGTTCTGTTGCCAGGGCATAAACATGAGCACGATTACCCCAATCAACAACCCGATCATGATCCGCCCCATTTGCCGGGCGGCTTTTAACTGGGGCAGCGTACGGAGCGTTCGGAGGGGATAATGCTTCCAAAGTTGTTCGTCTACGCGTTGTCTCGACAGGTTAAGCATGGGATGGATCGGTTTCGAGGGGCAGGTCGGTTACGCTCCCTAATTTTTCGACGGCAGTCAACAGATCGAAAATCGTGTCGATGCTCATAATCAATTTCTCTACAGCACTGGTAATGAGTACGATCACCAGCTCAGCGGCAACAAACTGCCCCAGGGTCATCTCGCGGCTAACCACCAGAGCGGTGCCTGCTACGAGCAAACTGCCCGTAATGATGGCCTTGAACGCCACCGCGTTATGATAAAACCGGCGCAGTACCCTATAATGATCGTTGCGGTATTTCAGGTAGTTCGATACCAGATCATCCATTTTGTCGATGGCCTCCAGTGAGTCGGCGTCGCGTCGGTACGTGCTCAGGTCGCGGGCCAGTTCTTCGAGCCAGGCAACCACTTTGTATTTGTACTTCGACTCGGTCAGGCTCGTCTCAACGCCCCGTTTTCCATAAGCCCATACCACAAACCAGATCATCAGCACCGTTACCACACCAAAAGCGATAAACACCGGGTGGTAAAACGACAGCAGCAGAATTCCCAATAATACCTGAATGGCAGCTGCTGTAATATCAATAAGCAATTTGGGTAACGACTTCTGTACGTTGATGATGTCGAAAAAGCGGTTCATCAACTCAGGCGGATAATACGGGCGTAATGCTTCGGGGCGGATGCGCGGCAAGCGATAGGTGAACTCAAACGCAGCCTTGGCGAAAATGCGCTGTTGGAGCACCTCAACAAGTGAAATCTGGCCAATTTGAACTAAGCCACCCAAAACAACGCCCAGAATAACCAGCCCGATGAGCAGGTAAACTGAGTTGAATACGGTCCCGCTCGATACAAAGTTAAAGACTGCCTGTATGCCCAATGGCAGCGAAAGATTAATTAAGCCTGCTACAATTGCATACAGGTAAATATACCATATATCGCGCTTTTCATTACTTAAAAGCCCCAACAAACGCCCCATTGGGGTAGGTGGAGGCATATATCCGTCGGAACGGGTGAAATCAGAATAAGCCATTAGGATGTGCGGTCTACGTTATGATGGTTGAGTACAACAATTTGATAGTATCACTATCTAACTTGAAAAGATAACTTTTGTCGTCCCGTATTTGTTCACCATATTTGGAGGTTTACAGGCTAAACGGAAATTACCCTTGATATATGGATTATACAGTACACGTACGCATGAACGAGCACTTATTTCTGCGCGACCCTGAGACCTCGGAACTAGGTAGAAAAATTGTGCGGGAGGGCATCGCTCTGTTCGGCGAGATAGGTCTTGAAGAGTTTACCTTTCGCAAATTAGCCGACCGGCTTGGCACAAAGGAGGCCAGTATTTATCGGTATTTTGAGAACAAACACCGGTTATTGGTGTATTTGGTGGCCTGGTACTGGCGTTGGCTGGAGTATCAGGTGGTTTTTCAGACCAACAATATTCAAAGCCCGCAGGAGAAGCTCGAACGTGTTTTGCGCCTGCTTATTCTCAAAGATGTATCGGAGTCGCCGAGCAGTAACGGGGCCGACGGTATCGACCTGAAAACGTTGCACGGCATCGTGATTCGCGAGGCCAGCAAAGCCTACCTGACCCGACACGTGACCGAAGACAATCGGCAACAGTTATTTAAGCCCTACAAAGATCTCTGCGCCCGCCTGGCCGGTATTATTCTAGAGCATCAACCTGAGTACCCGTTTGCCCGTTCGCTGGCAAGCACCCTCATCGAAACAGCTCACTATCAGGCGTTTTTCATGCAAAACCTACCCTCTCTAACTGATTTCGGCACCACCAAAGACGACAATCAACTGTTGGAGTTTTTGCGGCACCTGCTGTTTGCCTCGCTTGAGCAGCGCAAAGCAGTATTGGAAGAACTGTAAGCCGGAGCAGGGTAACTTCCCTGCTTCACTCACATTAACACGCCCTGAAACACCTCATCCAATTTCGCGACGGGGCGAATTTTGATCTTGTAATCAGCCGACTCAACGCCTTTGAGATTGTATTTCGAGACGAAAATTTCCTTGAAACCAAGCTTCTGCGCTTCGGCGATGCGCTGCTCAATGCGGCTCACCGCCCGAACCTCGCCCCCCAAACCCACCTCGGCAGCAAACGCCACCGTTGAGGCAATGGCAATGTCTTCGTACGACGAGACAATAGCCGCACACACCGACAAATCAATGGCCGGATCTTCGACTTTCAGGCCACCCGCAATGTTCAAAAAAACATCCTGCTGACCCAGTCGGAAGCCGCCCCGTTTTTCGAGCACGGCCAACAGCATCTGCAACCGTTTGTTATCGTAGCCGGTGCTGCTGCGTTGGGGGGTGCCGTAGGTCGAAACGCCCACCAACGCCTGGATTTCAATCATTAGCGGTCGATTACCTTCGAGCATCGAGCCAATGGCTACCCCACTCAACACCTCGTCGCGCTGGGAGATCAGAATCTCGGAGGGGTTCGTTACCTGCCGCAAACCCGACCCCAGCATCTCGTAGATACCCAGTTCGGAGGTGCTGCCGAAACGGTTTTTGGTCGTGCGCAGAATCCGGTAGGTCGTGTGGCGGTCGCCCTCGAAGCTCAACACCGTATCGACCATGTGTTCGAGAACTTTGGGGCCGGCAATGGTGCCTTCTTTGGTAATGTGGCCAATCATGAACACCGGCACCCCCGACTCTTTGGCGTACCGCATGAACTCGGCCGTACACTCACGCACCTGCGACACACTCCCCGCTCCCGACTCCACCAACGACGATTGCATGGTCTGGATCGAGTCGATAACAAGCATTTCGGGTTCAAAATGCTCAGCCACCCGGAAAATGTTTTGGGTGGATGTTTCGGTCATCACGTGGCAGTCGCTCGTAGGAGCATCGAGTCGTTCGGCCCGCATTTTTATCTGGTGTTCGCTCTCCTCGCCCGACACATACAAAACCCGTGTACCGGGCAGTGTCATGGCAATTTGCAACATCAGCGTCGATTTACCAATGCCGGGTTCGCCCCCAATCAGCACGAGCGAGCCGGGCACAATGCCGCCCCCCAATACCCGGTTCAGTTCGGCATCGACCGTGACCGTACGGGGTTGCTCTTCATAATTGATGGCATGTAAGGCCTTTGGCTTGGGGGCCGTTTTGGCGGCTGCTCCGGCCCCAACGCGCCAGTTGCCTTTTTCGGGTTCGTCTTTCTGAACAACCTCCTCCACGAAGGTATTCCACTCGCCACAAGACGAACAACGCCCCAGCCATTTGGGTGATTGCATCCCGCAACTCTGACAGAAATAGGTGGTTTTTATCTTAGCCATGTTTACAGAGAACAGAGAACAGCGAGCAGAGAACAGCGAGCAGAGAACAGCGAGCAGAGAACAGCGAGCAGAGAACAGCGAGCAGAGACCAGAGAACAGAGAACAGCGAGCAGAGACCAGAGAGCAGAAAACAGCCAACAGGAAGCAGTGTCGCAGGGAGCCACAGCAGTTTTTCCTACACAAATTAAACCTTCCTCTATTTGGCGTTTCCAAGCAAAGCAACTGAACACAGAGATCAAATAAAGCTATTCACTGATCTCTGTTGTCTGTTCACTGTTCACTGTTCTCTGTTAAAACGCCATTTAGTAAAAATAAGTTGGCTTCGGCACGGCGATTGATGAGGGAGAACGTTAGTTTAATTGTCATCACAAAAAACCAATACAACCAATCTAATGAACACTAAAAAGACCCTGCTTTTCGCGGCTATCGCCCTGATGCCCGCCCTATCGTTTGCTCAAGGCTCCTTTCAATTGGGAATTAAAGGAGGAGTAAACCTGTCTAAATTTTCGTTTGGGTCCGACATCGTCACCACGCGCCTGAACGCCAACGGGTCGCCCGCTGTGGGCGTAAACGGTCAGCAAATTCGCGACAACCTGCGCGAGAGTCTCAACTCCCGCACCGGCACTGCCTTTGGGGTCTATGCTCGTTTTGGCAAAAACCTCTACATCCAGCCCGAAGTGTTGTATTCGACCAAAGCAAGTTCGTTTGATATTATTCGCACGGAGAACGGGCAAACCCAAACCCAAACGGTTAATGTGTCAACGACCAGTTTCGATGTGCCGGTGTTGCTGGGTTTAAAAGGCGGACCGATCCGGGTAGTGGCCGGACCAGTTGTCTCGTTTCGGATAGCTGATAATCAACAGTTTCGCGATGCCCTGCAACAATACACGACCGGGTCGCTCAACGACGCCTGGGCTAAAGCCTATTACGGCTACCAAATTGGGGGTGGACTCGATTTAGGTCGGTTAGGTATCGACGTGCGTCGGGAGGGTAGTTTCTCCGATATTGCGGCTGTTAAGCTGGGCACCGATAATCAGGCCCAATTCAATCAAAAACTGAGATCATGGCAGGTAACGCTGGCGTATAGAATATTCTAAAACAAAATAAACCGTTGCCCTGCCTCCCCGTAGGGATTTGGGCAACGGTTATCCGTCCAATTAACCCACTATATTGAATGACTATGGTTTCGGGAGATTTAGTTTTGAGGCTACTTAGCCACCCGAACCTGAGGTATGCCTAGTTCAATAAATCCTGATGGTACTGGCTTAATCGTTCAAAAATATCTTTCATGCGTCGACGCGAAACAGCCACCTCGCGGCCGTCGGCCATTCGGATCGCCCGGTCGGCTCCAAACATGCCCCGACGAGCATACCCCAGATTAACGATATACGACTTGTGAACGCGCAGAAACACTTCACCATCGAGTGTGCGCTCAAATTCTTTCAGAGTTTTTGAAATCAGGTACTTCTTCCGGTCACGAGTAAACAGAAACGTGTAGTTTCCCTCCCCCTGCAAACAGGTAATATCATCGACCGAAAGCATAACGGTGCGGTTCAAATACGGCAATGCAATGCGTTGAACCCCGCGTTGATAAGAAGCGGGATAATGGGGCATAACCGGTAGCATCTGACTGTTGGTGAGTGATTCCATGGGTAGCGGTCTTTGTTTTGTTTGAGGTGATTTCCTAAACAAAGCTACCAGCTTACCTCCGGCTTACATGAACAAACTGGCTCATCTACACGTAACGCCACAGGCGAAACTAATTGCAAATGAGCCAGTTATAATAAATTTCAGGTGTTTTTTAGGGTATAACCCCCCAACCGAATACGTAAAACTACGTATGGAAGAATACCTGTATTATAGGGATAGAAACGGAAAGCTACGCTAATTCACCAGGGGCTGACGCTCCTGCATCTTGTCCATGAACATCTGGGCGCGTCGGCGGGATATTTTCACCTGCTGACCGTCAGTCAGTTCAAGTTCACCTTCTTTCTTCACATAGAACTTCCTGACAAAACTGAGGTTCACGATGCACGATTTGTGTACGCGCACAAACGCCTGACTGTCGAGCAGTGTTTCATATTCTTTTAGGGTCCGCGAAACGAGCATCTTGGTGCCGTCTTTCAGGAAGAAGTTTGTGTAATTGCCACATCCTTCGAGCCGGACAATCTCATCGACCGACACGGTCCGTTTGCGGTCATAAAAAGGAATCAACAATTTCTGGAGACAGCCCGAATTGCCTGCTTTATCAGCACTCTTCGGAAAAGGCATTGTCATGCTATCGAGGAAAGACTCAGAAGTCATAGTGTTCATAGCGTTTTGAGTTGAAAAGTAGTTTAAACGTCTATCCTGTTATCATTCAGAAGGATTTGCTGATGCCACCGGTCAGTTGTGCAACCGAGTACAGGAGTGCTATGGACAAGAATCAGACCTTATTTAGGACAGCCCTGGAATAAGCTTCCTATCGTATAAGTAATAGTACTTACCGTCAAGAAGTTAGCTAACGGTAATCAAATTAATCTACTGAGTGAATAGAATTAATTTGACTTTATGGCTTGTGTGTTCTATTCGCCAATGTGTGTATAATCTTCTACAATTTTCCCCAAAACGACCTCTGTTAAGTCGGGCCAACACAGTTCGGGGCAGAATCCCTATCTTTGCGGCCTATTGACCACTCAGAAAGTAGCATGCTGGATCAGGTTAAAGCATTATTGGAAGAAGTTGACCAGTCGGTGGTTGGCTCAAAAGAAGAGTTAGAGCAGTTTCGGCTACGGTTTGTTAGCCGGAAAGGGGTGCTGGGCGAGTTGTTCGATGGCCTGAAAACCGTTGAGCAGGCCAATCGGCGTGCGGTTGGACAGGAGCTGAACGAGCTGAAAAACAAAGCCCTGGAGCGATTTCAGCAGTTTTCGGACGCTATCGAATCGGGGCAAAATGGTCAACAGGGGCCTGCAGTGGATCTCACGCTGCCGGTTGTCCCCAACAGCACCGGCACACAACACCCGCTGTCGTTGGTGCGCCAACGCATTATCCAGATTTTCGAGCGGATCGGTTTCAATGTAGCCGATGGCCCCGAAATCGAGAGCGACTGGTATAATTTCGGTGCGCTCAACTTCCCCGAGAATCACCCCGCCCGCGACATGCAGGACACGTTTTTTGTGGCCAAATCGCCGGTGAGTCAATCCGAGGATTTGTTACTACGTACCCACACATCGAACGTGCAGATTCGGTTGATGGAACAACGCAGTAAAGAAGAAACCTTCCGGCCTATACGTTCTATTATGCCGGGTCGGGTGTATCGCAACGAGACCATTTCGGCGCGAGCGCACTGCCAGTTTCATCAGGTTGAGGGATTATACATTGACCGAAACGTTGGTTTCAAAGACCTGAAAGATACCCTCTATCATTTCGTAAAAGAGATGTTTACGAAGGACACCAAAATCCGGTTTCGTCCGTCGTACTTTCCCTTTACCGAGCCAAGTGCCGAGATCGACATCTCGTGTCAGATTTGCCACGGGTCGGGATGCAACATTTGTAAGCACAGCGGCTGGGTCGAAATTGCGGGGTCGGGTATGGTGGACCCGCAGGTATTGATTAACTGTGGTATCGACGCCGAGGAATACACCGGCTTTGCCTTCGGCATGGGTATCGAACGCATTACGATGCTCAAATACGAAGTGCGCGACCTCCGGCTCTACTTCGAGAACGACGTCCGGTTTCTGAAGCAATTTGAAGGGCTATAAACAGATAACAGCGAACAGCGAGCAGCCAACAGTAAACGGCTCCTAAAAAACTGTTCACTGTTGGCTGTTCACTGTTATCTGAACAATGACTCCTATCCGCCTGGCCGACCTCGCTTACGCTGTGGAGGCCGTTATGGAAGAAAATTTTGCCGGAAAGGGCTTTTGGGTGGTCGCCGAAACGAGCGACATCAAAAACTATCCCGACCGAAACTACTGTTTTCTGACCCTTGTTGACCGCGACAGCGGTTCACCGGGGGGCCGCGACACCGTAGCCAAAATGGAAGCGGCCATCTGGCGAAAAAACTACCCCATCATAAAAGGATTTGAGGGTGCAACGGGGGTAGCGTTTGCCCGCAACATTGCCCTGTTGCTGTTTGTGTCTGTGTCGTATCATGCCGTGTATGGTATGCGGCTGGAGATTCATCAAATCGACCACTCCTACACACTCGGCAACCTCGAACGCGAACGGCAGGCGATTTTAGACACCCTCTGCCGCGATCATGCCGACGCGGTTTGGCAACAAAACGGGCTGTACATTACCGCTAATCAGTTGTTACCCCGTCCGTTGGTCTGGCAGCGCATCGCGCTCATTGCCGCCCCCAATTCCGATGGTTGGCGCGATTTCCGGCACGAGCTTCAAAGCAATCCGTTTGGCTACGCCTATGAGGTAGACGAGTATTTGTGTCAGGTGCAGGGGCAAGGGGCCGACCGGGCCATTTGCACCCAACTGGACCTGATTCGGGGCAGCAACGTGCCCTACGACGCCGTTGTGATGGTACGCGGTGGTGGTTCCCAGCTAGACTTTGGTTCGTTCGATACGTTGCGGGTTGGGTTGGCAGTAGCCTCGTTTCCGGTGCCGGTTCTGGCGGGCATCGGCCACGAACGAAATGTAAGTATTGTTGACCTTTTATGTCATGAGAGCGTCAAAACACCTACGAAAGCTGCTGCGTTTCTGATCGACCATAACCGGCAGTTTGAGGAAGGATGTTTGCGACAGTTTGCGCGGCTTACCGAAACAGCCCGCGAACGGTTCACGATTGCCCGCGAAGGTCTGAACAATCAGGCCGAGCGGTTCCGGTTCGTTACGCACGATTATTTGAGGAATCGGCAACTCGATTTAACCGAAAAGAGTATCATTCTCAAACACCTCGACCCGGCCAATGTGCTTCGGCGGGGGTATGCGATGGTCATGCGCGACGGGCGAATTATTACCAAAACGGCGGCTCTTGCACTCGGCGACCGAGTGCAGTTGCGCCTAAACGATGGAACAACAAACGCCATAATTCAATGAACAGATAACAGTGAACAGTGCTTCAACATCTTACTGCATACTGCTCACTGTTCTCTGTTGGTTGTTCTCTGCTCACTGTTCTCTGTTGGTTGTTCTCTGCTCACTGCATACTTGTTTATGACTTACCAGGAAGCCTACGACCAATTGGTCGATTTGATTGACGACATTGAAAACGAAGCCACCCCGCTCGACGAGTTAGCGAGCAAAATTCGTCAGGCGAATGAGCTGATTTCGTTCTGCCAACAACGGCTTCGGGGAGTCGAGAACGAATTTCAGGAAGCTTTAACGCGGATGAAAGCTGGATAAAACATAACTTTGTAGTTAGGTCATTTGCATGGGTGCCGTGACTTTACCGTAATTTAAGAGATTCGGGTACGCTGAGACAGTTTTAGGAACGGTGTGATGTGTGTGAGTACCTGATTCAACGCTTAAGAACTAGAAACATTTATGAATTTTTTTGCCGCGTTCAACGACATCGTATCGCCGGAGGTAGTCAGCAAAGCAGCGATGTTTGTGGAGGAGTCTGCTCCAAAAACGCAGAAAGCAATAGAAGGCCTGGGCCTGACTATTCTAGGCGGCCTGCTCAAGCGCACCACGTCGGAGATTGGCGTGAACCAGCTTTTTAATTACATCCAGAAGGGTGAATACGATGGTAGCCTAACCGCCAATCTGACCAGTGTTCTGAAAGACCCTACCCAAACGAACACGCTTATTGTTCATGGCAACGACACGATCAGCCACCTGTTGCCGGCCATGAAGAGTTCGATTGCCAACATGATTTCGAGCTACGCAGGGATTCGGAATTCGTCGGCAATATCGTTGTTGGGGCTAACGTCGGGCATTGTCCTGGACGTTCTGGGCAAGCAGGTTCATGAAGGTAAAATGGATGCCGATGGACTGGCCACCTCGCTTTTTGAGCAGCGGGAGGAGTTTGTTCAGAAAGTACCCGATAGTTTGATGCCCCAACTGATTGAGAAAGTGGGGTTACAGCAAATTGTGGCTGGTATTGCTGCACCGGCCCGTCGGGCGGCACCCACCCAAACCCCCGGTCGGCCGGGGGGCGCGCCGGTTGTTCCGATTTCGCCTTCGTATGAGGTAGATAGCAGTGATAGCGACGGAAACAGTTCAATTGGCAAAGTAGGCATTGGTTTATTGATTGCCGTTGTGGTGGGCATCATTAGCTACATGATCTACAACAACAGTCGGAATGGAGCAGTCGACAATGAGGACGCCGTTACCGAGACCACCTCGACCACCGACGTTAGCCAGATTGATACCGTGGCCCGGTCGATGGATGTGCCTTTGGATACCACACAGCGACGGACACCAACCACCAACGCAACGCCTGTTGGGGCAACGCCCGGCACAACAACCCTGGCCACTGCACCTACTACCGGCGGGGGTACACTAGCCGTTGAACTTCGCAACTACATGGCCGACGTAACGGCCCCCAAAGGCCGCACCTTCCCGCTGACAACTGTCGCGTTTCAGCCTGGTTCGGCGAGTATGACGCCCGCTTCGGTAGGCACTGTTAACGACATTGCCAATTTCCTGAAAGCGAATCCGGCCTCACAAATTCGGCTCGTGGGTTACGCAAACGACGCGCAAGGGGCGATTACCAACAAAAGCTTGTCCTTTAAGCGGGTCAACGCCATCAAGTCGATGCTGGTGGCGCAGGGTATTGATTATATCCGGGTCGATGCCATCGGTTTGGGTACGGGCGTGAAGATAAAACCCGGCGACTCGACCGCCCGCCGTCAGCCCACGCTGAAGAAAATCGATATGAAGGTTGTTTATAAGTAGTGAGGAGACAGGAGTGAGAAGTGAGGAGGGCTGACGCATGAACACCTACGGGTATTTTCATTTGCGTCAGCCCTCCTCCCTTCTCACTCCCGTCTCCTCACTACTACTTTTTTCCAAACATCTTTCTTGTCGAGTTGTTGAGTAGAGAAATCAATTTTGTTTCTCACGTTATGACAACGCAATCTGGAAAAACCGCCCTTATCACGGGAGCATCGAGTGGTATTGGCAAAGAACTCGCCACCCTTTTCGCCAAAGACGGCTTTAACCTCGTACTCGTCGCTCTCGACGACGACAAACTCCAATCGGTTGGTGAAGGCTTCCGTGACCAGTACAGTGGTCGTAAAATTACGGTTATCGGCAAAGATCTGGCTACCGTAAATGCCCCTCAGGAAATATATGACGAGGTGAAACAGCAGGGCATCACGGTCGATGTGCTGGTAAACAACGCGGGCTTCGGTGAATACGGGATGTTTGCAACGGAAACAGATATCAACAAAGAGCGGGATGTTATTCAGGTCAATATCACGGCTCTGGTTTACCTGACCAAGCTGTTCAGCAAAGACATGGTGCAACGCAATGAGGGCAAGATTCTGATGCTTGGCTCGGTGGCCTCGGTGATGCCAAACCCTATGATGGCCGTATACGGTGCGACCAAGTCGTTTATCTATTCGTTCTCCGAGGCTCTGCGCAACGAGTTAAAAGACACTAATGTAACCGTAACGGTATTGATGCCGGGTGCCACAGACACCGACTTCTTTAACCGGGCGGGGGCTATGAATACCAAAGCGCAGGAAGAAGCTCGCAAAACGGACCCTGCGACTGTTGCCAAAGACGGGTACGACGCCCTGATGGCTGGCAAAGACAAAGTGGTGTCGGGCCTGATGAACAAGGTATCGGTTGCGGCCTCTTACCTCCTGCCCGATGGAGCAGTTGCGGCCAATACACGACGAATGATGCAAGATAAAAACTATGCAACCGACCGCGAGGAGGAAGACAATCTAACGAACACATTGCTGATAGGTGTAGGCGTTGCCGCCATTGCACTCGCTGGTTTGTATTTGTTCCGGTCGTACGGCAATATGAGCTACTACGACAAACTGCGTTACCGGGCAAAGGCAAAAGGTTTGGAACTGAAGGCCAAAGGATACGCTAATAAATACGCTCATCAGGCCGAAACCGCCGGACAGTCGGCGGTCGATTCTGTGAAAGGGGCGTTTTACAACGGTAAGGCAAAGGTTGAGGAAGCGTTGTCGTAAGAAGTAAATTTTTTGCTGAATTGCCTACACCCTGCCAGTGGTCTGCAAGACCCTGGCAGTGGTGTTTTCAGGTGGGTTGGTTATTGGAGAAGGGAGCCTCACAGGGTTTAAACGTATCAAAACCACTGCCAGGGTCTTGCAGACCACTGGCAGGGTGTAAGCAATCTCACACTACCAGCAACCCGTTCTCTCCTAACTGTTTCCAAACTTTTGACGCTCTGAACTGCTCAAAACTCCCCAGTTCGGCGTCTTCATAGCTCACCCTCAAGCGAGCCAACAGCATAGGTTGTTGTGCTTCTAAACTTAGCAAGGGCATCTGCTCGATCAGCCACTCCCCCACCGCTAAGTCAGCTTCGAGCAACCAGTGGTTTTGTCGATCATAAAACTCTAGCTCGGCCATCCCGACAACTTCTGCACGATTCCCCCGGCTCTGTGTTTGGGCTTCAAACACTTCCAGCGTTGGTACACTTCCCAGCCAGACAACGAGCGCGTTAGGACGTTCGTGGTCGCTGGAGCGTTGCCGGATCGACTTCTCAATGTATCGGGGTGGGATGCTGGTAGAGGGCACCTTGAAATCGAACCATTTATGCAGTGGGAACTCAAAACAAACCCCGTGCATGTAATTAAACAACGACTTGCGCAGACCCTCGGCAAACAGATCGTGGTTGGCCCCGAGGGGGTCGGCATGCTCGAGGTCGTTATCGGCGAAGGTGGGCGTTCCGGCCACGTGACCCGGTGGCCCCAGTCGCTGCACATCGAAGCCCGACGGATTTAGGCCAACGGGGCTGTGGGCGGTCATAGCAAACCGATGCCAAAACCCCGACTGCACCACGCCCTGCTCGAACAACTGCCGCACCATTTCGAGCGAATCAATCGTCTCTTGCACGGTTTGAGTCGGGAATCCGTACATCAGGTAGGCATGCACCATGATGCCCGCCTGCGTGAAGGCGTCGGCCACACGGGCCACCTGCGCCACGGTCACGCCTTTTTTCATCCGCTCCAACAGACGGTCGGAGGCTACCTCCAGCCCACCCGACACGGCGATGCACCCCGAGGCCTTGAGCAATCGGCAAAGGTCGGGCGTAAAGCTGACTTCGAACCTGATGTTGGTCCACCACGTAACGGTGAGGTTTCGGCGAATAATTTCGAGGGCCACATCGCGCATGAGGGCGGGCGGGGCAGCTTCATCAACGAAGTGGAAACCGGTTTGGCCGGTTTGTTCGATAATCTCCTCGATCCGGTCGCAGAGGAGCGAGGCCGTTACGGGTTCGTAGCGTTTAATGTAGTCGAGCGTAATGTCGCAAAATGAGCACTTGCCCCAGTAGCAGCCGTGGGCGAGGGTTAGTTTATTCCAGCGGCCATCGCTCCAGAGTCGGTGCATCGGGTTTACCACCTCAATCACTGACAGGTAGTCGAGCAGAGGTAGTTCGCGGTAGTCGGGGGTGCCGGTTTCACGTTGGGGTACGTCTTTTTCGATAGCCCCATTGTGGTATTTCACAGCTCCATCGATGCGGGCAAACACGCGCTTCACCTGTTCGAGCGGGCGGTTGTGGGCTAAGTGGTCGAGCAGGGAGAGCAGGGGAGTCTCGCCATCATCCAGACTTACAAAATCGACGTAGTCAAACACGCGTGGTTCTTGCAGCGACCTCAGTTCAGTATTGCAGTAGCCGCCCCCCATCACGACCTGAATGTGCGGATGGTATTTTTTCAGGTATTTGCCACAAACGAGTGCCCCGAACAGGTTGCCCGGAAACGGCACCGTCAAACACACCACGTCGGGTTGGGTGCGTTGGATGTGGCTCTCGAGCCGGTGTTGCAGACTAATCGTAATGCGCGTGGCGGGGGCTTGCAGGGCCGTGTGCATCTCATCGAAGTAGGTGGCCGAGCGACCCAGACGTTCGGCGTAGCGGCTGAACCCGAAGTGCGGATCAACGGCCTCCTGAATCAAATCGCCGAGGTCTTCGAGGTACAGGGTAGCGAGGTGGCGGGCCTTATCTTGCAGGCCCATTGTGCCAAAGGCCCAGTCGAGTTCGTCCAGATCGGCAAAGCGGCTGGCTTCGGGCAGGTACGAGCGGTCGCAGATGGAGTGGGCGAGGGTCGGGTTCTTGTTTTGCAGGAATCGGATCACCGGCCCAATCGTTCGGATATAGTCGCGCTGGAGTCGGCAAATTCGGTAGCTATTATCGGAGAGGGCCACCTCGGCGGCTTCCAGTTCGGCAAAGAGGTCGGTCAGGCCACGGGTCGAAAACAAGTCCAGAATGACCTCAATGCCCAAATCGGCCTGGTGCGCCCGCACAGGCAAACCCGCTTTAGCCTGCGCGTTCAAAAAGCCCTTCAGGTAAGCCGTAGCTGGGTAGGGCGTGTTGAGTTGGGTAAACGGGGGCGTAAGCAGAAGTACAGTTTGGGCGGTCATTTCGATTTGTTGGCTAACTTGGGGGCTGAAACACTAACCAACTCGTTCTATGCGCAAGTTCCTGCTGGCAACCCTGCTAACTTTTTTTACTCTATCGCTAACCACGGTGGCCTCCACTACCGACAACCCTCCTAAAAAAGCCGCTCGTATGCTCCGACACGCTGTCTTGTTCAAATTTAAAGACACCTCAACCCCGGCAGACATCAAGAAAGTTGAAGAGGCATTCAAGGCATTGCCGGGCCAAATTCCCGAAATCAAAGACTTCGAGTGGGGCCTCAACAACAGCCCCGAAAACCTGAATCAGGGGTTCACGCACCTGTTCTTCCTGTCGTTCGAAAGTGAAGCGGCACGGGCTGCGTACCTGCCCCACCCCGCCCACAAGGCCTTCGGAAAAACACTCGGGCCACACCTCGACAAGGTATTAGTGGTTGATTACTGGACGGAGAAGTAAGATGGTCATTTATGGTCATTAGCTTCGCGTCATTTATGGTCATTATTAGTCAGGCATTACGTTTGCCACAACCAATGACTAACAATGACTATAAATGACGCGAAGTTAATGACTACAACATTGCCGCGCCGAACACCCCCGCGCTGTCGCCTAGTTTAGGGCGCAGAATCGGGGTTCGAACTACCCCATTATTAAAAATGTATTTCTTAATACGCTCAAACCCCTCCGTGTAAAGCTCATCGACGTTGCCAACGCCCCCACCCAGCACGATGGCGTCGGGGTCGAGTACGTTGATAATGGTCGAGATAGACCGGCCGAAATACTCCAGCATCCGGTCGACGGTTTGCGAGGCCACGGGGTCGATGCCTTGGCGGTGTCGGTCAATGATGTCTTTAAGCTTTCGCTGCTCGCCCGATTGCTCTTCATAGAATCGTTGTAGGGCGGGACCTGCCAGCACCTTTTCGTTACAGCCACGCTTACCGCAATAACAGTCGTAGCCGTTCTCTTCCAGAATGTTATGGCCCCACTCGCCCCCAATGCCGTGCAGGCCACCCAATACCATTGCCTTACTGTCGGCACCCGCCCGGAACACCACACCCCCACCAACGCCCGTACCCATGATGACCCCAAACACACAGCGGTAGTCGGGCACCGCGTCGGGCACAACCCCCATCGTGGCCTCGGCAAGGGCAAAGCAGTTGGCATCGTTGGCCACCGTAATGGGCACCGCCAGCCGACGCGCCAAATCCCTCACCATCGGTTGCCCGTTAAGCACCGTGGTGTTGCAGTTCTTCATGGTGTCCGTAGCAGGGTCGTTGGTGCCGGGCGTCCCGAAGCCAATGTGTTCGGGATCATAGCCGGTTTCCACCCGTAGCATGTCAACCAACAGTTCAATACGGTTTAGAATATGTTCGTAGCCTTTGTCGGCTTCGGTGTCAATACGCTTGCGCAGAATAACGGCGTCTGGCGAGGGACCCGACAATACAACGCCCTCGATTTTGGTACCGCCCAAATCAATTCCCCAGTAGGTTTGCATGTTTTTTTTAGACACAGAGATACACGGAGGTGGCACGGAGGACCACGGAGATTTAGAAAAATCAATCAGCTACAGAAGAGTTCTCTGTGCCCCTCCGTGCCATCTCCGTGGTCCTCCGTGTCTAAACTTTTCTCCCGAAAATTAGGCAAAAAAACGGCTTTGCTTGGCGACACGACATTTATTTGGGAATTTCGGCCTTTCAACACATTCGTATCTGACTTATGACAATTGGCCAACCCGCCCCCGACTTTACGCTCGTTAGCTCTGACAAACAGCCTGTTTCGCTCACCGACTACAAAGGCAAAAACCTTGTTTTGCTGTTTTTCCCGATGGCCTTCACCAGCGTTTGTACGACTGAACTCTGCGAAATGCGCGACAACATCGCTACCTATCAGGGACTTAACGCCGAAATCACGGCCATTTCAGTCGACTCGCCCTTCACGCTTGCCAAGTTCAAGGAAGATCAAAACCTGAATTTTCCTCTGCTTTCCGACTTCAACAAAGAAATCTCAACGACTTACGACAGTATCTACGAAACGTTTGCGTTTGGTATGAAAGGCGTGAGCAAGCGGTCGGCGTTCGTGATCGACGCCAACGGTGTTCTTCAACACGCCGAGGTTCTCGACAACGCAGGCGAAGTCCCCAACTTCGAGGCTGTTCGGGAGGTGTTAAACAGATTACAGTGAACAGAGAACAATGATCAGTGAGCAATGAACAGATAGTTGCGTGCAGATAAATGTTTACTGTTGGTTGTTCACTGCTCGTTGTTCACTGATCACTGCTCGTTGTTCGCTGATCTCTGTTCTCTGAACTATGTGGTACAAAACCTTTTTCCACGGGCTTCCGCAGCAGGCCTGGCAGGCGGCCCAAACCGTTGAACAAACCCAGCTTGATCTCGATTTGATTATCGAGTCGCTGGAGTTTGGCCCCGGCGATGCGGTGCTCGATATTTTTTGCGGCTACGGTCGGCACGCGCTCCCGCTGGCCCGGATGGGTGCGCAGGTCACGGGCGTCGATATTTCGGCGGACTATATCGACGCGCTCAAAATTGAAGCAGCCGCCAAAAAACTGCCTCTCGAAGCTATCTGCGACGATTTCCTGACTACTCAGGCCCTGAACACTCGAACGGGACAATTCGATGCCGCCTATTGTTTGGGCAACAGTTTTGCCTTTTTCCCGCACGACGACATGCGCCGGTTCCTGCAACGCATCGCCGACTTACTACACCCCGACGGGCGTTTGCTTGTGCAATCGGGTTTGGTGGCCGAAGTGGTTTTGCCCGACTTTCAGGAGCGCAGTTGGATGCCCATTGGCAACGAGTTGACCGTGTTAATTGAGAATGAGTACGACCCCCTGGAAAGCCGGATCGAGCAACGTCTGTCGTATTATCGGAACGTACCCGGTCGGGCGGTGGAGTTGGAGCAACGAACGGCTCAGTATTACGTGTACACGCTTGCCGAACTGACCCGGATGCTTGCCCAGGTGGGTCTGGTTGTGGAGGCCGTTTATGGCACTGTTGACGGACAACCCTTTATGGTCGGCGACGAGGGCGCGTGGCTTGTTTGTACCCGAGAATAATTTTATCAACAATTATTCATGAATTGGCCTTTTCGTAGAATGTAAGGCAGTATTGAGCGAATCAATTGCACTTTTCTACTAATTATTGCATTTATTATGGTTGATAACATGTAAACCGGTATCTTTCAGGCAGTTTAACACCGTTAACTGAGCTAAACGGATTTATATGGAAGTTCTCGAACGCAAGCCGCGCAGCCGCGAACAGACCCGCTCTGGCATTATAAAGACCGCCAAAGACATTGCCCGTCGGGAGGGCTGGCAGTCGGTTTCGATCCGAAAAATCGCTGATGCCATTGAGTATAGTGCCCCGATTGTCTACGAATATTTCGACAGTAAAGACGTCCTCCTCGACGAAATTCGGCAGGAGGGTTTTCGTCACCTCCGCCACGAATACGAGCGCATTAATAAGCTCTACCGCGACCCCGAAAAACGGCTCTACGAAATTTCGATGGTGCAGTGGGAATTTGCTCTGCAACATCCCGAAATGTACCAGGTGATGTACAATCTGGATGGGGCTTTCTGCACGATGCCCGTTTACGAGAGTGAGGAGACACAGGCCGTTTCGAGCCTGATTCAAGAGATTATCTTCTCGTTCATCCCCAAGTCGAAGCAAAGCATTCAACGGTTGTTTTTCGAGTGGTGGTCTATCTCACATGGCATGATTACCCTGGCGATGATGCTACGCGGGCACCAGTCCATCGAGCAGTCGCAGCAAGTATATCAGGAGAGTATGCGGAGGTTTGCGCGGAGCCTGAAATAACATGGTTAGTCAGACGATTGGGGTCATTGGCGCAACGGGCATGCTTGGGCAACCTGTTACCCGGCAATTGACTGAGGCTGGTTTTTCGGTGCGGATTATTGCCCGCGACATTGAAGCCGCTCAACGTCTGTTTCCTACTTCTACAGTTGTTTTTGGCGATTTAGACCAACCCGACAGTCTTCCTACGGCCCTCGCCGGTCTCGACGCGCTCTACCTCAATCTATCTGTTCGGCAAACCGAAAAACCCGGCGCGTTTCATACCGAAACAGACGGCTTACGAAACCTACTGTCTGCCGCAAAAACAACCCGTGTTGGCCGCATTGGCTATTTATCGTCGATGGTGATGCGGTATCAGGGCATGAACGGCTTCGACTGGTGGGCGTTCCGGCTGAAACACGAAGCCGTGCGTCTGCTACGTGAATCGGGTATCGATTATAGCATCTTTTACCCCTCCAACTTCATGGAAACGATGCTCACGACCCAACGTATGGGGCCGCTCATTTTGTTGGTGGGCAACTCGCCCGTGAAGCCCTGGTTCGTTGCTGCCGACGACTACGGGCGGCAGGTGGCGCGGGCGTTTCAAATCGCCCAATCGGGTCAACCGCAGGAGTACGTGATTCAGGGGCCGGAAGCAATTACTCAACTGGACGCTGCCCGGCAACTCGCCCGCCAGTACACAAAATCGAGATTATTTACGTCCGTCATACCGCCCATCATGCTTCGTTTTGGGCAGTTGTTCTCGCAACAGGCCGACTACGGCTGGCACATCGGCACGGCCCTCAATAACTACCCCGAACGCTTCGAGGCCGAGCGCACTTGGGCCGACCTCGGCAAACCCACGCTGACCGTCCGCGAATGGGCGAAGCGGGTTTGACCTACACCCTGCCAGTGGTCTGCAAGACCCTGGCAGGGGTGTTTGTAAACGTTTCCAACACCAACAGATGTGAAATTTATAGACCTCTTCCATCACCACTACCAGGGTTTTCAACCACTGGCAGGGTGAGAAAATCGACGTCTTTTCTGATACGTACCGATGGTGAACGTGTCGTGCTGTCTTGGTTTAGTACGTAAATTTCCCTCTTCTCGTGCTTATAGACCATGAAGCCGAAGTTTATTCGGCTTCACGTAATCCTACAGTCGCAAACTAATTTTGTATGACTAACCTATCCGTTTTTGTTTCATTAACCGTTTCTGCGGGGCTTCTGCTCGCCAACCCCGCCGAAGCCCAACGAAAAAAGACCGCTGCACCGGCCACGCCCGCCGTGCAGAATGCGGTAAAAGACAGCCTCTTCAACGGGCTTCGGTGGCGTAACATCGGGCCGTTCCGGGCGGGGCGGGCTTTGGCCGCTGCCGGGCACCCCGACCAACCCCTCACCTACTATTTTGGCACGACGGGCGGAGGGGTCTGGAAAACCGTTGATGGTGGGGCCAACTGGGCGCATATCTCCGACAGTACGTTTAAATCGTCGTCGGTGGGGGCCGTGACGGTCGCACCTTCCGACCCGAACGTGTTATACGTGGGTATGGGCGAGGCTGAAATTCGGGGTAACATCTCGTATGGTGATGGGGTCTACAAATCGACCGATGCGGGTAAGACCTGGAAACATCTGGGCCTGAAAATGGCCGACGCCATCGGCAACATCGAGGTTCACCCGACCAACCCCGACGTGGCCTACGTGGCGGCTTTGGGCAACCCGTTCGCTCCGAACAAGGAGCGCGGTATTTTCCGCACCACCGATGGCGGCAAAAGCTGGCAACACATTCTGTTCAAGAACGACAGCACGGGGGCGGCCTGCATCAAAATGGACCCCTCGAACCCGCGCATCCTGTACGCGTCGCTGTGGCAGGCGTACCGCAACAGCTACCTGATGAACAGCGGGGGGCCGGGTTGCGGCCTCTACAAATCGACCGACGGGGGCGACACCTGGCAGAACCTGAACGACCGGCCCGGTATGCCCAAAGGGATGCTCGGTAAAATCGGCGTGACGGTGTCGCCCGCCAACCCGAACCGGCTCTACGCCATGATCGAGAGCGCGAAAGGCGGCCTATACCGTTCCGACGATGCGGGGCAATCGTGGCAACTCATTAACGAAGACAAAAACCTCTGGCAACGGCCCTGGTACTACATGATGCTGGCGGCAGACCCCAAAAACGAAAACGGCCTGATCGTGCTGAACGTGAACGCCCAAAAGTCGTACGACGGTGGTAAAACGTTCAGCGTGATTAACGTACACCACGGCGACACACACGATATTTGGTGGAATCCGCGCAACCCGCAGAACTACATCATTGCCGACGATGGTGGGGCTGAGGTGACCTTCAACGGGGGGGCTACGTTCTCCGATATCGACATGCCGACATCGCAGTTTTACCACGTGGCCCTCGATAATGCGTTTCCGTATAATGTATACGGTGCGCAGCAGGATAACTCCTCGATTCAAATTGCGAGCCGCACCACGGGCTACGCCATCACGGCTAAAGACTGGTCTCCGGCAGCGGGGGGCGAATCGGGCTACATCACGCCCGACCCTAAAGACCACAACATCATTTATGGTGGCAGCTACGACGGCCTGATCACCCGGCTCGACCGGTCGAACGAGCAGGAGCAGACGATCAACGTGTACCCCGAATTTTTCATGGGCGAACCGTCTGGCAAGCGCAAGTACCGGTTCCAGTGGACCTACCCCATCGTATTCTCGCCCCACGACGCGAATGTGTTGTTTTGTACCTCGCAGTTTGTGCATCGCAGCACCGACAATGGGCATTCGTGGGAAGACATCAGCCCCGACCTGACCCGCAACGACCCCAAAACGCAGATTGATACGGGTGGCCCCATTACGAAAGACCAAACCGGAGCCGAGACCTTCCCGACGGTCTACGCCTTCGCCGAATCGACCAAAGAGAAAGGCGTGTATTGGGTGGGTTCCGACGATGGCCTGATGCATATCAGCCGCGATGCGGGCAAGTCGTGGCAGAAAATCACGCCCCCCGCGTCGATGGTGCCCGACTGGGCGATTATCAGTATCGTTCACCCTTCCGACCACACGGCGGGCAAAGCCTACGTGGCTGCCAAACGCTACATGTCGGGCGACCGTGTTCCCTACCTGCTCAAAACCACCGACTACGGCCAAACCTGGACCATGATTACGAGTGGTATCCCCGCCGACGAATACACCCACGTCGTGCGCGAAGACCCCAATCAGCCGGGCTTGCTCTACGCAGGCACGGAGCGGGGTATTTATGTGTCGTTCAACGATGGTGGTTCGTGGCAAAAGCTCAACCAGAACCTGCCTATCTCGCCCATCCGCGACCTCCAACTGCACAAGGGCGAGCGCGACTTGGTCGTTGCCACACATGGCCGCTCGTTCTGGATCATGGACGACGTCACTCCGCTTTACGAACTCGCCAATGCCGAGACAGCACGGGCCATTGCGGGCAAGTCGGCGCACCTGTACAAGCCTCGCCACGCCTACCGGATAGAGGGCGGCAACGGCGGTCGGCGCGGGCCAGTTACCGACGCGGGCGAGAACGCACCGAACGGGGTTCTGCTCCGGTACTTTCTGGCGAAAAAGCCCACCGAGGAGCTTAAATTGCAGTTTATGACGGCTTCGGGCGATTCGATCATCACGTATTCGAGCACGAAAGACAAGCGCGGCAAGGCCCTGACGATTGCCAAAGAGTTCCACGAGAACCCCGAAGCGGGCCGCTCGGACGTGGTGGCCAACAAACCCGGCATGAACGTATTTTTGTGGGACATGCGCTATCCCGATGCCACTCCCGTGGAGGGCACCAACGTGATGTGGTCGGGCCGGGGAACCGGGGCCAAAGTGGTGCCGGGTATGTACAAAGTTCGCCTGATGATGGGCAACACGATGGTAGCCGAGCAACCGATTGAGATTCGGAAAGATCCCCGCGTGAAAACCTCCGCCGAAGATTTTCAGGCACAGTTCGACCTGTTACAAAAGATCAACGGTAAGCTGTCGGACGCTCACAAGGGTATCAACCAGATTCGGCAGATTCGCAACCAGATCAACGGGTATTTGAAGGACGTGAAAGAACCCGCCGTGGCCGAAAAGCTTAAGAAATCATCGAAGCCGATGCTGGACGAGTTGGACCAAATTGAGTCGACCCTGATGCAGCCCAAGTCGAAGGCTGGGCAGGATCCCCTCGCCTACCCGATCCGCATTAACGACAAGTTGGCGGGCGTGGGGTCGGTGGTATCGTCGGCCGATACGAAGCCCACCAAAGCCTCGTACACGGTCTACGACGACCTCGCCAAACAAGCTGATGCGGCATTGGGTAAGCTAAAAGAACTTGTACAAAAGCAGGTGCCGGGCTTTAATCAAATGATCGCCGAGCAGCGTATTCCCGCGATTAACGCACAGTAAGGGTTTGGAGTGTGGGTATCGTTTTTTGTCATCCCGACGCAGGAGGGATCTAATCTGGCAATGATCAACTTGACTATTCCAGAGGTAGATCCCTCCTGCGTCGGGATGACAAAAAAACGCATCAGCAAATTTACAGTTTAGTCTTACTAACCAACCCCCAAACACCCAATACCGGACCAGGCACCAGTAGGCAAAACGCCCAGGGTGCCTGGTCCGTTTGGTTTAGGACCCACGCCATCAATTGAATCGACACGATGGTGATACTGAACCCAATACAGGTGAGCAATGTGAGTACACTCCCCCGGTTGTCGAGAGGGGCGTTGGCCGATACCAGTGTGGTTAGTTGGGGCGAATCGCCCGAAATGGTGATGCCGTAGATGAGCAGATAAAGTCCGAACAAAACGGGTGGTGCCGACAGAATGAACGGCACTAAAGCCGTACACATACCCGAAATGGCGAGTTGGACCACCGCCACCCGCCGACTGCCTACGCGCAGAGCCAGAAAACCACCTCCGGCGCAGCCCAGAAACCCAACGGCCATTGCCACGAAGGTCCAGACCGAGCGGTTAAACGAGAAGTCGGGATGCTGTTGGGCGTATAGGGCAAACAATACGGGCAGAAAGGCCCAAACGGTGTAGAGTTCCCACATGTGGCCGAAGTAGCCGAGCGTACCGGCCCGCAGGTCGCCGGGTTTGAACAGGTACCGGAAGGCGTCGGTACTCAGACGATTTCGGCGGTTGATTACGAGTTTTGAGGGCACCACGACGAACAGCAGCAACCCGCCCACAACGGCCAGTCCACTTACCGACAGCAACACTTCAGCGTAGGGCAATGCCCCGCCCAAACCCCGAATCAGATGCGGAAAGGCCGTTCCCAAGACCAACGCGCCCACCAAAAAGCCCATTGCTCGCCCCAACACGGGCCGAAACCAGTCGGCAGCGATTTTCATCCCGACCGGGTACACGCCTGCCAAAAAAAAGCCAGTCCCGAAGCGGCTCATCAGCACCCACTCAGCTCGGAGCGGCAGGGCCAAAAACAGCAAATTGAACCCCGCAGCCAGCACCACCGACACCAGGAACACCCGCGCCGACGGAAAGCGGTCGGCAATGCCGTAGAGGCTGTAGACCAACGTACCGACAATGAACCCCAGTTGTACTGCCGAGGTAATCCAGCCGTTCAACGTAGTCGTGCCCAACAGCGGTTGGAGGTCCGCTAAAATGGCATTGCCCGCGAACCAGAGCGAGGTGCCCGCAAACTGCGCTAACACGATGACAAGCAAATGGAGATTGGAAAGGGTTTGGGCGGGTAGCGTTTTCACAGAAATAGATTTTTGGCCGAAAGTAAACGGTGAATAGGACGCGGATGACGCTGAGTAAGCAGATTTTTTTGTCATCACAACGAAGGAGGGATCTAGTCTCCTTGATCTCAAGTTGAGAATACCAGAATTAGATCCCTCATTCTTCGGGATGACAAACTCCGTCAGATAACAAAAAATTCGCGTCAATCTGCCCGATTTGCGTCATCCGCGTGCCATTCCAATATCTTTGCCGACATGATTCAACTCCTTTACCCTCTCGTTCTGGCGTCGGGTTCGCCCCGCCGGAAACAATTGATGACCACGGCGGGCTTTTTGTTCACCATCGAGACCCGCCCCACCGACGAAGCTTTCCCCGCCGATATGCCCGCCGATGAGGTGGCCGAGTACCTCGCCCGCCAGAAAGCCGTCGAGTTTGTGCCTGACCTCGGCAACCGGATTGTCCTCTGCGCCGATACGGTCGTGATTCTGGACGGGCAGATTCTGAACAAGCCGCAGGATGCCCCCGACGCTCACCGCATGATTCGGAGTTTGGCGGGCCGTACGCACAAAGTCCGCACGGGCGTGTGCCTGCTCTCGCCCGAGGGAATGGAGTCCTTCACGGATGAAACCACCGTCCATTTCGCGCCCCTTACCGACGACGAAATCGACTACTACATCCGCGAATGTGCGCCCTTCGACAAAGCCGGGGCCTATGGTGCTCAGGATTTTATCGGTCTCGTGGGCATCGAACGGCTCGAAGGCTCGTTCTACACCGTCATGGGATTGCCCACGCACCGGGTGTATCAGGCGTTAAAGAAATTTGGCACTTAGCATCTCACACCGTACATTGTTCCGCATAATTCTGTTCAGCCATGCAATTTCAATCGCAAACACTCGGCTCCATGACCCAATCGCAGGGGCAGGGGCTTTCGACTAACTTCTCGTTCTCTGATTATAAACTGGAGAATTTTTACGACGAAATGTTCACCGCCGAGGGACAGGTACGGCCCGGTTATGAGGTGTTTCGGAAACGGGTGGAGCAAATTAGTCGCGAGGACCTGGTGAGTCGGCAGGTAGCCGCCGAACGGGCATTGATGGCGATGGGGATTACCTTCAACGTGTATTCGGAGGGTGAAGGAACCGAGCGGATTATGCCTATCGACATTATCCCGCGCATTATCGAGGCTGCCGAATGGGCGCGACTGGAGCAGGGTCTGGTTCAGCGCATTAAGGCCCTCAACCTGTTTATTCACGACGTATATAACTCGCAGCACGTCCTGCATGATGGGGTCGTACCCCGTGAGTTGATTGAGTCGAGCAAGTGTTTCTTGAAACCCTGTCTCGGGTTGCGGCCTCCCAAAGACATTTGGTGCCACATCACGGGCACCGACCTGATTCGGGGCGACGACGGGCAGTACATGGTGCTGGAAGACAACCTGCGTTGCCCGTCGGGGGTGTCTTATATGCTCGAAAACCGCGAATTGCTCAAGCAGACCTTCCCCGAAGTAGTGGCCCGGACGGGCGTTCGGCCCGTGTCGGATTACCCCACGCGTCTGCTCCAGATGCTCCAGCATATTGCCGACCGCCCCAACCCAACAGTGGTCGTGCTGACGCCCGGCATCTATAATTCAGCCTATTTTGAACATTCATATCTAGCCCAGCAGATGGGCGTCGAACTGGTCGATGCGCGCGATTTGGTGGTGTCGGGTGGGTATGTGAAGATGCGAACAACAAAGGGCTTCCAGATCGTCGACGTGATTTACCGACGTATCGACGACACGTTTCTGGACCCGCACACGTTCAACCCCGATTCGATGATTGGCATTCCGGGCCTGTTCGAGGTCTACAAAAAAGGGCGCGTGGCCCTGGCCAATGCCCCCGGCACGGGCGTTGCCGACGACAAGGTGGTGTATGCCTATGTGCCCCGGATTGTAAAATATTACTTGGGCGAAGACCCCATCATCCCGAACGTGCGGACCTACATCTGTGGTGAACCCGACGACTACGAATACGTACTCGACAACATCGCCCAACTCGTCGTAAAAGAAGCCAACGAAGCCGGGGGGTACGGCATGCTGATTGGTCCAAAAGCTCCTCCCGCCGAACACGATCTGTTTCGTCAGAAAATCCGCGACAATCCGCGCAACTACATCGCCCAGCCTACCATTTCGCTCTCACGGGTGCCTTGTTTAGTCGACAGTCAGGCTGAGGGGCGGCACGTCGATTTACGGCCTTATATACTTTACGGTGAGGATGTTAACGTAATTCCGGGAGGTCTTACACGCGTGGCTCTACGCAAGGGTTCGCTCGTGGTCAACTCCTCGCAGGGTGGGGGCGGAAAAGACACCTGGGTGTTGTATTAACCTCAGAAAATAATACCTTTTTGGAGACCAAAAGCGTTACTAGTATGCTGATTGATACTTCCCATGCGCGCACACTATACCTTCTGGCCCATCCTGGTTTGCCTCCTGAGTTTACTGGCCTCTTCCACTACCTATGCCACCCACGTTCGGGCGGGCGAAATCACCACCCGACGCATTTCGCCCGACCGCCTGACCTACGAAATAACCCTTACCGCCTATTTCGATGAGGTTGGTGGAGTAGACGCGGCAAATCGTGCCGATGAGGTCGATTTTTGCCTGGGCGACGGGACCACGTTGAAAATTAGACGGCTTCCCCGTATTTATATTAACAGTCGGACGACCTCTATAAACATCTACCGATTTCAGTACACCTATGGCTCTACGGGCACGTATCAGATCTCGGCCAATATTGTTAACCGGAACGATAATACAATCAATCTCAGGCAACCGTCTAGAGATATACCCTTCTGGATTCGCACAACCATTCAGGTCAATGCGTTTTTAGGCCTGAACGCCACCCCGATCCTGCTCAACCCGCCCCTCGACTCCGCACGCGTGGGTCAGAAGTTCTGCCACAATCCCGTGGCCTTCGACGTCGATGGCGACTCGCTGGCTTATCGCATGGCCATTCCGCAGGAATCAGCAGCTAATATTTGCCGGGGATTTGATGTAGTTGGCTACCGCGATCCGGCCCGTGGCATCAACCCCAACGCCCAAAACGAGGCCACCAACGGACCCGCTACCCTCACCATCAACCCCCTCACGGGT
>RDXN01000047.1 GCA_004292855.1 Cytophagales bacterium
GACGAAGTTCAGTCAGTTGTGGCTGGGTTAAGTCCAAGTTCATAAGTCAAAGCTACGATTTTCAACTTTTTCGCAATTCAATTCCGTTTGACTATAGTTACGGGTCGGTGGACTCGCGGGAAAAGTTTTCTTAACAGGCAAACTGGGCGTAATTTCGCGGCTAATGAATCACGGTTTTTGATAGGGTGGCAGGCGAAAGCCGTTTACAGCTACAACCGGTTATCGGCTCATGTTACGTATTTTAGAACAGAACAACGGATGGGGCGGTGGCATCCGGTAGGTCCAACCCCTACCTACAGTGATTTTTACTTCTCTTCCTGGCAGTTTGGACTTGCCTACAGTATTATAAAATGAAAAAGCCCTCTGCCCGGAACATATCCAGACAGAGGGCTTACAAAACGATAATGGGCCGTTGGCCTTATACCTTGATTTCTACATCGACACCGCTGGGCAGTTCGAGCTTCATGAGGGCATCTACAGTCTTGGCTGACGTTGAATAAATATCAACCAGACGCTTGTAGGTGCAAAGCTGGAATTGCTCCCGCGCCTTCTTGTTCACGTGGGGTGAACGCAGTACGGTGTAAATTTCTTTGTTGGTTGGCAGAGGGATGGGACCGCTAACAACGGCTCCCGTCGACTTTACTGCCTTCACAATTTTCTCGGCTGACTTGTCGACCAGCGTGTGATCGAATGACTTCAGCTTAATGCGAATTTTCTGGCTCATTATACGTGGTTCGTTTGATTTAAAGAACAGGCCGGGAAAGAACCATTTACTCCCCGGCCCATTTTAAGGATGCAAAGATATTGAATTACGCGTTCACCGTACCCTTCGCTTTGGCAACAATGCCTTCTGCCAGGTTATTTGGTAATACTTCGTAGTGCGCGAACGTCAGGTTAGCCGTAGCGCGGCCCGACGACATCGTGCGGAGTTCCGTGATATAACCGAACAGTTCCGAAAGGGGCACATCGGCTTTGATCACCTGCGAACCTGCGCGGGTATCCATGCCCTTCATGATACCCCGACGACGGTTCAGGTCACCCGTGATCGGACCCGTGTATTCTTCAGGCGTCAGAACTTCAACAGCCATGATTGGCTCAAGAATTTTCGGACCAGCCTGACGACCAGCCTCGCGGAAGCCCAAACGAGCCGCCAATTCAAACGAGAGTGAGTCGGAGTCAACGTCGTGGTACGAGCCGTGGAAAATCCGCACTTTCATCGAATCGAGTGGGTAACCAGCAAGAGGGCCGTTAGTCATAGATTCGCGGAAGCCTTTCTCGATGGCCGGGATAAATTCTTTTGGAATTACACCCCCCACAATGGCATTCACGAACTGCAAACCTGGCTTCACTGTACCGTCTTCTTCAGGATCGCGGGGAGAAAGATCAAACACGATATCAGCGAATTTACCGCGACCACCGGTCTGCTTCTTGTACACCTCACGGTGACCAGCGAGGGTCTTTGTCAGAACCTCTTTGTAGGCTACCTGTGGCGCACCTTGGTTTACCTCAACCTTGAATTCACGACGCATCCGGTCGATGATGATTTCGAGGTGAAGCTCACCCATACCCCGGATGATCGTTTGGCCAGTCTCCTCGTTCGACTCCACCTTGAGGGTTGGGTCTTCTTCGATGAGTTTACCAATTGCTTTCGAGAAGTTGTCCTGATCGGCTGTTTTCTTCGGCTCGATGGCATAACCGATAACGGGATCGGGGAACACCATTGATTCGAGAACGATTGGGTGCTTCTCTTCGCAGAGCGTATCGCCTGTTTTGATATCTTTGAAACCTACAACGGCACCAATATCACCTGCCCGGAGCTTGTCGATTTGGTTTTGCTTGTTGGCGTGCATCTGGAAAATCCGCGAAATCCGCTCCTTGTTGCCCGACCGGGTGTTGAGGACATACGAACCTGACTCAAGAACACCTGAATAAGCCCGCACAAAGCACAAACGACCAACGTAAGGGTCAGTAGCGATTTTGAATGCCAAAGCCGCAAATGGATCAGACTCCGTTGGGTGACGAACTACTTCGGCATCCGTATCGGGGTTTGTTCCATAAATTTCAGGCTTGTCCATTGGTGAGGGCAACAGGGCCATCACATAGTCGAGCATGGTTTGCACACCTTTGTTCTTGAACGACGAACCACACAGCATGGGAACCACTTTCATGGCGATGGTTGCCTCGCGGAGGGCTTTCAGGATTTCGGCTTCGGTGATCGACGTTGGATCCTCGAAGTATTTTTCCATCAGCGTATCGTCGAATTCAGCAACGGCTTCGAGCAATTTCTCGCGCCACTCGGTAGCTTCTTCAACCATATCATCGGGAACCGGAATCTCGGTAAAGGTCATGCCTTTGTCTTGCTCGTTCCAGATAATGCCCCGGAAATTGATGAGGTCAACAACACCCTTAAATTCGGTTTCGGCACCAATCGGCAACTGAAGTGGAACGGCGTGGCTACCCAGCATTTCGCGTACCTGCTTCACTACATTGAGGAAGTCGGCACCCGAACGGTCCATTTTGTTCACGAAGCCCAAGCGAGCTACGTTATAGTTGTTGGCCAAACGCCAGTTGGTTTCCGACTGTGGTTCTACACCGTCAACGGCAGAGAACAGGAACACCAAACCATCGAGAACACGGAGAGAGCGGTTCACTTCAACGGTGAAGTCAACGTGGCCCGGCGTGTCAATAATGTTTACGTGATATTTCTGATCGCGGTATGTCCAGTCAACAGTGGTAGCTGCCGATGTAATCGTTATGCCACGCTCTTGCTCCTGCTCCATCCAGTCCATGGTAGCAGCACCTTCGTGTACTTCGCCGATTTTGTGACTCACACCAGCATAGTACAGAATCCGCTCGGTAGTGGTAGTCTTACCGGCGTCAATGTGAGCAGCGATACCAATGTTGCGGAGGTATCGGAGATCAGTTGCCATAATTGTATTTGAGAAATGAAGTTGATTAGTACAGAACCGTGACAAGGCGTTTGTGGATACGAAACCCCCGGTTTCACAATTAGGACGCAAAAGTATGGGAAAACAATTTAGAATCAAAGTCGAGCTTTAATTAAGCGACCGTTAAAAGGCAGATTCTAAAGGAGTTTGAACAACGAAGCGCGTTGTAATTTTCTCAGTTGAGCAAACTGATAGAGTGGTGTTGCCAATCACTTTGATAAGATTCCTTTGGCAATCAAATATGGAAGTAGTATGTATAGCACAATGCCCTTAATCAGGAAGAACAGAAAGCCCGCCCAGCCCATGCGCTTTAGCCAATAAATGAATCGCTCTTTCATAAGAAATAAACTCAAAATATTTGTAGCAGGTTCATGACGAAATTAATCCCTATAGCTTTTGTCATTGGTTTTTTTGTCATCCCGACCGGTCCGCCGGTGCGGCAGGAGGGATCTACTCGGTTTTCGATCAAATTGGGAACACCAGAAGTAGATCCCTCCTGCCGCACCGGCGGACCGGTCGGGATGACAAAAAAACCGCTTCACTCCAATGTCAGCACGATACTCCGGTTGCCTTTGGTTGCAGCACCCGGCTCCAGCGACTGTCCGGCCACGCGTCCACGCCCCTGACCTCGAACGGCCACGCGCAGTCCGCGGTTTTCGAGCAGCGGTAAGGCATCACGCAGGGGCAGGCCGCGCACATCGGGTACGCGCCCCTCGCGGGTAGGCAGAGCTTTCCAAGTGCCATTCTCAGTAGTCCGTACCCAACCCTCCACCGACGGTTCCTGCCCTAGGCCCAACTCCTGACTAATCAGGTGCATATCTTCGGCATAGCCTGCTTTGGGTTTAGGGGCCGTTTGAGGCTTGCCTTGCCGAAGGGCCGAGTGCATCTGAACGTCGTAGGCATGAATCCGGTCGGCAACGGCGCGGAACACGGGCGCGGCCACCTTACCGCCATAGAGCGAGTCGATACTACTATAACGTGGGTTATTGATAGCTGCCAGAATCGTGTACCGGGGCTTGTTGGCCGGGAAATAGCCGATAAATGAGGAGTAATAAAGCCCTTTACGGAACGCACCGCCTACGTTTTTTTGAGCCGTGCCGGTCTTGCCGGCAATGCCGTAATTAGTTGTATGGATGCTATGCGCCGTACCGTGTTCCACAACCCCTTTGAGCATCTTTTTAGCAATCCGAATGGTTTCCTTCGACGCAATGGGTTGAGGATCAACGTATGGCTCAAACTGTTCGACTAACTCGCCAGCCAGCCGGATTTGCTTCACGATCATGGGCCGCACCCAACGCCCATCGTTCGCTACAGCGTTGTAGAACGTCAGCATCTGGAGCGGGGTCAGGAGCATTTCGTAACCACGGGACATAAACGAAACCGATGTTTTGCTCCACCCTTTCATGTCGGGATTGCGGATGAAGGGTGGGGCCTCTCCTTTCATGTGGATTCCCGTTGGCTCAGTGAGCCTGAACCGGCGCAGATACTGGCAAAACAGGTCGGGTCGGGCATAGAAATAATCTTTCATCAGCAAGTGAGTCCCGACGTTCGACGATTTCTCGAACACCTGTTGGGCAGTCAGCTTGTCGTACCCATTTCCTGTGTCTTCGATCCTGATTCCCCGATAGATGATCGCCTTACCCCGCGGATACACCATTTTACCGGGGTAAACGGCCTTCTCTTCAAGCAGAGCCATCATACTGGCCAGCTTAAAGGTGGAGCCGGGATCGGTTCTGACGCCAACGGCGTAGTTCAGGCGTTCAAAAAATTGACCGCTCCCGTCGGGTTGGCCAAATCGGGTCAGGTTGGCAATCGCCCGGATTTCACCGGTTTGTACTTCCATCACGATCACCGTGCCGTTGTCGGCCTGGAACTTCTCCATGTACTGCCGCAGCGACACCTCGGCCATATCCTGATAATTCACGTCGATGGTTGTGTGGAGGTCCATGCCGGGTTCGGGTCTCATGTCAGGACCATCGTGGATCGGTTTTTTAACGCCATTGCTCAACACTTCAACCAGACCCACTGCGTTCTTACCGGCCAACTGCGACTGAAAACTAGCCTCAAGGCCCCGTAAACCCCGGCCTGTTTTCGGATCAAGGTCGCCCAGGGTCCGTTCGGCCATCGTTCCGAAGGGGTGTTCGCGTTCGTAGTACGGACGGAACACTCCCCCACGCGGAGAGATTACTTTAGCTACTTTTTTGCCGGGTGTGAGGCTTGGCTTTTGCTTAACGGGTCGGCGAAAGAACGGCCACTGACGCATCTGCTGCCGTTCGGCGTAGGAAACATGCCGGGTGTAGAGAGGCAGAAATTGTCGTTTGTGGGCGCGGGCGTCGCGGGCCATGTCGGCATATTCACCCGGCGTACGGTCGCGAAACACCCGCGAAAGCAACAGCCCCAGCGAGTCGACTTGGGCGGCAAAATCGGCCGAGTCGGCGATGGTGGGATCGAGACCAACTTCGTATTTCGGCACTGAGGTGGCCATTAAGCTCCCGTCGACCGCATAGATGTTGCCGCGCATGGCCCGGAGCGTGTCGGGTTTAATCTTGACACCCTCCATCCGGTCGATCCAGCGCAAAGCTTGTTCGTCGTTTTTGCCTTTGTAGGTGTCGAAAAACTGCACGTAAACCAGCTTCACGACAATGGCAACGCCCACCACCACCAGCCCCACAAACAAGTGCGACGCCCGGTTGATGAAGTCCTGTTTGATGTTATTTGACTTAGAGACCATCGGCCACGATTAGTTTTCGGGGGGGTGTTTGCCCACCAGTGAGGCCCAGCGGAGTCATGCGTTTGCTCAGTTCCGATTGCTTGCCCTTTCTCATAAATTCGGCTTGCAGCGTGGTGTATTGCGCCCGTAGTTCATCAACCTCAGTTTTGGTGCGCTGCGTCCGGCGCACAAGCCGCTCGGCGTTGTGGTTCAGGCCGATATAAATAATCAGCAAGAATGTTATCCACAAAATCCGGTCGATGTTGCGGATGGGCCAGGAGTTGTTTTCGCCAAATAGACGGTCCAAACCAATGAAATTATTCACCAGTTCGGTTAGCCGGTTTTTGCGCTTCTGCCGGGCAATGGTTTTCTGGGTTCGGAATGTGTTTTGGGCCATTACTTTTCTGCTACTCGCAATTTAGCACTTCGGGCGCGGGGGTTGCGACTAATTTCGTCTTCGGTGGCTTCGACCGGCTTACGCGTAACGGCCTGCAAGGGCTTTAGCTCGTTACCATATAGATCTTTATCGACCTCGCCGTGAAACTTTCCTTTGTTGATAAAATTCTTCACCAACCGATCTTCGAGCGAATGATAGCTCATCACCACCAATCGCCCACCGGGTTTCAGAACCTCCGGCACCTGCGTCAGGAACTCTTCTAAAACGGCTAACTCCTCATTGACCTCAATTCGTATGGCCTGAAAAACCTGTGCGTAAAATTTATTTTCCTTACCGCGTGGTGCAAATCGCTGGATAGCCGCTTTCAAATCGTTCACTGTCCGCATTGGGCGGTTGGCGCGGGCCGCGACCAACGCCGAAGCCACCGTGCGGGCGTTCGTAATTTCGCCATACATACCCAGAATCTTGTGCAGTTCGGCCTCGGTGCCGTTGTTAACGACCTCGCGGGCCGAGATGGTGGCTTCCTGATTCATCCTCATGTCGAGGTCAGCGTCGAAACGGGTGGCGAACCCCCGGTCGGGCGTGTCGATCTGGTGCGATGAGATGCCCAAATCGGCCAAAATCCCGTCTACCTGCTTCACGCCGTAGAGCCGCAGAAACCGCTTAATGTTGCGGAAGTTGGTCGGAATAAACGTCAGTCGCTTGTCGTTGATAGCCTCTGCGTTGGCACGGGCGTCGGCATCCTGATCGAACGCGAGAAGCTTGCCCGTTTGCCCAAGTTGGTCCAGAATGGCGCGGCTATGCCCTCCGCCCCCAAAGGTTACGTCGATGTAAATACCGTCGGGTTTGATGGCGAGGGCGTCGAGACATTCGGTGAGCATTACCGGCTCATGGTAGGATGTTGTCATGCAAAATAGGGGCGGAACCAAACCGAAAGGGTCAGCCGTTACAAATTTATGAACAAACTGCTTCTTCTCCTGCTCACCGCCATCATTCCGGTGGCCTGCACAGCGCAGACAGACAAGCCTCTGACAACCGGAACCTGGCGGGCTACGGTCCGCACGGCGGGGGGCGAATTGCCTTTTGGGCTAGATATACAATCGACCACAGACAAACAATCGTTTACAGTGCATGCCCTCAACGGCAAAGAACGCTTGCCGATGGATGCAGCCACGTATCGCAATGACACTCTACGGATTCCGATGAGTTTGTTTGAGTCGGAGATCGTGGCGCGGGTGAGCGGCAATACTATGCGGGGCCTCTGGCGACGGAAACGGCCCGATAAAACATGGCAAAGCATCCCGTTTGAGGCCCAACACGGTTTGAACTACCGGTTTACGCCCGACGGTCGGCAGGCAACAGCGAACCTGTCGGGCAAGTGGAAAACTGTTTTTCGGGCTGTCGATAGTAAAGACACCACAGCCGCTGTGGGTGTTTTTGAACAACAAGGCAACGTCATCACGGGTACGTTTTTGACCCCCACCGGCGACTATCGCTATCTGGCAGGCAACGTGGTGGGCGATAGCCTACTGCTCTCGTGTTTTGATGGCTCCCACCTGTTTCTGTTCAAAGCAAAGGCCGGGCAACGATTGGCAGGGGCTAATCGCACGCTGACCGGCACATTTCATTCCGGTCCAACGTACAAAGAAACCTGGACCGCCCGCTTCGATCCCAACGCCCAGTTGCCCGACCCGGCTAGCCTGACGTACATCAAACCCGGACAAAAACTAGCATTCTCCTTTCCCGAAACTACGGGGACCAAAGTCTCGCTCACCGACGACCGATTCAAGGGTAAGGTCACTGTCGTGCAGATTTTGGGTTCGTGGTGTCCGAACTGTATGGACGAGACCAACTTTTTAAGTCCCTGGTACAAGAAAAACCGCAGCCGGGGTGTCGAGGTGGTGGGGTTGGCATTTGAGAAGTCAGCAAACATCGCTGAGTCAGGGCCGCGCATCGAACGGATGAAAGAGCGGTTCAAGATCGACTACCCCGTTCTGTTGGCGGGGACCAATAGCAAAGACGAAGCCGCCAAAGTCTTGCCCGCCCTAAACCGCGTGGTGGCCTTCCCAACTACGATTATTGTTGACAAAAAAGGGCAGGTACGGCGTATTCACACCGGGTTCAGCGGCCCCGGAACCGGCGTCTACTACGACCGATTCGTGGAGGAGTTCAACGGGCTAATCGACAAATTACTAGCCGAGTGAGAAACCTCACCCTCCCCGCTCTTTCGGGTATTTTGCTCTCAGTAGCCCCGCTATTGACGAGTTCATTTATTACATATCAAGTGCTTGCTAATGAGCTGATTTTGGCGCAACTCTCGACTACGCAATGGTCTATTGTGACAGCGGTTTGCGTGCTAACGTCGGCCTTCGCCCTTACGCCCCCAACGTTTCTGGCACTGGTTTTTGGTTATTTTTTGGGTTGGTATGCCTTATTACCCCTGTTCGCCCTTAACATGACGGCTATCCTGTTCGTTAATGTGGGGGTTCGCTGGCTCGACGGTGATCGGCTTCGGCATCAGTTGGAACAAAACCCGCGCGTTAGGCAGGTGCTGGCTCAGATTGAGCAGGAGGAATTGAAGTTTATTTTCTTCACAAAACTTTCTCCGGTGCTCCCTTTCGCGGTTACGAACCTGGTGTTTGCGTTGTCGGGGGCGCGGCTGCGGAATGTGTTGTTGGGTGGTTTTTTGGGGATGGTTCCCCGGACGGCCTTAGCCGTTTGGGTAGGCCGGCAGGCACACGAACTACGTACCCTGCTCGAAAACCCCAACTCGGCCAACTGGACACAGTGGGTGATTGGTGCGCTGGTGGGGGTGTCGACGGTGGGGCTGTGGCAACTTTTGAAAACGAAACAAAACCTATGAGTTCGTTCTTAGATTCGATTCGCGGGATGTCGTTCTTCGACATGCACGTACACATGATTTCGCGGACCACCGACGATTATCAGGCGATGGCCGATGCGGGCGTGGTGGCCGTGCTCGAACCAGCTTTCTGGTTAGGGCAACCCCGCACGGGCGTCGATACGTTCCGCGATTATTTTGCCAGTCTGGTGGGCTGGGAACGGTTCCGGGCGTCGCAGTTCGGTATCCGGCACTACTGCACGATGGGCCTCAACGCCAAAGAAGCGAATCAGGAGGCTCTGGCCGAGCAGGTTATGGAGATTCTGCCCCTGTTCATTTATAAGGAAGGCGTGGTAGGCATCGGCGAAATTGGTTTTGACGACCAAACCCCCGCCGAGGAGAAATACTACCGCGCTCAACTCGAACTGGCCAAAGAAGCGAATCTGCCCGTACAGATTCACACGCCCCACCGCGACAAGAAGCAGGGCACCCAACGCAGCATGGACATTGCGCTGGAACACGGCCTCGACCCGGCTCTGATTATCGTGGACCACAACAACGAGGAAACCGTTCGTGAGGTACTCGACCGGGGTTTCTGGGCTGGCTTCACGATCTACCCGTTCACCAAAATGGGCAATGAGCGCATGGTTGAGATTGTGAAGCAGTACGGCCCCGAACGCATCATGGTGAACTCAGCCGCCGACTGGGGTATAAGCGACCCATTGGCAGTACCAAAAACAGCCGCCCTGATGCTTGAGCACGGCATTTCGCGCGAAACAGTCCGGGCCGTGACGCTTGAGAACGCGGTGGCGGCCTTTGCCCCAAGCGGTCAAATCAGCCTTGCCGACTTTGACCAACCGCTGAATATCGACCAAAGCCAACGCTTCAATGGTTCGTCGGTCCTGCGCGGTGGGCAAGCTCCGAGGGTTGACAAAGATTCTACGATTATAAAATAATGCGTAATGATGAATGCGTAATGCGTAGTATTACTGCATCAGCCATTCATCATTACGCATTACGCATTACGCATTGAACTCACTCTCACTCTTTACCCTAACGCGCCCCGCGAACCTGGTCACGGCTGTTGCCGATGTGCTGGCGGGCATGGCTATTGCCGGGTACTTGAATCAGCTTGACGCGGCCCCCGCACCAGTCGGCTGGCTGTGTTTGGCTACCGTTGGCTTATACGGTGGTGGTGTGGTATTCAACGATGTGTTCGATGCCGACCTCGACGCCATCGAACGCCCCGAACGCCCCATTCCAAGTGGTAAAGTGAGCCGATCAGCGGCCGCTACGTTGGGAACGGTTCTGTTGGCGATGGGTATCGGAGCCGCGTTCATGGTCAACTGGCTGGCGGGTGGGCTAGCGGTGGGGATTGCCGTTGCCGCGCTGGTTTACGACCGGTTTGGCAAGCACCACAACTGGTTGGGACCAGTAAACATGGGCCTTTGCCGGGGACTAAACCTGCTTCTAGGCGTGAGTATTCTGCCTGAGCAAGTACAACCTTGGGCATGGGTTGGGCTGGTTCCGGTAGCATATATTGCTGCCATCACGGCCATCAGTCGGGGCGAAGTTCACGGGGGTAATACCCGCACGCTCCGGTTGGCGGGCCTGCTCTACGCGGGGGTGATCGCCGTAATAGCGGCCATTGCGCAGGCGCGAGGGCAGTTAGGAACGGCTTTTCCGTTTCTGGTGATCTTCGGTTACTATATATTTGTACCGCTTTGGCAGGCCGTTCGCGAACCAGTCGGACGAAACATTGGGCTAGCGGTAAAGGCAGGTGTGTTGTCATTGATTGTGATGAATGCAGCCTGGGTAGCAGCTTTTGCCTCGTTTCCATTCGCCTTACTGGTTATGTGTCTGTTGCCTTTGTCGCGGCTGCTGGCGCGGGTCTTCGCCGTAACGTAAGTTTAGACTTTATGAATCAACTCCACCAATCGTTTAGCGTCCAGTTCACCTACAGCGTGAGCTTCACCGACGGCTTGTTCGATGCTCACAATACGTTGTTTGCCGATTTTTTGGCCAGTCAAAGCACGGCTGAACATCCAAAAAAGCTTTTGTTCGTGCTTGACGGGGGCATTTTGACCGCTTTTCCCGACCTGACTAATCAGATTCGGGCCTACTTTGCGCATTTGCCAAACGCCCAGTTAATTAATGACCTGCTGACGGTAAGCGGGGGTGAGGGGGCTAAAAACGATCCGGCTCTGGTTGAACGAATTGTGGATGCGATTGATCGCCACGGCATCGACCGGCACGCTTATGTGGTCGGCATTGGCGGAGGGTCCGTTCTGGATTTAGTGGGGTACGCGGCTGCCATTTCGCACCGGGGTATCCGGCACATTCGTATTCCGACTACGGTGTTGGCGCAGAACGATTCGGGCGTGGGCGTGAAGAATAGCGTTAACTACCGGGGCAAAAAGAACTTCCTGGGCACGTTTGCGCCCCCGGCGGCTGTATTCAACGATTTCCGGTTCCTGCGTATGCTGAACGACCGCGACTGGCGGGCAGGTATGGCCGAAGCCGTGAAGGTAGCCCTTATCAAAGACCCCGCCTTTTTCGACTGGCTCGAAACCAACGGCCCGGCTCTGTCTCAACGGGATGCAGGAGCCATGCAATACCTGATTCACCGTTGCGCCGACCTACACCTGCAACACATCGCAAGTGGCGACCCTTTTGAGCAAGGCTCCTCGCGCCCGCTCGACTTTGGGCATTGGAGCGCGCACAAGCTGGAGTACCTGACCAACTTTGAACTCCGTCATGGGGAGGCTGTGGCCATCGGTATGGCCCTCGACTGTCAGTATGCTCACCTGCTGGGGCTATTGGCCGAAACCGACCTGAACCGCATTCTGAACCTCCTCCAAACGCTGGGCTTCGACTTGTATCACCCGGCTCTCGATAGCGACAATGGCGATGCGGTTCTACGGGGTCTAAACGAATTTCGCGAACATTTGGGCGGTCGGCTAACGATTTTGCTGCTCACGAGCATTGGGCAAGGCGTTGAAGTTCATGAAATGGATGAGGCTCTGGTGCGTCAGGCCATTGGGCAGTTGGCTAGCGAACAAAAAACTGTATGACGCACATTGGCTATTGCACCAACATCCATGCGGGCGAGCGTTGGGCCGATCATTTCGCGGCCTTGCAACAGGCTGTCCCCGAACTAAAAAACCGACTTTCTCCGGGTGAACCGTTTGGGTTGGGGCTGCGGCTGTCGAATGTGGCAAGCGAGGAGCTGGAACAGCCTGAACAGTTGGTGGCCTTTCAGCACTGGTTGGCCGATAACGACTGCTACGTGTTTACGATGAACGGCTTTCCCTACGGCGGCTTTCATCACACCGTTGTGAAAGATCAGGTACACGCGCCCGACTGGACCACCTCCGAACGCGTTGACTACACCAAGCGGCTGTTTCGGCTGCTGTCGGTGCTGTTACCAGTCGATGAACTGGGCAATCCTATTCCGGGGGGCGTGTCAACATCGCCCCTCTCCTATCGGCACTGGTTCGACTGGGAAAAGGCCGAGGCCCGCGATGCGGTGCTGACCCAAACGACCCAAAACGTGTTGCAGGTGGTGGCCGAGTTGATTAGGCTGCACCGGCAAACCGACCGGCTCATGCACCTCGACATCGAACCCGAACCCGACGGCGTTCTCGAAACCGCCGATGAGTTTGTGGTCTGGTACACGAATTACCTGTTACCATTGGGCCTTGATTATCTGCACGATACCTTGGGCATTAGCGACGAAGAGGCCGAAACCGCTATTGTCCAACACGTTCGGCTGTGTTACGATGTTTGCCACTTTGCCGTGGGCTACGAACGGCCCGCCGAAGTACTCGACAAACTGAAAGCATATGGCCTTCGTGTGGGTAAGATTCAGGTCAGCGCGGCCCTCAAAGCCGAGTTTCCAATGCCGAATGCAGACCCTGATGGGCGGGAGACCATCCGTCAGGCGTTCGAGCGGTTTAATGAGCCAACGTATTTGCATCAGGTGGTGGCCCGAACCTACGCGGGCGAACTGCTCCGGTTCCGCGACCTGCCCGATGCTCTTGCTGCCTTCGATGATACCCACGCCGAATGGCGGTCGCACTTCCACGTGCCCATTTTTGTGTCGGATTTTGGGGTGCTGAAATCCACGCAAGATGACATTATTGAGACCCTCCAATTGCTAACCAACCGCCCGTTCACTAATCAGCTCGAAGTCGAAACGTACACGTGGGAAGTGCTGCCCGACGGCCTCAAAACCGGCCTGATCGACTCCATCGAACGCGAAATGAACTGGGTTAAATCAATTAGCGAATGAGTGATTGAGCGACTAGCTACAACAAAAGCAACTTACCTGCTTGCATTCGCTCAATCACTCATTCACTCATTATGAAAAAGACTGTTGTAATCGACGTTGTGGGGTTGTCGTATTCGCTGATTGGCGAGCACACGCCCTTTTTGAGCCGCTGGATGGCCGATAAAAACCGAGCCACCATCGACCCCATGTTGCCCGCCGTGACGACCGCCGTTCAATCGACCTACGTGACGGGCAAGTGGCCTGCCGAAAACGGAATCGTGGGCAACGGCTGGTACGACCGCGACGATGCCGAGATCAAATTCTGGAAACAGTCGAACCACTTGGTGCAGGGTGAAAAGATTTGGGATCGAGCACGGAAAATTGACCCGGCCTTCACGGTCTCGAAAATGTTCTGGTGGTACAACATGTACAGTTCGGCAGATTTTTCGGTGACGCCCCGCCCGCAATATCTGGCCGATGGCCGCAAAATGCCCGACTGCTACAGCCAACCCGCCGACCTCCGCGACCGGCTACAGGCCGAACTGGGCACGTTTCCGCTATTCCAGTTCTGGGGGCCGGGGGCTAACATCATCTCGACCCGCTGGATTGCCGATGCATCAATGCTCGTGGATCGCTGGCACAACCCCACGCTGACCCTCATTTACCTCCCCCATCTTGATTACTGCCTGCAAAAGTTTGGCGTTGATTTCGCTAAAATCGCCACCGATCTCCGGCAAGTAGACGACGTGTGCCGCGATTTGATTGAATACTACGAAAAAGCGGGGGCCGAAGTGCTTGTTCTATCAGAATATGGGATCACAAATGTAAGCCGTCCCGTTCACCTAAACCGGGTGTTGCGCGAGGCCAATTTGATCCAAATTCGGGAGGAACGCGGCCTTGAATTGCTCGACCCCGGTGCGTCGCGAGCCTTCGCCGTGGCCGACCATCAGGTGGCCCACGTGTACCTGAACGACCCCAAGTTGCTGCCCCAGGTTCGCGCCCTGCTCGAACAAACGCCCGGTGTGCAGCGCGTGCTGGACCGCGACGAACAACGCTCATACCACCTCGACCATGAGCGTGCGGGCGACCTCGTCGTGATGGCCGACGCCGATAGCTGGTTCACCTACTATTACTGGACCGACGACCGCAAAGCCCCCGATTTCGCCCGGTTGGTCGACATTCACCGCAAGCCCGGCTACGACCCCGTAGAGATGTTTATGGACCCCAAGAACCCGCTCATAAAGCTACGGGCGGGCTACAAACTCCTACGCAAAAAGCTCGGTTTCCGCTACCTGATGGATGTGATTCCGCTCAACGCCACGCTCATCAAAGGCTCACACGGGCGCACGGGCACGGCCCCCGAACACCACCCGGTTTTGATTGGGCGCGGCCTAAATGCGGAGCGCGTCACGGCAGTTGAGGTCTATGACACGATTTGGAAGATGTTGAATGGGTAGTTCCCTTTACTCCTCCCCCGATGCCTTGAAAACGCCAACCTCTGCTATTTCAACCGGGCCTTTTGCCTCGGTAATCGTTAGCCGGATTTGGCTTGCCCGAACGGGCGCAAACCGCATGAGCCGTTTGTAGCCAACCGTCGTAAATGTACCCAACGATTTCCAGTCGGTGCCCGCCAGATACTCCACGTTTCCGGCTACAATCTGTTGCCCGTTGGCGATGTTCTCCTGAATCGAAATTCGGTCGAACATGGTTTCAGGTGGCAGGTTGATCGTGATAGGTTCGTTGACGGTTGCAGGTGCGAACGTAGTCAGTTTTTTATCGGTGAGTTGGGGGGAGTCAGCCACAAAGTTGACCCTGAACGTTTCGTCCAGAATGCGCCGAAAGGCTTTCAAACTGGTTACGTCGGCCTCTGAGAGCAGACCCTCGCGGTTGGGTGGCACGTTGAGTAACAACAAACTGTTGCGGCCAACGGACTGGTAATACAAATTCACCAGGTTTTGCGGGCTGCGCACTTTGCTGTCTTCGGCGGGGTGGTAAAACCAGCCGGGCCGGATACTCACGTCGGTTTCGGCGGGAACCCAGCGTTTGCCGTTGGCGTCGCCCCGGTTCAGATATTTTTCATCGGCCACGCCGGGGGCCATCCCCTCCGTATTGATCGTTGACCAGCACGTTTCGCCCGCGTTACCTTTCTCGTTGCCCACCCAGCGCACGTCCGGCCCGGCGTCGGAAAACATCACGGCGTTGGGTTGCAGTTTGCGGACCAATGCCCAGTAGCCCTCGAAATCATAGGTCATGTTTTTGGCGTTCTCGCCCTTCGCCCCGTCGAACCAAACCTCGGCAATGAGGCCATAATTGGTGAGCAGTTCTTTCAATTGGCTTTTGTAGAAGTCGTTATAAGCATCGGTGCCATAGAGCGACTCGTGCCGGTCCCAAGGCGAGAGATACACGCCGAATTTCAGCCCAAACTCACGACAGGCGTTAGCTACTTCGCGGACTACATCGCCCTTGCCATTGCGCCAGGGGCTACTTTTTACGGAATGCTCGGTGGTGCGCGTAGGCCACAAACAGAATCCGTCGTGGTGTTTGGCAGTCAGGATAGCCATCTTAAAACCGGCCTCTTTCAATGACCGAATCCACTGCCGCGCATCAAGTTGAGCCGGATTAAAGATTTTGGGATCTTCAGTACCGTCGCCCCATTCTTTGTCGGTAAAGGTGTTGACGGTGAAGTGCAAAAACGCGGTGGTTTCAAGCTGTTGCCAGGCGAGTTGCCGGGGGGCGGGCCGGGGCGTTGGTTGAGGGGGTTGAGCATAGACAGTTGTTGTCGTTAGCATTACCGCCAAAATAAAGAGCCGAAGGATTGTCATAGGTCTAAGGTACGAAAAAAGGGCTAATTCATCCTAAATTATTGCCTGTTTGTACTTTATCTCACGGCGAACAAACAACAGGCCACCAACGTTAGCAAAGTGGCCACCTCACTGTATTTTTGCGCCCATGAAGTCCTTCAACATCCCCGACTATTACCGCAGCACCGTTATCACGCCCCTGAAAGAGTTTCGGCGCAAACGCGACAAACTAAAGCGCGATTTCACGCCGACTCTGCTCGATTTTGGGCCGGTACGGTTCCACATCGCCCGTCACTTCGGGTTCTGCTACGGGGTCGAAAATGCCGTTGAGATTGCCTACAAGGCCATTGCCGAGAATCCCGGCAAACGCATTTTCCTGTTGAGTGAAATGATCCACAACCCCGACGTCAACGCCGATTTACTCAGCCGGGGTGTGCGGTTTTTGATGGATACCGGAGGGCAGCAACTGATTCCGTTCAGCGAGCTAACGCCGGACGACGTGGTGATTATCCCGGCGTTCGGCACCACGCTCGAAACGTACGGGCAACTGTCGGCAATTGGATTAGACATTGAGAAGTACGACACCACTTGCCCCTTCGTGGAGAAGGTCTGGAACAAGGCCGCCCAGATTGGCCAGAAGAATTACACGGTGGTGGTTCACGGTAAGCCGAGCCACGAGGAAACCCGCGCGACGTTCTCACACAGCAAAGAGGCCGCGCCTACCGTGGTCGTGAAGAACATGGCCCAGACCGAACGGCTAGCTCGTTACATCACGGGCGAGGCCCCCGCCGAAGAGTTCTACACCGAATTTTCCGGGCAATATTCCGAGGGTTTCGATCCCACCCGCGACCTTAAGCGCATTGGCGTTGTCAACCAAACCACGATGCTCGCTTCTGACACCCAGGGCATTGCCGATTACTTAAAGCGGGTGATGATGGATCATTTTGCACAGTCGGCAGAGCCGACTTTACAGCCTTTGCCGTTGGCTTCAGCCAACGGTGCCAATGGAGAGGAATATTTTGCCAACACCCGCGATACCCTCTGCTATGCCACCAACGACAATCAGGACGCCACCTACGCTCTGCTCCGTTACCCGGCCCATTTAGCCATTGTGGCCGGGGGCTACAACTCGTCCAACACCTCGCACATCGTTGACCTCTGCGCCGAGCGGTTACCCACTTATTTTATTGAGTCAGAGCAGAAATTGCTCTCGCGCGAGTTAATCCGGCATTTCGATTTGCACACCAAAGAAGAGATCGTTACCGAAGGCTACCTGCTCCCCAACGAACCTCTCACCATTCTGCTCACCTGCGGGGCCTCCTGCCCCGACGCCGTGGTTGAGGGCATCCTAACGCGCATTGTGAGCTTTTACCCCGGCGCAAAACCGATTGAGGAGGTAATGAAGGATTTCGAAGGATAGAGCCACCCGACTGGCTGATCCATTACAGACCCAATGTTTATTGAGGAGATCGCTCTGCCAGCATCAGAAGGTTCCGGCAAAACAGGGTGACAGCTTTGGGTTGTTCCAGCGGGCTGACATGCCCGCCATCGACCCATTCGGTCTCGATGCCAACGGGGTCAGGAACGTAATCGGTGCGTCCTCTCAGAGCACGGGCAGGCATAGACAACCGGGCGGGCAACGCGGTGGCATCGTCGGCGTTCAGGATAACAGTCCGGTCGATTTGGCGAATATTCCGGTTACTCAGGCTACTCATCGGCCGAGCGAGGGCGTCGGTCAGGCCCGGATTATGCAGCAAACTATCTTGTCCAAACAGCGATTTAGCAGCTTGCTTCATGTAAAATTCACGAAATGGCAAAGCCATATGCTGTAGACTAAACGTCAGTTTTTGTTGTACAGTTGCCTGCTTGAGAGGCATGTTACACAGTCCCACAGCCCTAAACCGGGTTGGTTCTTTAACGGCTGCCCGCAGAATAGTCATACTTCCCCACGAATGGCCAACGGCCACTACCGCTGGCAGTTGGAGGTGCTTTAAAACCGTCAGCAACATATCGGCGCAATCGGCAAGGGTCCATTGAGCGGGTATGCGGGTTCGGCTGTCTCCATGTAGGGGCATGTCGAGCGTCAGCACGGTGCGGTCGGTGATATTGGCAACTACTCCATCCCAGAGGTGATGATCGAAATATACACCGTGCAGGAAAAGTATGGGTACACGCTCCGGCGACCCTTCCCGGCGGTACACGGCAATATTGCCCAGCCGGGTCGGAACACTGACTAACTCAAACGCGGGTTTTGGCGAGGACGTCGATTTCATCATCAATTGCTGATTGAAGGAGCCTGTCGGGAGAACATGTCGGAAGCGATTTGATCCACGATAAAGGTGGCAACGTCGGGGTTGGTAATCGACATGGTTAGCCCTTTGCCGTCCAAACTCGCCGTGACGCGGTTCTTGGCCTGTTTCTCGGTGATGTTGGGACACCGAACAATAGTCCAGTCGATGTGACTATCCATAATGATCGGCTCCATTCGGTTTTTATCGTCGATAATCACCTTGAGCCACTTCATAACATATGGTAGGATAAACCGGGTAAAGATCCGAGGTTGAAAAGCAATGCTGTTGCCTGCTCCGGCATTGCTCATGGCAATTAGTTTCCGCACACCGGCCTGTTCCATTTCCCTCACAATGATACGGGTGGCGTCGGAGACGAACGTAGTCGGTTCACCATTTCCTTTACCGCCCACGCCCAGACATTGAATAACGACCTCCTGACCCCGTAGAACATTGGCTACATCGCTATGCTTAAGCACGTTACCCTCTACAATTGTCAGATTAGGATGATGCAGATTTACACCACTGCGTTTTCTCACCAGTGCTGTTACGTGATAACCCCGGGCAAGACTTTCGGCCAGAATGAGTTGCCCCGAAAAACCGGTCGCCCCAAAAATAAGTACGTTCATGGTTGACATTTGTTTAGGGCAAAGTTGCCCGATGCAACCGGAGCGTACCTGACACAAATGTTACAAAATCAGGGGCGGGTAAGTTTTTTGCGAATCCGGCTCAATGAAGGCCGTTCGATGCCCAGAAATGTAGCCAACGACGACAGCGATACCCGATTGAACAGGTCGTTGTGGTCGGCCACAAAATTAGTGTAGCGTTTTTCGGCAGAGTCGAATAGCAGAGCTTCGATGCGCCGTTGCTGCATTTTCAGGATTTCCTCTACCACCAGTCGCCCGTAGCGTTCGAGCGAAGGATAGGCTTCGTATGCCGCTTGGACGTGCGCGTAGGGGATGTTGACCATAACACACGGCTCAATACACTGAAAATAATAGCGGCTTGGCTGGTTGGAGATCTGGGCCGTGTAGTGCGTGGCGAACTGATTTTCTCCAATAAAATTAACAGTGATTTCTTTACCACTCTGATCAATATAATACGCTCGCAACAGGCCCGAAAACACAAAGCCGATGTGTGTCTGCCGAGCATTGGCATGGGAATAGAAATGCCGGGCATTAAGCCGGGTGATGGTTAGGGCGGGTGCTAAAAAAAGTAGCGCATCGTCGTCGACATCTGGACAAAGCGTCTTGATTGACTCCAGATAATGAGAAATGGCCTCTTCCATAGCCCTATAAGTTATCGCCCCACCCGGACGGTCTCCACCACCGCCGGATTCACCAACACCACCACTTCTTTGCTCTCATTGTGCAACCGGTCGAAGGCCGTAACCACGTAGGTGTAGCGTTTAGCGGGGTCGGCGGTTTTGTCGATGTAGCGGGTACTGTCCTCACCCTGAGCAATTGACAGAATATACTGCGGATTGTCTGTGCGGAACTGCCGTTGTCGACCATCGAAACGGTAAATTACGTAATAACGGGCGCGATCGCCGTCGGATGCCGGGGCCGGGGCCTGCCAGAACAGCTCGACACCGCTGGGTGTGGCCGTAGCCTTCAGATCGCGCGGCATGTTAGGCAACACATTGTCTTTCCACGGCATGGGGGGCACCAGGGCGGGTAACCTGTACAAGTCGTTTTGCAACGAATCGCGAACGCCGAGCGGATTGTTTTGAAGCGATTTCGCGCTGAAATAGACTCCTCCCAACGTCGGTTTCATACTCCGGGCGTATCGAACTTGCCGGGGCATCTGCGTAGGGTCGTTCCATGAGGGTTCGCGGGTGCCGCCTTTGCCTACCCGGTAAGCCCCATAACCAATGTACAAATGCCGCTCACCGCTATTGCGCGTCCACCATTCGACAATCGTGCGGTAGGGCGCACGGGGGTGGTCGTGTGGAAAGTAGATTTGGGGTACGATATAGTCAATCCACCCTTCTCGTACCCACTTGCGGCTGTCGGCAGAGTGGTTAAAGTACGATTGTCCGCCCGTTGTGGCGGTACCTTCGGGGTCGGTTGTTTGGTTTTTCCAAATGCCGAACGGACTGAGGCCAAATTTCACCCAGGGCTTCACGGTTTTTATAGAGTCGCGCAGTTCAAGAACCAGCTTGTCGATGTTCGAGCGTCGCCAGTCGTCTTTGTTCATACCGTTGTAGTTGGCCCGGTAGGTCTCGTCGTCCTGAAACACCTGACCGGGGCCGAGGTGGGGATAAAAATAATCGTCGAAATGAATAGCGTCAACATCGTAGTTCCGCACGATATTGGCCACCAGTGAGGCCACGTATGTCCGCACGACAGGCAGGCCAAGGTTGAATAATTTACGCTCCCCATACGGCAAAAACCACTCCGGTTTGCGAACCGTAATATGGTCGGGAGTAATACTCGATTTTTTGCTGAATGTGCCCCTGTCCAGGTTCAACCACGCATGAAATTCCATGCCCCGATTGTGGGCCTCGGTAATCATGAACTCCATCGGGTCGTAAAACGGCGAGGGAGCAACCCCCTGTTGTCCAGTCAAAAACTCCGACCACGGCTCCATACTTTTAGCATAAAGCGCATCGGCAGCGGTTCGTACCTGCACCACCATCGCGTTGAAGCCTGCCTGCTTTTGTTGGTCGATCATCGCCCGAAACTCGGCTTGTTGCACATCGGCAGTTAAACTCTTTTTGGTAGGCCAATCGATATTATCGACCGTAGCGATCCACACAGCTCGAAACTCCCTCTTAGGCGAGGTAACAATGCTCTGATCGAGCGGCTCAAAGGCCACTGTATCAACGGGTTTAGGTTTTGTAACCACGCGAGGGGCGGGCTTTGGCGGGGCCGGCTTCGGGGCCGACGAGGGCATAGTCCGAGTGGTGGCAACGGGGCGTTCTGGGCGACAACTCACCCACAAACAAAGAATTACCAGGAAGCAGAAATAGAGAATGGGCCGGGGCATTGACACAGAATATTTACAACAAAAGTAGCATATTTTGTGCCAGAGGACTACGCCGAAGTTCGTTTACCTTCGCTTCGGCAACGGTCGCTGCAATACACGACGTTATCCCAGTCGCGCTCCCATTTCTTTCGCCACGCAAAGGGTCGCCCACAAACGGGGCATGTTTTGGTCGGCAGGTCCGACTTTTTTCGCATGCGCATACATTGAGTGATTGAGTGATGTAATACCTTTCTGAAAACTATATACTGACCTCTTGGTTAATTTATAAGCAGAAAGCTGCCCTCTGGTTATTCACTCAATCACACAATCACTCATTCACTCAATGCTTTCCCCCGACGATATCGACCGGATTATTGAAATGGCCTGGGAAGACCGGACGCCATTCGACGCCATCACAGCTCAATTTGGTTTGTCTGAACAGGAAGTTATTGAGCTAATGCGCCGGGAAATGAAACCGTCGTCGTGGCGTATGTGGCGCGCGCGTGTACAGGGACGAGCCACTAAACATGCAGCCCGCTCAGGGGTTGACGATCATGCGTTTAAGGCTAACCGTCAGCGGCAGATCAGCCATAATGGAATTACCAAACGTCGATAGGTTACGTTTGGTAAATGGGGTTTTAGCTGTAATTTTGTGCTGTAAAAACCGGATTTGGCTGTAGTTTCTTCTACTTTTTTGTAAGATTTCCGTATGTTTTTAGAATAATTTATGGAAACACTGTAGCTTTGCCCCGTTCTGAACGACCAATACTTACCGTTTTAGCATAATGAACATGTCGAGTTCGAAACTAGATCAGATCGACCGCAAAGTCTTAGATATTCTTCAAGATAACGCCAAGATTACCAATGCCCAACTCTCGAAAGAGATCGGGTTATCTCCCGCACCAACCCTCGAACGCGTAAAGAAGTTAGAGACGTCGGGCATTATTCAGAGTTATCATGCCAAGTTAGATCGGGAGCGGGTTGGTCTGGGCGTTACAACGTTCGTCATGGTCACGCTGGTCGGTCACAAGAAGCAGGTGACCGACTCGTTTGTACTGAAGGTGAACACAATTCCCGAAATCATCGAGTGCCACCACATTACGGGCGACGGTGATTTTCTGCTCAAAGTGATCTCGAAAGACATTAACTCGTATCAGAAACTGATGCTTGAGGTTATCAACGAAATCGAAGAGGTCGCCAACACCAAAACAATGGTGATCTTGAGTACCTTCAAAGAAAGCAAGGCACTGCCGATACCATAAAAAGGGAATAAGGAGCGGTCCGACGATTCGGAAAGGGACGAAGGGGAGAGAAGGGAAAAGCTATTGGCTATCCTTTTCTCCCCTTCGTCCCTTTCCGAATCGTCGGACCGCTCCTTACTCCCTTTCCTCCCTTCTCCTTAACTTTGTGTATGAATTACCTCTCAGCGGAGAACTTAACCAAGACATACGGCGACCGGACGCTGTTCCGAAACGTCAATTTCGGTATTAATCGGGGCGACAAGATCGCCATCGTCGGGGCTAACGGCTCCGGCAAAACCTCGTTGCTGTCGATTCTGGCGGGAGCTGTCCCCCCCGACGAGGGTCTGGTGAGCGTGCGCAAAGACATCAGTGTAGGCTACCTCGATCAGCAACCCGACCTCAATGAAGCCTTAACTGTGATGGAAGAGGTGCTGTCGGGGGAGAGTGCGCAACTCGAAGCTGTGCGGAACTACGAAAAAGCCCTGGTGTCGGAAGATCACGCGGCTTTGGAGCGGGCAATGGCCCAAATGGAGAAGCTCGAAGCCTGGGACTACGAGTCGCAACTGCGGCAGATGCTAGGCGAGTTGGGTATTCACGATGTCGATCAGTCGGTGAGTACGTTGTCGGGGGGGCAACGGAAGCGGGTGGCCCTGGCGCGGGTGCTCATTCAGAATCCCGACCTCATTATTCTCGACGAACCAACCAACCACCTCGATCTGGAGGCTATCGAGTACCTCGAAAACTACCTCAATACGAACAATGGCACCCTGCTGATGGTCTCGCACGACCGGTATTTTCTGGATTCGGTATGCAATCAGATCGTTGAACTCGACGGGGGGCAACTCTTCGGCTACAAGGGCAATTACGCGTACTTTCTGGAGAAAAAAGCCGAACGGCAGGAGATGCAGGCCTCCGAGTTGGAAAAAGATCGTAACACGTTCCGGCGCGAGTTGGAGTGGATGCGTCGACAGCCTAAAGCGCGGGGCACTAAAGCCAAATATCGCGAGGATGCCTTTGGCGAATTGCAGGAAAAAATCAGCGGCAAAGGTAAAGCCGACGGGCTGGAACTGAACCTCCGCACAGCCCGACTGGGCAGCAAGATTCTGGAAGTCGAAAACCTCAGCAAACGTTATGACGATAAGGTATTGCTCGACCATTTTACCTATACCTTCAAGAGGTTTGACCGGGCGGGGCTGATTGGCAAGAATGGTATGGGCAAAACCACCCTGCTCGAAATGATCACGGGCGAAACCCGCCCCGATTCGGGCAAGATCACGACGGGCGGGACGGTCCGGTTTGGGTATTACAAACAGTCCGAAATCAGCATCCCCGAAAATCAGCGCGTGATCGACGTGGTGCAGGAGGTGGCCGAGGTGATGAAACTGGCATCGGGTGAGACCGTTACGGCGAGTCAGTTGCTCCACCATTTTCTGTTCGACCGACAAAAGCAGTACGACTACGTGGCCAAGTTGAGCGGGGGCGAAAAACGACGCCTGCAACTGCTGCTCGTGCTGGTGCAAAATCCCAACTTCCTGATCCTCGACGAACCCACCAACGACCTCGACATCACGACCCTCAACGTGTTGGAAGAGTTCCTGCTGAACTTCCCCGGCTGCGTGCTGATCGTGACCCACGACCGCTACTTTATGGATCGGCTTGTCGATCACGTATTTGTGATGGAAGGCGAGGGACAGGTTCGCGATTACCCCGGCAATTACACCGATTACCGCGAATGGCGCGATAAGCAGCCGAAGAAACAAGCTACCACCCAACCCGGCAAAAAAACCACCCCTGTAAACGGGGGGGCGGTTACAAACCAAAACGGGTCGGCAGGAGTTACCCCATTAAAAGCCGGTGATACGAAGAAGAAGCTTTCGTACAAAGAACAACGCGAGTATGAATCGCTCGAAGGCGAAATTGAAGCGTTGGAACAACGTAAAACCGAGGTAACTGAGTTGCTCAATGGCGGGGGGCATCACGAGCAATTAACGGCCTGGGCGAACGAAATTGGTTCGCTCGACGCGCAAATCTCGGCCAAATCGGACCGCTGGCTTGAGCTGGCAGAACACATATAATTAGTGATTGAGCGAATGAGCGAATGAGTGAATTTATTAGAGGATGATCTTCTGCTTACAACATTCACTCATTCGCTCATTCGCAATTCACTCATTAAAGATGGACACCATACTCGAATTTTTCCGCTACCTGCTCAACTCCGAGGAAATCATCCGCACGGGTGGACTCGTGCTGATTACACTCATCATTCTGATCGAAAACGGTGTGATCTTCGGGTTTTTCCTACCCGGCGACTATCTGCTGTTTTTATCGGGAGTGTTTGCGGGAACCAAGTTGCTCAATGTGGAACCTACGCTGCTCATGGGCTGCATTTTTGGTGCTGCCGTTGTTGGGTCATTAATTGGCTATGGAACCGGGCATTTCTTCGGAACACGCATCCAAAACCGCCCCGACAGCCTGTTTTTCAAGAAGAAACACATCGAGACCACCCGGCAGTACTTTGCCAAGTACGGCAGCCGGACGCTCGTCATTGCCCGTTTTTTGCCCGTCGTGCGGACGTTTGCGCCCCTGTTAGCGGGCATCATCCACATGAATTTCCGCTACTTTATGCTCTACAACATCGTGGGCGGAGCTATTTGGGTGGTTACCCTCGTGGGGGGAGGCTATTATTTCGGCGAGCGGTTCCCCTGGATCATTAACTACGTCCACTGGATTATCCTGTTCTTCCTCGGCGTCACCACAGTTACCGTCATTCGGGGGTACTTGAACGCGCGGAAAGAAATAGGTGAGAATGTAGAAGTGAGGAGTGAGCGGTCCGACGTGTCGGAGTGAGGAGGTGATTTATAAGTAAATGGCAGTACCCGTCTGACAAGCCAATAAAAAATGGATAAGAATAAATCGCCTTTCGCGACTGATATAAGCCTGCTGGCTGAAACGTTCGGTATTCTCCCTGTTGAGGATAGTCCCGAACTAACTACATGGCTTCAGACGAACGAAACACTCCGCGCCGATGAACAGCAACTTCTTGATAAATTATACACCCGCTCAAAGAATCTGATCAATTATTGGAATGAGGAAGAGCTTAAAATGCGTTTCATTAGCCATCTGTTATTGATTGCCGACATTGAGGTTGATCACCGAATTGCCCTTTTTTACGAACGTCCGTTCTCCGCCAAAATAGACGATCATACCCTGCGCGTTGTTGCCGACTGTCTAATTGCTACCCCTGCAACATTCGCACGTCCAAAGCATCCTTATTTTTTCATGCAGGAATACAAGAGGAGCAAGGGTGATTATAAAGACCCAGAGGCTCAGATGCTCATGGCTATGATGATCGCGCAAGAATTAAACCAAGACGGGCACCCACTTTACGGAAGCTATGTGTATGGTAGTCGTTGGCGTTTTTGCACGTTGCTTGATCGCAACTATTGCCAAAGCCCGGAGTATGATGCCGATAAATACGATGACTTACTCCAAATTGTATTTGTACTACGTAGATTGAAAGAGCTTATTCTGGCTCGTGCAGTCCACTAGATACCCACCACTCGGTACTACTCCTTAAACCATCCCGCATACATCACATAATTATCAGCGGTTCGCATGAACACCTCGGCGGCTTCGGTGCTGACGAGTTTGAGCAATCGGGCGGGGTTGCCTGCATAGATGCTCCCCGGCGGCACCACCGTGTTTTGGGTGATGATGGCCCCGGCAGCGATGATGCTTCCCGTGCCGATAACGGCCCCATCCATAATGATGGCCCCCATACCAATCAGAACCTTGTCTTCGACCGTGCAGCCATGCACCACAGCGTTGTGGGCAATGGATACGTAGTTGCCGATTGTCGTTTTAGTTTTCTGATACGTGCAGTGAATCACGGCCCCATCCTGAATATTCACACGGTCGCCGATGCGGATGCTGTTTACATCGCCCCGGACAACGGCGTTGAACCAGACCGTGCAGTCGCGGCCCATCACCACGTCGCCCACGATGGTGGCATTCTCGGCAAACCAGCAGTTTTCACCAAATTGAGGGGATATTCCCCGGACAGGTAAGATCATAAATACAAGGTGGTTAATTTTCCATACGTCGCACTCACAACGCCCAGGTTCCAAACTTTCAGCACAACCCGCGCCATCACAAACGCCTGTTGCACGACAAGCATAATCAGGATAGTTGGCCAGTTCGACATGGTAATCAGATCGTCGAACAAGAAGTACAGACCGAACAAGCCCGCCCCTACCAGAAGCAGCACCCAATAACGCCCAAACGTGGCTCGGAGGTTACCCCGAACCAGTTTGGCGGCCCGCCCGAACGCCCGAAACGCATTGGTCTCGTCTTCGCGGAACATGAGTACTTTGGCGTAGTCGCTAATGCACAGCACGAGTGTTGCCGCCAGCACAAATAGGCCGAAAAAGCCTGCACCTATCCCAAACAAGCCCCGTTCGGTGAGGGTGTCTTCCAACCCGACAATAACCAGTACCCCAATTACGAGCCAGATAAACCCCGCCGAGAACACAAACAGAGCCGTTACGCCTAGCAATCTCAAAAAACGGCCAAAATAGGTGCTCGACGCCCGCCAGAAATCGACCATGCGAAAAGCTGGCCCGGGTTGTGCGAACCAGTATAAAATCCCCCCCGCAAAAAACACGCTCAACAGCAAATAAGCCAAGCCCATCCAGCGACCCACCCGCAGCAGGGGCGAAATGGCTTTGTCGCTTTGGGCCATGAAATCGGAGTAAATCGTGTAATCGAAGCCTGCCAGCATCTGAAGCGGGGCCAGTGAGTCGCCATCCTCAGCCTTGAGCGTCGAGAACATCGGCAAGGCCACCAGCAAGCCCAGAACCAGCGTAGCTCCGTACAAAACGGCCAGCATCGGGCGAGATTTTAGTGTAATGGATAATGTATCTTTCATGATATTCTAAAACAGCCACGCGAGTGCCTGCATCCAGTTTTGCGTCCAGAATAGCATCTTGGCCGAGAACTTAGCCGCTGGAGCCGACGAGGGATTCAGTGTCAGGCTGTTGTTATTCAGGTTTGTATCAATGTACAGCTTTTGTTTGGGGTCGATGGTGGCCCAGAGCACTTCAGCGTTCTGGTTGAGGGTGAAGGTTTGGCTACGTGCTTTTCCGTCCCAAAACAACATCAGTTCCTTTCCATCCTCGAAATGCACCAGCACGTCGACTGGCATTTGCGCGTCGCCCCGACGCATAACCTGTATGGTAGAGCGGAACGCTTTGCCTTGTCTGCGATTACGGATGCTGTACAGTTCGTAGTCGCACACCTTATCGCCGTAGAGTACCTGATCGAAAAACCAGTTGAAATCGGAGCCGTAGCGCAGGCCCGTGCGGGCGGGGGCAATCTCGTTCACAATGGCGATAAAATTATCGGCGTTGGGATGCCGGAATTGCCAACGCTGGAAGTACGTCCGCATAATTTCGTCCATCGTTTTGCGGCCCACCAGCCCTTCAAGCGTGCGTAGCCACGTAGCTGGTTTGGAGTACGTTAACGCACCGTAGTAGCCATCGGGCAGTTGCCAGGTATTGCCAAACGACGGGCCAATGGCGGGGTTGTCGAGCCGGACGTAGGTATCGCGCGAACTTTCCATGTCGCCCATTCTGAAACCAAACAAATCAACCTGCGACGATTTTGGGCCGTAGGTCTCGTCCATAATCCGGCCCTCAAAATACTGGTTGAAGCCTTCATCGAGCCAGGCCTCTTCAAATTCGTTGCTGGCTAATAACTGCATAAAGTACTGATGACCAAACTCATGCACCGTGACGATCTCGGCAAAACGCGCACCATCGGGCAGGCCCCAACTCGTGCCCGCTGTGATGAATGTGGGATACTCCATCCCCGCCGACCCAGACCCGTGCAGGGGTGGGTCCACAATGGTCAGCGTTGCGTACGGATACCGCCCCAACACCCGATGAAAATAACTTAGCGCGGCTTTGGCTGCATACAAATGTCGGTCGGCCTGTGCGCGGTGTTCGGGTTGCATGAGCAGGCGGATGTTCACATTGCCGCCCCCCGGCCTGGCGTGGCCCGGCCGCGTCCAAACGTCATCCACGACCTCGTAACGGGGTGAAGCCGTCCAGGCAAAATCGACCACATCGTTAGCCTGCCAGCGTTCGGTTTTGGTGTTGGCCTTGGCTGATTTGGTCGTGCCAAGCAATTGCCCTGTAGCCCCGGTCACATACTCGGTGGGGGTGGTGATACGAACGTCGTAGGTGCCAAAATCGGCGTAGAACTCCGAGTGGGCGTGAAATTGGTGGCAGTTCCAGCGACCACGCGGCCCAGTTTGGTAGCGGGTTCCGGGTGTCTCATACACGCCGATTTTCGGGAACCATTGCCCCACCAGAAAATAGTCGCGGCTGAACCCCGTACGGGCAAAAATGCGGGGCAATTTGGCCCGAAACGCCATGTCGATAGCCACCGTTTCGCCGGGTCGGATGGGCGTTTGAAGCGGTATTCGCACTACCGTCCGGTCGTCGCGATTTTGGCGGTCCGTCGCACGGTCGTCGGGTTGGATAAACTGTGCCTTGTTGGTTAGGTTTTCAGAGGTTCCGGCTCCGTTGTCGTGGGTGAGCCGGGTGGAGAGCAGGTCTATGCTCCCCCAGGCCAGTTTGTCGTCTTTGTCGATGTATTGCCCCCGCAACTGCCCCCCCGACTCGCGCATAAACGTCGATTTTTCGTCACGAAACGCATTCAGGTACAAGTGAAATTGTAGCTCGGTGATGGGGTCGTTGGAGGTATTTCGCCAGCGTAAGGTTTGGCGTCCGGTCAGGCGTTTGGTGGCCGGGTCGAGCGCGACATCGATCTCGTAGTTGGCAATGCGCGGACTCAGCGCGGGTTTTAATCCCGTCGGATTAAAGGCGAGGGCCGGAACGCTTAGGAGAAGTAGCAACAGATGCTTCATGGCGTCCAAGTTAGTGGATTTCTACAACTTTGGTTCGATCCAGAGAGCGGTTAAACAAACTAGAATCAGGGTTAGCCAAAGCCAGTCGGGTAGGCGGCTCTCGTGGGTGAGCACGGGGCGGATGGTGGTGGTTTGGTAGCGATTGTGCGCCCGTACCCAGGTCGCCATGCGCTCGTGCGGGGCCGCGAGGCTATCGTCTACGAACACCTCTACCGAGTCGGTTAAGGTTTGCCAGCCGGGGTTCGGAAACCGAATGCGGGAAGCCGGGGGGCGGGGACCATCAGAACGGATTTCGTGACGCAAACCCGCCACAACAGGGGCATCGACCAATATATTATTTTCCTGCACGGGCTGGAGTTTAGCCAGAATCGCGTTCCAGATGCGGGCATAGGCCAGGCTATCGCCACTCAGTTTGAGCGGGAACGTTTCGGTAAACAGGCTCACCCCCACCCGACCGCCAACCGTTTGCACCGCCATCGGATACCCCCGAACAGCCACCTGATTCAAACTTGAACCAAACCGGAACGGTAATGCGGTTAGGTCGTTCATTGCGGGCACGGTAGCCTCGTTGCTCACGCGCTCGAACCGCCAGTTCGTGCCCAACGCCCGATTCAGAAGGGCGGCTTCGGCGGGTGGGTTAGTCATCCCCAAAACTAGAACGGATTTACCCTCGGTTAGGGAGTTCCGAACAAGCGACTGACCCACCAAACCCGGCTCCGTAACAATCAAATCGGGCATTTCTGGCTTCAGGGGATTCGTTTTTCCGGCTGCGTTGATTTGTACGTTGGCCTCGATTCCGGTAGAGAGTTGACTACTCAACTCCACCCGGTTTCCCTGCCGACCAAGCCAATCGGCCAGGGTTTTAGTCTCGAAATCGGGCGTACTGAGCAGAAACCGAATAGTCAACGGGCGAGTGTTTCGGGCAAAAAACCGGACCGTATCCAGCGGTTCGTCATCGAGCCAGAGCGTGGTTTGGGTACGTCCACGAGCCGGGGCCGCAAACCGCAACGCAAACAACTGCCGACTGGGCCGTAACCAAACGCTGTCGAGGGTTTGATTTCCGAAACGAACGGACAATTTTTGCCGCTGCGGGGTGCTGATAGCTCCGCGAATCTGTTGCTCCTCTCCCACCCGCACAATGCCTTTCCAGCGCAGATTTTGAGCCTTTTGCGGCTCCTCAAACGGCAACCAGCGCACGGCCTGCCGACTCATGTGGGCCAATAAATCGGGCGGCACTTGCTGCCCCAACACGGTCACCGAATCGAGCGTTTGTAGTTGAATATTGGTAGCAGAAACCCGTTTTGCCAACCGCAAACTGTCTTGCACTTGCCGAGCGACCGATTGGGGCACCTCGTCGCTCACCAACAGGGCGTGGGTAGCCGTGTTGCGGCTTGTCCAGATTGGTTGCCACACAAAACCCGCCAACATCAGCCACAACAGCGCGTTCAGACCTGCCCGCACCTTCATTCGGCCCACCGAGCGGGGCCGGTTGCGGAACAGAAGTACGATTTGGAGAAGGGCAAGTAGGACGAGGAGGGCGTAGTTCATTTTGTGTTGTTCTACTATCTTATTGCGCCCCAAAACGCCCGCTCCAACGCCCGATTGCCTTTGAACGAGGCAGACGTTGGGCGTTCCCAATCACCCATGAGCCGGTACAGATTCGTTTTCACTTGCTCGCGTTGCGGCAGGGTCAGTCCCTGCCCCGACGCCAGCGTTTGCAACGGCCCTAACACCGACCAATTGGGCAGGCCCGTTCCCGATGGGCGGGTGAGCAGGGCCGCGCCCAGTTGCTGCACGGGCAACCGTTGGGTGGTGGTCAGGCGGGGTTGATCGAGCAGGCCAAGCACTTCGGCAAGCAGGCGGTTCAATTGGGCGTCGGTGTAGCTGCGCGACTGCGCGAAGCGGGTAGTCGTGTTTTTACGCTCGCCGGTCAGGCGGGTTTCGGCTTCTTTGATGGGGGGCGGATCAAGGCCCGTTTTTTTGGCGTAAGCGCGAGCTTTTTGTTGGGCGGTTTTCAGGTATTCTAGGGCTTGTCGCTCAAACGGGAGGGCTTTTTCGGGTTCGTAGAGCCGCAAATGCAACTCCGACTGCCACATCTGCTCCAAAGCCATTTTCAGCAGCGAGCGCGTCGATTGTTCGTAAAATGTGTTGGTTTCAGCGTTATCGTGAGCATGAACGTATTGCTCCATCAGGGCCGCCAGCGGGTCTTGTTCCTCGCCGGACTTTGCCGTTTCACCGTGCCCGTGCCCCCCATGACCCGTCTGCTTTTGCTCTGCGTTCCCTTCGGCCTTCTGCATCTTCTCGGCCATTTTGTAGGCAAACGTCCGGGGCGATTCGTTGGCGGCTTTATCCTGCTCGGTGTCGTGCTTGTGCATGTACCCGTCGAGCATGTGAGCGTCGTTCGTGGCCAGCGGGTCGTGCCCACCAATCGAATTCTCAAACTCTTCACCCAGATATTGGCCGTATTTCAGACGTAATACCTTCTGATCGAAGCCGATTTCATTGGAGAAGCTGTTGAACGTTTCCTTGAGAATTTTCCCACGTTTGGCAATCAACTTCTCCGTGTCGATAATGATCTGCCGTTGCGACCGGAAGTATTCGGGCATGATGTTCACGGCCATCGTTGCCAGTTGACTTTCGTCGGCTTTGGTGGTGTCGCGGTAGACCACGAAATAGGTGTCGGACTTGGTAAAATTCGGTTCCGGTTGGCGGTTGTCGAGAGCCGCCCAATAGTAGTAGAGTTCGTCGCCGGGGGCGAAGTCGAGTGCTTTTAGGTCGAGTGTTTTATTTAATCGAGCATCGCTAAAGTTATTCGGACTGAGCGGCATACGAACTTCTCGAAACTTAACGTTCTCTCCCGACCCTCGCGCCAGAGTAGCCACAATGAATGCCTGTTGCACCCGAAAATCGTCGGAAATACGGGCCGAGACGGTCAATTGTTTGGAGTCGTTCAGTTTGTGGTATCGGTACAGATTCTTGTCGGCAGGTTCAATTTTCGGGGCAAGGTCGGGCTGGGCTTCGAGCCGGTAAAACGTTGACTGATAAACGAGTGAGTCGCGCCCGTTGCCCGGATTACGCCAGTACGCCCGGATGGAGTATAGCCCCGAATTCAGTAGCCGGTCGGCGTAGGTAAACGCTCCGTTTGCGGCCCGAAACGGCAATTCCTCAGCCCGGCTGTTGGTAAGCCGCACCCGCAAGTTGCGGCTGTCCGAAAACTGAACTGTCCAACCCAACTGCGACCCCACCAGAGCCGCCACGTTGAGGTCGGTTGTTTGGCGCACGGGCAAGCCCGAATACCCCGGCGGCTCCACCCGCACCCGTGCCGACTCGAAGCGGGGAGGCCGGGGCGGCTCTGGTGGGGTATGCTCTGTTGCACGCAAAACGGTGGTCGCGGAGGGGCGGGGGTCGGTGCCCGCCTGCACATACGGGAGGGCAAATGCGATGCTCAGGCTCCCAACCAGCACGAGCGCGTACGGCCATAAGTTGGCGGGCCAAACCGTCGGCACAGACGCGTTTATTAGCCGGTCGGTGAGTCGGTCAAGCTGGAGTTGTTCGGCTATATTGAGCGCGGATTTGTCGAGCAGAGGCAGGCTGTACTCGGCGTCACCCACGGTTTGATGGATCAGGGCTACGGCTGCCGGTCGGCGGGGGCGGTGCGCGTTGCCCAAGAGTAGCCCCAGCATGAAACCCGTTGCGCCAACTAACACCGCCCATGCAACGTCCAGCCCCAAACCACGCCCCAGCACATACCCCGACAGGCCCAACAAAACCCCTTTTAGCAGGGCGTTGAGGTATAGTTGGTTCCGAACCGACGATATGAATCTTTGTGGGTTCATTGTCTATTTCTTCCGTAAAGCTAACCACCGTTCGGCACCCACAACCAGCAATAGGGCCATCAACAGCCAATTTTGTTCGGTAGTGCGGCTCCGTTCTGTCTCCCCTGTTGTTTCGTCTTTTGTCTGCACAAAAACGTCGATTAGCTCTTGTCCGCTTAACGCCGGTTGGGGTGGGTTGAGTTTGTAGAACGCCAGCAATTGTCCGCCCAACCATTCGGGTAGTTGTCCATTGGCAACCAGCTCAGAGGTTTGGGGGGTCAACGTATCTGCCGTAAAAACCACGTTCTGGACTATTTGCGGGGGCATTCCCGCACCCGAAACCACATAGAGTGTTGATTTGTGAGGCTCCTGCGTGGGCGGTTGATCCGTCAGCACCCAGTCGGGCTGGGTGTTAGAATTCCTGTCATCAAGTATAGTCAGTTGGAGGGCATAAACGGCTGTCAAGGCGCGCAAGGCAGCCAAAACAGTCTTTTGCTCGGCAGGGTTTCGGTACGACAACCGAACGTTCAGGGGCTTCTTCAACTGGGCAAATCGTTGGGTTAAGGCCTGCTCATCACGAGAAGGAATTGGGACCATTGTCGTGTGCAGGCTGAATCGTTGCGGCACCGAAATCTGAGGCACGTCGGCCAACGAGGCATCGTTGCGCACGTACAGATGAAGCAGCACGCCGGGGCCACGAAGCGAGTCGATGGTGGCTTGCAACCGGAGAGGGTTAACTGAGCCGAGCGTGGGCAAACGCACCACCGTTTCGGCTCGTTTTTCGGCCTGCTCCAACTCGAACCGGAATGAGCGTGTTACGAGCGAGTCGGCCACAACCAGATGCACGGGTCGGATATTCTTGGGGTCGTTTGGATCGTTCCACACAGGTTGCGCCAGTAGCAGCGACAACAGCGCGATGACCAAACAGCGAATGGCCAGCAACAACCAATCATCAAATTGCAGGCCCCGCCGTTGTTGCTCACTTGCCTCGCGGAGCCACTGCATAGCCGCCCACGGCAGCGGTTGACCCCGTTTCTGATGCCACAGGTGAATAATCACCGGGATAGCCACGGCCAACAGACCCCAAAGGAAGGCAGGTTGCAAAAAGGTCATAAGGTGGTTCCTTTCACAACACGCATATCAACCCGAAATGGCGCGTTTTCGACCATCCGTACATCAGCCCCAAACGCAGGATGCAACGTATGAATCAGGTAATTACTAGAACGGCTTACGATGGATGAAGGCACCTGCACCGTTAACATATCGGGTTTTTGTAGCCAATGGGCCAAATACGTTTGGTCAGTTTCATAGGACGTGCTTTCGGGCCAGTCGTCGGGTAGATCCATTAAGGCGACCACCCGCCCGACGCGCACCTTCGGCAGAGAGCGGGTCGTTGCTGTACGTACGTTTGCAAAGTCGATAAACCAACATACGGCGTTTTAAATCAGGAGTAAACGCCATGCTCAATACGAGTCAGTACATCATCGACCAGGCCAAAACCGCTGATGGTGTTCAGTAGTTGGAGGAGGGCCTGCCCATTTAACTCGCGCAAGGGATAACGTAACCAGTTAGCGAGCGCGTCGGCACGGTCATCGAATACCTCAAGACCATGAGCGGTCAGATTTTCCAATAACAACAGCCGCTCCGACGACAGATTGTCCAATCGCCCTTCGCGCCGGAGCCGATGCAGCGTCCGCTCCGCGATTTGCAGAATCTGAGCCATCTCTTTTAACGAAAGCCCCAACAGAGCGGTTAATTGATCGACCCGTTGTGCGCCAACACCTTGCCGGGCCTGTTCTATGATCGAGAAGGCCGTAAAACGCTGGGGTTGATACGAAGTTTTTGCTGCTATCGCCATGTCGTCCATTCTGATTGAGCAAATATAACTGTTTTTTGTCAGTAGCACATCTGCAAAAAGGCAGTTTACAACAACCCTTTTCGTAGCACCATCGCCACCGATTCGCTCAGTCGCGCACGTACGAGTCGCACGTTAGGTGCGCGCAACTCTTCGTCGAGTCGGGTCAAGTAGGCGGTTGCGTTTTGCCGGACAGTGTCGCGGATGGCATCGGCTTCCAGTTCAACATCGCGTCCCGTTTCGAGGTCATGAAACCGGAAGAAACCCCGCATCGAAAAATCAATTTCCTGATCGCCCAGTACCTGAAACAAAAGCATTTCGCGACGCGGATGCGCCAGCCCCCGCACAAGCGACAGCCACTCGTCGTTCACTTGCAACAGGTCCGAAACCATAATAAGCATCTCGTTTGTTTTGGTGCTAAACTGAGGCAAAACCGGTTCGGTGGGGTTCCATTGGCCAGACGCCGTCGCTTTTTCGAGGGCCACAATAATGCGCTGCATGGTTTGTCGGCCTTGCGGCACCAGCGGCACAATTGCCCCATTTACAAGTCCGTACAGGCTCATATCGTCGCCCTGCCGGAAGCCCACATACGCCAGCGAAGCCAGCAACACACGCGCGTAGTGCAGCCGCGACACGCCATTTTCAGCGTAGTTCATCGACCCCGACAGGTCAATCAAAAACCGAATCGTGTGGCTGCTCTCCGTAGCCGACTCCCGGACCATGTGGCGGTCGGTGCGGGCCAGCAGTTTCCAGTCGATGCGTTTGGGGTCGTCGCCGGGTTGGTAATGGCGGTACTGCTCGAACTCGGCCCCCACGCCCGCCCGCTTGCTCGTGTGCAGGCCCAGCCGTAGCTCCTCGCTCACGAGCTTGCCGACGAGATGCAGGTCATTGAGTTTGATAATGTCTTGCGCGAGCATGTTTTTTGGGACACAGAGGTACACGGTGATGCACGGAGGACCCCAGAGATTTTTATTCATCCACAGTGAGATTGAAAAATTTCTCTGTGGTCCTCCGTGCATCACCGTGTACCTCCGTGTCTAAAATTTTTCTTTTAACAACTCGTCAACTAGTCTGTCCGTCGTGATGCCCTCACTCTCCGCCCGGAAGTTGAGCGCGATACGGTGGCGCAGAACCGGGTGGGCCAAGGCGCGGATGTCGTCGGGGATGACCGAGAAGCGTTCGTTCAGCACGGCGCGGGCTTTGGCGCACAGAATTAGGGCCTGCCCCGCACGGGGACCGGCTCCCCACTCGCCCCACTGTTTCACAAACGCCACGGGCGAATCGAGCGGGCGCGACGAACGCACCAGTCGGTTCACCATCGTCAGCAGTTCGTCGCTAATGTGGACTTGCCGCGTGAGGGTTTGCAGATCCAGCACGTCGCGGTCGGTCAGGATGGTTTGGAGCGTAGGGCGGTCGGTGCCGGTCGTTTGGCGCAACACGGCCAGTTCCTCCTGTTCCGAGGGATATCCGAGCCGGATGTACAGCAGAAACCGGTCAAGTTGGGCTTCGGGCAGGGGGTAGGTTCCGGCCTGCTCGATGGGGTTTTGTGTGGCGATAATCAGGAACGGACGCGGCAACGGGTAATCCTGCCCGTTGTAGGTCACGCGGTATTCCTGCATGGCTTCGAGCAGGGCGGCCTGCGTTTTGGGGGGCGTCCGGTTGATCTCGTCGGCCAGCACCACGTTGGCAAAAATCGGCCCCCGGTTGAACTGGAAGAACTTTTTACCAGTCTGATGATCTTCCTCCAACACCTCCGTACCCACAATGTCGCCGGGCATCAGGTCGGGCGTAAACTGAATCCGTTTGAACGACATCGCCAGCGCGTCGGCCATCGTTTTGACCAACAGCGTTTTGGCTAATCCCGGCACGCCTTCGAGCAGGCAATGCCCCCCGGCCAACAGCGTAATCAGCACCTCGTCAATGGCTTCATGTTGCCCGACAATTACTTTCCCAATCTCGGCCTTCAGCAGCGGTAACTTCGCTACGAGTTGTTTGTAATGTTGTTGTGTGTTCAAGTGTATTACGGTGCTGAAGCACCTTTACAGCTATTTCGCAGAGATGCACAGAGAAAATATAGAGATTCGCAGAGGTTTTTTGAGAAAACTAACTTCATTCATTTCTTCTCTGCGAATCTCTATATTTCTCCGCGTATCTCTGCGAAATAGCTCAACATGAGGGCTTCAGCCCGAATCTACAATAACGCGTACGTAACAATGTTCACCCCAAATTTAGTGTTGTCCTCGGCCAGAAACCGCTTGTTGCGGAAATCATAGTCCCACTCGCAACCGTAATCTTTGTTGCTGTATAGCACGCCGATCCGCCCGTTTATAGTAATGGCCTTCAGATAATCATGCACGAGGTCGTCACCCCAGCCGTTCAACTCGAACGACGTGGTCGGTGGGCCTTCGTAGAACTTAAAGAAGCAGGTGTACAGCGGGTGATCATTCGGGATTTTCTGCAAGGCTTTGGGACCGAACGTGCGGTCCATCTCCTGCTCGAACGACTTGGCAAACAGGCCGTCGATGTCGTGGTTGCAATCGTCCACAAACACAAATCCACCGTTCTGAACGTACCGCCGGAAATGGTCGCGCTCCACCGTCGAAAACTCCACCAGTTTATGCCCGCTCAGGTAGCAGAAAGCCGATTTGAACAGGTCGTTACTGCTCAACAGCACTACCCGCTCCTTATGATCAACCGGCAGTTTAGTGTACTCCACCAGCGAGTGCAACAGGTTCACAGGCATCCGCTGATCGGTGTCCCAATCGCCGGAGGTGTACTGAATGCGGGTAAAAACGAAAGGTTTCACCCGGTAAAGTTAGGAAGGATTGGAACGCGGATTGAACGGATGAAGCGGATTTTGTCATCCCGAAGCATGAGGGATCTAGATTGACCTCACACAACTTGTGTGTCGGCAGAGTAGATCCCTCATGCTTCGGGATGACAAAATCCGCTCGATCCGTTCAATCCGCGTTCTATTATTTTTTTAAAAAAATTAGTACAACGTAAAAAGATTATGTTCTGGGGGGTGAATTTTTGTATTGTCCAAGACGGAAAAACGGTAACGCTCTCTGCTGAACAAGACAACACATACGACAATGAAAATGGCAACGCTTCCCCAATTCTCGCAAACTCCTCATCCTGCCGCGCTGAACCTGATGCGCTGGCAGGAGCCGCTGGCCAATCGCCTGCGCTACGGGCACAATTTGCCTGGGCAGGTCGCCAACCGCCTGCTCAACGTTGAACTCGGCCTATACCTACTGGCCGAACTCCTGCCAACGGCCCCGCCCGAAGCCCTCCCCGACCTGCTGAACGGTCGCGAATCGGCTTACATCAAGCGGTCGGTCTGGACACCCAAGCAACACCGCTTTCTAAGCCGTTGCCGGTTGCTGCTATCGCCTTACCAAAACCGAGCTACGTGGTTCAACGCGCTGGCTAAATACAACACGTTGCCCATTGGCCCCCGCGTGTTCACGCTCAACAGCGCGGGCATCTACCGCTCCGGCGTCGACATGTACGCCTTACACGAACGCCTGAGCTTGTTCCGGCGGGCGTTGGCTTAGGCTATTGTTTCGCCGGGGGCGTAATCATGATGTGGGCGCGATAGGTGCCGGGGTCCATAATCCAGGGCATCCCCGGCACCTCGGCTTTTATAGGTAGTCCGGTGCTTTCGGCAGTGGCGTTGGCAATGTAGACCACGTAGCGCAGGTTGCCGTTCGTAACGGTGCCGGTTGTCACATCGAACCGCTCAGCGGGGGCTGAGAACACAAATAGGGTCGCGGGTTGCGTGGGCATCTTGAACTTACCCGCTTTGAAATCTTTGTCGCGAACCGCGTTCATGTCGGGGCCTTTTTTGCCGTCCATTTTGATCGTGCGCCCCCAAGCCATAAACGGTTCGAGCGATTGGTGGTAGCAGGCCGCGCTGAAGCCTTTTTGAGCGGGGTCGTCGGTGATACAAACGAGGTCGTTGGTGCCCTTGCGCAGGGTCACGAACTTACCCGCATCGTCGAAACCGATCACGGTAGCCGCGTCTTTCTTGTCGGCGGGGGCTGCCATCACGGCGTATTTGATTTGCTGATCGGGCGAGGGAACAACGGTCTGGGCCAACGCAGGCATTGCCAACAGGCATAGGGGGAGCAGGAGTTTCATTGCGTTTGGAGTGTTTAAGAATGAGTAAAGATACAATCAGGATTTTGTCTGACTGTTATTCTTGCCTGCGAACTTCCCCACTCACCGTCCGGCTGCAACCGTTGCTATCGGTGACGGTGATCGTGTACGGACCCGCCCTATCGATCAGGAACACACCTGTGCTGTTTTCGATGACTGTACGAATCTCAAATCCGTTGATGCGGGCCTCAATGATTTTCCGTTCGTAGCGACCATTGTTGCCTCCACCAAACACCTGATAACTCAACCCAGCCCCCACCGGAACCGTAATCACCGGCCCCGTTGCGTTGACGCTCGCACTCGTGGGGAAAGCAATTGTTACCGTTGGTGAGGGGTTTACCGTCAACATGAAAGCCGTGCTGGTGGCCGACGCACAGCCATCGGCCTTAACCTCCACTACATAGTTACCGGCCTGCGAAGTTTGCACTCCGTTCAGCAACAACACCGCACCCTGTTGGACCGCCCCCAGCGACATTAAAATCCCCGACGGACTGTTCTGATACCACTGGTAACTCAGCGCGCCATTGGCTATAGCCGTAGCTGTTACTGCCACCACACCACCCTCGCACACCACCGAACTACTCGCCGAGAGCATTGGCTGTGACAGCGACGCCGTGTTGATCGCGTTCACCGTCACGGTTGCCGTACCTGAATAGCCTCCCGCCGAGGTGGCCGTGACCGTGTAAAGACCACTCGTGCTTACGCTGATAGTCGCCGTAGTCTGCCCATTGCTCCAGCGGTAGGTGCCGCCCGCACCGGCTCCCGACGCCGTCAGGGGCGTGCTGCTACCTGCGCAAAACGTCAGGCTACCCGCGATGTTGGCTGTGATAGCCGCAACAATCGTGACTGTAAATGAAGTGCTTGCAGGATTGCCCGATGCGTCGGTAGCGGTATGAACAACGGTTGTTTCACCAACGGGAAATTCGCTACCCGATGCTAATCCGGTTCGGGAGATTGTAAAACTGGTGCAGTTGTCGGTTGCTGTTGGCGTTGTGTAGGAGACAACCGCACTTGACCCACTGGCTATCACGCGTGTTACGTTATCTGGCGTTGAGGTAAAGACAGGGGGTGTTTTGTCGAGTTGAATGGTTACACAATTCGATAAAACCGGGAAATCGCTGCAACCCGCCCGGCGTGAAAACCGACGAAAATAGGTTGTTTGCGTCAATGGCCCAGGGCTATAGTCAGCACCAGTTGCGTTCGCAAGCAGTTCGCTCGATGTGAGTGAAGTAGGGCAACTCGTGGTTGAACTCAACCAGGTATATTCTATCGTCCCGCTGCCTCCTGTGGGGCCCGTAACATTCGACAGGGAGCCGGGAGTCTGCCCGGGGCAAATTTCCTGATTGGCCCCGATAGTGCCGCCATCGGTTAGGTTGTTGCAGGCGGGATTCGGACAGTAAACCGGACTAGTATAGTTTAATACGAACTGATGGTCAATACCGTTCGTGCGGATGTATTTGGCTGTTATTGGATACCAGGTTCCCTGTACTAAGGCGATATTCAGCGTTCTTCGACCATTGGCAAAAGCGGTTCCAGTGTTTGACCATGGTTGCCCATTAATCGTGATGTCTGAAGTACCCACTATGGTATGGCTCAGTGAGTTTACACCGGCAGCATCTGTCTTGAGACTCCCCGTCCAACCAATAGACGACTGATTTAGGACCATAATGTCTTTTATCGCTTGTGGGGACGAGTTAAACTTGAACGAGGGCTCTTCGATTATCGTAAGCTGAGGTATACCCGTTGCCGTTGTATTGGTATAATACTTGGTCAAAAGCCCAGGGCCTATCAGGACTTTGATGCAATTGGAGGCAGCATAACCTGCAAAAGTTGCCGGGCGTTGAGCAAAACGCTGGAAATAAGTGGTAGTAGTCAAGGCTTGGTCAAACGCAAGGCTTTCACCCGTTCCGTTCGTTATTGTCTCGGCATCGGCAGCAGTGGGGCAGCCAGTAGTCGATTTCAGCCACTTGTACTCCACACTTCCGGTCCCCTGCGGAACCCGTACGTTTTTGAACAGATCGGGCTTGTTGCCCGCACAAAACGCTTCTATACCGGTGCTGATTTCACCGCCATCAAACACCGTGATGGTCACACTATTGTCAGAGCCAACATAGTCCGTACAACCCGCCCGCCGGACAAATCGACGAAAATAGGTTGTTTGGGTCAGCAAACCGGGGTAATAAATGGGATCGGTTGCCCGGGGAATTATCTGGCCGGTAACCAATGTCGGGTTTGGGTCGGTGGTCGATTTTACCCAAACATATTCAAGAACACCGCCATTGGGGTCAAGTATGGTTTCGCCAACGATGGGGTCGGGAGCCAAGGCAGACCCCATGATTTGGTTCGCGCCAATTCGGCCACCATTGGTGATGTTATTACAATCCACCACGAAATTGACATTGGCACCGGCTTTGCCCGTAAACCGGGCCTGCTCAAAACTCGTGGTCGGGATTTGGAGATACGCGAAGTTTTTGAAGGTAATATTTGAGAATAGCAGCTCATCGTTGGCACCGGTATTTTGCCCCGTCCTCATTTTGTTGTGCGGCACCACGCCCACGGCGGGTATGTTAGCGTGATTGGGCTGCGAAAAATTCTCGAAGGTGATACCGTTATCCAGAAAAACCGGGGCCGGCTCAATGGTCTCAGGTTTATCATCGGCCATCCCAAAATCAAATAGACCATAGGAAGGGAAAGGATCTTCAACCTTTACGTTGGATATGGTATAAGGCGGAATCCGGGAGCCAAGCCGGGCATCACTAAACCGGACACCCGCCGTGCCGCCCGCGTGCCAGATTCGCCTGCCGTAAATAAACTTGAGATCCCGGATCGGATTACTGGCGGGATTGGTCATGTAGACTGTGGCAAATACACCCAACGAGCCGTGATGATCCATCCAAAGCACGCAATTTCGCAACAGTGATTTATTCTGACAGCAATACAGCAAGTCGTCCTGTACTCTAAAAAAACAGTCTGTTGTGATGGTATTTCGTTGCATTGCCCCACCATCCGTGTTCAATCGCCAGGCCAGCGTTTTAAGGTTTTTGAAGATGTTGACATCGGCATCGTTATCGTTTTTGTTCGATATATTGAAATGATGTTCCGCTGCATCAGCCACCACAAATCCTTCAAGCCGTATTCGGGTTGCCCAGCCTTTAAAAGGGTATTTACCTCCCCGAAAGCCAGTGCGCCAGTGCGGAATTTCTTCGCCACTCAGCGTCCCCGAACCGTAAATAGCCCAACCGTCGCCAAAATAATTTTCACGAAAGCCCCCATTATTTATCGGCAGAAAAGTGCCGTGTACCACCGCATCGCCCGGAATATGAATGACCTGATTAGATCGAATCAGAAAGGACTGGGCAACGCCATTGGCATCATTCTGAAAAATCCGATGAACACCGGGCAGAAAACTAAGCGTATCCCAGGAACCATCGGCAGGTATTGGTTCAGAGGGGCTTAGGTATTTTACGCGACTACCCTGACTGGTTGGTTTGCGGTATATCGGGTTACCAAACAAACAAATGGTATGAATAGCTGGGCCAGAATAGCCCTGACCCGTCGATTGGTCTTCCATTTGGCCATCAATGTCCACATTCACATTGGCGTGTTTAGTGAATGTTACATAGACTTTTCCATCCCGGATGAGTGCCGGTTTAGTGTCCTCAACGGGCCTTGCCATCGCTTTTCGGATGGGTTTACCGTTCACTCTGGAGATTTCAACCTCTACTTCATTTCCCGCAGCAAACTCAAACGCAATCCAGGAGGCCGTCCAGCCTTCCACATTTTCCACATACCCGTTGTGGTAATCATTCGGACCTGTCACATTTTGTTTTGCTGTGGTTTGTAACACAAACGCATTTTCCCAGGTGGCCGAGTTTTTTAGTCGCACCCGACATGTATAATGTTCAGAAGCGGGCCTGCCCGGTATGGTTGAAAACGTAATTAGTTGCTGGGCATGGGCTATTCCGGTTAGAAATGACAAGCAAAGAAAGATTAAGACAGAAAGGAATTTTGTTTGCATAGATGTACGTATTCTTCACAAATACTATGAGTAAAATTTCTAAGTTATTCATGTAGATGGTTGTACTCCAATATTACCTTATGGCAGTCTGTTCTACAAACGTATTTTTCTCCACGCACAGCGTTTGCCAACCAAAGTCATTCTGGCTTCCGGTAAACGGACTCGTCAGTGCGCCCAGTCCTTTTTCTTGTCTTTTTGCTTTTCAAGCGCATTCCCGTATCTTTGCACCTCAATTTTCGCGACGACTGTTATAATCAATCATTTTCAGCGTAATGCCAACCATACAACAATTAGTTCGTAAAGGTCGTGAGAAGCTGGTTTTCAAGTCAAAATCACCAGCTTTAGACGCCTGCCCCCAACGTCGGGGCGTGTGTACACGTGTGTACACCACGACGCCGAAGAAGCCTAACTCGGCTCTTCGTAAAGTTGCCCGTGTTCGCTTGTCGAACGGCAAAGAAGTAAACGCATACATTCCGGGCGAGGGCCACAACCTGCAAGAGCACTCAATCGTGCTGATTCGGGGTGGCCGGGTGAAAGACCTTCCGGGTGTTCGTTATCACATTGTTCGGGGTGCCTTGGATACGGCCGGTGTAAGCGGTCGTCTGCAAAGCCGCTCGAAGTACGGTGCCAAGCGTCCGAAACCAGGTCAGGCCCCTGTTAAAGGTGGCAAAGGCGCACCACCAGCAAAGAAGAAGAAATAAAGTTATAGAGTTTTAAAGTTGTAGAGTCATAAAGTTTGTGGTCGCAACCAAGCAACGCACAACCCAACTCTACAACTATAGAACTGTACAACTCTACAACCAAAAATGGACTGCCCGTTGAACAGCAACGGCAGAGTAAGATCCAGAATCTGAAGACACAATGAGAAAATCAAAACCGCCCAAACGGTACGTGTTACCCGATCCGAAGTTTAAGGAAGTAATGGTAACCAAGTTTGTAAATAACCTCATGTATGAGGGCAAAAAGAGTATCGCGTACACCATCTTCTACGACGCACTCGAAATTGTTGCCAAGCGCACCAACGACAGTGGCCTCGATATGTTTAAGAAGGCGTTGAACAACGTGATGCCATCGGTCGAAGTAAAAAGCCGCCGGGTAGGTGGTGCCACATTCCAGGTGCCTACCGAAGTCCGCGCTGACCGTAAAGTATCGGTAGGTATGAAATGGCTGATTAAATATGCCCGCTCACGTGGCGAAAAAACCATGACCGACCGCTTGGCTGCCGAAATCGTGGCCGCAGCGAAAGGTGAAGGGGCAGCCGTGAAGAAGAAAGACGATACGCACCGTATGGCCGAAGCCAACAAGGCGTTCTCACACTTCCGGTTCTAAAAACACAATAGTCGAAGCGAAATTGAAAAGCCCCGCCAGTTGGCAGGGCTTTTTTTGTGCTTATGTACTTAGAATGAACTGATTAGCTCGCGTCCCTTACGCCACGCCCTCTTTCAATCGCTCGGCATTTTCGGCAATACGCAGTTGCTCAATGAAGTCGGCAATGTCGCCATCCATCACCGAGGGCAGATTATACACCGTCAGGCCGATGCGGTGATCAGTTACGCGGCTTTGGGGATAGTTGTAAGTACGGATTTTGTCGGAACGGTCGCCACTGCCCACCATCGTTTTGCGTTGCGAGGCAATGGCGTCGTTGTGCTTCTGTAGCTCAATCTCGTATATGCGCGACCGCAACACGGTCAGGGCTTTATCGAAGTTTTTGAGCTGCGAGCGTTCATCCTGACACTGCACCACCATGCCCGTAGGAATGTGGGTGAGCCGCACCGCCGAATACGTCGTGTTTACCGACTGCCCTCCCGCGCCCGATGAGCAGAACGTATCTTTTCGGATGTCGTTCATGTTCAGTTCCACATCGACCTCTTCGGCTTCGGGTAACACGGCCACGCTAGCCGCCGACGTGTGAATTCGGCCCTGCGTTTCGGTGGCGGGTACGCGTTGCACCCGATGCACGCCCGATTCAAACTTCATCTTGCCGTACACGTCTTCGCCCTCTACCTCGGCCACAATTTCTTTGTATCCGCCCGAACTGCCTTCCGTAAAGTCGACAATAGACATGCGCCAGCCCTGTTTTTCGCAGAATCGCTGGTACATTCGGAAAATGTCGCCCGCAAAGATGGCCGCTTCGTCGCCCCCGGTGCCCCCGCGTACTTCCAGAATGATGTTCTTACTGTCGTTGGGGTCTTTAGGCATGAGCATCTCTTTCAATAGCTCCTCCAGCGGTTCGCGCCGGGGTACTAGCTCGTCGAGTTCAGCTTTGGCGAGTTCGCGGAAGTCCTCGTCTTTTTCGGTGGCAATAATCTCTTTGGCGTTCTCAATTTCGGCTAGCAGTTGCTTGTAGGCATTATGCTGCGTGACAATCTTATCGAGATCTTTATATTCTTTGCTCAATTTCATGAACCGCTTTTGGTCTGATACGACCTCCGGCTGCACAATTTGCTGGGCAACCTCTTCAAAACGTTCACGTATAGCTTCTAACTGGTCAAGCATTGTATTGGTAATTAGCCCGCAAAGGTACGATATTTTGAGGCTTCTTGAACGGGCCGTATCTTTAGGCTGAAACTTACGCACACGCTTATGGAAGCCGTTGCCCTGCTCCCCAAATTGCCCGAAACGCTACCCATCGGCGAGTTTAACTTGTCGTTGGCAGAGGTTTATCGAAAAATCGAGTTGTTGTAGATACAAAGTATGCCTAAATTTTTCGAGTTGTATGGCTGGCGTTTTTTCGCGGTGATGTTCGATTTACTAAACGAACCCTTTCATATTCACGTTACCGACAAAGGCAAGAAGGAATGTAAATACTGGATTACGCCTACGGGGGAAGTTCAACTAGCGTTCAACAGGGGTTACTCGGAACGAGATCTCCGCAAGATTGAGAAGGCGGTCAATAAACATCTGGTAGATTTAATAAAGAAGTACGAACAACATTGCAATGAGAACAGCATTAAACCAAACTACAAGAAGATCGCCTAAAACGAAAACGGCTAATCCGTCTCTTGATATTCGGCCTGAGTTTTTGCCCGACTTATCGGCGGTCAGCGTTACGGATTTGCTCGTATCCTGTACGTTTGAAGACGGTCGCTCCGTATCTTTCCCCCTTACTTGGTCCGACAAATTGGTAAATGCATCAAACGAACAGCGTCAAGCGTATGAGTTCAACGCCCACTTTATCTTCTGGGATGACATTGATGAAATTATTGGTGTAAGAAATATTTTACTGGGTAATCAACTGCGTTGGTCGTAATGAAATTACTCCACTCGTCTCTACATCTCCTGCTTTCGCTCTCCCTCCTTTCCTGCGCTGATCGCATTGAGCAAACCGACAAACTGCGGCAGGAGATGGCCGACAAGAAAATTAAGCGCATTACCAACGCCGAACTGAACGAGACGGTGAATGCCTGGGGTGAACAAATGGTGGCGGTGATGCAGAGCGAACTGACTGCCAGGCTGAAAACGGGCGTCGCGCCGGATTCGCTTTGCCAGTTGAGACAAGTGCCCAAAACACGAGCGTTGGCCGAACGCTACGCCGTGACGGTCGATTTGCTCGGCCCGCAGGATGTACAGAATCCCCGATTCTCGGCTAAAGAACGTGAGGTACTCGACGCGTACCTGTACAATGCAGAGAACAAACTGCCCCAACAATCGAACATTCAACGCATAGCTGACACGCTTTACGTGTACAACGCAGCTATTCCACTTGATAACCCGATTTGTAAAGCCTGCTTTGGCGACCAGAAACAGCCGTTGGCCGTTTGGCGGCTTGCGTTCACGAAGCGCGAGATTATCCGGCGCATGACTGCCAAAAAGAAAAAGTAGCGACGTTATTTACAGCGAAACGTTACTCGCTACCCGAGTGTTGGCCCACTCAATCAACTGCCGGGCCGTTTGAGCCGGATCATCGTCAACAATTGGCAAGGTATAAACCGTTTGTGGGTCGCGCTCCGACAGTCCGTGTAAATAGGCTTTGTCGTAGTAGCTGAGTGTGAGGTCGGCAACGGTGGCGTAATCGTTTTGAGCCAAAGCCGCGAGAGCATCTTGTGTGGCCTTGCCGCCTAACCGTTTCTGAATTCGGGTGGTAGCTTCAACCAACAAATTGTGACTGATCCCCGTGTATTCGCGCACGAGCCGCTCGATACGCACGGGCTTAGGTACGTCGACGAATGCCACCGGGGCGGCTCGCATTTGCGCCCAAAAGGCCCTCGGCACAAAGCACGTGCCTACGTTACGGCTCTCGTCTTCGATCCAGATACGCCGATTGGCTTGCCCTTCGTTCATGCGCGGTCCGTCGTTACGGTCGAGGTCGGTTAGGGCGTTGTGAATCTTGTTCTCAAACTGTTCGGTGGCCGGTTGGGGTAGCTGGCCAATAGCCCCGTACGACGACCCTTTGTGGTGGGCCAAACCTTCCAAATCAAGTATCTGTTCGCCCTGAGCGGCCAACGCTTTCAGGATATCGGTTTTGCCAGAGCCGGTTTTACCGCCCAACACAATCAGGTTACGGGGTTGCGTGAAGCTCTCAAGTACGGTGTTACGGTAGGCTTTGTAGCCCCCTTCGAGAATGTCGGCCCGAACCCCGGCGGTATTTAATAGCCACGCAAACGAGCCGCTACGCATACCGCCCCGCCAACAATGCACGAGCACCTCGCGCCCGTTCGGATTGAGTCTCCGCGATTCCCGCACAAAACCCGACATCTTGGTGCCGATCAAATCAAGCCCCAACAGTACGGCTGAGTCTTTACCCGCCTTTTTGTACTTCGTGCCCACCAATGCCCGCTCCTCGTTGTCGAACAGGGGAATATTAACGGCTCCCGGTATGTGCGCGTGGGCAAACTCCCCCGGCGACCGTACGTCGATTATGGGTAGCGTTTGGGCTTGGGCTAGAAATTGATCTACTGAGAGAGACATTTTATTCGATACCTATAACATATTGATTCATAATCAACTCTTTCAGTCGGTGCAAAACATGGATAATTTGAAGCAGATCATCCGGCTCAGTTGCGTCAAATGGCTTACTAACACAATAATCGTTGTTAACCAGAGTGGTAAAATACCAGAAACGCCCTTGTATCCAGCTACCGTATAAAGGATGTTGATCAGCATTCAATGCCTGCGATAAAATCATAGCCGCCAGCATTTGCCCTTCGGGGTCGTGACTATCGCCCAGTGATCTCTTAAATTCTTGTAGAAAAAAGTACGGTGTTTTGGGTCGCCCTGAGTATGTCGGGGAAGCCAGCATACAATCGACCGTTACCGAAATGGGAACTTCCTGTACAACGCCTGTTAGTTTCCGTTCGAAGTAAGTATTGATTTGTTTGGGAACGTCTAATTGGGCAACGAAAATGACGATACTGATGAAATTCATTTTCAGTTCTTCTTCATTCCATTCATCCCACTTGTAGCTCAATTGCTGACGGGCTTCCTCAACAATTTCCATGTAAGAAGGCTTTAACGGGACAAGCGAACCACTCACCCAATTGGCTAACGTTTGGCAATCAAACACTTTATTGATCTCAAAGCGGTCGATAACCTCGGCTACATCGTAATGATTAAGCCGCCTGCGCGATTCCAGTTTCTTATCCATCTTCTACAACGCATTTTTACTAGGACAAACACTTATTAGCACAAAACTAGACTTCGAGTAGAGTTAGTATGCCAAACACCGTCGATAGAGTTGAATGGTGTTTTCTAATCCCAAATAGAGCGCGTCGCAAACGAGGGCGTGACCGATAGATACTTCGAGCAAACCCGGCACCCGTTCGGCGAAAAACTGAAGATTGTCGAGGCTTAGATCATGGCCGGCATTCAGCCCCAGGCCCAACTCCTGTGCCCGCTCGGCAGCCCGCACGAAGGGCGCAACGGCTTGTTCGCGATTCTCGAAATAGTGAGCTGCGTACGGTTCGGTATAGAGTTCGATGCGGTCGGTGCCCACGGCTTTGGCTCCCTCGACCATGCGCTCGTCAGCATCCACAAAAATGGATACCCGGATACCATCGGCCTTGAAGGTCTCAATAAGCTGCCGCAGGTGATCAGCGTGGCGGATGGTGTCCCAACCCGCGTTGGACGTGATGGCGTCGGGGGCGTCGGGCACGAGCGTGACCTGAGCGGGCTTAACACGCTTCACAAGGTCAATAAACCGCTCGTCGGGGTTGCCTTCTATGTTGAATTCGGTTGTTACAACCTCGTGCAAGTCCAGCACATCCTGGTAGCGAATGTGTCGCTCGTCGGGGCGGGGGTGAACCGTAATGCCTTGTGCGCCAAACCGCTCGCAATCGAGAGCAACTCTAACAAGATCAGGATTGTTGCCCCCGCGTGCATTGCGCAGGGTGGCTATTTTGTTGATGTTTACCGAAAGTCGGGTCATGGTAAATGGGGCTTTTCGGCCCGTATTTTCTCCTGTAATTTCAGAAAACCGTCGATCAAAGCTTCGGGGCGGGGTGGACAACCGGGCACATACACGTCGACCGGAATAATCTTGTCGACGCCTTTTACCACGTGATAGCCATGTTGCCAGTACGGCCCCCCGCAGTTGCTGCACGACCCCATCGAGATCACGTAGCGCGGCTCGGCCATCTGCTCGTAAAGGCGTTTGATCCGGTCGGCCATTTTGTAGGTTACGGTCCCCGAAATAATCATGATGTCGGATTGCCGGGGCGAGGGGCGCGGAAAAATCCCGAACCGCTCCAGATCATAACTCGACGCCATCGACTGCATCATCTCGATAGCGCAACAGGCCAACCCGAACGTAAGCGGCCATAACGACGAGGCCCGCGACCAGTTCAAAAGCTCGTCGGAGTGCCAAAGCACAATGCCAGTGTCGGCGGTTTTATCGGCGGGAGTCGAGGGAGTCATGGCGACAATTCGTTTGAAGGAGTAACGCCCGTAACCGGGCAAACGTTCTAAGCCACCGCTAGGGCTGATCATCTTGCATCCTGTCAAGATACACTTGTGTGAAGTGCTTTAGCTGCCGTTCGAGGCTTTCGGCGGGATTGTCGCGGTCCACTGGGCGGATGACGCGCCGGTTTGCGCCCCCAACGAGCGAGCCGACCAACGCGCCTGCAAAGCCCATCGCGCTCGCCGTAAGTCCAATTGATATTCCCCCCAAAAGGGGCGACCGGAATGGGTTTCGTTGACTACCTCGATACGCCAAAAAACCACCAACAAGTGCCCCTACTACGATTCCGGTACGAATGGCTTTTTGGTTGTTCACACGCTTAACAACTACCCAACTAACGTTCGACAACGCGACCGAAGGCTCGTACTCGCCTGTATGTTTGATTCGTTCTGCCGTGTCGAAATAGAGGACGCCATTCTCAACCTCGTCGAGGAAGCCACTGATTCGGCCACCCTCCTTTAAATGAACAATGGCCCGGAATTGAGGCCGCTCGAACCGCTGCCCCACCACCGGGACTGCGAGTGTCAGAAACAGAACAAACAGCAACTGACCAGCAGGCGACTTCATGAGGTGGGCGATTAGCGATACTTCTCATTTACCCGGTCGTAGAGCGACGTGGGCACTTTGGTGTCGACAGTCGGAATTTTGGGTTGCGGTTTCACCCAATCCAGATAGCCCTTGCCCCAGGCGTAGGCCAGCCCCACGGCGAGCAACACTACAAACAAAACGGCCTCGGTCAGGGCAAACCAGCCCCAACGTCCGTCTGTCTCTGCAAGTAAGGCTTTTTGCCCAAACACGGTTGCCCACGGGAACAAAAACACCAACTCCACATCGAACAGCACAAAAATCAGGGCCACCACGTAGAACCGGGCGTTGAACTGCACACTCGCGTTGCCTACCGGCTCCTCCCCCGATTCGTAGGTACTCAGTTTGTCGGCGTTGGGGCGGTTGGGCCGCAAAAAACTAGCCACAAACAGCACCCCGCCAATAAACGCAAAGGCCGCTACAATGAACAGGAGAATGACGCCGAAGTCGGAGAGCATTACTTCTTTTTCTTTTTGTAGAAATTATACACCATCGACAACTGCAAAACGCGGTTGCGGTAATCGACGGCCAAAGCGGGGTCGGAGGGTGGGGCCACGTTGTTCAGGCCGTGAATGTAGCGCAGGTGCAGGCTGAATTTGTCGAGCAGGTCGAGAAAGTCGTAATGCGCCCCAACAACAATACCCAGGTCGTTTTTTGTGCCCGGCCCAATGCTCGCCCCCGAATTGAGTGCGTAGCTAAATTCCGGCCCTAGTTGCAGCGTAATGCCTTCGGTTGGAATATAGCCAAACAAAACTGGCACGCTGACGTAATTGTACTGATTTTTGATAACGGCGGTGCCACCCACCCGTGTAGCCTTAAACGTGCCCCCTTTCACACTGAACAGAGCTTCGGGCTGGAACACAAAGCGGTTGTAGCGTAGTCGATACATGGCCCCCAGGTGGAAGTCGATCTTTTGCTTAGGCAGGTTAGGTGTAATGCCCGACACCGATAAGCGGGTGAGCGATGGGCCTGCTTTTACCCCAAAATGACTCGAAATGGTGTTTTCCTGCGCCACGGCGAAGAGTGGGCAGGCCAGTAAAACCGAAAAAAGTAGTCGAAAAATGCGCATGAACCAAGAGTTTACCCGCCGGGCGGGAAAGCGTTACCGATACAAGTAACGTGCTATCGGGCGCAAAATTGGTTTAAAAAAAGTTAAGATCAGCACGGTCCGACTAGTTCAACCGGGGGTCGAGGGGGTAGTGAGCGATTGCCTTGAACTCACCGCCCATACTTTTGAGGATGCCCCGCCAAAATTCATCAACGGGCGTGTCGAACAGAAACCGGGCATTACTTCGGGTGACGATCCAGGCTTTTTCGTCCAACTCATCATCAAGTTGACCCTCGTCCCAGCCTGAGTAGCCCACAAAAAAACGAATATCTTTTTCGGGCATCGTGCCGATATTCACGGCCTGCTTGACCTGCTCAAAATTGCCACTCCAATACAAACCCTCGCCCAGCCGAATCGACCCGTCGATCAGGTCGGGACGGCGGTGCAGGTAGTGGAGCGTGTTTTGCCCGACCGGCCCACCCACAAACAGGGGGTAATCGGCATACACGTCTTCGATCACGTCGCTCAGGGTCAGGGCGGTGGTTTGGTTCAGGACAAGGCCAAACGTACCCTCGCTGTTATGTTCGCACACAATCACGACACTGCGCTCGAAATTGGTGTCGCCGAGGTAGGGTTCGGCAATCAGGAAGCTGCCGTTGGTGAGTGGTGTCGTTGATTTCATGGCATGAGCGGTTGATTGCGTAAACTACGCAAAAGCGGTGATGTGGGTTTTTGTTCTGAACGAAATTTTAGGGAGCGAACGTATTTACCGCTCCTTCGTCGGCGCATTCCGCCAACAATTGGGTGTTAGTTTTATTCAACACGGGATGAACAAAATCCGGCGCAATCTGACCCAGCGGCACAAGCGCGAACCGGCGGTGGTGCAACAGCGGGTGAGGGAGGGTCAGACGGTCGGTTTGGCAAACGAGGTCGCCATAATACAGCAGGTCAATGTCGATAGGGCGGGCACCCCATCGCTCGAGCCGGACCCGCCCTAAAACCTGCTCAATGGCCTGGGTTCTGTCTAAAATCTCCAGCGGGGGCAGGGTGGTGTGCATTTCCAACACCTGATTCAGGTAGGGCGGTTGCTCGGTTACGCCCCAGGCTGCCGTTTCGTACAAGCCCGACGCTTGCACTACCGGCCCAACCGCTTGAGCAAGTTGCGCCTGAGCCTGTTGCAACAAGGCAACCCGGTTGCCCAGGTTACCGCCGAGCAGCAGGAACAGCCGCATAATTGGTATTTTGGGTCAGCAAGGCAAAACCGGCCAGAACCACGGCAACCCCGACACCGACCCACGCAAACAAGGGCACGTAGGGGATAGCCTCTTGTTTGAGCGCGATGGCCGCATAGGCCCAGGCAAACACCAGGATGTATGCCGCGCTCCGGTAGCGATTGAACAGAAACACACCCACTATAAAGGCCACAACAAGCACCGCAGCCGCCCAACCGTATTCGGGTAACACATTCAAATTAAAGCCAGTCGATTTAAGGTAAACCGTTACGTTCAAAATAGTTGCGACGGTGAGCCAGCCGAAATAAATGGCAAACGGCACCCGCGCCAGCCAAGTTTCGCGCTTACGGACCTGCTCACGACCTACGCGCAACCCGTCCATCACGAGCAGCAGACTAACGAACATCACCAGAATCACGATTAACGCCAGACCGATTTTCTCGTTGTTGAAGATTGGACTCCAGATGGCATTGCCAACAGCGTTCAAAATCACCCACGGACCAACTGCCCGAAAACGCGGGTTCTCGCGTTGCGAAGGCAGGGCCTGAAACACGGCAAATGCCAGCAAGCCCAGGAAAATCACCCCCCAAACGGCAAACGCATAGCCTGCCGGGGTAATGAGTGTCTCGTACTTGCGCGAAATATCGGCGTTGGTCGTGGTAGCAAAGGCTCGCACGTTGGATAGGTAGTTCATCACGATCAGGCTGATGATCGAGGCAACGACGAGTATTTGGCGTAGGCGGTCAGACATAGGGGAAGGATGTTATGCCGGATACCATCCGGCAGGGCCGTAAGGCCAACGAGAATTTAGCGTTTAGGTATATCAGAACACCTAACTGCTCCCATTAGCCTTACGGCTTTGCCGGATACTACCGTAGCGACGGACCGCCGGCACGACATATTAATACTCCAGAATCTTAAACTCCGTGCGACGGTTGCGTTGGTGTTCTTCTTCGGTTTTGGCGTTCTGCACGATCAACACCGTTTCGCCGTAGCCTTTGGCGGTCATCCGACCAGCGTCGATGCCCTTCGAGACGACGTAATCAACCGCCGAACGGGCACGATTTTGCGAGAGTTTCAGGTTATACGAATCCGTATCGCGAACGTCGGTGTGTGAACCCAACTCAATGCGCAAGGTCGGATTGTCTTTCAGGATTGTCACAAGTTTATCCAGTTCCTGCGCGGCATCAGATCGGATATTGAACTTGTTCAGGTCGTAATAGATGTTGTCCAGCACGAACGTCTTGTCTAGCTCCACTCGGTCCATCGACATAGCTACCGTAAACGTGGTGTCGGTCTCAGCTTTACGCAAAAAAATGTCGGGGATGCTGCGGCCCTGCATGTTGAACGGCTCCCGACGTGTGAGGTAGCCTTTGCGCTCAGCCAAAATTGAATACTCTTTACCTTCTTTGAGCGGATATTTGCCAAACGTGCCGGGTTTGCCCGTCGTTACCTCGGCCACGGTTTCTTCGCTGCTAACATCTATGATGCGAATACGCACCGAGTCGAGCGGCATGGGTGTTGGCTGCTCATTAGCCGACACCGTTCCGGCCAGGAAGTACCGCACAATCTTGGGGGCGTTCGAGCCATTCGGGTTGTTCGGGTTATTCGGATTGTTAGGGTCGTTTTGGGCAATGGTCGAGGTGCTGCTGCCCGGCGTGGTCGAGTCGAAGAAATACAGATCATCATCGCCTTTGCCACCCGTGCGGTTCGAGGCCAGGAAACCCTTCCCCGCTTCCATCAGCACATAGCCAAAATCGTCGCCGGTGGAGTTGATAGGCTGACCCATGTTTTCCACCCGAATCACCCCCTGCGAGCGGGTAGCCACAAACACGTCGAGCTTACCCAGGCCGGGATGCCCGTCCGATGCGAAGTACAGTTTGCCATCGGCGGCCACAAACGGAAACATCTCGTTGCCGGGCGTGTTGATGTCGCGGCCCATATTGACCGGACGCCCAAACCGCCCCGAGTTGTCCATATTCACCCGGTAGAGGTCGATGCCGCCCACGCTGTTGGCGCGGTTCGAGGCAAAGTACAGCGTTTTGCCGTCGGCCGAAAAACAAGGCGAGCCGTCCCAGGCCGTCGAGTCGCTGATAGGCAGGCGTTGGGGTTCGCTCCACGCATCGCCGTTTTGGCGGCTAATATACAGGTCCACATCAAGGCCACCCTTGCGTTTTCCGTTGTTGCCCCGCGCAAAAATCATGGCCTTGCCATCTTTCGTAAACGTGGGCGTGCCTTCGTTCACGTCGCCCTGGAACACGTTGGTGCTGAATGGCGTAGCTCCGTTGCCCGTTTCGTCGAGGTTTTGGCCAATCTTAACTTTATACAGACCCAACATCGGCAGGCCGTTATTTTTATAAACCACATCTTTTCGCGAAGCCGTAAACACCAGCTCATCGCCCTGAACAACGGGTGCAAACTCCGTTCCCGGCGAGTTCACGTTGCTCATGTTTTTGAGCACCAACTCGGTTTTGCGGGCCGCGATGGCGTCAACGGCGCGGAGCGTACCAAGCTCGCGCTGGGCGAGGTCCAGATTTGTTTTGTTAGTCGGCTTACTGTCGACATACTGTTGCAACTGCTTCAGAGCCTCGGCGTAATTGCCCTGTGCCTTAAGCGCGTAGGCGTAGTTCAGACGGGCGTCCGCTTCGTTGCTGCCTGCGTCGAGGGCTTTCTGGTAAAACGGAGCGGCCTCGGCGGTGCGGTTCGAAAGCCGATACGACTCGGCAGCGTAATAATTAACACGCTTGGGGTCAATGTCGCCTTTGGTCGCCTTGTCGAATTGAGTCAGGGCCAAATTATATTCCCCGGCTTCGTAGTGGCGAACTCCTTTCTTATATGCAACCATCGCCGAGTTGCAGCCTGATAACCCGGCTGCCAGCCCCAGCATAACCAGCAGTGAACGGGAGATACCCATTTTCATAGTGTTTGGGAGAATAAAGCACTGTCGCGCCCAAGATAAACAAATTTAGGCGGGCACAGTTTCGTATGCCTTATTTTAAACGATAAATGAGGGCCGGATATTACCTCACCAACTACCCTAATTGTTCTCTATTCAATGAACAAGCTACGAGAAAAGCTCGTTATATTTCGCTAGAAATAACACCCCTTAATGCTTCACCTGCTTACCTGCCTGCTGCTTACTGCCCCCACCGATAGTACCATTATACCTATCGATACACTGCGGAAACGTGATCTGGGTGAGGTAGTTGTAACGGCTTCGCGGGTGCCCGAGAATATCCGCAAAGCCCCCGTGAGCGTTGAACTGTTGGACGCACAGCAGATTCGGCTGTCGGCGCAACCGTCGTATTTCGATGCGCTGGAGAACCTAAAGGGCGTTCAGTTGCTTACGTCGAGCTTAGGATTTAAGGTGTTCAACACGCGGGGCTTTGCCAACCCGACCAACGTGCGGTTTGTGCAGTTGGTCGATGGGATCGACAGTCAGGCCCCGCACATTGGCGCACCAGTCGCTGTCGCGTTGGCCCCGTCGGACCTCGATATTGAGCGGGTGGAGTTGGTGCCGGGCGCGGCTTCGGTGTTGTATGGACTGAACGCGCTCAACGGCCTGGCCCAGATTATTACGAAAGACCCATTTGCGGCAACCGGCCTGAGCGTGAGCCAGAAAACAGGTGTCAACCACGTGAATAATCCGCTTACACGGACCAAAGGATTCTCAGAAACAAGCCTGCGGTATGCGCGCACGGTGGGCACCCGGCTGGCGTTCAAACTGAACCTGACCTACCAACGCGGCTACGACTGGATCGCCCGCGATGCATCCGACCTAAGTCCGTCAGTGAACGCAACCCTCGGCCTGTTAGCTCCCAACAACCCCGGCTCCGACCTCGTAAACAACTACGGCGACGAACCCGCCAACCGCAGGACGCTTACCCTCAACGGTCAACGGTATCTGATCTCGCGCACGGGTTATTTCGAGAACGACGTGGCCGACCTCGGCCTGAGCAACCTCCGGGGCGACGCGGGTGTATTCTGGCGTATTCGGCCAACCGTAACGCTCGCGTACCGGTACAAAGCCGCGACTCTCTCGACCCTCTACCAACGCACGAACCGCTTCCGCTTCGACGACTACCGACTCAATCAAAACGTGCTTTCGCTCGAATCGCCCTCAGTGCAGGTGCGCGTATACCGGACTAGTGAGAACACAGGCGAAGCCTACAACATTCGGTCGATGGCCGAAAACATCGAACGGTCTTACAAACCCGACAACCAATGGTTTTCGGAATTTTCGGGTCAATTTTTAGGCAGCATTCGGGCAGGGCAATCGGTCCAACAAGCGTTGCAAACGGCGCGTGGCGTGGCCGATGCGGGCAGGCCACAACCCGGCACCGACGCCTTCGCGACACAGGTAGCGCGGCTGCGCGACACTAACAACTGGGACGTGGGCGCGGCCCTGCGCGTACGGTCGTGGCTCTATCATGCTGAGGGCCAAATTGATCTCACGAGGGTCAGTTGGGCCGATTTCCGGCAACGAACGGGCTTGAGCGTGCAGGTTGGGTTCGATTATCGGCGGTACGTGGTGCATCCCGATGGGAACTACTTTATCAACCCCGACGGGTCGGGTCGTGACCTGGTGTACGACAAAGCGGGCGGCTTCGTGCAGGCCTCACGGGCCTTTCTGGGCGACCGGTTCAAACTGACTGGGGCGTTGCGGGCCGACAAAAATCGCTACTTCGACCTGCGCTTCAACCCACGCGTGGCCGCTACGTTTGCTCTGGCTGAGGAACACACGGTACGGGCTTCGTTTCAGACTGGCTACCGGTTTCCGTCGTTGTTCGAGGGGTTTTCCAACGTCAATTCGGGCGGGGTAAAGCGGGTGGGGGGATTGCCAATCATGTCGCAGGGAATTTTTGAAAACGCCTGGCTCCGCTCGTCTATCGACGCGTTTCAGGTGGCCATCAACACCGACGTGAATGTAAACAAGCTCACGACCACGCAGGCCGTCACCAAAAACAAATCTCTGCTCCGACGCAACCCCTACACCTACCTGAAACCCGAACAGGTAAGCAGCGTGGAGCTTGGCTACAAAGGTTTATTTGCCCAAAAGAAGCTTTACCTCGACATCGACGCGTACCACAACGTCTACCGCAACTTTATCGCCCAAGTCGAAGCCTACGTACCGAAGGTGGGCGCGACCGCTCTCAACAACCTCGATTCGGTGGCATTTGCTCTCAACGACCGCTCCCGGCAGGACCGCTACCGGCTTTGGACTAACTCAAAAACGCGGGTATTCAACTACGGGGGCAGCATTGGGGTGCGCTACACATTAACGAAAGGCTGGGTGGTGTCGGGCAACGCATCGTTGGCAAAACTGTCCCGCACCGACCGGGGCGACGGTCTCGAAGAAGCTTTCAACACGCCCCGCTGGATAACAAATTTGGGTTTGGCAAATCCAACTCTTTGGGGCAGGTTGGGCGCATCGGTCAGCTACCGGTATCAATCCGCGTTTTTGTGGCAATCGGCCCTCGCAACGGCCACTGTACCCGCCATCCACACGTTCGACGGGCAATTGAGCTATGTTCTGCCAAAACTCAACGCGTCGGTCAAACTGGGTGGCACTAATTTGCTCAATCGGTACTACACGACCTTCTCTGCCGGGCCGAGCGTGGGTGGGTTTTACTACCTGACGTTAGTTTTGTAGGGCGGGTTTTCTACCCGCCCCTATGCGTCAGCTTTGCATAAAAAAGGCGGGTAGAAAACCCGCCCTACAACGCTAATGCCAATTACTTCTGTTCTTTCACCCGCTTGGCAGTAGTATCGAACATGCCCATGAGCGAGCCTTTCAGATTATCGTCGTCCACTTTATCGAGGGGCAGATTCAAATCGTAGCCCTGCGCCGTGAAGTACAAGGTGATTTTGGTGGCCTCTTCTTCAATTTTGTCAATGTTAATTGGGTCGGCGGCTGCGTCGCCAACGGGCTTCAATTTACCCGACAATTTACCCTCTTTGCGGACGAGTTCGGCGGTCATTTTGGCGTCGCCATTGGGTGTGCCTACGATCACAATATCCCATTTCCCGGCAAAAAACTCGGGTGACGTTGTCGCTGTGGCGGGTGTCGAAGCTGGTGCATTCTGCGAAAAGCCTGTTAGCGCGATGCCAAACAGGAACACGAATAGGAAAAAGCTCAGTTTTTTCACTGTCTAGTTAGAGATTTGATGGTTACCGATGTTGTCTTGCCAAAGGTAGGAGACCAACATTATGACGGCCTTAAAATGGCGGGGCTGGAGGATAGTTCATACATTCACTTGTCGCGGATTAGTTTTTGGCGGGCAATCTCGATGGCTTTGTGTAGCTTTTCCTGCAACAATTGCCGAGGAGGTAACACCGTCAGATACTCAGCTACGCGGATGTTGCTTTTGTCTAGTTGCATGAGTTCGACGTGTTCCTCGTTTTTGCCGGTACACAGAATTAGACCAATGGGTGTGTTTTCGCCATCGAGTTGCTCGTAGCGTTCCAGATAGCGCAAATACAGTTCCATTTGGCCTTTGTAAGCCGCTTCAAACTCACCTAATTTCAGGTCAATGGCCACCAGGCAACGCAATCGGCGGTGGTAAAATAGCAGGTCGATGTAGTAATCGCGGTTGTCGATGCTGATGCGCTTTTGTCGGGCCATAAACGCAAAATCGCTCCCCATTTCGCCCAGAAATCGCTGTAACTCCACCACAATGGCCGTTTCAAGGTCTTTCTCGGAATAGGTGTCCAATAAACCCAGAAAATCAAGCACATAGGGATCGCGAAAAACCAGATCAGGACTCAGTAGTCCATCCTGCCGCAGGGTCGTCAACTCGTTATGAATGGTTTTTTCGGGCTTGCGGCTGATGGCCGTTCGCTCATACAGCATAGACTGAACGCGCTCCTGCAACTGCCTCGACGACCATTTTTCAAGCCGGCACATTTCCAGATAAAAGTCTCGTTTGAGCGGGTCATCCATAAACATCAGGATGCGAAGGTGCGTCCAGCTCAATTGTGTACGCACTGCGTATACAATTGCTTCGTCGGCAAATGTTTGAGCAAACTTTATGCACTGCCGAAGTTGCTTTTCGCCCCATCCTGTGCCATACTCGGCGGTTAGGCGGGCGGCTAACTCGCTCACAACCTGCTTACCGTAATCAGCGCGTTGGTTGTGGAGCACCTCGCTGTTGATGCGCTTGCCGACTTGCCAATATAGAAGTGTCAGACTGGCGTTGACCGACACGGCCACCTGTTGACGACTTTCGTCAATTAGTTGCTGAATTTCGGATATGAGGCCCGGTTGTGGGGTATTGATCATCAGGTGGTTTTAGGAAGTAAAAGCTGGGCACTGCCATCCAATCGGATGCTTAACAAAGTTTAACAGGTACAAAAGGCTGGTCTGTATCTTCGTTCCTTATATTATTTCTGTACTTCACTTGATTCGCTCCTAGTCGTCCGTTACTAAAGCACTGCCCCTAGCTGGTTTTAGCTTGTTCGTTGTTCTTTACTTAGCCGCAGCCTATTTGTACCCGGGCGGCAATCAGGCTGACTCAAAAGCGCGTGGCTTTAGCTGGCTACATAACTACTGGTGCAACTTGCTGAATGAGCAGGCCATGAACGGTCAACCAAACCCCGGTCAACCAGTGGCTTTGGCAGCAATGGGTGTGTTGGGCGTTTCTCTGGCACTGTTCTGGTACAATCTACCCCGGTTATTCAATGCCCATCCACGCAAATCGAACACTATTCGTGCGCTTGGATTGCTTTCCACCCTGTTTGCCAGCTTAATCTTCACGCCTTACCACGACTTGCTTATTAATCTTGCCAGCGTTTTTGGTGGTATTGCTTTATTGCTCACACTTCTTGAACTGCTCCGGGAACAGTTCAACCGATTGTTTTTGTGGGGCATCGGCTGCATCGTGTTGATAGGAGCCAACACATTTATTTACCATTCGAGTATGGGACTGATAGCCCTGCCATTGCTTCAGAAAATCACTTTTGTTTGCGTGTTGAGCTGGTTGTCAGCACTAGTATTGGCAAACCACTAACTACATCACAGGCCGCACCAGCCCCTCCAGCGCACTTAACGACTGCACGCCCGACTTGCGCCAGACTACCTTGCCCTTGTGGAACAAAATAAGCGTCGGGATGCTCTGAATCTGATACTTCTGAGCCGCCGACTGACTCCGATCCACGTCGATTTTGATGATCTTGAGTTTGTCGCCCATGCGGTCGGCAAGTTGTTTGAGCGTGGGGGCCTGCTGCTTGCAGGGGCCACACCAGTCGGCGTAGAAATCGACCAGAACGGGCGTGTCGCCTTTGATAAGTTCGCTGAATGACGTTTGCATACGATTGTTGTCTGTTCAGGCAGATAACAGGAATAAAAAGGTCGTAGTTCTACTTCCGCACAAGCGGCAGCACCACCTGCGAGGGATATTTGCCCGTGTGAAACACCTGATTGTGCGCCACAATCCCCTTCGATTCGTCGTAGTTGTTGCCACCCGTGTTCAAGTTGCGCTCAAACCGGGGGAAGTTACTGCTCGACACCTCGATCCGAATTCGGTGCCCCGGCGCAAAGAAATTGCTCGTAGCCATTGGGCTGAGGGTAAGCTTATAGACCTTGCCGTTTTCCATCATCACCTCCTTGTCGAAACCCTCGCGGTAGCGGGCGCGGAGGATGGTCTCGTCCAAATTGTAAGCCCGGCCATCGGGGTACACGTCGATCAGTTTCACCGTAAAATCGGTGTCTTTGGCGTCTGAACCTACATAGAGCGTGGTCTCGATGTTTCCTGACAGCTCTACCCCATCGGCAAACGACTCCGTCGTGTACACCAGAATGTCCTGCCGGGTTTCCATCTGATGCTGATCGAACGACCCGCCCTGCACGGCATTGCCCGTGCAGCACACATTACCCCCGTAGGAGGGCACGGGGTAGGCCGGGTCGTAGGCAAAGGCATCGGGTTTTTCGTTGGCCGCCGGTAATGAAGTAGTCAGCTTACCATCGCCGTACAGACTGTTGGCGCGACCTCCGCTGCTAAGGTAATAGGGGGTGGGGTGGGCGTTGGCAGGGGGCCAGGAGTCGGCGGTTTGCCATTTGTTGCTACCCATCGTGAAGAACCGAACACGCGGCATGGTGGGGGGCGTGTTGCTACCGTCGGTTTTTAGCAGGGCATCGAACCAACCGTAGGTCAGGGCATCGTAGTCGAGCCGGGCGTCGCCTACGCTCCGCTCGCCCACAACGGTGTTGGCGGTGGCGCGTTTGTAAGCGCAGTGCAACGTGGGTGCAATCACCAGATACTGTGCATCACGCGTGGGCTGGTCGATGGCATTTTTCCGCACGTGGTTGAACAGAGCCAGGTTAGGGCCGGTCGAGACATCGTACCACGATGCAAACCAGAACGTTGGCACACCAAACGGCATATTATCGTGGTAGAGGCCCCCCTTGTACCAGGCCGGGTCGTTGGGCTTGCGAATAACCATCTGATCGTAATAGCCCTTTTGCCCATCAACGTTTTTGAGGATGTCCTGCACGGGCAGGTGCCGCAACCCCTGCGCCCAATCGACTTTGGGCATTTCGGGAGCGAGGTCGTAAAAGCGCGAAATACGGGCGAGGTCTTCGCTCGTGGCCGTTTTGGGGAACAGGGGCCGGGCGTTGGCGTCGACTTGTGTGCCGTAGAGCCAGGCCGTGAAGAGCATTTGCTGTGCCCCACCCCGATACCAGTTGCCCTGTTCCATGAAGTTGCCCACGCGCCCCACGCCTGCCCCGAAACCCTGCGCCACCATCGCGGCATGGGCCGGGTGGTCGAGGGCAGCCACCGCCATTTGCCACTCGGCGGTCGATGAGCAACCCACCGTGCCAATTTTGCCATTGCTCCACGGTTGTTTGCTCATCCACGTGAAGGCATCGTAGCCGTCGGTGGTGGGGGCACCCAGAATTTCCCAGTTGCCCTCGGAGAAAAATTTGCCGCGCTCGTTCTGCACGACATAGGCATAACCACGCTTCACGGCGTCCAAAGCGGCCTGATACGTTCCAGCGCGTTGCTCGCCATCGCCCCAGCTATTGAAGTTGTAGGGCGTTTTGGAGAACAGGATCGGAACGGGTTTGTCGGTGCGGGGGCGGTAAATGTCCGTAGCCAGCCGGACGCCATCCCGCATGGGCATCATCACTTTTTGCTCGACAATTGCCACTTGATTAAGCTGTTGGAGAACAGCCGCCGGGTCGGGGCCGGGCGTTTGAGCGGTTAACGTATAGGAACCAAAAAACAGGAGAATCAAAGCGATGGATACGAAACGGCTTTTCATCGGGATATACTGAGGTTAAATTATTTCTGTGAGAAGCAACTAATCACCAAAAGCTACGCGGACGGCTCAACATAGTCTTCCGGCCGCTCATCCCTATTTATAGCAGTCAATCCCGACCAGCCTTGCATAAGGGAATTGAAAGTGAGATACTTGCACGAAACCGTTCACTATGCAAACTATCCTCGGCGCGGGCGGGGCCATTGGCGTTGAACTCGCTAAAGCCTTGCCACCCTACACAACCGACATCCGACTCGTGAGCCGCAATCCGAAGGCCATAAACCCAACCGACCAACTCCATTCCGCCGACTTAACCGATGCTGCCCAGATCGACCGGGCCGTAGCAGGCAGCGAGATCTGCTACCTCACCGTGGGTTTCGACTACACTACTAAACTCTGGCAACAGCGTTGGCCGGTACTGATCCGAAACGTGGTTGATGCGTGCGCGAAACATGGGGCGAAGCTGGTCTTTTTCGACAACGTCTACGCCATCGGGGGCGACAACGTGAAGCATATCACCGAAAGCTCCCCCATCAGCCCAACCAGTAAAAAAGGCGAGGTTCGGGCCGCCGTCGACCGGCACATTCTGGACGCCGTTGAGAAAGGTCGCCTTGACGCTATCATTGCCCGCGCCCCCGATTTCTTTGGGCCAATCAAAGACAAGAGCATTACCATGAACCTGATTTACGACAACCTCGTGAAAGGTAAATCAGCGCAGTGGTTCTGCAATGCAGACATGCCCCATTCCACGGGCTACACCCCCGACCTGGGCCGGGGAACAGCCCTATTGGGCAACACACCCGACGCCTTTAACCAAATCTGGAACCTACCCGTTGACCCAAATGCGCCCACGGGGAAAGAATGGACTGCGTATTTCGCGGACGTAATGAACAGCAAAACGGGTATTCAAACCCTACCCGGCTGGGGCCTTTGGACACTGGGGTTATTTGTGCCAATCCTGGGCGAGATGTACGAGATGCGCTATCAGTACGACCGCCCTTACGTGTTCGACTCGGCCAAGTTTATCAATCGCTTCAACTACACGCCAACGGCAAACAAAGAAGCTGTGCGGCAAACAGTGGCGGTTATTGGTTGATTGGTTATTAGTTGATTGGTTGACTAGTAGTCAAGTCAGTCAACCAGTAACCAATTAACGGGTGCATTTCAATCTTGTGTTTTGCTCAACCGTCGCTACTTAAAGCAACCTATATTGGCCTTACGGCCATGCCGGAAAGTATCCGGCATTACATAGAGGGGCAACTTTTGTAATGCCGGATACTTTCCGGCATGGCCGTAAGGCCAATAACACACAAGATTGAAATCCCCCCAATCAACCAATAACCAATTAACCAATCACAACCCGCCCGTTTTCCCCCCATCGACCGGGACATTAATGCCGGAGATACTGGCTGCTGCCGGGGTGCATAGAAACGCCACGGCAGCGGCTACCTCTTCGGCCGTGGCGAAGCGGCCAATCGGGATTTCGCTTTCCATTTGGGCACGTATTTCTTCGCGCGATTTGTTGGCGGCCTGGGCGCGGGCAGTTATCAGCGACTCAATGCGGGCGGTTTGGGTGGAACCCGGCAACACGTTGTTCACCGTAATACCCCAACGGCCGAGTTCGAGCGAGAGCGTTTTGGCCCACTGCGCAACGGCCCCCCGGATGGTGTTCGATACGCCCAAGCCCACAATAGGCTGCTTTACCGATGTGCTAATAATGTTAATGATTCGCCCATAGCCCGCTTCGCGCATGCCCGGAACGACAGCCTGCACCAAAGCCTGATTGTTTAAGAGATGGTTGTGGAACGTTTGTATGAACGCATCGGCTTGAGCCTCAACCAATGGACCACCCGCCGGACCACCCGTGTTGTTGATAAGAATGTGGATAACCGGCGTTTTTGTTAATAACTTTTTAATGCCTTCCGAAACGCTGCCGGGTTGCCCAAAATCGGCCATACTATAGTGATGCTGTTGCCCACGGCTTGTGTCGAGTTCAGTAAGCGTAGTTTGGAGGGCTTCTTCGTTGCGAGCCATCAACACAACGTTGGCTCCAAGCAGGGCAAGTTCGAGGGCCGATGCACGACCAATGCCCTGTGTGCTGCCACAAACGAGGGCGGTTTTACCAGTTAAATCCAGATTCATACTGCTTCGTGGTTTGGGGGAGTTATTGACTCATGCAAAGGTCGTTAGGGCGCACAACAACTGCTTTCAATTTTTGTACATTTGCAAGTCAAAGGGGCTGATCGCCAACGTTTCTGGCAGTCATTCACGAAAAAATAGAACTTTTTAGTTGTTAACCTTTTTTGTTTCACGATGAGTACGATTCAGAGCATTCATGCCAGACAAATTCTGGATTCACGGGGTAACCCTACTGTTGAAGTAGACGTACGGACCGAAAACGGCTTTTTGGGCCGTGCGGCTGTGCCATCGGGCGCGTCGACGGGCACACACGAGGCCGTTGAACTCCGCGACGACGACGCCAAGGTGTACGGTGGCAAAGGCGTGTTGAAGGCCGTACAGAACGTGAACGACCTCATTTATCCCGAACTGGTGGGCATGTCGGCCTTCGATCAAACCCTGATCGACAAGGTGATGCTCGAACTGGACGGTACGCACAACAAGGGTAAGCTCGGCGCAAACGCTATTTTGGGCGTTTCGTTGGCCGTGGCAAAAGCGGCCGCTCAGGAAGCCGGTTTACCGCTATATCGCTACATCGGGGGCGTGAATGCAAACACGTTGCCCGTGCCGATGATGAACATCCTGAACGGAGGTTCACATGCCGACAATTCGATTGACTTTCAGGAATTTATGGTGATGCCCGCCAGTGCAACAAGCTTCTCGGAGGCTTTGCGAATGGGCACCGAGATTTTCCACTCGCTCAAGAAAGTTCTGAAAGGCAAGGGTTTATCGACCAACGTAGGCGACGAAGGCGGTTTTGCTCCTAATATTCCCTCGAACGAAGAAGCCATTCAGATCATTCTGCAAGCCATCGAAAAGGCTGGCTACCGCCCCGGCGAAGACGTTTGGATTGCGATGGACGCGGCTGTGTCGGAGTTCTACGATGCCGAAGCAGGTCTGTATCACTTCAAAAAGTCGACCGGCGACAAGCTAACTTCGCAGGAAATGGCCAATTACTGGGCCGACTGGTGCAACAAATACCCGATCCTGAGTATCGAAGACGGCATGGCCGAAGACGACTGGGCGGGCTGGAAAATGCACACCGACCTGCTCAAGAACAAGATCCAACTCGTAGGCGACGATTTGTTCGTGACGAACGTAACGCGCCTGACGCAGGGTATCGAGCAGGGTATTGCCAACGCCGTTCTGGTGAAGGTGAATCAGATTGGCTCACTCACCGAAACCATCGACACGGTTAGCCTGGCGAAGCGCAATTCGTACAAAAACATCATGTCGCACCGCTCCGGCGAAACCGAAGATTCGACCATCGCCGATCTCGCCGTGGCTCTGAACACCGGCCAAATCAAGACAGGTTCGGCCTCACGCTCCGACCGGATGGCCAAATACAACCAACTGCTCCGCATTGAGGAGGAACTCGGCGAAGCGGCTTATTTTCCGGGCGTTAAGTTCTAAAAATGCGTAATGAATAATGCGTAATGCGTATCAAGTGAGGTTAGTCCATTAACTTTCTCAGCTTGTCTTTGCATTACGCATTACGCATTACGCATTACGCATTATGAGACGTCTCCTTCGATACTTCCGCAATTTCTACGTGGCTACGGGCGTGGGCCTGCTGGTGTGGATGCTCGTGTTCGATGCGAACGATCTGTTCTCGCAACTTCGTAACTGGTGGAATCTGCGCAGTTTGGAGGAAGACAAAGCGTATTACAAAGCTGAAATCAAGCGGGTTGAGAACCAGACCAAACAAGTACTGGGTACCGACCAACTCCGTGAGAAGTACGCCCGCGAACACTACCTGATGAAAAAGCCAAGCGAGGATGTCTACGTGCTGGTTGATGAGAATAACGAACCCATTGAAAAACAGTGAACAGAGAACAACCAACAGTTCAGGCTGCTCACTGCTCTCTATTCTCTGATCTCTGTTCACTGATCCCTGTTCTCTGTAATGATTTCCGTTCTCTTCGTTTGCCTGGGAAACATTTGCCGGTCGCCCGTGGCGGAGGGTGTTTTTCGGATGCTGGTTGCCGAACGGGGGCTGGAAAAGGAGATAACGTGCGACTCGGCAGGTACGTCGTCGTATCATTTGGGTGATTTGCCCGACCGCCGGACCCGTCAGAACGCCCTCGAACACGGCCTGAACCTCACCCACCGCGCCCGCCGAATGACCGGCGAAGACCTCGCCCAATTCACCTATTTTGTGGCCATGGACGAGGCCAACTTCGACGCAGTCATCAAGCTCAGTCGGCGGAGTGTGGGGCTGGTGAGCGACGACAATATTTTTCTCCTGCGTGAATTCGACCCGCTCGTTAGCGATGATCCAAACGTGCCCGACCCCTATTATGAGGGGCCTGAAGTATTCGAGGATGTTTACCAAATCACCTATCGTTGCTGCGAGCAGTTACTTAATTATTTAATGAGCGAATGAACAAAAACGTTATTCTCATCATTCTCGACGGCTGGGGGCTGGGCACTCAGCCGGAGCGGTCGGCGTTGGTAGCGGCCAGGACTCCGTTTATTAATGGTTTGTTCGACCGATACGCGCACAGCCGGTTGGAGGCTTCGGGCCTGGCGGTGGGGCTTCCGGCGGGGCAAATGGGCAACTCCGAAGTGGGGCACATGAACTTGGGCGCGGGCCGGGTGGTGTATCAGGACCTGGTGAAAGTGAACAAGGCAGTTGCCGAACACACGCTCGACACAGAGCCGGTGCTGGTCAATGCCCTGGATTACGCCCAACAGAACGGCAAGAAAGTCCACTTCATCGGGTTAGTGTCCGATGGGGGTGTTCACTCGCACATCGACCATGTGAAAGGACTGCTCTCCATTGCCCACGACCGGGGCCTAAGCGATGTGTACGTACATGCCTTTACCGACGGGCGCGACACTGATCCCAAAGGTGGCCTTGGCTATCTGACCGATTTGCAAAACCACATGGCCAACACAACAGGCCAATTGGCAACTGTAACGGGGCGTTTTTACGCAATGGACCGCGACAACCGCTGGGAACGCGTGCGGCAGGCCTACGACGTGATGGTGCATGGGTCCGGCACACCCGTTGCGGGCGAAGACGTGCTCAATGCCGTTCAGGCTTCGTATGATGCTGGGTTAACCGACGAGTTTATCAAGCCCCTCGTAGTAACGAACGCCGAAGGCGGGCCGGTGGCAACGATTCAGGAAGGCGATGTGGTGCTGTGTTTCAACTTTCGCACCGACCGGGGCCGCGAAATCACCATTGCCCTCACGCAGCGCGACATCCTCGAACAGGAAATGCACAAGCTGAACCTGTATTACCTGACGATGACCAACTACGACAACGATTTCGCGAACGTACACGTCATTTACGATAAAGATAACCTGAACAACACCCTCGGCGAGGTGGTGGCCGGGGCAGGCCGGACGCAAATTCGGATTGCCGAAACGGAGAAATATCCGCACGTGACGTTCTTCTTTTCGGGGGGGCGCGAGGAGCCGTTTGTGGGCGAAAAACGCCTGTTGTGCCAGTCGCCGAAGGAAATGATTGTCGTGAACGAGCAGGGCAATACCGAAACGATCCCGGTCAAAACGTACGACCAAAAGCCCGAAATGGCCGCCTACGAAATCCGCGACGCCATTGTACCCGAGCTACAGGACAAAACGGCCAACTTTATTTGCCTTAACTTCGCCAATACCGACATGGTGGGCCACACGGGCGTGTTTGAGGCCGTAGTGAAAGCCGCCGAAACCGTCGATGCCTGCACGCAGGCCGTTGTTGAAGCGGCCCTGGCGAGCAACTACACCGCCATTATCATTGCCGACCACGGCAACGCCGATTACATGGTAAACGACGATGGCACGCCCAACACGGCCCACACGACTAACCTGGTGCCTTGTATTTTGGTCGACAACGAGCTGAATGCCAGCCTGAACGATGGTAAACTTGCCGACATTGCGCCGACGATTCTGGCCCTTATGGGGATCACGCAACCCACCGACATGGGAGGTGTTAGTTTATTAGAAAGCTAGAAACTGTTTGAGTTAGCTTCTCAATCCCGGCGCGTAATGTCGCTCCCGCCCGACGCGCTTTTCGAGAGCAGTTTGGCCGGGCCGCTATACGAAATATCACTGCCACCTGCGGCCTTTAACGAGATCTCGCGGGTGGCATTTACATTCATATCGGCACCACCGTGGGCCGAGGCTGTGCAGGTTTCGGTTACGAAGCCGGCAGCGTCGAGGTCGGCTCCGCCCGAGCCTTCGGCATTGAACGTGCGGGCACTGCCTTGCAGGTCTACATCGGCCCCACCCGACAGTTGCAGGTTTAGCTGGTTGGCTTTCAGCGTCATCTTTAGGTCGGCTCCACCCATAACCTGCACATTGAGATCGTTGGCCGTGAAGGGCGTTTGCCCGATCAGGTCCGAGCCGCCAAGTACCTGGATGTTACGCAGTTGGCGAACGGTCAGATAGGCCTTGATCGAGCGGTTTTTCCCATTCATGTAAATACCGGAGCGTCGGTTCACGCCGAGCATCAGGGTGCCGTTTTGCACCGTTGCCCGCACTTCGTTCTCGTCAAAACCCTTTACCTCAATGGTAAGTTTTTCGGTGTTGCCTTGTGTCAGATACACGTCGACCCCATTGTCGGCTTGCAGGCCGGTCAGGTCCGAAACCGGGTAGTCTTTTTTCCAGTCCTGCGCATTGGCGGTTAAACTGAGGGCAAGCAAACTGAGGGCAATAAGGTGCGATTTCATGGCTTTACTGTGTTTGTTGTAAAGATGGTAAATTGGCGTGGATCGTTGCACCGTTAATCCTGAAAATCGACCTTCCGGCGGTTCGTTTTCACCTCACTACGCTGACGCTTCTCGGCGTGGCGTTCCTCTACGGCGGCTTTGCTGGGGCGCGACACCCGGCGGGGTTTCTGTACTATAAACGCCTTCTCGATCAGCCGTATAAACTTCTTGGTTACTTTCTCTTTGTTGGCTAACTGGGTGCGCTCGGTTTGGTGCGTCAGTACGAGTTCGCCCTCGGTGGTGAGCTTGTTGGCGAGTTTTTCGAGGAGGGTAGTTCGCTCGTCGTCGGTGAGCAGCGGGGAGTCGCGCACCGAAAACCGAAGTTCGGCTTTGGTAGCTACTTTATTGACGTTCTGCCCTCCTTTGCCCCCACTCCGGGCAAACTGATAACTGACTTCGGGGAGGAGTTTGGTGACGTCCATGCTGATACGTTGTTGATAAAAAAACCGTGCTGCGATCTATTACGCAACACGGCTACGGCTAAATCGTCCGCGAAAGTACAAAATTACCCGATCAGAAACCCATCCGCAACAACCCCGACAGCCCATACACGAGCTTTCCGCCCAGGGTAAAGCTCATCCGGCGGGTGTAGCCCATGCCCTGCTCCAGCAAAACCACGTGCCGAATTTCCACCGCGTCGGTACTGACCGGCACCCGGTTACACGACCACACGGAGGGGTCCAGCCAGCTACCTGCTTTAACGGTATACATGTTGGGGCAGGCTAGCGTTGTAAGGTTACCCGACTCCGAGAAAGGCGACCGCTGCCCCCCCGCGCAAACGGCCTGTACCTGTACCTGATACATACTACCGGCCGATAAGCCTGTGAGGGAACCAACCGTACCCGTAAAGGTGGCTGTGCCGGTGGTCCAGGCCGTAGGCAGTGTAAGCCGCCAACGGAGGGCATACTGCACACCCGCGAAACCCGTTTGCCAATTGACCACCGCCGACGACGACGTGTTGTTGTACGTATAGGGCGTTGGCGGGATGCTACAGCCCGTTGTAAAGGACCGTATGCCCGAAGCTCCGCCCATACTGCCCCCCGCGCAAGTGGGTTGTACCGCCCACTCATAGGCTCCGTTGGCGGTCAGGCCTGTCAGCGAGTAGGTATTGGTTTGGAGGTTGGGCACGGTGGTCCAGGTGGTTGCCCCCGCCAGACGCCAGCGGAGAGTGTAGCTCACCGTCACGCTGGTAGTGCCCACCGAGGCCCACGACAACCGGGCTTCGGTAGGGCTGTAGGTTTCCGTTTGACCGTAGGCTGTGGGGCAATTCATAGTGAACGTCTGAACGGGCGAGGGCGTAACGGGTTGCCCGAACATACAAACCGGCGTCACCTGCCACTCATAGGCCTGCCCGAAGGTCAAATTGTTCAGGATATGGGTCTGGTACAGACTCGGCACCGTGGTCCAGGTGCCCACACCCACAGCCCGCCATTGCAGCGTGTGGCTGTTGGCCAGTAAACCGGCATCCCACGTCAGGCCCACCTGCGTGGTTTGTTGGTTCATAAGCCGCAGATTCGTTGGGGGAACCCCGCAGGCGGGTAACACCTTCACGGTCAGGACGGTAACGGACGGAGACACCGTCTGACAGGCGTTTGCCACCTGAACCACCCACACCTGCCTGCCCAATGTATAACTGTTTGGATTGGTGTAACTGACCGTCAGAGATGCCGGTGACGCCGTAACCCCCGTAAATGAGTGACCTGTGTTGAGCAGTACCGACCAGGGCGAGGCCCCCGTGAGCGAAGCCGTAAGCGTTACAACCTGCCCCGACAAGGCCGATTGAGACCCACTGAACGACACCAGAGCCGGGGGGGCACAATCGAGCGTCGTAAACGAAACCGGGTTCGAGTAACTCCCCTGCGAATTGGTCCGGCACACGAGCGCGTACCGGGCTTCGTAGGCCATGTTATGCTCCAGCGACGATACTACCATCGAACTAACCGTACTCCCTGTGGTGGGGCTGCTGCTCCAGCTAGCCGCCCCAACTTTGCGCCATTGCACAGCGTAGCCGTTCACATACTGCGACGGCCAGCTAAGCAGGGCCGACGTGGCGGCCACGCCCGATATCAGGGGCGCATTTGGGGCAGGGCATAGCGTATTGAACGGCGAGCCATTGGTCAATGCTGACGTGGCACTAGCCGAACACACGGCCCCGATTCGCCACTCAATTGACTGACCTTCAGGTAGATTACCGAGCAACGCTGTACCGCCCGTTACGGGACTAAGGATGGTCCAGACCGAGGTGGTTGAGGCCGGTCGCCAGCTAATCGTATACTGTTGTCCCGTAACGCCACACCAGGTAGCCCGCGCCGTTGTCGAACTGATGCTGGTAGTCATTACATTCACGGGCGGCATACACGCTACGGTAAAACTCCGCACCGGCGTAAACGCCGAGGTCGCGCTGATGCTGGTACAGGTTGCGGCAACCTGCCACTCGTAGGCCTGCCCCGGAACCATACCCGGCACGAGATACGCCGACGTAACGCCCGACACCGTACTCCAGCTCGACGTGCCGACAGGTCGCCAGCGAACCGTGTAGGCAGGCACCCCGGCATAGGTCCAGTACAGTTGGGCGGTGGTGGGGGTTATCTGCTCGTAGGGGGACAGGGGCGTGGGGCAACCGAGCGTAAACGAGCGCGTGGGCGAGTAGGCCGTGGTACTACTGTTCGTGCAGGTTTGTGCTACCTCCCAGTTGTAGGTCCGGCCGAGCGTAAGGCTCGACAGGTAGCTAATCGTGCTGCTCGTGGGTGAAACAACCGTCCAGTTAGGAGCCGTGCTTTCTTTCCAACGGGCAAAAAACTGCCGGTAGCCACCTGCATTCTCCCACATCAGGGTGGCCTGCGTGGTGTTCGGCGTTACCTCAGTAAGGCCCGTGGGCGGGTCGCAGGTTACGTTGACGGTGATGGCCGACCCAGTCGACGTAGCCAGGCAACCGTTGTTTATACTTACAATCCGGTACGACGTTAGCTGTCGGGGTTGGCCCTCGATTATGGTTGTTGGGTTGGTCAGCGTGAGTAGGTTAGTAGAATACTGACCAGGCAAGGCGTTGTCATTCAGGGCAACGGACGCAGACATGGGGCGAAGCATCACGAGCCAGGGGCCTTCGCCCGTGAGGGTAATCGTGAGCGAGGCCAACTGCCCGTCGCGCACACTCGCCGGGCCTGCCATCGTACCCGTGGGCGTACGCCGAATAGTCAGGGCCGGGGTTTGGTCGGAGGCATACAGCGAACCACTATCAACCAACCGAATCCGGTATCCCGAACCTGTTGCAAGCGTGGTGGGCAACTCGACCGTGAGCAAACCACCACTGCCCGACCCCAGCACTACGGGGTTGGCAAAACTCCCCAGGGCGTCGGACAGCTCGGCCGTAACAAACACCGAACTACCTGAACTGCCCGTAGTGAGGGTGTACGGAATCTGTACTAAACTACCCGAACACAGGCTCAGGCTGTTCAGTTGCCCCACCCGAAGTCCGGCGGTTGGGGTGGGCGGAATCACCCGGATACCAAAATCCTGAGCGGCTCCGTAGGCGGGCACCTCACAAGCCGTGGGCGGCACCGGCCCGTCGCACACCACCACGCGCATGCGCAGGGTCTGGGTTTGGTTGGCGGTGGCAGGCACCAGAATAACCCCGGTCTCGGCACCGAGCGCGGTACTAAACACCAGCTCAGTGGTCTCGTTGAAGGCTCCGTCGTTGTTCCAGTCGATGTATACCCGGCGGTGCTGGTTATTGTTGGGGGCGTCGATGGTTAGCGTGTACGAGAGGCCTGCCTGCACCGTCGTTTGGCGCGAACAGCTATAATCACCCATCAACAAAGCCAGCGAACCGATATGGTTGGTACGGCTGTCGAGCGAGCTAAACTGAACACGGGCAATGCCCTCAGTATGGTACGTTGAGACATTGGTCGGCAGGTTCGATGTGGGTACGCAGGCAGCGGCCAGAACGCCCTCGCCGACAGCAGGTGGGAGCGCGTAGGGCGACGTGACGAAGCGGCTCAACGACCCCGCCAGGTAACTCCGCATCCGGGCAATTTGTCCGGGTGTGAACATGTACGTGTCGCACCCGTAACTCATAAAGTTTCGGCCAATTCGCCCGAATGGCAGGCCCGTACACGTATTTATAGTGTTTTCGGAGGCTACAGAGCAGACGTTGCCGGGTTGATTTTTGAGGTGGGGGTCGGTATCGGCCACCTGATCGCCCTGGGTGGCGGGGTTCGTGTTGGGCGGGCAGTTTATGTTGTCGTCGCCCCCCTCGAAGGTATGGCTCAGAAACAACACGTGCCCCATCTCGTGCGCCATTAGGTTGGCGTACAGAACGTTATACGACATGGACCCGCTACTCACCGAAATGTCACCCCCAAAACCAGCCCAGCCGCCCGCGCCTGTTACCTTCCAGTAAACCCGCACAATCACGGCCTGTTGACCCATCTGGTTAATGGTTGATCCCGCAAGAGTTCGCATGTTGGACTGCATCGTATTGTCGCCATAATCAACGCCGGTAATCGAGTAGCCCGGAACAGCCCGCCCGTCGATTCGGAACACGCCATTGAACGGGGTGCAATCGGCGGTTCGGCGGGCCATCACAAACCGGATACGAGTGTCGGTACTTCCGTTTTCCGACGAAATATTCGGCCCGCCCGCAAATTGCAGGTTCATCAAATCGACCTGGGCGCGCAGGACCGACTCGGGCACGTTGCTCCCTTGTCCAACCGATTCGCCGAGGTGATAAACGACAAAAATCACCGGAATAGTCAGCAGGGGTTCGCTCCCCGCTTTTTCGTCGGTTTGCACAGGATAGGCATTCTGGACGAATGACCGATACGCGCTGTCGGAGGCCATCCGACGGACGGTGTAATCGTCGGGGCCGCAGGTAGTTGGAGGGTTTAGAATGGGGGTGCTGGTGGGCGTTGTTTGGGCAAACGTGGCGGTAACAGCCAGAACAGCCCATCCGAACAGGACGACCAGTCTGCGCCATCCCGAAAAGGAAGCATACATGCAGGTAAGAGAGTTTTCAAGTGAACGGTAGGTAAAATGGGTAGCGATCTCTGCCCCCACAATTGGGACGCAGGTCTGTCAGGGATAACTCAATAGACAAGAGAGTTTTGTATACGGTTGTTTAATTTACAAAAGTTTTACAAATACAGCTGATGCCGGGAAGATAGAAGAGCCACATCTTCGATTTTCAACTAAAATACAAACATTGTGGAGGTAGTAGGGTTCTCAAAAGACTCACGTTATACTAACACATCGTATGATTTCTCAAAACGAACAGGTCACCTCGCTCATCGAGCAGACGGCCAACACGCTCGACGGCAGTATCCAGGCCTCAACAGCCACTGACGGACTATCGCTCATCGACCAATGGATCGACGCCCTCGACGAAAATGGCGACGACCAAACCGATTCCATCGCCGACATTCTGGAGGATTTGAAATCCGAACTCAAGCCTGTTAGTGGCGAACCCGCCGACCAGGAGGCCATCCGGGATTTGCTCGAAGAACTGGTTTCAGAGACCCAGTCGTATATGGAAACGCCCGAAGCCAGCGCACAACAAACCGAGCTTGGGCGGCTCGTGTCGACCCTGCAGAACATTCATCAACAACTCGCATAAACGATTCAGACCATGCAACCCAACACACAAACCACGCAGTTGATGACGCAAACCATTGATGCGTTCAACGGCGACGTTCAGACCATCTCGCCGACAGACGGCGTCTCGTTAATCGACAACTGGATCAGTGCATTGCACAGTGGCGACGCATCGACCAACCCCATCGCCAGCATGTTGAGCGAACTGAAAGCAGAGCTTCAGCGCAGCAGCCCCGACACCGAGACGATTCGCACCATTCTGGAGCAACTTTCTACCCAGGCTCGGCAGGCGGGCGATGCTGCCGATGGGGCAGTTCAGTCGTCATTGAGTGAGCTGTCGCAGGCTCTGCAAAGCTTTGGCCAACAGCTAGGTGGCGAAAGAGGCCCCGCCAAAACGGGTGGTCAAGCCCCCATGATGAGCACCACCTCCAACCAAAGCACAAGCGGAGTAGGCACGGGCGGGATCGACATGGGTGGTATTGACATGGACGACCAAACAGGGGGCAACGCGGGCACAACTGGTGAGAGTGGTAGCCAAAACTACGCCACGCAATCGCCCGACGCAGGTGGTAAAATGCCAGTAATGTAAAACCAATTGAACCAGAGAAGAGAAATGGCAAATCAACATTCGCAAACAAGCGGCTCATCGGCTCTGACGCTGATCGACGCAACGATCAAAGCATTTGATCAGGGACAGGCGGCTTCGCCCCAGGAGGGTATGTCGCTGCTGACTGACTGGTTTTCGTCGGTAAAAACAAACAAGCAGGCCGAGGAGCTGATGCAACCTATGCAGGAGTTGCGCGACGAGTTACAGGGTGGGGCACCCAGCAATACTAAATTGACCCAACTGCTCAACCAACTCGCCGACATGACCGAGTCTAAGGCTGATCAGTCAAATGACGAGGATTTACAGTCGCGTCTGACAACCCTCTCGACTGCACTCCGCAATTTTGCCGGGCAATTGTCGACTGCCGTGTAATAAGTCCGTCCGCAATCATATGGGATCGAACATTTTGGAGCAACGTATGCTAGAGGATACGTTGGAATTATTTCGCGAAGAAGACAACGCGTCGATCACAACGGCACAGGGTGTAATGCTGATCGACGGATGGCTACAGGCACTTGAAAATGATCCTAACGTGGAGTCGATTCAAGCTGCCTTAAACCGGTTACGGGAAGAGTTGAATAGTGCTCATCCAGACCGGGATGGGGTAAAAACGCTACTGAACACACTCGCCGATCAGGTTCAGAATGTGGCACAGGGGCCATCTGCCGAGGGGCAATGGACGGGCGGTTTGCAAAGTATGGGTGTGATTTTGCGCGAGTTTTCTGCTCAACTATAAGCTCACTCGCTCACCCAATTGTAGTACTTTGCAAGGCGTCCGGTGTTGGGCGCAGGCCTGTACGAAATCGCTGGGATCGGCAGTGTTAAACGCAAACAGGTCGTAGTGGTGCGGAATGACAAGCCTGGCTCCGATAGCCGCGCCCAACCGGGCGGCCTCGTCGGGGTCGAGATTACCAGCCACACGGCGTTCGGGTTTGTTGCCGTTGATCGGCAGAAATGCTACATCGACCGCAAACGGTTTCAGCAGTTCAACCAGGCCGTCGTACCAAAGTGTATCGCCGGAATGATAGAGTTTATAAGGGCCTAGTTCGGCCACAAAGCCCATGAACGCAGGGCGTCCCTGCTCGTCGCGTTCAATCTTGTTATGAGCCGCCGGGATACCGTGAAACCGGAAACCGGCCAGCTCGATTGTCTGCCCGTCGACTATTCCCACTAAGTTGGGTGAGTCGGCGGGCATTTTTAGTCGGTTAGCAACAAACGTCCGGTTCGCTTCGGGAACGAGCAGGGTCGTGTGGGGCAGGGCCAGCAACGTATCGGCATCCAAATGGTCGGTGTGGTTGTGGCTTGAGGTCACCACGTCGATAGATGGCAACCGGGCCGGGTCGATCACCAACTCCGAAACACGCGTGTGCGGCTTGTCGGTTTGGGCGTATTTGACCGTCAGCGAATCCGACAGATACGGGTCGAATAAGACGAACTTGCCTCCGTAATAAATCAAAAAGCCGCTTTGAGCCAACCACCAGATATGCAGGTGGGCACGGTCGTCGCGCACCGATTCGATATCGGCCAGCAGTGCTTCGTCCTGGAGGCAGGGTTTCAGAAGGGTCATCCAATCAATGCTTTGGGCAACCGCAGTCGTTTTTCTTGAACAAGCCCCACATAAAGCCTTTTTTCTTGCGGTAACCTTTGCGCTTCCGCTTAAAAATCGTCTGTTCCTGCGCCTTGACCGTTACTGTCGAGGGGGCGGTTGTGGCCGCACTGACGGGCGTTTCGGCCAGCCCCAGCAGCAACACCGCCATTCCGATTACCAGTTTGTTTTTCATCTCCGTAGTTCTATGAATCTATAACGATTTTTTAGGAAAAACGATGCGTCGGTAAAAAAGAGGGTTTCCTGCCTTAAAAGTAATAAATCCCCTCCGTATGCGCTTACTTCTTCTGTGTTCTCTCTCAATTAGTATTTGCTTATCGGCCACGGCCCAGGACCGGCTAACGGGCCGCTCGTTTGCTTCCCGCACGGTCGTTATGGCCCGCAACGGCATGGCCTGCACCTCCAACCCGCTTTCGACGCAGGCCGCCATTGAGGTGTTACGCCGGGGCGGCAACGCCATCGACGCGGCCATTGCTGCCAACGCGATGGAAGGCGTCGTGGAACCCCATATGAACGGTATGGGGGGCGATTTGTTTGCCATTGTCTGGGATGCCAAAACCAAAAAGCTCTACGGCCTGAACGCTTCGGGCCGCTCGCCATATGGACTGACGTTGGCCGAGTTTCAGAAACGGGGCCTCACGCATATTCCGTCGGCGGGGCCGCTGCCCGTGTCGGTGCCGGGCTGTGTGGATGGCTGGTTTGAGTTGCACAAGCGATTTGGCAAAACGCCCATGCCCGATATTCTGGCCCACGCCATCCGTTACGCTCGCGAGGGGTACGCCGTACACGACGAGGCAGCCTATTATTGGGGCGGCATGATTACGCGCATGGGCAAGTACCCGAACGTGATGGACGTGTATGCCCCCACCGGAGCGGCCCCCAAACGGGGCGACATTTTCCGGAACCCGGCCCTGGCCAATACCCTCGAAACGATTGCCAAAGGAGGCCGCGACGCTTTCTACAAAGGCGATATTGCCCGCACCATCGACTCGTTCATGAAGAAAAACGGGGGATTCCTCACCTACCGCGACCTCGCCGAACATACCTCCGACTGGATTGAGCCGGTCTCGACCAACTACCGGGGTTACGATGTGTGGGAGTTACCCCCCAACGGACAGGGCATTGCCGTGTTACAAATGCTGAACATCCTGGAAGGCTACGACTTTTCGAAAATTCCGTGGGGTAGCCCCGACCATATTCATCGGTTTGTGGAGGCCAAAAAGCTGGTGTTCGAAGACCGGGCCAAATACTACGCCGATATGGATTTTGCCAAAATTCCGGTGAAGGGTCTGATCTCGAAAGAATACGCGTCCGAACGTCGCGCCCTCATCAACACCGAACGAGCCGCTACCCGCGTTGACGCGGGCAACCCGGCACTGAAAGATGGTGATACAATTTACCTAACCGTTGCCGACGGGGAGGGTAACATGGTCTCCCTGATTCAAAGTAACTACCGGGGGTTTGGCTCCGGTATGGTGCCCGACGGCCTGGGTTTCACGCTTCAGAACCGGGGCGAGTTATACAGCCTGATCGAAGGGCAAAACAACACGTACGCGCCCCACAAACGCCCGTTCCATACAATCATTCCGGCGTTTATCACCAAAGACAACCAGCCGTTCATGAGTTTCGGCGTGATGGGTGGCAGTTTTCAGCCCCTCGGCCACGTGCAGATCGTGATGAATATGATTGACTTTGGCATGAACCCACAGGAGGCAGGCGACGCCCCCCGCATCGACCACTATGGTTCATCGGAACCCACCGGCGAACCGGCGAAAGGCATCAGTACGATCCTGCTTGAGTCGGGATACCCGTACGAAACTATCCGGGCGTTGATGCTGAAAGGGCACGCTGTTGGTTACGGGCTGGGGGGCTACGGTGGGTATCAGGCCATTATGTACGACGCCAAGAACAAGGTCTATCATGGAGCCACCGAGTCGCGAAAGGACGGGCAGGCTGCGGGGTTTTAAACCTGCTGCAACGTACTTAGTCGCCGGTAAAAACCGGCATCGAGGGAAAGCAAATGGGCGTGATTACCGCGCTCGACAATGCGCCCCTGATGTACCACCAGAATCTCGTCGGCATGTTGGATTGTGCTCAGCCGGTGGGCAATCACGAGCGTGGTGCGGTTGGCCATCAGGCGGGTAAGTGCTTCCTGAACAAGCTTCTCCGACTCGGTATCAAGAGCCGACGTGGCCTCGTCCAGAATCAGAATCGGCGGATTTTTCAGTACCGCACGGGCAATGCTGATCCGTTGCCGCTGCCCCCCCGACAATCGGCTCCCCCGGTCGCCGATGGTGGTTTGGTAACCGTTGGGCTGTTGCATAATAAAGTCGTGGGCGTTGGCAATGCGGGCGGCCTGCTCCACGGCTTCGGGGGTGGCGTCGCTGCCAAAGGCGATGTTGTTGAAGATGGTGTCGTTAAACAGAATGCTCTCCTGCGTCACGATGCCCATCAGCCCCCGAAGCGAGGCCGTTGTTACGTCGCGCAGGTCGCGCCCGTCGATGCGGATGGCCCCCTCGGTGGGGTCGTAAAAACGCGGAATCAAATCGGCGATGGTCGATTTACCCCCACCCGACGACCCCACCAGAGCAATGGTTTTGCCTTTTTCGAGCGTAAAATTTACGTCAGTAAGCACCCGGATGTCATTTTCATAGGCAAACGAAACCTGTTGAACTTCAATGGCTCGCTCGAAGCTGTTGATAGCCTGGGCCGTGGGCCGGTCGGCAACGGCCTGGGGGGCGTCGATCAGTTCCAGAACCCGCTCGCCGGAGGCAATGCCCCGCTGCGCCCCGCTGAACGCGTTCGAGATTTCTTTGGCCGGGCGCGTCACCTGCGAAAAAAGGGCCAAATACCCAATAAATGCCGATGCAGACAACTCCGACTGCCCCGATAACACCAGCGAACCGCCGTAAAGCAGAATCCCGGCCACGACCGTTACGCCCATCGTTTCGCTGAACGGCGAGGCCAATTCGCGCCGGTTAGCCAACGAGCGCACGGCATCGCGGTAGCCGTTATTTTCGGTCCGAAACTTGTCGAGCACAAACCCCTCGGCGTTGAAGCCCTTCACCACGCGCATGCCGCCGAAGGTTTCGTCCAGAATACTCAAAATACTAGCCAATCGTTGTTGTCCGTCCTGCGCGTCGCGCTTCATCCGGCGCACAAGCGTCGAAATAAACAACCCCGACACCGGAATTACCAATAGGGCAAACAAAGTGAGCTTAGTAGAAATGGCAAACAGCCCGCCCACATACGCTATGAGTAGGAAAAACTCTTTTGAGGCCGCCGACAACGTGTTGGCAATCGAACCTTCAACTTCCTGCACGTCGGTCATGATGCGGGCAATGAGATTGCCTTTGCGCTCATTCGAGAAATAACCCAGATGCAACCGCACCGCCCGGTCGAATACCGACTCACGCAGGCGAGCGACCATACGCGATTTGAAACCCTCTAACTGCCTTACCGACAAATATTTAAACAAATTACTGAGCAATACTGATGCGACAATAATGCCGCACACAAACTGCAACGCACCTACTTTCCCCGACTGCTGAAAAAACCGCGCGAAATAATACTGGAATACATCCGTAATCGACGTATCGAACGACAATGTAGGGGCGGGTTTGCTCAACAGAGCCGTTACCTCAGCAGGGCTAACCTGGTCAAACAACACCTTGAGCAGCGGGATGATCAGGGTAAAGTTCAGTACGCCAAACAAACTGGCCAGGAGCGACGTGACCAGAAAAGGCCCCAAAAACCGGCCTAGTGGTCGGGCATATGATAAAATACGGAAATACGTCTTCATGAACCCCAAAGGTACGACGGAATGGCGTAGCACGACCCGCCCAAACCTTACACGTTATGCAACCCTTTGGTGTACAAGCTGGTCTAGTTCAATAAGATACCTAGTTCCTGTGCAGATGCCAAGAATATTTACCTGGATTTCGTTGCTTTTACTCGTCTGCTGCCTGTCCTGCGACCGTGTTGGGAAGGACGTTGCGCCCACTGCCGAGGAAGATCCCGTTCCGTCTGATAATGTCCTCTATACATTGCCCGATGCCTCGTTGGCTGTCAACCTGAAAGCTCTTGCCGATCCAAAGGTGCCAACCACCTTCCGGGTCGATCAACTGCCCGAGTCGGGCAAGGTTACCTTCACGGCGAAAGGCTTTATGCTCTACACGCCTGACCCCCTTTTTATCGCGGGCGACGATGCTTTTACGCTCAAGAGCGATGCCCCTGCGGTGCCGGGTAAACCTCAGCTACCCATCAATTTTGCCGTTTCGGTTGTTTCAAACCCCGATCAGATCCCGTGCGGAATGAGCCGCCCCACCGAACCCGTTCAAACCGATGAGAATACGCCCGTCACGATTGAGGTAGTTCGCCCCGGTTTGTTCTGTGATCAACAGGCTAACCCGGCTTCTATCGAGATTCAATCCCAACCGCGTGCTGGTTCGGTGCGGGTGCAGGGGGGCAAGATCATTTACACACCCCTCCGTAACGTATCGGGGCGTGATGTATTCGTGTACCAGATTTGCCCCACCGGAGGCTCTGCCGACGATTGTATCATGTCGACAGCAACGGTGAATGTCAACGATGTTGTTTCGACTACGGCCTGCCGGGTTCATCTCAACGACGACCGGATTTCGTATCGCCCCCGCTTCGTAACCGACTCCATTGTTATTCCCGTACTGGCCAACGATCAGCTTTGCCAGGCAAGCCGGGTATTACCCTTGAGCCTGACCGTGGCCCCATCGGGCGGGGCAGCTTACCTGACTCCCCAAAATTGGATGGTTTACAAACCCAGGCTAACCACCATCAACGACCGGGTTCATTACCGCCGGTGCGAGAAAGGCGACTGCCTGGATGCGTACGTACTTATAAACATCAAACAACCTGAACCCGGTTGTGTACTAAAAGCCAACGCCGATTTGACTCAGCTCATTTTGAGCAAACCGGGGCCATTTATGAAGATCGGGACCATTCCTATTAGTGTGCTGGCCAACGACCATTTGTGTGCGCCCCTTCAGAGTGTCCGCGTTATCAGAAATCCGAACAACGCGACCTTACGAGTTAATTCCATAGGCACTATAGAGTATAAAATGGATGTTGCGCCGAAGCCTAAAGAAATTACTTTTGTCTATGAGCTAACCGATGCTCAGGGTAAAACTACGAGTGCCACCGTACGAATTAGTATTAAACCGTAACACTAGATAGCAGGCATTGGGTAACAAATAAGTGGTCTGGCAGTAGCCGGTTTGCCCTCTCCCATCCGATGCCTAATATCTGATCCCTATGACCGAATCAGACTTGTTGGAAGGGTGCAAGCGGCACGACGTGCGGGCACAAACGGCTCTGTACAATAAGTACAAAAGCCGTTTGATGGGCCTGTGTCGTCGGTATGCGCGCAGCGAACCCGAAGCCGAAGACATGTTCCACGAGGGGTTTATCCGAATATTTGGACAACTACACACCCTCGAACAAGCCGAAAAACTGTTACCCTGGATGAAACGCGTGATGGTCAACACAGCCATCAATGTCTATTACAAAAATCAAAAACAACATTCTGAGACTGATATCGACGACGCCTGGAGCTTGTCTACTGGCGACCACGTTGACCTAATCGCCCGCATGGGCACCGAAGAACTCCTGAAGTTGATTGAACAAATGCCTGATGGATACCGAATGGTGTTCAACCTGTACGTCATCGACGGATATAACCACGCTGAAATTGGTGAACTAATGGGCATCGCCGAAGGCACCTCCAAATCGCAATTGGCAAGGGCGAAGGGTATGCTTAAAAACAAACTGAAAACACTCGGTATTATCAATTATGAAGAATCCTGACTACGATCGACACCACAGCGACGCTTGGGACGATCATTTTCGGCAGCGATTCGCCGATTACCAGCACGAACCACCCGCCGATGCCCTCAACCGCATTTTGGCGGGTCTGTCGCCAACTACCCCGACCCCGGCGGTTGTTTCGGGTGGTCGCAGCCTGCAATGGTGGCTGGGTCGCTTGGGCATTGCTGCCATGCTCGTTGGATCAACGGTGGTTACGCAACTACCTGACGCGTCTATCTCAGCGGCTTCTGTGGCTTCGCCAACGCGCGTTGAGAAACAACAGGTGCAGGTAAAGCAAGCAACGCAGACTCAACCCGCACAGCAAGTGCGTGTCAATCTTGTTGCCGAAACTGGCCGAACGGCTGTGCCGACCACAGAATCAGCCAAAACCGCGCCCCGACCAGATACTAAAGAGGTGATGGAACAGCCCGTTTTGGCTACAGCACCGGCGCAAACACGAACCCGTGAGCGTTCACAGGCTGTGATACCTACGTACGCGGGCACTCCTGAACGCGCTGCGCGTGTAAGCAACCGCACAGAAAACGATGCTCCAGTCGCCAAAACGCTGGACGAGAAGAAGCCGGAAGGTGGCGACAGCCAACGCACGGTATCAACAGTGTTGCCGGTATCGACGCAGTCGATACCATCAGTTCCGGCTGATGCTGAGGCCGTGATCGGCCCGGCCCCACAAACCGAAATTCCAGCGAGCACCAATTCAATTATTGAAGCTCTGGTGGAGCAACGGTTAGTGGCCAACCCAGCTACCCACAACCCTATGCGGGCATTGTCGATTAGCCTGTTGTTGCCGGCCGTTACAGTACCGGCCCAACCCGAAACAGCCCCCAAGCAGCCCGTTGTCCAGCGGAAACGGGCTATCGTGTTTGCCAGTGTGATGCCGCTATATACGTATCAGACTATCGACCCTGTGGCCGACGATGAAATTCTGGTTCGGAACATTCGGACTCAAAAAGCCTTTTCGGGGCAGCGGGCGGGCGTCCGGCTACAGGCAGGCATCGAATGGCCCTTGTCCCGATGGGTTCATCTACGGACGAGCTTATCCTACAATCAGTTGAGTCAGAGCCTGTCGTATTCGACACCCAAAAACCGCCCTGACTCCATTCGTATCGAACGCGTCGACGCGAGCACGGTTCGGGTTACGCCCTACTACAACGACAAACAACTGTCGAGCCAAACCCAGTGGCATCACGTAGGATTAGGCACCGACTTGGTTTGGCAATTGGGCCAGTTGGGCGCATGGCAGCATTCCATCACGACCGGGGCTTCGGTAGGGGCATTTGTATCGCAGAAGTCGCCGTATTTCAGCAAGCCCATTACGGGTTTTGTGCAGGCTTCGTATGGTATTGAGCGGCCCCTAACGCGTACGTTGTGGTTGCGAGTGGCCCCCACGGTGCAATATGGACTTAACCGGGTGAGCGATGCGGAGGGCCTGTTTATTATTCGGCCTTACACGTACGGACTGACAATTGGTATTCGTAAATAAACCTCAACGTTCTGAATCCATAAGCCGCGCTCATCAGGGCGCGGCTTTTTTTGCCCGTTAAAATAGTCTTAACAAGCTAATTTTTGGGTATGTGCCCCAATGCAGCCCCTTTCTGAACTATGTACCAGACGCACTAACCTGTTACTTACCTTCATGACCCAATTTAGCCAACGATACGCAGCCTCACCTAACGAGATGCAGGGTATGAATACCCAAACGCTCCGCGAAAATTTTCTGATCGACAACTTGTTTACCCCTGATTCGATCAACTGGACGCTCTCGTTTTTCGACCGATACCTGACGGGAGGAGCTATGCCAGTAGCCGAGCCAATCCTACTCGACGCGCCCGACGCCCTGAAAGCGACTTACTTTCTCGAACGACGCGAATTGGGCATTATCAATGTGGGAGGAGCGGGGCAGGTTGTGGCCGATGGCACGACGTATTCGCTTGGTTATAAAGAAGCGTTGTATCTGGGCCGAGGTACGCAACAGGTTCAATTTGTGTCGGACCAAGCCAACGCACCGGCCAAGTTTTACCTGAACTCGACCCCGGCCCACGCCACTTACCCCAACCGCCGAATCACGAAAGCAGAGGCAGAGGTTGTTGAAATGGGTAGCCCAGCAACGGCCAACCATCGGATTATCAATAAATTACTGGTTAACAGTGTGTTGCAAACCTGCCAACTACAAATGGGTATGACCGAACTGAAATCGGGCAGTGTTTGGAACACCATGCCCGCCCACGTACACGACCGGCGCATGGAAGTCTATTTTTATTTCGAGGTGCCCGACGGGCAGGCGGTTTGCCATTTTATGGGGCAACCACAGGAAACTCGCCACCTTTGGATCAACAACGAACAGGCCGTGATTTCGCCTAACTGGTCCATTCATTCGGGCGCGGGTACGTCGAACTATACCTTTATCTGGGGTATGGCGGGCGAAAACCTCGACTATGGCGACATGGATTTCTGCGCCATCACTGATTTGCGCTAAACCTGCCCCTGTCCTCCTTTCCATGAATAGGATGAGTAGGAAGGCTTCTGTACTGCTGTTTAATTTAAAACAACTAGTACCCTCCGTGCGCTCTATTTTCCTGTTCCTACTCCTCGGCTTATTCCTGGCCCTGCGCCCCGCCGACGAAAAAATCCGCGTTTTCCTCTGTGGCGACTCCACAATGGCCCCCAAACTCCCCATCGACGTGCCCGAAACGGGTTGGGGAATGCCCTTCACCGATTATTTTACGCCAGCCGTAGAGGTACAAAACCATGCCGTGAATGGTCGTAGCACCAAAAATTTCCTCACCGAGGGCCGCTGGGCAAAGGTTATCGCGCAGGTTCGTACCGGCGATTGGGTTCTGATTCAGTTCGGCCATAACGACGCCAAACTCTCCGACAGCAGCCGCTACGCTTCCCCCCAAACCACCTATCGGCAAAATCTGACTCGGTTTGTGAACGAAGTCCGGGCCAAAGGCGGCAACCCGCTGTTGATCACGCCCGTGTCGCGCCGGAAATTCGACGCCGAAGGCAAGTTCGTCGATCAGCACGGCGAGTACCCCGGCGTGGTGCGGGCGTTGGCTAACCAACTCCGGGTTCCGATGATTGACCTGACAGCGCAAAGTCAGGCGATGATCGAGCAGCATGGCGTGGAAGGGTCCAAGGCCCTGTTTATGCACTACCCCGGCGGCATGTTTGTCAAGCATCCCAGGGGAATTACCGACGACACGCATTTTTCGCCGTATGGAGCCGCACTGATGGCGAGTTTGGTAGCGCAGGGGTTGGTAGATGGAGGCTTGCCGCTTCGTAGTTTTTTGAAAGGCTCCGACTTCCCCGAAAAACTGGCTTATGAACTACCCAAAATTTACCAGCCCTATTTCCGAAAAGACACCTTCAACATTGCCCGCTACGGAGCCGAACGCGGCCCGGCAAAAGCCGACGGCATCACGGTGAATACAACGGCTATTAATCAGGCCATTACACTGTGTAGCGAGGCCGGGGGCGGTACGGTTCTGGTGCCAAAAGGATTGTGGCTCACGGGGCCGGTGGTGCTGCGCTCCAACGTGAATTTGCACGTGGCCGAGGGCGCGCTGCTGCAATTTAGCCGCAACTACAACGATTACCCGATTATGGCAACCACCTGGGAGGGACAGGACGCCTACCGGTGTCAGGCTCCGATTTGGGGCGTCGATCTGGTCAATGTGGCTATCACAGGTGCGGGTGTCATCGACGGGGGTGGTGAGGTTTGGCGTCAGGTGAAGAAGAGCAAGCAAACGGCCTCGCAATGGGCCAATCTCGTTAAGTCGGGGGGTGTTCTGGACGAGAAAAAAGAAACGTGGTTCCCCACCGAAAGCTCGCGCCGGGGCAATGTCTCGCCCGACATGGCCCGCATCGCCAATGGCAAAACCCCTGCCGAACTCGCCGATATCAAGGACTTTTTGCGGCCTAACATGGTGAGCCTGACCCGCTGCAAATACGTGTTACTGGAAGGCGTCACGTTCCAAAACTCGCCCGCCTGGACACTCCATCCGCTTCTTTCTGAGCATATTACGTTGAGAAACGTGAACGTCAAAAACCAATGGTACGCCCAAAACGGCGATGGTGTGGACCTCGAATCGTGCCGGAACGGGCTGCTGGAAAACTGCACTTTCGACACGGGCGACGATGGGATCACGATTAAATCCGGGCGAGATGAGGAAGGCCGCAAACGGGGCATCCCGACGGAAAACGTGATTGTGCGGGATTGCCGGGTTTATCAGGCCCACGGCGGGTTTGTGATCGGCAGCGAAATGTCGGGCGGGGTGCGAAACCTGTTTGTTTCCAATTGTCAGTTTATGGGAACGGACGTGGGGCTTCGGTTCAAAACGGCTCGCGGACGCGGGGGCGTGGTGGAGAATATCTACGTCAACAACATCAGCATGACGCAGATTGCGGGCGAGGCCATCCTGTTCGATATGTATTATGCCGCCAAAGATCCCGTGCCGCAGGCGGGCGAATCGAACGAGTTGCCCGTGATTGAGGCCAAGCCACTGGGTGAGGGAACGCCCCGTTTCCGGCAGTTTTTTGTGCATAACGTAACCTGCCTGGGGGCCGAAACGGGCATTCTGATTCGCGGCCTGCCCGAAATGCCGGTGAAGGACATCCTGATCGAAAACGCCGTGTTGCAGTGCCGCAACGGGTTGGTGTGTATAGAGGCTACCGACATCCGGCTCAAAAACGTGTCGCTGTTAGCCACAGAGCCAACCGTGATACAGGTGCAAAACAGCCAACAAATCACGTTCGACGGCATCACCTACCCCAAAACGGCCACCCGCCTGCTCAAAATCTCCGGCGACCGGTCGAAGGCAATCCGCGTTTTGAACGAACGAGTCTTAAAATAATAGGAACACGGATTGAACGGATCGAACAGATTGAAAACGGATTTTTGAAATGGTTAAAATTCGTTTTCAATCTGTTCGATCCGTTCAATCCGTGTTCCCATAAAATCATGCGCTATCTAATTTTCTTGCTGCTGCCCCTGGCCACGCTCGCCCAAACACCCTATGTGGACAGCACGTTTCGCGCACCGGAGTTCAAAACGCCAGTCAGCAAAACGGAATGGCTGAAACGCCAGAAACACATCCGGGCCACCATCCGACAACTGTTTGGCGATATTCCCCCAACCATAATGCCAGTGGTGAAAACGCTGACTACCGAGAAACGTCCCGGCTACACGCTCGAAACGTTCACGTTTTTCAACGGCGTGGATGCCGTCGTTCCGGGTATTTTGCTCATTCCTGATGGGGTAAAAACTAAAACCCCGAATAGTCGGACCCCGGCCATCCTCTATCACCACTACCACGGTGGCGACTACGCGCACGGCAAAGACGAACTATTCAAGAAAAACTGGGTGAACGAAAACGGTCCTGCCGAAGACCTCGTTCGGGCGGGCTACGTAGTGCTGGCCATCGACGCCTACGCCTTTGGTGAGCGGTCGGGCCGGGGACCAAATGGCCCGACCGAAAAAGGCCAACCCGAAGAATTGACCTGGGCTAAAATCAATATCTGGAAAGGTCGGAGCTTTTGGGGCATGATGGTCCGCGACGATCAACTAGCCCTCAACTACCTCTGCACCCGCCCCGAAGTGGACCCTAACCGCATAGCAGCCGTGGGCATGAGCATGGGCTGTTTGCGGTCGTTTTGGCTGGCGGCTCTCGACGAGCGCGTTCGGGCAACGGTGGCCGTGGCCTGCATCACCCGCAATACAGAGCTTATTCGAGCGGGACGGCTACGGGCACACGGCATTTATTATTACGTAGCGGACCTATTGCAACATTTTGATAACGAGAGCGTTCTGGCGGCCATTTCTCCCCGGCCCCTGCTGTCGCTGTCGGGCGATCAGGATCAAAACGCGCCGTTTGCGGGTGTACAGTACATTAACCGGGCAGTAGAACGTGTATACCGGGTAATGCAGGCTCCGGGTCAGTTTCGGTATGTGGAGTATCCCGGCATAAAGCACGAATACACGCCGGTGATGTGGCAGGAGACGTTGCGGTTTTTGGAAGAGAAGTTATAGAACGCAGATTTTTATGATCGGTTATGATCTTTTCGATACAAACCAAAATCATAACCGATCATAAAAACCATAACGACCTGCGTTCTATTGATTGATAAGATTTACACAAATTGAAAGCAACTCTACTCCTGGCAACCTGTCTGCTTATCCTGAATCAAGCGTTTCAGGTTCCCCGCCCCATCGTCGTCTCACCGGATGGCAAAGGCGATTTCAGGACCATTCAGGCGGCTATTGAGAGCGTTCCGATGGCCGATTCGTCGGGGGGGGAGCGGGTTATTCTGATCAAAAACGGCGTGTATCGGGAGAAACTCTTCATCCAGAAACGCCATTTTCTGACGCTCCGGGGTGAAAGCGAACGCGGGGTACAAATCGTGTTCACCCAGGCCCGCGACCTGTGGCGGTGCGAACACCCCGACGATAGTGGGGCGGCAACCCTCAACGTAACGGCCCACGATTTGCGCTTTGAGAAACTGACCGTCATTAACGATTACGGCTTCCGGGCCAACGCCGACACCACAATTACTTGCCTCAACGAATCGGGCGGCAACTCCTCCGCGCCCCGCACCGACCGCCCCACGGAAGGCCGCCCCACCCTGCCCCGCGAAACGGGCGAGACACCCGGCACCAAGCGTGTGCGGAAAGACGGGCATCAGTTCGCGTTTCGGTCGTTTCCGGGGGCTACGCGGCTGGTGTTCAAAAACTGTACCTTCCGGGCATTGGGTGGCGATACGGTTAGCCCGTGGGACGTGAACGGCGGCTTGTACTATTTCAAAAACTGCACCATGGAGGGCGGGGTGGATTTTTATTGCCCCCGTGGTTGGGCCTGGGCCGAGAACTGTCGGTTCATTTGCCACAACAAAAACGCGGCCATTTGGCACGACGGCTCCGGGGCCGAATCATCACGGACGGTGCTGAAAAACTGCACGTTTGAGGGGAACGACGGCTTCAAACTGGGCCGCTTCCACCGCGACGCGCAGTTTTACCTGATCGGATGCCGTTTCCCGAAAAACATGGCCGACGCGGATATTTATTGGGTCGAAGGATCACCTGCTCCCCCCAAGTGGGGCCGCCGGGTGTATTACCACAACTGCCACCGCAATGGTGGTGATTATGCCTGGCATCGGGATAATTTGCCCATTTCGGCTAAGGACGTTACGGTGAGTTGGGCCTTTGAGGGGCGGTGGTTACCGAGGTAACCCATTCAGATACACCTCCAAATTACTCCACCCCGATGGCAGAATCTTCGCGCCATCAGCCGGGTCGCTGGGGTTTAGTTTTTGGGAGGACTCCCAATGATCAGGGATTCCATCTTTGTCCGTGTCCACAGGAATCTTGCCGGTTTTCAAGTTCGGCCAGCCGCCCACCTGAGTTGCCGAGTCAATGATTCCAGTGTTCGCTCCCCAAACCCCGCCAACAGCAACCTGCCCCGTGCGGACTTGTTTCACCACGCGCTCATCTACTGCATCGCGCCGGGGCAAGGTGGCTCCAGCTTGCTTCAGGACCGCTTCATAAGCAGCCTCCGCCGATTGGGGCGTGATGGGCGTGAATGGGAACGGTTGCTCGGCTTTGGCGCGGGCTTTCAACGCGGCATCTTTGTTCTGCACGCCAATATTCCAATTGTCTCTAGTCGCAGCCGGGAACCCTTCAACCATGTTGCCAAATACATAAAAATGCCCCGCCCCCAAGGTATCGGGGCGAACGCTAGCATCAAAATACCACGAGGTCAAATCCAGAATCCGGTATTGCACGGCTCCTTTTTTGGTGGCCGGGCCGGGCTTGAAATAGTTGTTAACCACGTTCTGACTGCCGCCTTCACCGCCGTAGATGTTCTGAAAACCCCAGTTGAAGATCACGTTATTTCGGAAATCCACCTGCTCCAGTTCAGGCTTGCGGGTGTAGCGTGAGCCACAAAAACGCGGGTTTCGGCTCGTATGGCTAGCGAGCAAGTTGTGATGAAATGACACGCCCTGCCCGCCCCAAATGCCCCCAAACCCATGTTCACCCTTTTTGTGGCCTGCCGCGTACAGGCTCTCGCTCAGGATGCACCATTGGAGCGTAAACCGTTGATTGTCATAGAATGAACCTACTTCATCGACCGACCAACTCATGGAACAGTGGTCGATAATGACATCATGCTGCCGGACGCAGTTGATGGCATCCTGCGCATCGCTCGCCAGTTTTTCGTTCCCGCACCGAAACCGCAGGTAACGGATAATCACGTTGGAGGCTTCCACATTGGTCACATAGTCTTTCAGGCAAATGCCATCGCCGGGAGCGGTTTGGCCCGCAATGGTCAAATCGCCCTGCCGGATACGGAGCGGAGCCGCCAACGCAATGGTCCCCGACACGGCAAAGACAATTGTGCGCGGACCTTTCTGCTCCACTGCCCACCGCAACGAACCAACAGGCGGATTTTTAGCCTCATCCAGCAGATTATCAATCACATAGACCGCCCCCCCGCGCCCGCCCGTGGTGAACTTCCCGGCTCCCTCGGCACCAGGGAAAGCGATGGGTTGGCAGTAGGCAGTAAGCAGTGAGCAGTAGGCAGCGAGCAGTAGACAGTAGGCAGTGGGCAGTGAGCAGTGAGCAGTCATCACCACTTGCCAACTGCCTACCATCCTTCGCCAACTTCTTATTGCCAACTGCTTATTGCCAACTGCATACTGCATACTGCTTATTGCCCACTGCATACTAATATCCCGGATTTTGCTTCAATTTCCCCTGATAGGCGTCCACCGTGGCCTGGTCGAAGGGGAAGAGTTCGCTTTTGCCGGGGGTGAAGAACCGTGCAATACCCGCGTCGAGCGTGACCCCGTCGATGAGGTTGGTTGTGATGTGTTGCCGCCAGTCCAGACGCGTCCAGCCGGTGGGTGTGGTGGTCGCGCTGGGCTTGTAGAACGAGTTGTTCCACTGGAGTTCTTCGCCGTTGTTTTTCCAGTAGATATACTGCGGCACATTGGCGAAAGGCCCGGTGGCCGTCCGCATCTGCGTGATTTTGGCGCGAGTTTCGGCAATTTTTTGCGCCAGCAGGTTCCACCGAATCAGATCGAATTTGCGGATGCCCTCGGAGCCAAATTCCAGATACCGCTCATTTACCAGCGCGTCGAAAAAGGCTGTTTTGGTGGTAGGCGTGACCCCAACAGCTTTCGAGTTAGCCGGAAATGCCCGTTTCCGAACCTCCTCAAAAGCCGCGATTGCAGCCGCCGTAGGGCCGTTGTTGATCTCGTTTTCGGTCTCGGCAAACATCAGCAACACATCCGAGAAGCGAATCATCGGCCAGTTGTAGCCGACGTTCAGGACCGTACCGGGCAGGAGCGGAACCCGCCAGTCGCGCCGGAATTTGCCGTCGGTCAGTTCGCCCAGTCGGCGGGGGGATTTGACGTTGGTGGCCGAGGTTACGGCATACATCGTCACGGTCACGTCGCGCCGGATGTCGGTCGAGTCGAAGGCGTAGAAATAGTTGGGCAACACCAGCAATCCACCGCCCCCGGCCCCGTAGCGCGAGGCCGCGTTGACCACCGGACCATTGTAGTTGCCCATGCGACTGTCGGAGTTGGCGTTGGCTCCCCCGGCCCCCACCTCAAACAGAATCTCGCCCGACGGGTCATACACAAACGACGTCAGTTTGCGCCAAATATCCTCGTAGCTGGGGTTTAGCGTGTGTTCGGTGCGTTTGGCCACCAGATCGGCGCACTCGTCGCGGGCGATTTTTACGTAGGTCAGATAATCGGTGTTGCGCTCCATTTGCCCGTTGCTACGTAGCGCATATCCCCCCCGAAACAAGGCCATTTTAGCCCGCAGAGCCTTCACCGCACCTTTCGTAATGCGCTCGTTGCGGGTTCCGGCCTCCGTGCGCCAGGGAACCAGATCGGTAGCCGTTTTCAGGTCGTCGAGCAGCTTCACGTAGGTCTCATCACGGTTCGATTGAGGAATAAACAGGTCCGTTTGGGTGTACGAGGGAGCCATCGGCGCGGGCACATCGCCCCAGTTGCGGAGCAGTTCAAAATAAAATTGCGCCCGGAGGGTCAGCACCTCGCCGTGCAATCGGCGGAGTTCTTTTTTCTCGGCTTCGGTACCACTGGTATACTGCGCCATTTTCGGAATCTGCTCAATGCACAGGTTGGATTTCTCCACCCCCCGATACAATTGCAGAAATGGGTTCCGAATCTCGGTGTTGGTCAACAACAACTGATACCGACCAACCCCTCGACGCCCGTTGTCGATGTTACCCGACACGATCATCTCGTCCGAATCGTAGGGGTAGTACATGTTGATTCGAATACCGTAACCGTTGTCGCCCATCAGTTCGTCATAGACACCAATGACTGCGTTGGTCGCGTTGGGCAGGTTAGAAAACGCATCGCCAAGGCTGATTTGGGACTTGGGTTCTACCTGCAAGTACTCCCGGCAACCGGTTGCCAACCAAAGGCAGGCCATAACGGCACTGCTCAGGAGGGTTATTTTTGATAAAGATGATTTCATGTTTGTATCGACCCCACCCCCTGCCCCTCCCCCGTAGGGAGGGGAGACATCAACGTCCACTTTGTTTTTGCTTAACTGACTTTGACAAGTCATCAGAAAGTTTGCCAAAACAAAAACAAGATAGACTGGTGAGCCTCCCCTCCCTACCGGGGAGGGGCCGGGGGTGGGGTATTTTTAGAATGACAGATTAACACCAAACACTACGGCTTTCGCGCGTGGATAACCAGCAAAGTCAACCCCCTGCGTGAGTGGGTCGCTCCGGCGCGTATTTACCTCCGGGTCAAAGCCTGAGTACTTCGTGAACGTGGCCAGATTGTTCACCGTAGCATAGGCCCGCAACCGCGACACGCCCACTTTCTTCAGCAGGTTGGCGGGCAATGTATAACCCAGCGTCACGTTGTTCACGCGCAGGAACGAACCGTCTTCCACCGCCCACGAGTGCAGCCAGTACCGTTGCACCCGCACGGGCGTCCACATGGTCGCGTTGGCGTTCAGCGTTTTTAGCGCATCGGGTTCGGTAACCACCTGACCAGCGTCGTTAATGTTGGTCCAGCGGGTCTGCATCATGTCCAGCAGGTTCAGGTTCGGGAAGGCCCCGTCGGTCCACTCAATTTTGTTGGCATTGTAGATGTCATTGCCCGCCACCCAGTTCACAAACACGCTGGCATCGAAGCCTTTGTAGGTAAATTGATTGTTCCAGCCGCCAATAAATTTGGGGTTTGCATTGCCAACCACCGTCCGGTCTTTGTCGGCAGTAATCAGCCCGTCGCCATCAATATCTTTCCATTTGAGCATCCCCGGTTGCGGCACACCATAGACCGAGTTCACCGGAATCCCCGCCTTAATCGTGTAGGCTTTGGTGGTGGCGTTGTACGTAAAATCGTCTACCATGTAGAACCCGTCCGTCACGAATCCATACATCAGGCCCACGGGTTCGCCCACTTTTACAAGATAATCGTCGGTTCCGTCGGACCCTTGCCAGCCGGAGTTACGGGTTTGCTGCGTAACGGGTCCGAGGTCCAATACTTTGTTTCGATTGCTGGCGACGTTAAAACTTGATGTCCACGTAAAGTCCTGTTTCTGTACCACATAGGCCGTCAATTGCAACTCCACGCCTTGGTTTTGGGTTGAGCCGAGGTTCTTGATCTGCGACGAATAGCCCGTGGTTGGTGGAATAGCCACCGCCAACAGCAGGTTACGGCCCGTGTTTTGGTAAGCGTCAAGCGAAAGCTGGAAACGATTGTTCAGGAAGGCGATATCTAGACCGATGTTCCGCGAAACGTTGGTTTCCCATTTCAGGCCAGGGTTGGACAGCGAAACGGGCGCGTAACCGGGCAAAACGGTGTGGTTAATGGCGTATTCGCCCGTAACGCCGTACAACTGCCGGTAGAGCAAGTCGCCAATTCGGTTGTTACCAGCCACGCCATAACCCACGCGCAACTTCCCGTCAGTCAGCCAGTTAACACCTTGCATGAAGGCTTCTTTGGAGAAACGCCAGGCGGCAGTGCCGGACGGAAACACCAGCGCGCCGTTCTCGTAATTGAACTTCGAGGAACGGTCCGAGCGCATCGAAAACGAGGCTAAGTACTTGTCGGCCAGATTATAACTCACGCGACTAAACAACGAAAACAGGCGGTTGGGTGGCAGTTCGTTCGAGACGTTGCGGGGCTGAATAGCTCCCGACGGGGGCGACCCTAAACTCATGTTGGCCAGTGCCTGATCGGGCGCGATGTCGGCGGGAAAATACCGCGTCTCCATCGTGTTGTTCTTGGCATTATAGTCGTATACCTCCTGCCCCACCAGCACCGTCAGGTCGTGCTTTTTGGCAAATTTTTTGTGGTATTGCAACGTGTTTGTATTGTTGATCGTGATGGCGTTCTGCTGAAAAATCGACGCCACGGGCAACGAGGCCGCGTTCCGGGCGGTTCCCGTCACCTTCGACCAGAACTGATTGATCCGTTGGTTGTTGTCGTCGATGCCCACGGTGCTGCGGAACATCAGGTCTTTGGTGATATTGTAGTTCACATAACCGCTCACGTTGAGGGCGCGGCTCAGGTTGCGGGTATATTCGGCCTGCGTCATCAGGATGGGATTCACCAGGTTGCCCGATGCGATATACAGGTTCTCGTCAAAATCATCAATGTCCACGTTGGCTCCTACCAGCAAAGGCCGGTATTGAACCGAGTGCCGTAGCCGGTTGGTGGCTTTGGTACCGCTCGTAGTCGTGCCCGCCCCCTGAATGGTCTGGTTCAGATAGCGCACGTTAAGGCCCACTTTGAGCTTGTCGCTTGCCTTGTGGTCGAGCCGGAACGTGGCCAAATACCGCCCAAACCCCGATTCCAGTTGAACACCCTCCTCGTTGTTCGAGGTCAGGCTCAGGTTGAAATTGGTGGCCGCCGACCCACCGTTCACCACCACGTTATGGTTTTGGTAAGCCGCCCGTCGCCCAAACACCTCTCCCTGCCAGTCAATCGGTGTGGTCGTTTTAAACTGGTTGATGTTCTCGAAGGTGCCGTATTGCGACAGGAACGAAGCCTCCCCGGCCACGTCGCCACGGGTGCGCTCGTACTGCCACCGCACAAAGTCATATGGACTCAGCAAGTTCATGCGACGGCTCACCTCCCGGAAACCCATCGACCCGTTGTAACTGACCGTGGTTTTACCGCCCTTGCCCGACTTGGTCGTTATAATGACCACGCCGTTGGCTCCCCGTGCCCCGTAAATAGCTGTGGTTGAGGCATCTTTCAGCACATCGATAGTTTCAATATCCTGGGGGGACAAAAAGTTGAGCGCGTTCTCGACCTGTACCCCGTCTACGATGTAAATCGGCGAGTTGTCTTGGGTGATGGAGCCACCCCCACGCACCCGAATTTGAATATTCGCGCCGGGAGCACCCTCCGACGTAGTCACCTGAACCCCCGCGAGCCTGCCCGTGAGTGCCTCAGCCGCGTTCGTAATCGGGATGTCGCGCAGTTGCCGGGTACTCACCGACGACACTGCCCCCGTCACGTCGCGCTTGTTGACGGTGGCATAACCCACCACCACCACCTCGTCGAGGGCTTTGGTGTCGGCGTCGAGCAGAACCTCCAAAGTAGACTGGTTTCCCACCGTCACCTGCTTGCTCGTGTAGCCGATATAGCTGAAACTGAGCACCAGATTATCCCGATTGGGAACGGTAAGCGTGAAGTTTCCCGAAGCGTCGGAGGTAGTGCCGGCGGTCGTACCGATAACAACAATGCTCACACCGGGCAGGTTGTCGTTGGTACTCGCGTCTCTGATGCGCCCCGTAAGTTGCCGGGTTTGCTGCGCCTGGGCAGCAAACGACAGCACTAGCCAGAGAAGGCATAGGTAGCAGTGTTTCATGGTTGTTTTGTTCAGTACAAGTGGTAAAACGAAAACTGCACTACGTAAGGAATCTACTCTCACCAAAAATGATGATAGAGACTTACGAGTGCAGTTTTTATGTAAAAAGTACTTAAGCTGAAACAGCCTTCTTTGTTAGCTGCTAAATTCCTTTACGGCCTCAATGAAACACCGGGCAGCATCGGGGTTGGTATCGGGATAAACGCCGTGACCGAGGTTGGCAATGTAGCGTTGCGTACCAAAATCGGCTACCATCTGTTTCACCTCCGCCCGAATCTGGGCGAAGTCGGCATAGAGTACACAGGGGTCAAGGTTCCCCTGTAGCGTTTTGCCGGGTATAAGTTGGCGCGACTCGCGGGCGTCCATGTTCCAGTCGAGGCCCACCACCGAGCAGTTCAGTTGCCCAATTTCGTGCCGGGCAAAAAACGCGCCTTTGGCAAACACCGTCACGGGCACCACCTCGCCTTGTGCGGCATCGTTCAAGGCATCGCAAATTTGCCGGATGTAGGGCAGCGAGAACGTCCGGTATTGATCGGGCGAGAGAATCCCCGCCCACGAGTCGAACACCTGCAACAGGTTTGCCCCTGCCCGCACTTGTGCGCGTAGGTAGGCAATCGTACTGTCGGTGATGCGCTGCAGGAGCGCGTGGGCAAAGGCCGGGTCGGTGTAGAGCAATTTCTTCGCTACTGAGAACGTCTTGGAACCCTTGCCCTCCGTCATATAGCAAAAGATCGTGAAGGGCGCACCGGCAAAGCCAATCAGCGGCACTCGCGCGTTCAACTCTTTCTTAGTCAGCCGGATAGCGTCGAGTACGTAGCCCAAATCGGTCTCGGCATCGGCGGTGCGGAGCCGGTCGAGGTCGGCCATTGTCCGCACGGTTTCGGGGAACACCGGCCCCCGCGCTTCGACCATCTCGTAGGGTAGCCCCATCGCTTCGGGAACCACCAGGATATCCGAAAAAATGATAGCCGCGTCGACCCCAAGCAGATCGACGGGCTGAATGGTCACCTCGGCGGCTAGTTCGGGCGTTTTGGCAAGCGTGATAAAGTCACCCGCCCGTTGGCGAACGGCGCGGTATTCGGCCAGCATCCGACCAGCTTGCCGCATCATCCAGACCGGCACACGCTCCACGGCCTCGCCCCGTGCTGCCCGGAGCAGCAAATCGTTTTGCAAATTCATGGGGCAAAGATAAGCCAGAGATAGCATCTCATTTTGAGAGATGTCATCTCTGGACTAACGATCTATCGAACCACCTCAAATTCCAACCATGTAATGCCACAGGAAAAAAACTTTGTGCATATAGGCTTTAACTGTTGAGGGTTTTCGAGAAGGCCGAAAATAGATTTCCCCTTGCCTAAAGCCACCGGATTAACGAACAGATTTAGTTCATCGACTAAACCCGCTTTTAGTAATGAGGCCACAAACGTAGCGCCACCATAAGCAATGAGGTCCCCACCAGATAAACTCTTGAGCTTGTTTATTTCGTCTGTTAGTTCGCCTACAGCCAATCGGGTATTGGGCCATTCGATCTGGGTGAGCGTAGTTGAGAAAACTACTTTAGGCATTTCATTCATCCACTTTATACTGATCGGGTCTTCATATTCCGGTTCAGAGGCCCAATGTGGAATAAACCCCTCGGCTAGTTTTCGGCCCAAAAGAATGGTATCGACAGGCTCCATTATATTCGCTACGCCTTGCTTGAGAGCCTGATCCCAATCAAAGGTCAGCCAGTCCATCTCGTCGTTAATACCGGCGACAAAACCATCTACTGAGGTTTGCATTTGCACCTTTAGTTTTCTCATAATCAACTGATTAAATTGAAATAATTTATTTCCCTATAATCACGCCAGCATTTGCCGGAACGTAGCCGTGCGGTTGCGGGTGAATCCCACGGTTTTGGTGCAGAACCGGCTGCGGTCGCGGCTCACGTCGAAAGCCGTCAGGTGGTTGGGTAAGGTCACGTAGCGTTCCACCAGCCGGTCCCACAGGCTCGACTCGCGAAAACGCGCCAGCACGTAGCGTGCCCGGCTCAGGTATTTGTGTTGTTTGGCTGTCCACACGGGGCAGTCAGTATCCGACGGATCGGGGGCGCGCAAGAGGGCCGGTAGGGCCGTCGGCGGAGCTAGGGGTGTTAGTTGCGAAAGCAAAAACAAGCCTAATTCCACCTCCGATAATTGCCGGGCCGATAGCCGAGCCGTTACCGAAGCACCTCCTGTGAATGAAATTGGGGCAGATTGTGCGTTCATAATTGGATCATTTATACTGTACGCTACAAACTTGACCCCCTCAGAACGTAATCTTCTTCTGTTGTTCGTTATTTTTGTGGTGTAGAGACGCAAAATTTTGCGGCTCACCGCCGGATGGCTAGGTAGCTACAATATTGCTGACGCACAGGAGACGCAAAATTTTGCGTCTCTACACAAATAGACCCAATCATGCCCATTACCCGTTCTGCCTTCCAACGCTACCGCCTAATCGACGAGGTCATTAGCCGGTATCCGCGCCGATACTCCAAACAACGCCTGTTTGAGTTGTGCCAGGACAAGTGCGGCATCCGGTCGATCTCGTCGCTCGAAAAAGACATTCAGCGGATGCGCGAGGACCACGACGCGCCCATCGCCTACGACAAACGCACCAACGGCTACTACTACACCGACCCGCAGTTCCGGCTCCTGCAACTGATGCTCAACCCCGACGATATGGAAGCCCTCGACTACGCCCGCGAGGTGTTAGCAGCCACGCAGGGGGCCTCCGTTGCCGACGAACTGAGCAATGCCCTCCAAAAAGTCCGGCAGAGTCTGGATATTATTCGCGAGGTGAAAACAGACATGCCTACGCGCCGGGTGGTGTATGTGGAAGAGCGGGTCTTGGGTGGCAACCGGCATTATGTGCCTATGTTGGTGCGGGCCGTGAACCAGAACCGCCAAATTACCTTCCGCTACAGCAAGCACGAGAGCAACCAACCCGCCCCCTCGAACAAAGAAATATTGCCTCTGCGTACCCTGCACCCGATTTTGCTCCGTGAGGTGAGCGATAGCTGGTACGTGATTGGATACGACGAAAAAACAGGCCGCGAGCGGACCTTCGCCCTCGACCGCATGAGCGATCTCGAAATCAGCGACGACACGTGCGAGGTGCCCGCCCCCGTCATGACAAGCGTGAGCGAGTTGTTTGAACACATTTTCGGGATCACCGACAGCAGCGGGCCGGTTGAGGAGGTGGTTCTGTCATTTACGCCCCTACGCGGACGATACGTCAAAGCCAAGCCCATCCACCAAACGCAGGAAGTTTTACTGGACACCGAAACCGAGTGCCGGGTCCGCTTGCGGCTCGCCCCCAACCGCGACCTGATGATGCACCTCCGCAGCTACGGCGAAGACTTGACCGTGCTACAGCCCGAAAGCCTGGTCACGGCCATGCGGGATTCGTTGCGGGCGGCTTTGGAGCGGTATCAGTAACGAAGCCTATTTTAGCTTCTCGTTTTCCTTGTGCCGAGTGGCATCGCGGCTGTTTTTCTTGTCTAGATTCTTGGCAAAAGCCTCGGTGAGGTCAATGCCGGTTTGATTGGCGAGGCAGATTAATACCCACAGAACATCGGCCATTTCGTCGCCGAGGTCGCGGTTTTTGTCGGATTCTTTTTCGGATTGTTCGCCGTATCGGCGGGCCATGATGCGGGCGAGTTCGCCCACTTCTTCGGTTAGAATGGCCATGTTGGTTAGTTCGCCGAAGTAGCGAACGCCCACGGTTTTAATCCACTCATCAACGGTATTTTGGGCCTCGCGGAGAGTCATTTTGTCTTTAGGCAACGGCGTGGTCGTATTGCTGACGAAAAGCGGCTAACTGTTGTTGAAGCGAATTCATTTCCTGACCGATGGCCTCCCATTGTCCGCTCATAATAGTTCGGGCTTTGTCGCGATCAGCATCATTCAGTGTGGTCAGGAATTGGCGGTATTCGGCTGCAATCGTCTCACGCTCTTCCAGTGAGCTTGCCTGCTCAAACCGGTTTAAAAACTCATTAGCCCTTTCCATAACGACGTTCGGTTTATTCATCATCCTCTGCAAACTCCCGGTCGATTTGATTCAAAGCATCCCGCAATGACCGTAATTACTTGATCAGAAAGGCATGATCTGCGTCCGACACCGTTTTGGGATCGGCCAGAATCAGGCGGGCTTCTAATAAACGAAGGCCGTTTTCCAGCACGCTTTTCATCGCCAGGAAATCCAGCCTTCGCTTGTCGTCTATGTAAAACTACATCAATACCCGATATTCTCTAACCGCTTGTTGAACTCACGCAAGATGAGTTCCTTCATGGCGATCTTGCGCTTTTGGGTATTGATTTTGTTCAAAATCTGCTTGTCTTCGGGGTTCTCCGGGTCGAGGCCGTCGGCATCTTGCAGGGCAATTTGCAGGTCGCTTTTCTCGCGCCGGACGAGGTATTCCATCTCGCGAATCTTCGTGCGTAACTGCTCCGACTCGCTCTTCATCTCGAAAGCCGGGTACTTGCGGGTCAATACGCGACCGAGGTAGCTCAACTCGAAAATCTTGTCGCAGGCCGACCGGAACCGCTCTTGAATGCCTTTGTCCTGAAGTTTGAAGGGCACCTTAATTTCTTTCCAGCTATTGAGCAGCACTTTGGCCCGCTCGGCAGCCGCAAAAATGTCCGTTTGTTTCGAGAGCCGCTCGGCCTCCTCAGTCATCTTGATTTGAGCCTCCAACCGTGGGTCGACCTTGGGGATAATCACAATCCCTTTCGACTCATTGTACTTATTGTAAACGGCAGTTGTGGCCTTCTTGAATTGCTTGTAGAGTTTACCGCTCTTCTTGATTGGCACCTCCCCTACCGCTTTCCAGGCATTGTTGAGGTTACGGACCTCTTTATAAGCCTCATCGACGCTCGGGTGACGGATAAGCCGGAACGCCTGCCGGATGAGGGAATCGTACTGATCGAGCCGCTCCTGAATAATCTTGTTTTGCTCGTTGAAGAAGTCGCGCCGACGCTGAAAAAAGTTGTCGAGCAAACCCGTAAACGTACCTTCAACCTCCTCATCGAGTATCTTGTCGACGGGGCCTGTCTTAATCCATTTCAGCTTGATTTCCTGTAGGGCATCGGCAACCGGTTTCCAGTCATCACTGCTGGCAATTGTTTCGGCTTCGGCGATCAATGCCCGTTTGATTTCGAGGTTCTTGAGCTGATTGTTCTTAATCAGGTCTGTCAGAACCAACTCCTGTGCATCAAGCCGGTCGAGCAAGGGGATAAAATCGCCGATGGCGTCGAACGTGGTGAGTTTTTTACGCAGTTGTACCAGCTTGGTCAGGTACGATCCTTTGTTTTGAGCTTCTTCGATCTCTTCCTCTAATTGAGCCACTTTGTTTTGGGCAATCACAAAGCGGTTCTTAAAGTAGTCGAGTGCTTCTTGCTCGGTGCGTTTGACTTCGCCAATTTGGCGGTCTGAGTAGTGTAGGTAGCCTTTCAAAAATACCTTTCCGTCTGCGACGTAACCGTATTCATCTACCAGTGAAGCGTTTTCCATTATTTCAGCAAATTAAGGCTGCGCTTAGGGTTAATTTTGAGATATTTGCCAACCACAAAAATCGGGCCGCCGTAGCGGTATTGTCAACTAATGAGCCAGGAAACTATTATCTTTTCGATGGCGGGCGTGGGTAAAATTATTCCCCCGAACCGACAAATCCTAAAGAACATCTACCTTTCCTTTTTTTACGGTGCGAAGATAGGCGTTTTGGGGCTTAACGGCTCCGGCAAATCAACTTTGCTACGAATCATCGCCGGTATCGATAAGAACTACAACGGCGAGGTAGTGTTTTCGCCCGGTTACTCGGTCGGGATGCTGGAACAAGAACCGCAGATCGACCCAACCAAAACCGTCCGGGAAATCGTTGAAGAAGGTGTTGCCGAGGTGGTTAGCCTTCTGAAAGAGTTCGATCAGATCAACGAGGCCTTCGGTGAACCCGACGCCGATTTCGACAAGCTGATTGCCCGGCAGGCCGAGGTGCAGGAGAAGCTCGATCATCACAATGCCTGGGAACTCGACACCCGCCTGGAACGGGCAATGGACGCCCTCCGCACACCCCCCTCCGACGCACTTATCAGTACGCTTTCAGGAGGTGAAAAACGCCGGGTGGCCCTCTGCCGGTTGCTCCTTCAGGAACCCGACGTCTTGCTCCTCGACGAACCCACCAACCACCTCGACGCCGAATCGGTGTTGTGGCTTGAAGAATACCTGCGCCAGTATAAAGGCACCGTAATTGCCGTAACCCACGACCGCTATTTCCTCGACAATGTAGCGGGCTGGATTCTCGAACTCGACCGGGGCGAGGGCATCCCCTGGAAAGGCAATTATTCGTCGTGGCTCGAACAGAAAGAGCAACGATTAGCGAAGGAAGAAAAGACCGAATCGAAGCGGCAAAAGACTCTTCAACGCGAGCTAGAGTGGGTCCGAATGGCCCCCAAAGCCCGCCAAGCCAAGTCGAAAGCCCGCCTGGGAGCCTACGAGAAACTGCTTGATCAGGACGCCCGTCAGCGCGAAGAAAAGCTCGAAATTTTTATTCCAGCAGGACCACGCCTGGGCGCAAAAGTCATTGAAGCACAAGACGTTGCGAAAGCCTTTGGCGACCGATTACTCTACGAACACCTGAATTTCTCGCTGCCACAGGGTGGCATTGTGGGGGTTATCGGGCCGAACGGCGCGGGCAAAACAACCCTGTTCAAGCTCATCACCGAGCAACTTCGTCCCGACGCGGGCACGTTCGACGTGGGCGAGACGGTCAAGCTGGCTTACGTCGATCAGGAACACGATGGCCTGGACCCGAACAAAACCGTCTATCAGACTATTTCGGAAGGCAACGACTGGGTCATGCTGGGTGGTAAGCAGACAAACGCCCGCGCCTATTGCAGTCGGTTCAATTTTGCCGGAGCCGATCAGGAGAAGAAGCTGGGTACGCTGTCGGGTGGGGAGCGCAACCGGGTTCACCTGGCTATTGCCCTCAAAGAAGGCGGCAACCTGCTGCTGCTCGACGAACCCACCAACGACCTCGACGTGAACACGCTCCGGGCGTTGGAAGAGGGCCTCGAAAACTTTGCCGGTTGCGCCGTTGTCATCAGCCACGACCGCTGGTTTCTGGACCGCATTGCCACGCACATTCTGGCCTTTGAGGGCGACTCGCAGGTATACTGGTTTGAGGGCAACTTCTCCGAATATGAAGAAAACCGACGCAAGCGGCTCGGCACCGACGCTACGCCCAAGCGGATTAAGTATAAGAAGCTCGTCTGAACTGTGATTCGTGTGATTGATTTGATTACGTTGATTGTTAACGTTGCTAAGAGTACGTTTTGGATAGGATAAAACCGAGAGTCTGTCTTATCTTGGAGTTCCCCAACTACCAAGATCATGAACGAATCGTTTCAAGAACTAA